>JAPUER010000069.1:0-76844 GCA_027492485.1 Betaproteobacteria bacterium
TACTGGCGCGGCGACCATCGCAACGAGATGCTGACGCGCGTCTACGGCACGGCCTGGGCGAAAAAGGAAGATCTCGACGCCTATCTGTTCCGGCTCGAGGAGGCCGACAAGCGCGACCACCGCAAGCTCGGCAAGCTGATGGATTTGTTCCACGTGCAGGACGAGGCGCCCGGCATGGTGTTCTGGCATCCCAACGGCTGGCGCATCTGGCAGGTCGTCGAGCAGTACATGCGCAAGGTGTACGAGCAGAACGGTTATCAGGAAGTGAAAGGCCCGCAGATTCTCGACCGTACGCTGTGGGAGAAGTCAGGGCACTGGGAGAACTACAAGGACAACATGTTCACGACGGAGTCCGAGAAGCGGACGTATGCCGTGAAGCCCATGAACTGTCCGGGCCACCTGCAGATCTACAACGCCGGGCTGCATTCCTACAAGGAGCTGCCGCTGCGTTACGGCGAGTTCGGCTCCTGCCACCGCAACGAGTCGTCGGGCTCGCTGCACGGCATCATGCGCGTGCGCGGCTTCACGCAGGACGACGGCCACATCTTCGTCACCGAGGATCAGATTCAGGCCGAATGCCTGGCCTTCACCCGCCTGCTGCAAAAGGTTTACGCAGATTTCGGCTTCACCGACATCATCTACAAGATCTCGACGCGGCCCGAAAAGCGCATCGGATCGGAAGAAAGCTGGGACAAAGCGGAAAAGGCCTTGATGGATGCGCTCGACGCCGCCGGCGCGCCGTGGCAGGAGTTGAAGGGGGAGGGCGCGTTCTACGGCCCCAAAATCGAGTATTCGCTCAAGGACGCGCTCGGCCGCGTCTGGCAGTGCGGGACGATGCAGGTTGACCCGAACATGCCGGCCCGACTGGGCGCCGAATATGTTGCCGAGGACAACTCGCGGCGGACGCCGATCATGCTGCACCGCGCCATCGTGGGCTCGCTGGAGCGCTTCATCGGCATCCTGATCGAGCACTTCGCGGGCGCCCTGCCGTTGTGGCTGGCGCCGCGGCAAATAGCGGTCGCCTGCATCACGTCCGACCAGTCGGAATACGCCGAAAGCGTTGTAAATCGGCTCAAGGCGGCTGGCATCCGGGCCGAAGCGGACTTGAGGGCGGACAAAATATCCTATAAAATCCGTGAGTTAAGCCTTCAAAAGCTCCCCTACATCGCTGTGGTGGGCGGCAAAGAGGCCGAA
This sequence comes from Betaproteobacteria bacterium, assembly GCA_027492485.1. Lineage (GTDB taxonomy): Bacteria > Pseudomonadota > Gammaproteobacteria > Burkholderiales > Casimicrobiaceae > Casimicrobium. The sequence continues at coordinate 1,195 of JAPUER010000069.1, forward strand.
CAGGGCGCAGTCGCGGTACGCGGGCGCGGCAATCAGGACTTGGGTGTGATGCCCGTCGAAAAGTTCATCGAACTGGCCGTTTCCCAGAACAAACCGGGAATGCACAAGACTATTTAGTGCTGGAGTTGTCACATAGCCGATAAAGACACCCGAATCAATGGCGAGATCACCGCTCGCGAGGTTCGACTGATAGACAAAGACGGTGAGCAGGCCGGTATCGTTTCATTGCGCGAAGCAATGGCGCAAGCCGAAGCAGCAGATCTGGATCTGGTGGAGATCGCCCCGACGGCGCAGCCTCCCGTTTGCCGCATCATGGATTACGGCAAATTCAAGTTCCAGGAAGCCAAGCGCCTGCAGGAAGCCAAGGCCAAGCAGAAGCAGATCGAGATCAAGGAGATCAAGCTGCGTCCGCAAACCGACGAGCATGACTATCAGATCAAGATGCGCAAGATCCACGAGTTCATCGCGGAAGGCGACAAGGTCAAGATCACCTTGCGTTTCCGCGGTCGCGAGATGGCGCATCAGGAGTTCGGCGTACGACAGCTCGACCGCATCAAGGCGGACACCGAGGAAATCTGCGTGGTAGAGCAGTTTCCGCGGATGGAAGGCCGGCTCATGGTGATGATGCTGGCACCGAAGAAAAAGCAGGTGGCGCCCGCGAAAGCGGCGGCACCGGCAAAACCCGCTGCGGGGGCCTCGGCGCCTGCGGCAGCAGATGGCGCGAAAGCTCCATCGACGACACCCGCTGGGGCGCCCAAGATTGCAGCGTAGTGCTGCAACGCCTCCGTAGGTTCGACCAGCCGGGCTTTGCCGTCCGGTTAAAAGAAAGTAGTTGGCAATCATGCCCAAAATGAAGACCAAAAAAGCCGCCTCCAAGCGGCTGAAAGTCCGCAAGAGCGGCAGCGTCAAGCGTGGCCACGCAACCAAGCGCCATATCCTGACCAAGCGCACGACGAAGAACAAGCGTCAGTTGCGTGGTGTCGTCACCATTGACGATAGCGACGTCGGCCGTGTCAAGGCCATGTTGCCGTACGCATAAGGAGGACTGAAAGATGCCTCGCGTAAAACGTGGTGTAACCGCCCGCGCCCGTCACAAGAAAATCATCGCGCTGGCCAAAGGCTATCGCGGTCGTCGCAATAACGTCTATCGCGTTGCCAAGCAGGCCGTGATGCGCGCCGGGCAATACGCGTATCGCGATCGCCGCAACAAGAAGCGCGATTTCCGTGCCCTTTGGATTGCGCGTATCAACGCCGCAGCCCGGGAAGCCGGCATGAAGTACTCGACCTTCATGGGCGCCCTGAAAAAGGCGGCCATCGAGATCGACCGCAAGGTACTCGCCGACATGGCCGTCTTTGACGCGCCGGCGTTTACCGCGCTCGTGGAGCGCGTGAAGACGGCCTAAAGCCTCCCACTTCAAACGCTCTCGAGCAACCCGGAAAAGGGAGGCATTGCCTCCCTTTTTTATTTTCCGCCTCCGTCTTCGACGGGGGTGTGCCGCAGTACCCTGTTCGTGGTGAGCCTGTCGAACCATGAACGCAATTCAGTCAATGCCCTTCGACAGGCTCAGGGCGAACGGTTTCATACCTATGAGTTCACCGTCGTTAGACCAGATTCTCGCCACCGCCACCGCCGATTTCGCGGCCTGCGCCGACGCGCCCTCGCTGGAGAACGCCAAGGCGAAGTACCTCGGCAAGACCGGCGCCGTCACCGATCTGCTGAAGGGCATGGCGGCGCTGTCGCCGGACGAAAAGAAGACCCGCGGCGCCGAGATCAACCGTGCCAAGGACGCCATCGAATCGGCCCTGCGCGCCCGTCGCGATGCCTTGGCTACCGACGCGCTGAACGCCAAGCTTGCTGCGGAGGCGATTGACGTCACGCTCCCCGGCCGCGGCAAGGGGCAGGGCGGCATTCACCCGGTCATCAAGACTTGGCAGCGCGTCGAGGAAATCTTCGGCTCGATCGGCTTCGACGTTGCCGACGGCCCGGAAATCGAGGCCGACTGGTTCAATTTCACCGCGTTGAACAATCCGCCGAACCACCCGGCACGCTCGATGCAGGACACGTTCTACGTCGACATGAACGGCAGCGACGGCCTGCCGCTCTTGCTGCGCACGCATACCTCGCCGATGCAGGTGCGCTACGCGAGGATGTACGCGGGCGACGTCACCAGCAAGGGCAAACCGATCAAGGTCATCGCGCCGGGACGTACCTACCGCGTTGACTCGGATGCGACGCATTCGCCGATGTTCCATCAGGTCGAAGGCCTGTGGATCGACGAGAACATCTCGTTCGCCGATCTGAAGGGCGTCTACACCGACTTCCTGCGCCGTTTCTTCGAGAGCGACGATCTGCAGGTGCGCTTCCGCCCGAGCTACTTCCCGTTCACCGAGCCGTCCGCCGAGATCGACATGAAGTTCGAAAGCGGCCCGCTGAAGGGCCGCTGGCTGGAAATTTCCGGCTCCGGGCAGGTGCATCCGAGCGTGGTGCGCAACTTCGGGCTCGACCCCGAGCGCTACATCGGTTTCGCCTTCGGCTCCGGGCTCGAACGTCTGACCATGCTGCGCTACGGCATTGGCGATTTACGTTTGTTCTTCGAGGGCGACCTGCGTTTTTTGAAGCAGTTTGCCTGATTCGACGCATTGCCCGTGCCTCTTGTGACGTCATTTCCGCTTCGCGAGAATGACGGCAAAGTAAGGCAGACGACGATACAGCTTTTTAATGAATCCCTTATCCAATAAGGGCTCAGACCGAATATTACTTAGAAATCGACTTTGACATAAATTACCGACCGAGCCCTTATTTAATAAGGCTTTCACGGAAAAGTTGATACCCCCAGATACCGCAAGAGACCGACCATGCAATTCTCCGAATCCTGGCTCCGCAGCTTCTGCAACCCGTCGCTGGCGACCGACGAACTCGCCCACGCGCTCACCATGGCGGGGCTCGAGGTGGAGGAGGTGACGCCCGCCGCGCCGCCCTTCACCAAAATCGTCGTCGGCGAAATCGTCACCCGCGAGAAGCATCCGAATGCGGACAAGCTCTCACTGTGTACGGTCAACGTCGGCGCCCATTCGCAGGCCCCGCTGCAGATCGTTTGCGGCGCCCCGAACGCCCGCGCCGGCATCAAAGTCCCCTGCGCGCTGGTCGGCGCCGAGTTGCCGCCCGGCGAAGACGGCAAGCCGTTCCAGATCAAACCGGTCAAGATGCGCGGGGTGGAATCCAACGGCATGCTGTGCAGCGCCCGCGAACTGGGCATTTCCACCGATCACGCCGGTCTGCTGGAGTTCGCGGCCGATGCGCCGGTCGGGGCAGACATCCGCGAACATCTTTCGCTCAATGACAACAAGTTCCTGATCAAGCTGACACCCAACAAGGCGGACTGCCTGAGCGTCTACGGCGTTGCCCGCGAGGTGCACGCGATCACCGGCGCGCCGCTGGCGCCTGCGCCCACCGGCGAGGTGAAAACGACGCTGGCGGACGTGCTGCCGGTCAAAGTGCTGGCGCCCGATCTCTGCGGTCGTTTTGCAGGTCGCATTCTGCGTGGCGTCAACGCCAAAGCATCCACACCCATGTGGATGCGCGAGCGGCTGGAGAAGTCCGGCCAACGTTCGATCACCGCGCTGGTGGACATCTCGAACTACGTGATGCTCGAACTCGGACGCCCGTCGCACGTGTTCGATCTCGACAAGGTGCACGGCGGCCTCGAAGTGCGCTGGGGCAAGCCGGGCGAAACGCTCAAGCTGCTCAATGGCAATACCGTCGAACTTGACGACAAGGTGGGTGTCATTGCCGACGACCATGCCGTGGAATCGCTTGCCGGCATCATGGGCGGCGACAGCACCGCCGTGTCGCTCGACACGCAGAATGTCTACGTCGAAGCGGCGTTCTGGCACCCGATCGCCATTCAGGGCCGCGCTCGCCGCTACAACTTCTCCACCGACGCCGGGCATCGCTTCGAGCGTGGCGTGGACTGGGAGACGATCCCGGCCCACCTCGACCGCATCTGCGCGCTGATCCTCGAAATCTGTGGCGGCCAGGCCGGCCCGATGGACGACCAGACGGTCAACGTGCCCGAGCGCAAGTCCGTCACCATGCGCATCGCGCGGGCGCAGAAGGTCATCGGCGTGCCGGTGCCGGCCGACGAAATGGCGAATATCTTCACGCGGCTGGGCCTCGCTTACAGCAGGACAGCGGACGCCTTCATCGTCACCCCGCCCAGCTACCGCTTCGACCTCGAAATCGAGGAGGATCTGATCGAGGAGATCGCCCGCATCTACGGTTTCGACAACATCCCGGCGCAGCCGCCGGTCGCCCGCGCGGCGATGCACGCCAAGGCGGAGACGACGCGCAGCCTGCATGAGCTGCGCGCGGCAATCGCCGCCGCCGATTACTTCGAGACGATCAACTACAGCTTCGTCGACGAAAGCTGGGAGCGCGATCTGCTGGGTAACGCCAACCCGATCAAACTGCTGAACCCGATCGCCAGCCAGATGGCGGTGATGCGCAGCTCGCTGATCCCCGGTTTGCTGAGCAACATCCAGTACAACCATAGCCACAAGGCCGACCGCGTTCGCGTCTTCGAACTGGGCAAGGTCTTCCTGCGCGATGCGGCCGTGGTCGACGGCGAGCTGGCGGTGGCCGGTATCGCGCAACCGCTACGTGTCGCGGGCGCCGCCTGGGGAGGCGCCGTGGCAGAACAATGGGCCAGCCCGAAGCGCGCAGTGGATTTCTTCGACGTCAAGGCCGACCTGATGGGGTTGCTGCCAGCCGATGCGGCTTTTGTCGCGGCAGAGCACCCGCTGCTGCACCCCGGTCGTTCGGCATGCGTGAAGCGGGCCGGGGAGACGATCGGCTGGGTGGGCGAACTGCATCCCCGGCATCTGGCGCGCTTCGAGCTGCCCACGGCGCCGGTCGTCTTCGAGCTTGATGTGGCGGCCCTGCAACAGCGCCCGATGCCAGTGCACGTGGCGGTGTCGAAGCAGCCGCCAGTACGCCGGGACATGGCGTTGGTGGTGGCAAATTCGGTTAATTCCGACGCGCTGACGGCCAGCCTGCGGGAAGCCGCGCCAGGCTTCGTCCGCGCCATTGACGTATTTGACGTATACCGCGGCGCCGGGCTGCCGGAAGGCAAAAAAAGCGTTGCAATCCGGGTACTTATGCAAGATACTGAACGTTCGTTGGCAGATACGGAAATCGAAGGGGCGTGCCAGCGAATGCTTGACAAAGCGACAGAACAACACGGCGCGACGCTACGCGCATAAGATTTTTTGTGATGCCAGAATCGGTTACCAAAGCGGAGCTAGCGGACGTCCTGTTCGAGCGCCTGGGCTTGAACAAGCGCGAGGCCAAGGACATGGTCGACTACTTCTTTGAAGAAGTGCGCGAGGCGCTCGAACGCGGCGAAGACGTCAAGCTCTCGGGCTTCGGCATCTTCAACTTGCGCGAAAAGTCGCAACGTCCGGGCCGCAACCCGAAAACCGGCGAGGAAATCCCGATCACCGCGCGCCGCGTGGTGACCTTCCACGCCAGCAACAAACTCAAGGCGCAGGTGGACGCCGCCCATGCCGAGCGAGAGCCCATCGCTGGCTGAACTGCCGCCGATCCCGGCGAAGCGCTACTTCACCATCGGTGAAGTGAGCGAGCTTTGCCTGGTCAAGCCGCACGTGCTGCGCTACTGGGAGCAGGAATTCACGCAACTGCGCCCGGTCAAGCGGCGCGGCAATCGCCGCTACTACCAGCATCATGAAGTGCTGCTGGTGCGCCGCATCCGCGAACTGCTCTACGGCGAAGGTTTCACCATCATCGGCGCCCGCGGCCGTCTCGACGAAGAAGCCAATGGCGCGCAGCCCACCACCCGCCGCCGCGGCGTTGCAGCGGTTCCGGCGACCGGTCGCACCGTGCTCAGCCATGTCGACGGCGCCGACCTGCGGCAGGAGTTGCTCGAAATCGCAGCCCTGCTTGATCCCAAGCAATCGCCCTGATTCTTCCGCGCAACGCGCATAGCTGCACCGCACTTTTGCGCAGCAAGCAGCAGCATGCTGCACTGCTACAATCGAATGCCTCGGCGTATAGCGCAGCCTGGTAGCGCACTTGCATGGGGTGCAAGGGGTCGCGAGTTCGAATCCCGCTACGCCGACCATACTCACAAAGGGTTAGCTGGTTAATTACCACTAACCCTTTTTCTTGCCGCCGTTTCGGCATTGCTGCAAGGACATGGGCAAGATGGTCTGGCATGCCGCTATGCTTGCCGTGCGCAATTCACCGCGCACGCTTCACCCACCCGCACTAGCAGTATCCGCATGGCCTCCAGCCTTCTTGCCCTGATCGACGACATTGCGACCATCCTCGATGATGTCGCCGTTCTCACCAAAGTTGCCGCCAAGAAAACCACCGGCGTGCTGGGCGATGACCTTGCGCTGAACGCGCAACAGGTTTCCGGCGTCGCGGCGGACCGCGAATTGCCGGTGGTGTGGGCGGTCGCGAAGGGCTCTGCGCTGAACAAGGCGATTCTGGTGCCGCTGGCGCTGGCGATCAGCGCGTTCGCGCCGTGGGCGGTGACGCCGCTCTTGATGATCGGCGGCGCGTTTCTGTGCTTCGAGGGGTTCGAAAAGCTGGCGCACAAGTTCCTGCACAGCAGGGCTGAGGACGATGCCCATCACAAAGAGCTGGTCGACGCGCTCTCTGACCCGAAGGTGGATCTGGTGCAACTGGAGAAAAACAAGGTCAAGGGCGCGATCCGCACGGATTTCATTCTCTCTGCAGAAATCATTGCCATCACGTTGGGCACCGTGGCGGACAAGCCTTTCGCCACCCAATTTACCGTGTTGACTGGCATCGCCATCATCATGACGATCGGCGTGTACGGGTTGGTGGCGGGCATCGTCAAACTCGACGATGCCGGGCTGTATCTGAGCCGGGTCGCTGGCGAGGGCGGTTTCGCGGCATTCAAACGCGGCACGGGGCGAGGCATTCTGAAGGCGGCGCCTTACCTGATGCGACTGTTGTCGATCGCAGGGACCGCTGCAATGTTTCTGGTCGGCGGTGGCATTCTCACGCACGGCATTCCGGCCGCGCATCACTTCATCGAGGCCACGGCAAGCAGTTGGGGCGGCTTCGCCGGCGCGATCGCGCCAACGTTGCTGGACGGCGTTTTTGGCGTGGTCGCCGGCGCGCTGGTGCTGCTGGGCGTGAAGCTCGTCACCAGGCTGTGGCCGAAGAAGGCCGGTGCTGCTTCGTAATTCCATTCCCAATTCAATACGATACGTCGTTGTTCCTCCTTGCCGTGCTCGCGCACTGTCTGGGTCGTCGCGCCTGGTCTTCTATTGAATTGGATATGGAATAAGCGCTCCTGGCAATTTCGAGCATCGTTTCGCAGCGTTTTCGTCCCGGTAAAATCCTTCCGCATGCCGGCGGCCGGTTGCGATGCAACCGGTGCCATCGCCCGGCCAATTTACCCAGAAACCGATTTTCACCGGGTGTGAATGCTGCACCCGCGCTGTGCTGCCTTGCCGGGCGGCATCGTGGTCACTCATCGACAAGGTCGTTCGTGTTCAAAAACATCATCGCGTATCGCATCAATCCCGACTGGCAAAAGACTGGCGCGCAGATCGAGGCGGCACTCAGCCTCGCGCGTTTCATCAAGTGCGGTGCGACGCAGGAGAAGTCGATCGGTTGGTCGGAACCACGCAACGAAGCGCATGCGGTTCTGGCAGAAGTGGTGAACGGACATTTTATCCTGCGCCTGACCAGCGAAACCAAGGTGCTGCCGGCCAACGTAGTGCGTCGCGCTGCCGAGGAACGCATCGAAAAGCTGGAAGACCAGATGGGCCGCAAGCTCGGCCGCGTAGAGAAGCGGGATATTCGCGAAGAGATGCGGCTCGACCTGCTGCCACGAGCATTCACCCGGCTTGCACACACCACGGTGTGGATCGACCGCAGCGCCGGACTGTTGCTGGTCGATAGTGGATCGCCCACGCGCGCCGACGAGGTGGTCGCCATGCTGCTGCGCTGCCTCGACGACATCGAACTGACGCCGGTGCAGACCAACGCGTCGCCGGCTGTGCAAATGTCGACCTGGCTGCTGGCGCACGAGGCACCGGCTCGCTTCGATATTGAGGAGGAGTGTGAACTGAAGGCGACCGACGACACGCAGGCCGTTGTCCGCTACAGCAAACATTCGCTCAACAACGCCGAGGTGCGCAAGCATATCCAGAACGGCAAGCTGCCGACGCGTCTGGCCCTGACCTGGAACGGTCGCGTCGGCCTGGTGCTGACCGATAAATGGCAGATCAAGCGCGTCAAATTTCTTGACGGCGTGTTTCCGGAAAGCGATCCGGCCGACACCGGCGCGGACTCAGGCGAGAACGCCGCCGATCGCTTCGAGACCGACTGGACCATCGCGACCGGTGAACTCGGACAACTGATGCCCGAACTGATCGAAGCGCTGGGTGGTCAACTGACGGTGGGTGACTGATCGCAGCGCTAAGCTGCGGGTCTCATGCGTCTGCGTATTTTGGACACCGCGAAGGATGCCGTCGGTCTGAGGCGTGACTGGTCAAAGCCCGTAGGCGAACGGCAGCACTTGTCCCGCGTTACTCAAGTGCAGGGCGCTTGCGCCGTGTCAAAGGTACCGGCAACACCGTCGCTAGACTGCTCTCCATAGCCAATCACCATTGCCGCACAGGTTCACACGCCATGTATGCCGAAGTTTTGATCAAAGTAGCGAGCCAGTTTCATCGGCTCGACCTGCACGCCGAGGAAGCCATTACACCCGACGCCGCGCGTGACTGGCTGGACGTTCAGGTGGTGGAACTCGGCTGTGAACCACTGCGGGCGTCGGGAAAACTGCTGCGTGCCGACAAAGTGCTGGTGGTCGCCCGCGATGCCGGGAGCGAGCGCTTTGCCGACCCCGTCTGGAGCAAGGCATTTGCGGCCGCGGCGGTCGCGCTGCTCGACAAGACTGCCATCGAGATCGACGTCGACGGTATGGCCGTGACCTACTAAGGAAACACTGAACGAGTTTCCGTTCGCCCTGAACGCAGTGAAGGGTTGGGCGGCTGGGTGCCGGTTTCAGACCCTTCGCCGTCGGCTCAGGGCGAACGGTTCACACCAGGTGCTGGCAGGACGCGCGGCGTCGCCCATCGGGCTGCGGCCGCACTATGTCGTTGCGCGGAAATTTCTGCTACTTTTCATCGCCTCCTTCCCCGCCGATGAAAGAAATCCATGCCACGAATTCCCGCCACGGTTCGTTGTTCATCGCAATCCGCATCCACGCTGCGCGAGCACGTCGCACGCGCATTGTTGCCTGTCGCTTCGGTGGCATTGCTGGCGCTGGCGCCGGCGGCGCATGCGCAAAGCGCCACCGACAAGGCAGCTGCGGCGCCGGCGACGTTCGACGCTGACCTCGCCAGGCGAACCGGCGCCAACGAGAACGGCATGCGTTCCTATGTGTTCGTGCTGCTGAAAACCGGTCCGAACAAAATGCCCGCCGGTGCCGAGCGTGACGAGATGTTCAAGGGGCACTTTGCCAACATGAAACGCCTGGCCGGCGAAGGCAAACTGGTGATGGCCGGACCGTTCGATGGCGTCGATGGCTGGCGGGGCCTGTTCATCTTCGCCACGCCGGACATCGAGGAGGCGAAAAAGCTCGTTGCCACCGACCCGGTGATCGTCAAGGGCGAAATGATCGCCGAGTATCACAAGCACTACGGCTCAGCAGCGCTGATGCTGGTGAACGAGCTGCACGACAAGGTGGCGCGCAAGCCGTTCTGAATTCGCCGCAGATGTCGCCGGCGGTTGTCTTTTCGCAGTGCGCCGACAACGCTTCATCGCCGGCAGGCCAGATGCCTACTGCATCAGCAACTGCAGGTAGCTCTGCACGGCGGCTGCCGTCTTGCGGGTGCCGAGTTGCAGATCGACCGCTCCCGTCACCAGCGCGTCACCCGTCAGGCCGAGCAGATAGCGGACGATCAGCAAACCATCCGTCAGCGCATCCACCCGCTTGTTGCCATCGACGTCGAGCACCGGGCGGATGCCTTCGAGATAGCTTTTGATCGCTGCCGGGTCGGTCCGGGTTGCGGTGCCGCCAAGTGCGCCGCCAACCAGTGCACTGCCGCTCAGGCCGAACAGGTAGCGCACCGTCAGCAGACCATCGGTGCGGCCGTCGAACTTCGTTGCTGTATCGCTTAAGTCGATATCGAGCGATGCGGTAATGACATTCTGGCTTATCGGCGCCGACGTGCTGCCGAGGCTCAGCGCGTCGCCGGAATACACCGCCGAGATATTGTGGGTGCCGACTGCCAGCGTGCCGATGGCGCATTGCGCCTGGCCCGCCGTGATCGCCACGGCGACACAACCGGGCAACGGGGTGCTGCCTTCCTGGAACTGCACCGTGCCTGTCGCGGTGTTGGGATTGACGCTGGCCGTGAAGCTGATGTTCTGCCCACGCAGGGCCGGATTGTCGCTCGACACGACGACGGTGCTCGAGCTCCCCTGAACCGTTGCTGCGTAATCCAGATACGGCTCGGATACGCCCTCGTTGATTTGCCACGGATTCGGGAAGGCGAAGCCCGTGAACGAAGCTTGTTGCTTCATCTGCGTTGCGGTGAGTCCGCTGGCGCCGCTGGGGGCACCGGTGCCGATGTCCGGCAACGCGGTGGTACCCGTGTTCCAGTAGTTGTAGGCATTGCCGCCGGCCTGGTTGTCGCCGATCAGGGCACCGATCGAACCGGAGCCAGTGTGGTTCACGGTGCCGGATGCGTAGCACCGGGTGATATTGCTGGCCGTTTCGTTGTAACCAACCAGGCCACCAACTTTGTCGGCGCCGGAGACCGTCGCCTGGGCATAGCAGTCGCGAATGCCAAAACTATTGCTGAGAACGTCCCCGGCCAGGCCGCCGACCCGGTTGACGCCACTGACAGTGCGAATTGCAAAGCTGGTTTCGATGGTGCTCGCGCTGTATCCGATCAGCCCACCGACCCAATCCTGCCCGCTGACGTTGCCGCCGCGCGCATAGCTTTTCCTGACCGCGCCATTGGTGCGGCCGATTAGGCCGCCGACATAGTTGCCGCTGCCGCCGACGGCACCGGTCGCGAAGGTGGTGTCGGTGACGCCGCTGCCCCGGTTGCCGATGAGCCCGCCGACGTTGGTTCGGCCCGACACCGTGCCTGTTGCATGGCTGGTGTTGACGGCCGCAGTGCTGCTGAACCCCGTCAGGCCGCCGACGTCGTCGAGGCCGGACACGTTGCCGTGTGCATGACCACCGTTGATGGCGCCAGCGTCGTGCCATCCAACCAGGCCGCCCACCCGCGTGGCGCCAGTCGCTGTGACGTTGCCCGTGGCATAGCTGGTGGTGATGGAGGAGCCCGTCGAACTGAGGCCGACGAGACCGCCAACCGCAGTGACTGCGCCACTGGCCAATACTGTACTCGCGGACCGGCTCGAGGTGATCGATCCCTTGTTGTCACCGACCAGCCCGCCAACCGAACCGGCGTTCGCGCCGCCGGTCACCGTCTGACCGATAAGGGTGACGCTGCGCAGGATCGGCCCCGCGTTGCTGCCAATCAGCCCGCCGATGCCGCTGAGGGGGCCTAACACCGCGCCCGATGCCCAGGAATCTTCGGTGGCACGAGCGTTGGCCTGCTGTCCGATCAGCCCGCCGGCCAGCGCATACCCGGCGATCGTCGGATTGTTGCCCGACACGGTGACGGCGCCGCTTGCGTAACTGAATGTCACGTTGCCATCGCTGTTGCCGATCAGCCCGCCAGCAAGGTCATCGCCATCGACTTGGCCCGATGCCCAGCTCGTCGTGAGCCCGGTGCCGCTGCCCTGCGTAAAGACGCCCACCAGCCCGCCAACCTGTCGTTTGCCCGTCACGTGTCCCGTTGCGCTGCTCGACGACACCGCCGGCCCCGCCGCATGGCCGACGAGCCCGCCGACGATATTGCCGCTCCCGGTGACCGTGCCGGACGCGCTGCTGGCGACGATGCCGCCGGTGCCGGCAAGTCCAACCAATCCCCCGACGTAGGTGCGACCGGAAACCGTTGCCGTCGAGCGGCTATTGGAGATGGTCATGGCGTTGCCGCCCAGGCCGATCAGCGTGCCCACGTAGTCCTGTCCGGTAATCTGTCCGCCGACGAACTTGAAGTTGTCGAGCGTCAGTGACGGGGTGTTGCAGTTGCTGAAGAACCCGACATTGTTGGTCGTTGGGCGGTTGATGTACAGGTTCTGGATCTCGAACCCGGCAGGATCGAAGCCGTCGAGCAGGGTCGCCTCGACCGGAAGCCAGCCGAGGCCGCCTAACCAGGTGGCCGTATCCGACGCATCGATGTTGGCGGTCAGTTTGTAATAAGCGTTGTTGGGAAAAATCGGCGCGGATTCCATGAATCTGCGCAATTCGGCCAGATTGGAAATCTGGAATGGATCGCCCTGAGTGCCATTGCCGCCGGCGAAACTTCCCGCTGCCGGCGTGTCGGCTGCGACGTGGCCGGCCAACAGCAAGGCCGACACTGCGGCAAGGCAGGCCCGTAGCACAAGCCGTCGAGCATTGCGCAGCGCGGCGACGATGCCCCGGACACCCGGCGATGCCACTCGCTTGGGCCCATACAGAAAGGCAGTATTCATCGTTGCTGATTCCCCTTGAACAAGATCACCTGCCGCCAGCGGCGTGGCACGAATCGATATTCGCTTCCCAAGCCGGACATCGCGATGTACGAGTGCACTCGAAGTTAACAGATATCGTCGGGTCGCCCGGGCTTCTCTGGTGACGGGTGGCTATGGCGTCACGGAGCAGCAACGACGTGTCGGATCACACGACTCTGGTTACGTCAGTCTGCCGCAACCGTGCGCCGACGCGCCAGCACCGCCAGGCCGTGTACGGGTTGGTCGTCGTCGTAACGGATGACGACGGAGTCCATCGCTGCCACCGTGAATCCAGCGTCGGTCAATTGCTGCGTCACGTAGACCGTCGTGTGGCTGTACCGTGCATTGGCGTTTAACCGATAGCCCAGCGGGGCGTCGTCGGTTCTCTCGATCGTGAAGGCGAGCCAGCCCGCTGGACGCAACGCATTCGCCGCGTTCTGGAGCACCGAACTCAGGTCGCCGAAGTAGATCAACGTGTCCACCGAGAAAATCAGATCGAAGAGCGCAGAGCTGCGGCTGAGATAGTCCGTCAACTCGGCGACCATCAGCGCGTCGTAGCCGCCACGCTGCCGGGCCTTTTCCAGCATGGCCGGCGACAGGTCGACGCCCGTCAGGTGCGCGGCAAAGGGTCGCACGGTGGCCGCGCACAATCCGGTGCCGCAGCCGGCATCGAGAATGCGCAGCTTTCCGTTCGGCGAGATTCCCGCGGTCTGCAGCAGGTTCGCGATCAACGCCGGCCCGTGATAGCCGAGGCTCAGGAGCGATTCGTCGAACGTTTCGGCGTAACGATCGAAAAGGTAAGTCACATATGCATCAGCCGCCCGATCGGGTGGCGCGCCCCCGCTCAGTGCCGCCAGGCGATGAGCAGGTGCTGGGTCGTCCGGCATCAGACGATGCCAATACTCAATCAACTCGGAGGTGACCGGAGTTGCACCGATACGAAATACGGCGTCGCCCAACAGCTCGCGCGCCTCGCCCGAGCGTCCGCTCCGATGCAGCACGGTCGCCAGCAGTTTTGTCATCGGCATGTTCAGGGTGCGTCCGCGCAGCGCGGCGGCGAGCAGCGGTATTGCTTCGTCGTCGCGGCCTAGTCCAATCAAGGCCTGCGCCAGGTACTGCAGCAGCTCCGAGTCCATCGGATCAAGCGCAATTGCGCGGCGCAGAAGCGGAACTGCCTCGCGGAAGTTTTCGCCTTGCACCAACAGTTGGCCCAACAAACGCAACGCGTCAGACTGATGCGGCTGCCGCGCCAACACGGCGCGACATAGCGCCTGCGCATGCACAAGATGTCCTGCGCCCAGTAGTGCACGGGCGCGTGTCAACTCGTCGGCAGTGTCGGCGGATTGCACGATTCGAGCCTCTTTCGCGCCAGCGCGGTCGAATGCCAGAGCGCTTGACCGAGTTTACGCAAACATGGTCGCCGGAGACGAGGCGGCCAGCTTTCAGGGCGTTGACCCAATACTGTTCGCTTATCTGTGTAGGCGCAGGCTTGACCGCGCTTGGCGGACCGGGAGAGCGCAGTCAAGCCCGCGCCAACTTGGTTAAGCGAGCCGTTTTGGGATCTGACCGCAGTTCGTCTCGTCTCAAGCTCTGTCCCGGGATATTTGCGCCGGGTCACGCTCATTTCCGATACTTCACCGGCTAACGATTTCCAGCCGGCAAGGTCGCAGACATTGGGGCCGGAATGCGCCATGTATGGCCTAAAAGCGACGGCACCCCAAAAGCAGGCAAAGCGGTAGCCGGACGATGTCTAGTGGATCGACCCGCGAAAGTTGGCACGTAAGCGTTTGCCTTGCACCTCGCTTTTCGAGCATCTCAATTTCTTCCTTACTGTGGCGAATGTACGCGCGGTCCAACAGGTTGCACGGATCGCTGGATGCATTGATGTCGGCTCCCAATTCGAGGAGGACATCGAGCATTGCAGTATTGTGTGGGTTTGCAGCGCGCGCCACCATAGTTGTGACGCCGCGTCCTTCCGTTATTGAATGCGGAGCGTCGATAGAAGCACCGTGACGCACGAGCAAACTCACTATTTCCCGACATTTGTTTATCTGACTCGCCTCGGCGCAGTAAGACAAATTCAGCGCAACCCATGACGTGGGACTCTTTGCATCGGCACCAGCGGCGAGCAGCGCCTTGACAGCGTCGACATTCATCCTCGCTATGGCAACGTCAAGTGGTTTTCTGGGGGCGTCGTCCAGAGATTCGCGACATGTCTGTTCAAAGTCAATCCGCTGTCGAGCGCAGGAAAGCAGAACATCGTTGCGCATGTGAAAGAGCCCGTAGCATGCTTCCAAATTCGACGTCCGCGTCGCGACTGCAGACGGCTCCGGTTGCGTTGAGCTCCATGCTGTCAGGGCGCGAGTCTGGTTGCACGCATCGATCGACCAGTCACGCCCAAGCAAAGGATCCGGCGGCATGGCCGGACGGAGTGCCGTCGCGCGTTTCGCAAGCGCGTCGTCGCTCGACGCCGCACAACTGGCACTTCGTCTTGCTCCTCGCTTTTCCAGCATCGCGATGGCCTCCCTGCGGCCGCCGATGTATGCCATATCGAGTGCGTTACAGGGCCCGCCCGAGGCGTTTGCGTCTGCACCCGCTTCAAGCAGGATGTCGAGCATTGCGAGACGGTTCACGGCAACTGCCCGTTGCACCGGGGTCATTGCTTCCTCCGTGTTCCAGCGCGCATACGCAGCGTTGATTGGCGCGCCATGCTGCAGAAACAGACCAACCAGCTCCCTGCACACCTGTTCTTCGTTCGGCGCCGCGCAGGGCATGCCGTACACCATACTAAATCGCGCGGGGTTCGTTGCATCAACGCCTGCGGCGAGCAGCATACGGACTGCGTCAATATTTCTCACCCAAACGGCGGCGTCGAGCGGTATCACCGGCGTTCCCGGTATTACTTTGCATCCCTGCTCAAAATCGATGCGGTGGCGCATGCACGAACGCAGTATGTCGTTGCGATTGTTCACAATGCCGTAGCAAGCCGCGTCGTTGAGTTCGACCGCGCTCCGGTACCGATTCAGTTCGCGCGTTTCATTACACTGCTTAAGGGTCCACTCGCGCTCGGTGGTGGGTGCGGTAGAGTGTGGCGGTGCGGTAGATGCGGTGGTCAGCGCGATGGCGTGCGAGGCCACCAACGCAAGCAGAAGCCCCACACCGGGCAAGCGGGCGAATACCGCTTGCGCTGCCACGCCTGAGCGCGGGGGAGTAATCGGGCCGCATGAAGACGGCGTACCGGTGCCCGTCATGCAGCCTCCGCCACCTGCAAAACCAGCTTCCCAAAGTTCTCCCCGTTAAAGAGCTTGAGCAAAGTCTCCGGGAATGTCTCCAGCCCCACCACTACATCCTCCTTCGACTTCATCTTCCCGTCACGCAGGTAGCCCGCCATTTCGGCGATGGCGAGGTGGTAGCGGTCGGCGTAGTCGAAGACGACCATGCCTTCCATGCGGGCGCGGTTGACTAGCAACGAGAGGTAGTTCTTCGGGCCCTGAATTGGCGTGGTGTTGTTGTACTGGCTGATGGCGCCGCAGATGATGATGCGCGCCTTGCGGTTGATGCGGGCGAGCACCTGGTCGAGGATGTCGCCGCCGACGTTGTCGAAGTAGATGTCGACGCCGTTCGGGCAGTGCTGCTTGAGGCCGTCGCGCACGGCGTTTTGGCCCGCTTTGTAGTCGATGCAGGCGTCGAAGCCGAGCTCGTTCACCACCCAGTCGCACTTGGCTTGGCCGCCGGCGATGCCGACGACGCGGCAGCCCTTGATCCTGGCGAGTTGGCCTACGGTTTGGCCGACGGCACCGGCGGCGCCGGAGACGACCACGGTTTCACCTTCTTTCGGCTGGCCGATGTCCATCAGGCCGAAATAGCCGGTCATGCCCGGCATGCCGAGCACGTTGAGCCACTGCCCGATGCTGCCGGCGCGCAGATCGATTTTGGCGATGCCGCCGCGCTTGAGCCCGACCTCGTCGAACGAAGCGTATTCCTGTACGCCAAGGCTGCCGGTGACCACGTCGCCCACGGCGAACTTCGGGTTGTCCGACGCGATCACCTTGCCTATGCCGCCGGCGCGCATCACTTCGCCAATGCCGACCGGCGGGATGTAGCTCTTGCCCTCGTTCATCCAGCCGCGCATGGCCGGGTCGAGCGACAGCGAGAGCGTTTTCACCACGATGCCGCCGGGTGCTGGTGCGGCGACAGGCTCGCTGGTGAACGACCAGTTGTCGCGCGTGGGCAGACCCACGGGGCGGGCGGCGAGGCGGATCTGGTGATTGCTCAGAGTGGCGAGATCGGTCATGGCAGGGCCTGGTAACGGAGATTCGTAGACGGCGGATGTTATGCCGGGACGCGGCGCGGGTTGCTGCGTCGGCTACGTCAGCAAGTCATTGGCTTTTTGCAGAAAAGCGCATCCGTATTGGGAAAAAAGCCCGCTTTTGTCATAACTCGACAACTTGATGAATCGAGCTCAGAGCCCTTTATCAATGGGCGTTAACGTCAAAAGCTGTTGTGGCGGCCGGCATCGCCGGATGCCGATGGCTGGACGACGCTCACGCGGCGACGTGCCCGGTGATTGCGACCAGTTTCGGGTACAGCGTTGGACCGGCCGCGAGGATGGCGTTGCCTTTGCTCATGCCGTCGCCCGCGAGAAAGTCGTTGCAGCGGCCGCCGGCGGCCTGAATGATGGCCACGGCGGCGATGCAGTCCCACGAGTTGATGTGCGGCTCGTAGTAGCCGATCAGGCGTCCGGCGGCGACGTAACAGAGCATCAGCGCGCCGGAGCCGTTGCGGTAGAACATGCCGCCCTGGCTCAGCAGGCGGCTGAGGAAGGGCGTGAATTCGTCGGGCTGCGAGCGGTGCGAAAAGCCGGCACCGAGCACGCCGCCCCTGAAATCCGCCACGTCCTTCACTGTCGCCGGTTTGTCGTTCACCCAGGCGCCGGCGGAGACGCCCGCGTGCGCACCGGCGACGCCGTGGAACAGTTCCTTCGCGTTCGGGTCGTATACCGCGCCGATGGTCGGCACGCCGTCGACCACCACGGCGATCGACACGCACCACGTATACATCGCGTTGACGAAACAGGCGGTGCCGTCGATCGGGTCGATCACCCAGACGATGGATTTGCCGGCACGGTCGTCGCCGCCTTCTTCGCCGAGGATGCCGTCGTCGGGGAAGGCCTCGGCGATGCGCCGCCGGATGAACGCCTCCGTCTCGCGATCGGCAACGCTCACTTCGTCCTGCGTGCCTTTCGATTCGACGGTGATTTCGTCGAGACGAAGGAAATAGGCATGCGCGAATTCACCGGCGTCACGGGCAAGTTGCCGGGCGAAGGCGTAGCGGGTGACGATGTCGGTGGCTTGCATCGGGAGCATTTGCTGCGCGGGCGCGATTTGAAAGTATGAATGTCTCCCCTGCAGGGCAGGGGAGATGTCGCCAGAGGCGACAGAGGGGTTGGCGGCAGATCGCCCGGAGGTCAACGCCTGCGCCGACCCCTCCGCCGCATTGCGGCACCTCCCCTACTGCGCAGGGGAGGCTCTACCACGACGAATGACTACTTCGGCGCGCTGGTGACTTCGTTGCTCCAGCGGGTCAGCAGACGCTTGCGGGTGTCGCTGGCGCCATATTTGGCCTGGTCGTAGTCGATCAGCTTCACGTCGCTCGGCTTGATCGCCTCGGCGGGCACCTTGGCGTCCACGTGCGACGGGATCTGATAGCTCTTGGCTTGCGGTGCCAGCGATTGAATATCCGGGCGCAAGGCGAACTCGTAGAACTTTTTCGCCTCGGTCATGTTGCGCGCGCCCTTGATGATGCTCATCGAGCCGATTTCATAGCCGGTGCCTTCGCAGGGTGTCACCAACGTGACCGGGAAGCCGCCGACCTTGGCGATCATCAGGTCATGCATGAACGAGATGCCGACCGCCGTTTCGCCACGGCCCATCGCCTGCGACGGGGCGATGCCGCTCTTGGTGTACTGGTTGACGTTCTTGTGCAGGTTCTTGAAGTAGGCGAAGGCCTTCTCCTCGCCCATCACCTGCACCAGCGTGGCCAGCATGGTGTAGGCGGTGCCCGACGAATTCGGGTCCGGCATCTGCACTTCATCCTTGAACTTCGGGTCGGCCAGATCGGCCCAACACTTCGGCGCCGGCAACTTCTTGCTGGCCAGCGTCTGGTTGTTGTAGGCGAAGCCCAGGGCGCCGAGATAAATGCCCACCGTGCGATAGCCGGAGGCGTCGGCCACCTTTTGCGCCCAGGGTTGCAGTTTCGGCAGCGTCGGCGACTTGTAAACCTCAGTCAGCCCTTCGGCGGCGGCCTGCAGATGCGGGTCGCCGGTGCCGGCCCACCAGAGGTCGATCTTCGGATTGGCCGACTCGGCGCGGATCTGGGCGTAGGACTCACCGGAGCTGCGGCGGGTCATGTTGGTCTTGATGCCGGTCTCGGCCTCGAACTTGTTTTTCATCAGTTCGCACCAGTCGATGGCGGCGTTGCAGAGCAGATTCAACTGCTGTGCCTGCGCGGCCGGCGAGACGAATAGGGCGGTGGTGCCGATGATGCCGGCCGCAGTGGCCGTGACACGACGAACGATGGATTGGGTCATGGGGTAAGTCCTCCTGGAACGCAGAGTATCGCTTAGGTAGAAGCCGGTAGCTTTTACCGTTTTCCCTATTTGGAACGTGGAACGGCGCGCGGCCCCGCGCGCCACGGCCACCACGCCTGGGCGGCCCGCCGCCGCTGCTGCGGGGCAATGCGCGACAATCCCGACATGGATGCCGAGCTGCTGCGCAAAGTTTATCTGGCCGTCGTTGTCGCGGCGGTGGGCAGCGCGCTGATCGAAGGATTGGTGCTGTCGTTCGTTGCACGTCGATCCTATGACTGGCGCGGCTTCGCGCTGTCGCTTGCGATCGCCGCAGGGCGCCGGTTGACCGATTTTGTGCCGCTCGCGATTGCGTTGCCGGGCGCCGCCTGGCTGTACTCGCATCGCCTGATCGACTGGGATCTGCGCTCACCGTGGACGTGGCTCATGCTGTTTCTGGTGGTCGAATTCGCCTATTACTGGTTTCATCGCCTCAGCCACCGCGTTCGCTGGTTCTGGGCGACGCACGCGGTGCACCATTCGCCGAACCAGTACAACCTGTCGGCGGCGTATCGCTTGGGCTGGACCGGCAAGTTTTCGCTGACGCTGCTGGTGTTCGCGCCGATTGCATGGCTCGGCTTTGCGCCACCGCTCATCGTGCTGGCGTTCTCGCTCAACCTGCTCTACCAGTTCTGGATTCATGCCGAGTGGATTCCACGCCTCGGCTGGCTGGAGGGGATTGTCAACACGCCGTCGGCGCATCGTGTGCATCATGCGGCGAACGTCGAATATCTGGACGCCAACTACGGCGGCGTGCTGGTGATTTTCGACCAGCTGTTCGGCACCTACATCCCGGAAAACCGCACGACGCCGATTCGCTACGGTTGGGTGAAACCGATCATGTCTAACAACCCGCTGCGCGTGGTGTTTCAGCAGTGGCTTGACATCGTCGCCGACCTGCGCGGCGCGCGCTCGCTGCGCGACGTCGGCGGTTATCTGTTCGGTCCGCCGGGATGGCAGCCGGACGGCAACGGCCCGACCACCGAAAACTTGCGGCGGCAGGCGGCGCAACGGCGATAGCGCGCCGCGCGGCCGCCTGCATCGGCGCCGGAGCGGCAACCGGCGGCGAATCCCCGTTTGCCAACAAGCAGCTTCCGGCGGCAAGCGCCGGTTGATATGGGCTTGATCGCCATTTTTGCCAATAGTCGACTTTTCACCATTTCACGCGCTGAACCCATATTGGATGCGCATTCAAGCGAAAAGATGATCCGCCAAACACGCTGAGCCGCTGCACCCGAATGGCGGCGAAGCGGTCGCACTGCTCCGGTAGAATTTCTCTTTCCCGTCAGGTTGGGCCATGACCAAATACGTGTTCGTGACCGGCGGGGTGGTGTCTTCCCTCGGAAAAGGCATCGCCGCCGCCTCTCTCGCTGCGATTCTCGAATCGCGCGGCCTCAAAGTCTCCCTCGTCAAACTCGATCCCTACATCAACGTCGATCCGGGCACCATGAGCCCGTATCAGCACGGCGAGGTGTATGTGACGAACGACGGCGCCGAAACCGATCTCGATCTCGGCCACTACGAGCGTTTCGTGTCGCAGAAGATGACCACGCGCAACAGTTTCAGCGCCGGCAAGGTCTATCAGAACGTCATCAACAAGGAGCGCCGCGGCGACTACCTTGGCGGCACCGTGCAGGTGATTCCGCACATCACCGACGAGATCAAATCGCAGATCAAGAGCGCCGGCGAAGGGCTCGACGTGCTGATGGTCGAAATCGGCGGCACCGTCGGCGACATCGAATCGCTGCCATTCATGGAGGCGATCCGGCAGATGGGCGTCGAGGTCGGCCGCCGCAACCGCTGCTACATCCATCTGACGCTGGTGCCCTACATCCCGAGCGCCGGCGAACTGAAGACCAAACCGACCCAGCACAGCGTGCAGAAGCTGCGTGAGATCGGCATCTTCCCCGACGTGCTGCTCTGCCGCTCCGACCGCCCGGTGCCGGAGGACGAGAAGAAAAAGATCGCGTTGTTCACCAACGTCGAGCAGCGCGCCGTGATTTCGGTGCCCGACGTCGACACCATTTTCAAGGTGCCGCAACTGCTGCACGACCAGATGCTCGACGAGATCGTCTGCCATACGCTCGATCTGCTGGCGAAACCGGCCAATCTGGCGCCGTGGACGCACATCGTCGAGCGCACGCTGCGCCCGAAGCACGAGGTCGACATCGCCTTCGTCGGCAAATACGTCGAACTGATCGATGCCTACAAATCGATCAACGAGGCACTGAAGGCCGGCGGCATCCACAACGACTGCAAGGTCAACATCCACTACCTCGAATCGGAAAAGATCGAGGTCGAGGGCGTGGCCATGTTCAAGGGCATGGATGCGATCCTGGTCGGCCCCGGTTTCGGCGAGCGCGGCATCGAGGGCAAGATCCTCGCCGCCCGCTACGCCCGCGAGCACCGGGTGCCTTATCTTGGCATCTGCCTCGGCATGCAGATCGCGATCATCGAGTTCGCGCGTGACGTGTGCGGGCTCAAGGACGCACATTCCACCGAGTTCAATTTCGATACGCCCGATCCGGTGGTCGGCCTGATCACCGAATGGCAGGACGCCACCGGCGAAGTGCAGAAGCGCACGCGCAGCTCCGACAAGGGCGGCACCATGCGTCTGGGCGCGCAGAAGGCATCGCTGAGGGCCGGCTCGCTGGCGGCGCGCGTTTACGGCGGCACCGAAATCAACGAACGGCACCGCCATCGCTACGAAGTCAACAGCAATTACGTGGCGCAGTTCGAGGCGAAGGGGTTGGTCGTTTCCGGCCGCTCGGCAGTGCAGGATCTGGTCGAGGTGATGGAATACCCGCAGAGCGTGCATCCGTGGTTCCTCGGCGTGCAGTACCACCCCGAATTCAACTCCACCCCGCGCGGCGGACACCCGCTGTTCAAGGCCTTCGTCGCGGCGGCGATGGCGCAGCGCGAGGCGACGCGGCAACCGGCCACCGACGACGAAAAGGTGCTGGCATGAAGCTCTGCGGATACGACGTCGGCCTCGACCGGCCGTTTTTCCTGATTGCCGGCCCCTGCGTGGTCGAAAGCGAGCAGTTGCAGGTCGATACCGCCGGCAAGCTGCGCGAAATGACGCAGGCGCTGGGCATTCCGTTCATCTTCAAGTCGAGCTACGACAAGGCCAACCGCTCCAGCAGCAAAGGCTTTCGCGGGCTCGGCCGCGACGAGGGCCTGCGCATCCTGAGCGAAGTCAAGCGGCAGGTGGGCGTGCCGGTGTTGACCGATGTGCACAACGAGGACGAGATCGCCGATGTGGCGGCCGTCGTCGACGTCTTGCAGACGCCGGCCCTGCTGGCGCGGCAGACCGACTTCATTCAGGCGGTTGCCGCTGCCGGCAAACCGGTCAACGTCAAGAAGGGCCAGTTCATGGCGCCCGGCGACATGAAAAACGTGGTGGCCAAGGCGAAAGAGGCCAATGGCGGCGCCGACAGCATCATGGTCTGCGAGCGCGGCGTGAGCTTCGGCTACAACAATCTGGTCAGCGACATGCGCTCGCTGGCAATCATGCGCGATACCGGCTGCCCGGTGGTGTTCGACGCCACGCATTCGGTGCAATTGCCGGGGGGGCTCGGCACCTCCAGTGGTGGCGAACGTCAGTACGTGTCAATTCTTGCCCGTGCCGCCGTTGCGGCCGGCGTGTCGGGCGTGTTCATGGAAACGCACCCGACGCCGGATACCGCCCTGTGCGACGGCCCCAACGCCTGGCCGCTGCCGCGCATGAAGGCGCTGCTGGAGCAGTTGGTTGCCATCGATCGTGTGGTGAAGGCGAGCCCGTTGCTCGAAACCCAGTTGAGCGGAGCGCACAAGCTGTGACCACTACGAAAGCGCTGGCAGCGTCGAAACCCGTTCACCCTGAGCGGAGCGAAGGGTCTGAAAGCTGTGCGCACCGGTCGAACCCTTCGCGTCGCTCAGGGCGAACGGATTCCGGTTTGATCGGCGCGCCCATGTGTGCCCGGATGGAGAACCGCACATGAGTGCTTTTGTCATCGCCTCGATCAACGTCACCGACCCCGAGAAGTACAAGAACTACATGGCGCTGTCGCCGGGTGCGATCGCGGCCGCCGGCGGCCGGTTCGTCGTGCGCGGCGGCAACCCGAAAGTGATGGAGGGCGACTGGCCGCGCCCGCGCGTGGTGGTGGTCGAATTTCCGTCGCGGGAGGCGGCCGAGGCGTTTTACAACTCGCCGTTGTATGTGGCTGCCCGCGCCGAACGTGACGGCGCCGCCGAGTTCAGCATGATCGTGGTGGACTGCGTATAGCCCGCGCCTGGCCTCTCGCGAGGCTGTCATCTTGAGCGAAGCGAAAGATCGCCCCGCGTAATAATTCCGCCATTCGAGCGAAGTGGTGAGCGACGCGATCCTTCGCTGCTCTCAGGATGACAAATAGGGAAATTGAGAAGGAAAGATAAGCCATGTCCGCCATTGTCGATGTTATCGCCCGCGAAATTCTTGATTCGCGTGGCAACCCCACCGTCGAAGCCGACGTAGTCCTCGAAAGCGGTGCCACCGGCCGCGCCGCCGTGCCGAGCGGCGCCTCCACCGGCTCGCGCGAAGCGATCGAGCTGCGTGACGGCGACAAGGGTCGTTATTTCGGCAAGGGCGTGCAGAAGGCGGTTGAATACGTCAACACCGAAATCTGCGAAGCGTTGCTCGGCCTTGACGGCGAGGAGCAGACCCGCGTCGACCGCGTGCTGATCGATCTCGACGGCACCGAGAACAAGTCCCGCCTGGGCGCCAATGCCATGCTGGCGGTGTCCTGCGCAGTGGCGAAAGCTTCGGCCGAAGATGCCGGCCTGCCGCTTTACCGCTATTTCGGCGGCGCCGGCCCGATGAGCCTGCCGCTGCCGATGATGAACGTGATCAACGGCGGCGCCCATGCCAACAATTCGGTCGATCTGCAGGAATTCATGATCCTGCCGGTCGGCGCGCCGAGTTTCCGCGAAGCGCTGCGCTGGGGCGCCGAGGTGTTCCACACGCTCAAGAAACTGATCGACAGCAAGGGCTGGCCGACCCAGGTGGGCGACGAGGGCGGCTTCGCGCCCGATCTGAAATCGAACGAAGAAGCGCTGACACTCTTGATGCAGGCGATCGAAAAAGCCGGCTACAAACCCGGCGAGCAGATCGCGCTGGGCCTCGACTGCGCCGCCAGCGAGTTCTACAAGGACGGCAAATACGTTCTCGAAGGTGAAGGCCGCTCGCTCAGCAGCGCCGAGCTGACCGATCTCTGGGCCGACTGGGCCGCGCGTTACCCGATCGTGAGCATCGAGGACGGCATGGCCGAGGGCGACTGGGACGGCTGGAAGCTCTTGACCGACAAGCTCGGCAACAAGGTGCAACTGGTCGGCGACGATCTCTTCGTCACCAACACCAAGATCCTGAAAGAGGGCATCCAGAAAGGCGTCGCCAACTCGATCCTGATCAAGATCAACCAGATCGGCACGCTGTCGGAGACCTTCGCCGCGATCGAAATGGCCAAGCGCGCGGCATACACCAACGTGATCTCGCACCGCTCGGGCGAAACCGAGGATTCGCTGATCGCCGATCTCGCAGTGGGCACCAACGCCGGCCAGATCAAGACCGGCTCGCTGTCGCGTTCCGACCGCACCGCGAAGTACAACCAGCTGATCCGCATCGAGGAAGACCTGGGCGACGTGGCGAGCTACGCCGGCGCCGAGGTGTTTGCGCGGTTCCGGCGCTAACCACTTCCCGTGGCAAGTCTGTCGAGCCATGAACATCGCGACTTCGGCATGACCGGGCGCATCATCTTCGCCGCGCTGGTGCTGGTGTTCCTCGGGCTGCAGTACAAGCTCTGGTTCGACAAGGGCTCGGTGCCGCGCGCGCACGCGCTGGAGCAGGAACTGTCGGAACTGAAAGCGAAAAACGAGGACGCCAAGCAGAAGAACGCCGTGCTCGACGCCGACGTGCGCGACCTTGAAAAGGCCGGCGAGGCAATCGAGGAGCGCGCCCGCAACGAACTGGGCATGGTCAAGAAGGGCGAGACGCTGATTCAGGTGAAGGAGCTGCCGGCCCCCGCAGCGGCACCGGCGACAGGCGCCAGCCCGCCGGCAGCCACCAGGAAGCAATAGCTTTTCGATGAAAGCCTTGTCCGATATGGGCTTGCAGCACGATTTAACCAAAAGTCGACCGCGGACCGGCGCGCTGACGCGGCAGATTGTCGTCCCCGCGAAGGCGGGGACCCAGTCCGGAACCTGTTTTCCGAAGAATCAAGACTATCGCCAGATAAACCAAACGGTCTGGATTCCCGCCTTCGCGGGAATGACGGCTGTGGCCGATTGCAGCGTCAATTGAGCGCATGGCGCTGAAAACCATCACCTCCCGCGACAACGTGCTGTTCAGGCGCTTCGCGGCGCTGTCGCGCTCGGCGCCGGCCCGCAAGCGCGACGGCATGTGCCTGCTCGAAGGCGAGCATCTGGCGCAGAGCTACGTCGAGCGCATCGGCCCGCTCGCGATCGTGGCGATCCGCTCGCCGGGCGAGAACGCAGCGCTGACCGCCGCGCAGCGCGCGCTGATCGAGCACGCCCGCGAGGCCGTACTGGTGGCGCCGGCGCTGTTCGATTCGCTGTCCACGCTGGTCAGCCCGACCGGCGTGCTGGCGATTGCCGCCACGCCGCCGTTGCCGGCGCCGACGACGCACGGCTTCGTGCTGGCGCTCGACGAGGTGCAGGACCCCGGCAACGTCGGCACCCTGATCCGCACCGCGGCGGCGGCCGGCGTCGATCAGGTCTGGCTGTCGCCCGGCTGCGCCTTTGCCTGGAGCGTGAAGACCCTGCGCGCCTCGCAGGGGGCGCATTTCCATACCCAGGTAGTGGAGGCCGTCGACCTGCCGCAGGCTTTGCTGGCATTTCGCGGCCAGCGCTGGGCGACGCTGCCGCGCGACGTCGGTGCGCTGAAGGCGGTGTCGCTGTTCGCTGCCCGCTTCGACGCCAGCAGCGTACTGGTGCTGTCCAACGAAGGGCATGGCTTGAGCGAGGCCATCGTTCCGGCCCTGAGCGGGGGGCTGTGCATTCCGATGCAGGCCGGCATCGAGTCGCTGAACGTCGCCACCGCCGGCGCCATCGCGCTCTACGCGATGCTCGGGCAACGCGCATCGGCAGCGGCATAGCGACGAACGCTTTGCGACACGACGCTGCAACGGCGTGGTGACTACTTGATCAGCCCGACATCGCGCATCGCCGATTCGATCCGCGCATATTCGCGCTCGACGAACAGGTCGAAATCCGCCCCGGTGAGCAGTGCCGGCGTCCAGCCGTTGTGGACCAGTGCGTCGATCCACGACCGCTGCCGCACCGCGAGCGTCACCGCGCGGGTCAGTGAGCGCCGCTGTTCCGTCGTCAGCCCCGGTGCGCCGTAGATGCCGCGCCAGTTGCTGATCTCGACGTCGACGCCTTGCTCGCGCAAGGTCGGCGTTGGATTGCCCGCGACCCGCTCGGGCGCGGTGATGGCGACGGCGCGCAGCTTGCCGGCCCGGATCAGCGGCGCCAGTTCGTTCCAGCCGGAGGTGCCGATGGTGACATGACCGCCGGCGATGGCGGCGGAAACCTCGCCGCCGCCCTGAAACGGCAGGTAATTGAGACGCGCCGGATTGACGCCTGCGATGCGGGCGATCTGCGCAATCGAAATCTGGTCGACCGATCCGCGCGATCCACCGCCCCACTTCACCGACGCCGGATCGCGTTTGAGCAGCTCTATCACGTCCTTCATGCTGCGGATCGGCGAATTCGGCGGCACCGCAAACACGTTGTACTCGTAGAACAGCCGGGCGATCGGCGTCGCCTGTGCCAGCGACGCCGGCGGCCGGTTTTGCACGATGGCGCCGATCATCACCGCACCGGTGACCAGCAGGGCACCGGGCTCGCTGCGATGGTTGCCGACGAAGTGCGCCAGCGCAATGGTGCCGCCGGCGCCGCCCTTGTAGTCGAAACTGGCGGACTGCGCAACGCCGGCGTCGATCATGGCCTGCGCCAGGCTGCGCGCGGTCTGGTCGTAGCCGCCGCCGGGATTGGTGCCGATCAGGAACTGCACGCGTTCAAGCGCCGCGCTCGGTAATGGCAGCAGTGCCAGCACAGCGGCCATCAGCAATGCCGCAGCCGCGTGGCCGCTGGCGCGGCGCGGTAACATCCCGCGCAGGGAGGATTGCCGGCTGGACAGAAGATCGCGATTGGCAGGCTGCGGGTTCATTGGCATGGGGGCAGGTCGTTCCGGGCCGGTCGCGCGTTGCCGGGGAGATGCGATCCTCGTGCGCGCGATCGATTGCGGTAACGCTGCGATGCTAGGTACTGGTTCTGTCGCGTGGCTGTCCGGCGCGACGCAGCGCGACGACGTATAGCGTGCAGTGATCGACGCGACAACGGCAAAAACGAAAATCGCATGGCAAGCATGACATCGGGCGGCGACAAGCCGCGGCTGCTGGTGGTCGAGGATGACCCGGCACTGGCGCAGGCGCTCGCCCTTGGGCTCTCGCGTCGAGGTTTCAACGTGGCGCAGGCCACCAACGGACAAACCGCGCTGGAACGGGCCTGCAGCGAATCGTTTGCGGCGATCGTGCTCGATCTGACCTTGCCGGAGCTGGACGGACTCGACGTGCTGCGCGGCATGCGGGCGAAAGGCATCGGCACGCCGGTGATCGTGCTGACGGCGCGCGGCACTGTCGGCGATCGCGTGCAGGGCTTGCGCCTCGGGGCCGACGATTACCTGCCGAAACCCTTCGATCTTGACGAACTGGAAGCCCGTGTGCTCGCCCTGCTGCGGCGTGGGCGCGGCGGTGCACCGGCCGGCGGCTCGGCGCGGCTCGACTTCGGGGCACTGGCGATCGACGAGGCGGCCGGGGTTTGCTATGCCAATGGCGAAGCGATCGAATTGTCGGCGCGCGAGTTCGCGATGCTGTCGGCGCTGATGGAGCGACCGGCGCACGCGGTGACGCGCGACCGCCTGTGGGAGCGGGTGTTTGCCGACGGCAGCGATGCCCAGCCCGATGCCATCGAAGTCGTCGCCTATCGCCTGCGCAAAAAGATCGCCGGCCTTGGCGTGGAGCTGGTGGCGCTGCGCGGCGTCGGCTACCTGATTCGCGAGAAACGCGTCGAGTAGCCGGATGGCGTTGTTTGCCGGGCGCGAACTCTCGATCCGGCGCCGGCTGGCGGTGCTGATTCTCGGCGCGCTGGTCACTTTCCTGATCATCGACACCACGGTGATCTATCAAAACACGCTGGAATCGATCAACATTGCCTACGACCGCACGCTGCTGGCCTCGGCGCGGGCGATTGGCGACACGGTCAAGTTCGAGGAGGGCAAGCTCAGCGCATCGCTGCCCTACGCGACGCTGGAAGTGTTCGAGGCCGTCACCCGTGGCCGCATCGTCTATCGCGTCAGCGACTTCGATGGCGGCTTTCTGTCGGGCTACCAGGAATTGCCGAAACACAACGGTGTGTTCCCCAAGCGAACGCCCTATGCCGCGCTGGCCTCGTTTTATGAGGACAAGTTCGAGGGCGATCCGGTGCGCGTGGTGGCGTTGCTGCAGCCGGTCTACGACGGGCAGAGTTACCGCATGGTGACCGTGCAGGTGGCGGAGACGCTGGAGCTGCGCAAGTCGCTGGCGCAGCAGGGACTGATCTCGACGCTGGACCGGCAGGTTATCTTCCTGATGATTCTGTCGGTGTTGATGTGGTGGCTGATCGGCCGCGGCCTGCGTCCGATCTCGGTGCTGCGGCGGGAGCTCCTGCAGCGCGATCCCGATTCGCTGTCACCGCTGGTCACACCGGCGCCGCGGGAGCTGCGGCCCATCGTCGAGGCCCTGAACGAGGTGATGGCGCGCCTGAAAGGCGTGCTCGACAACCGGCAGCGCTTCGTGCGCGATGCGTCGCATCAGTTGCGTACACCGCTGGCCGTGCTGAAGGCGCAGGTGCAGAACGCGCAGCGCGGCGACCTGCCGCCGGACGTGGCATTCGGCGAGCTGTCGCAATCGGTCGACCGTGCGACACGGGTGGCCAACCAGATGCTGGCGCTGGCGAAAGTGGCGCAACTGGAGAGCGAAGCGCCGGAGGCGCCGGAGGAAACCGAACTGGTGTCGCTGGCGCGCGATCTGGCGGTCGAATGCTCCCCGCTGCTCGCCGACAAGGCGCTGGACTTCGCGCTGGAGGCGCCGGAGCAGCAGCCGGTGGTGGTCAGCGCGCACGAATGGATGATCCGCGAGCTGTTGCGCAATCTGGTCAGCAACGCCATCCGGCACACGCCACCGGAGTCGGCCATCGGCATCGACATCGTGCTGGCGGGCCGCACGGTGCTGATGTCGGTCTGGGACAGCGGCCCGGGGCTGGACGCCGAGCGCGAAGCAAAGCTGTTCGAGCCGTTCTCGTCGGGCGACCCGAACAGTGGCAGCGGGCTGGGGCTGGTCATCTGCCGCGACATCTGCCGCGCCGTCGGCGCCCGGCTCACCTTGCGCAATCGCGGCCGCGCCGAACCCGGCGTGTCCGGCCTGCGCGTGACGGTCGAGATGTCGCGGATTCTGGAGGACCCGGTCGCAGGCTAGGCCGGAATAACCGGCGCTAGAAGATGTGGCGGTCGAGCTTGTGTTCGAGCAGGATGGTGGTTGCCAGTTCTTCGATGGATTTGGTGGAGGTGTTGAGCACCTGGATGCGCGCGTCGCGCATCATGCGCTCGGCGGCGGCGACCTCGTAGCGGCACTGCTCGGCGCTGGCGTATTTCGAGTTTGGCTTGCGCTCCTGGCGAATCGCCTGCAGGCGGTCCGGCGCGATAGTCAGTCCGAACAGCTTGTCGCGGTGGCGCACGATCGAATCGGGCAGCACACCGCGCTCGAAATCGTCCGGCGTCAGCGGAAAGTTGGCGCAGCGGATGCCGCACTGCAAACCGAGGTACAGCGAGGTCGGTGTTTTGCCGCAGCGCGAGACGCCGACCAGGATGACCTGCGCACGATCGAGCTCCTTGATGCTCTGCCCGTCGTCGTGGGCGAGCACATAGTTGATGGCTTCGATGCGGGTGAAGTATTCGCCCTGGTTGCGCAGGCCGTGCGAACGGCCGGCCGCATGCGAGCTCTTGACCCCCAGCTCCTGCTCCAGCGGCGAGATGAAGATCTGGAAGAAATCGAGCACGAACGCATCGGACTTGCGCATGCGCTCGCTGAGCTGCTCGTTGACGATCGAGGAAATCACGATCGGGCGCTGGCCGTCGGACTCGCGGCAGGCATTGATCTGCACAATGGCGCGATCGACCGCCTCGGCGGAGTCGACGAAGGGGATGGTGCTCTTGCGGAAGTCGACGCCGTCGAATTGCGTCAGCAGCGAGTTGCCGAGCGCCTCGGCGGTAATGCCGGTGCGGTCGGAAACGAAGAAAACACTACGTCGGTTGGGCATGCAGAACCTTGCCTTCTGGCCAATCGTGCCAGACGGGTTTCAGGGTGGGTGAAAGTCGCGGCAGATCGCCAAAACGGACGCGACTCTCGCTCGGGCTATGGAAATCGCTGCCGATCGACGCGAGCAGATCGAATTTTCTGGCCAGCGCCGCGTACTGCGCCCACTCGGGTGGGTGATGCGCCGAGCAGACGACTTCGACCGCCTCGCCACCGGCATCGGCAAAGGCCTTGAGCAGGGCACTGGCGCCGCCGTGCTGGTCGACCTCGTAGCGTCCCGGATGGGCAAGCACGGCGCGGCCGCCGGCGGCACGGATGACGGCGATCGCCTCCGCCATCGGCAGCCACTGCTGGCGGACGTAGCCCGGCTTGCCGGGTTTCATGAAGCGGGCGAAGACTTCACCCATCGAGGCGCAAATGCCACGATCGATCAGATGGCGGGCGAAGTGGGTGCGCGAGATAAGTTCGGGATTGGGCGCGTAAGCGGCGGCGCCGGCCAGCACATCGGCGATGCCGATGTCGGCAAATGCCGCATCCATGCGCCGGGCCCGCTCGCTACGGTCGACGCGGATGCCAGCAAGGGTTTGCCGCAACGCAGCATCGTTGTCGTCGATGCGCAGACCGACGACATGGACGGAAACGCCGTGCCATTCGCTGGAAATCTCGACGCCAGGCACAAATTGCATCGCCTGCTGCGCCGCATGTTGGCGTGCTTCCGGGATGCCGCCCACTTCGTCGTGATCGGTCAGCGCGATCAACTGCACGCCTCGGCTATGCGCCAGCGACATCAGATCCGCGACTGCCAGCGTTCCGTCGGAGTAGCGTGAATGGCAGTGAAGATCTGCAACACCCGTCATAGGTTTCATTATAGAAATGGCGCCTGGACGGTCGCTTGCCGTGTCGACGCAATATACTTGGCGTATGCGTTTAGCATAAAGACGGGCGATGCGCATGACGGCAAGGGCGGTGTACAGCTTGGTCATGACGAATGTGCCCACGACTAGTTCTTGGAGGCGCGGCAAGGCAATGGGTCTATTTCAGAAAATCAACAATCCGCGGGAGATTCGACAGAAGCTCGGGCTCAATCAGGAAGAGTTTTGGCAGAAGATCGGCGTGACGCAGAGCGGCGGCTCCCGCTACGAAGCGGGGCGCGACATGCCGAAGCCGGTGACAGAGCTGCTTCGACTGGTTCATCTTGAAGGTGTCGATCTCAGTTCGGTGCGCAAGGAAGACATTCAGATCATCGAATTTCTGCGCGGCAAACACCCGGACCTCTATGCCAAACTGCGCGACGCCGTGGCCGACGAAACCGGCATCGGCTCGCCGTCGATTCTCTGAGCTCGATCCGCGTTGACGGCGGTCAACCGGATTTGTGCGTCGCAGCATATTGATCTGACGCTTCGCTAGAATGCCTGTCGTTATCCCAACGGAGGCATCATGTCGCGACGCGCTACACACCTCAACCCCCGGCTGCTGAGCTGGCTTGACGACCTTCGGATGACCGATGTCCCTGACTACGGGGGCAAAAATGCGTCGCTCGGTGAGCTGCTCGGCAATCTTGCCGAGAAAGGTGTGCAAGTCCCCGGCGGCGTTGCCACCAGCGCACAAGCCTTCCGCGATTTCCTGGCACTCAACCAACTGACCGAGCGGGTGGCGCAACGCCTGCATGGGCTCGACGTCGACGACGTGCAGGCGTTGACCGGCGCCGGCGCCGAGATTCGCGGCTGGATCGAAGCCGCGCCGCTGCCGAAAGAACTGGAAGAGGGTGTCGCCGCCGCCATTGCCGCCCTCGAGACCGAGGCTGGCGGGCAGGTTAGCTGGGCGGTACGCTCGTCGGCGACGGCCGAAGACATGCACGACGCCAGCTTCGCCGGCCAGCAGGAAACCTATCTCAACATCGTCGGCGTGCCCGCCGTGCTCGACGCCATCCGTCGCGTCTTCGCCTCGCTCTACAACGATCGCGCGATCGCCTATCGCGTCCACACCGGCTACGGCGACATTCCGGTGGCGCTGTCGGCCGGTATCCAGCAGATGGTTCGCTCTGACAGTGGCGCCGCCGGCGTGATGTTCACGCTCGATACCGAATCCGGTTTCCGCGATGCCGTGTTCGTCACCTCGAGCTATGGTCTCGGCGAGATGGTGGTGCAGGGTGCCGTGAACCCCGACGAGTTCTACGTCTTCAAGCCTGCGCTGCGCGCGAAGCGGCCGGCGATCCTGCGCCGCACGCTCGGCAGCAAACAGCAAAAGATGGTGTTCGGCAGCGAAGCGAAAGCGGGCAAATCGACGCACATTGAGGATGTCGCGGCGGCTGATCGGTCGCGCTTTTCGCTGACCGACGCCGATGTGGAAATGCTGGCCGGTTACGCACTCACCATCGAGGAGCACTATGGCCGCCCGATGGACATCGAGTGGGGCAAAGACGGCAGTACCGGCAAGATTTACATCCTGCAGGCTCGCCCGGAGACGGTGAAGGCGCGCGAGACCGGTGCCAAGACGTTGGTGCGCTATCGCATGCAGGCGCACGGCAAGGTGGTCGCGAGCGGTCGTGCCATTGGCCAGAAGATCGGCCAGGGTCAGGTGCGCATCGTGCGCCGCGCCAGCGAGATGGACATCGTCAAGGAAGGTGACGTGCTGGTCGCCGACATGACTGATCCCGACTGGGAGCCGGTGATGAAGCGCGCCAGCGCCATCGTCACCAACCGCGGCGGGCGAACCTGCCACGCGGCGATCATCGCGCGCGAGCTGGGCATCCCGGCGGTGGTGGGCTGCGGCGATGCGACCGATACCCTGAGCACCGGCGATGAGGTCACCGTAAGCTGCGCCGAGGGCGATACCGGCCGCATCTACGCGGGCAAGCTGGCATTCGAGCGTACCGAAGTGGCGCTCGACAAGATGCCGGATGCACCGACCAAGATCATGCTCAATGTGGCGAATCCGGACCTTGCTTTCGAGTTCTCGCAGATACCCAATCACGGCGTCGGGCTGGCGCGACTCGAATTCATCATCAACCGCCAAATCGGCATCCATCCGCGCGCGCTGCTCGAATTCGACGCTTTGCCGGCGGAGCTGAAAGCGCAGGTGGCCGAGCGCATTCACGGCTACGACTCGCCGCGGCACTATTTCGTACAGCGTTTGTCCGAGGGCGTTGCCACCATTGCCGCAGCGTTCGCGCCGCGCCCGGTCATCGTGCGCATGAGTGATTTCAAGTCGAACGAGTACGCCAACCTGCTGGGCGGCGACCGCTACGAGCCGCACGAAGAAAACCCGATGATCGGCTTCCGCGGTGCGTCGCGCTATGTGGCACCCGAGTTCCGCGATTGCTTCGCGCTCGAGTGCGAGGCGCTGCGCTACGTGCGCGACAGCATGGGGCTGACCAATATCGAGGTGATGATCCCCTTCGTGCGCACCACGACCGAAGCCGCCGAGGTAGTGAAGGCACTCGCCGCGCACGGCCTGGAGCGCGGCAAGAATGGCCTGCGTCTGATCATGATGTGCGAAGTGCCGTCCAATGCGCTCCTCGCCGAAGAATTTCTGGAGCACTTCGACGGCTTCTCGATCGGTTCCAACGATTTGACGCAATTGACGCTGGCCGTCGATCGCGATTCCGGCGGTCAGATCGCGTCGATCTTCGACGAACGCAATCCGGCGGTGAAGAAGATGCTTGGCTTCGCGATCGACGCCTGTCGCGCGAAAGGCAAGTACGTCGGCATCTGCGGGCAGGGGCCATCCGATCATCCGGATCTGGCGGCATGGCTGGTCGATCGCGGCATGGAATCGCTGTCGCTAAACCCCGATGCGGCGATCGATACCTGGTTGCTGCTGGCGAAGCGCAAGGCCTGATGCGTCCGACGCCAGGCCGGGCGATGAACGCTCGCCGCGCCACTGGCGCCGCACTGGGTGCCATCACGCTCGCCGCGGGTGCGACGTGCGGCTGGGCGGGGGCGCCGCTGTGGCTGTCGTTGCCGATGCTGGGTGCGGGCGTCATCGTCGCACTGCGGCCGTTCGGGCGTCGGCCGTCCGCCGACCAGATCGATGCGCTGCAACGGCGTCTGCATGATGCGCGCATGGCTGGCGCGAGCAGCGCAGCGGTGCCCGCCGTGGTAACGCCCGGTTGCATCGCGTTCCCGTTGACGGGTGGTACGCGGCAGCTGCGTACCCTGTTGCTGCGCGACGAGGTGCCGGCGGCGCAATGGCACCAGTTGGCGGCGCAACTGCGCATGCAGCCGGCAGAGGTCGAAACCGGCGCGAATGTTTTGGCGAGATTTATTGATTCTTCACTTGCCAAACCGAAGCAGTTGTGACTATAATTTCAGTCTTGCTTGGGGGTATAGCTCAGCTGGGAGAGCGCTACAATGGCATTGTAGAGGTCAGCGGTTCGATCCCGCTTACCTCCACCAAAGCAAACACTGTTGGTTCCGTGGTCCCCATCGTCTAGAGGCCTAGGACACGACCCTTTCACGGTTGTAACAGGGGTTCGAATCCCCTTGGGGACGCCAGCGCTGCTGGCTCGCCGGAACAACAGAAACACACAAAGCCCCGCTGGTCGGGGCTTTTTTTTCGGCGCGTCCGACGTGCGGTATGTTCCGGTGCGCTACGCTGCGCTGTAGTCGCGGCATTTCTGCGCCGCTGCGGCGCGGGTCGGTGCTAGCAGCTTTGGGCAGAAATGCGCATTCAATTGGGGCTGGGAGCGTGAAATTTCAGTAAGTCGACTATTGATTTTTTCGAAGCTGAACCCCTATGAAATATGACTTTGTGCGAAAAGCTATAGCGTTTTCGTCGATCGCAACGGCGTGGTTTCTGCTGGTGCTTGCAGGTGGCGTGACAAGTTCGGCGCCCGCTGTCGCGCAGCCGGCGCCCGCTGCCGGCGCGCCGGCGGCCGCCGCCAGCGGCAAAGCACAACGGCCGACGATCGGTCTGGTGCTCTCCGGCGGCGGCGCCCGCGGGCTGGCGCACGTTGGCGTGCTGAAAGAGCTGGAAGCGGCGCGGATTCCCGTCGACTACGTGGCCGGCACCAGCATGGGCGCGATCGTCGGTGGCCTCTACGCCAGCGGCATGACGCCGGCCGAGCTGGAGCGGCGCATTCTGGCGATGGAATGGGACAGCATGTTCGCCGATCGGCCGCCGCGCGATCAGCTTTCGCTGCGGCGCAAGCAGGACGATCTGCGGCTGTCGATTCCGCTCGAATTCGGCATGCGCGACGGCGCCTTGCGCGCGCCGCGCGCCGCGGTCGGTTCGTCGGGGCTGGAAACCATGTTGAAGCGGCTCACCGAAGGCGTGCCCGGTGAATTGCAGTTCGACCGCATGCCGATCCCGTTCCGCGCCGTGGCGACCGATCTGGTGTCGGGCGAAGCGGTGGTGTTCGAGCACGGTGAGCTGGCGGCGGTGATGCGCGCCAGCATGAGCGTGCCGGCGGCGTTCGCGCCGGCGGAGATCGGCGGCCGTCTGCTGGTCGACGGCGGGTTGGTCGACAACCTGCCGGTGGACGTGGTGCGGCGGATGGGCGCCGATATCGTCATCGCGGTGAACATCGGCACGCCGCTCTTGCCGCGCGACGAGCTGGGTTCGATCCTGGGCATCGGCATGCAGATGCTCAATATCCTCACCGAGCAGAACGTGCGCAGCTCGATTGCGTCGCTGAAGGCCAGCGACGTGCTGATCGTGCCCGATCTGGCCCGCGTGACGTCGATGGATTTCAAACTCGGCGCCGACGCCATCGCCCGTGGTGCCGAGGCGGCACGCGGTGCACTGCCGCAGCTGTCGAACTACGCGCTGACGGCGACCGACTATGTGCGGCAGCTTGCCGTACAGCGGCGGACCGGCACGCCGTCGCGCATCGACGAGATTCGCATCGAGGGCACCGAATTCACCACCGCCGACGTCATCCGCGCGCAACTGTCGGTCGCGCCCGGCACGCCGTTCAGCCGCGGCCAGATCGAGCGCGATCTGGCCTGGCTGCAGGGCCGCGGCGATTTCGAGCGGCTCGACTACCGGCTGGTGACCGAGCGCGACCGTAACGTGCTGCTGCTGCACGTGCAGGAAAAACCCTGGGGGCCAAACTATTTCCGTTTTGGCCTCAACCTGAGTACCGATTTCCGCGGCGAAGGCGCCTTCAACCTGATCGGCAATCACACCCGGCGCTGGCTCAACCGCTATGGCGGCGAATGGCGTAACGAGCTGCAGATCGGCCGCACGCAACGCGGCTCGACCGAGCTTTACCAGCCCTTGCTGGCCAACGAGACGCTGTTTGCCAGTGTCGGTGCCGAGCGCGAGCGCCGCATTGCGGAGATCGGTCTGCAACAGCCGGATGGCGCCACCAGTCGTCCGCAGGTGCAGTTTTCCGGCATCGATACCCGCGTCTGGTTCGATCTTGGTGCCGCCTTCGGCCGTTACGGCGAGCTGCGCATCGGGCCGCACTATGAACGGGTCAGCATTGCGCCGAAGATCGCGCCGCTGACGGCCACCGGCGTGCATTCGATCGATTCCGGCTTTCACGTCAGCGCCGTGATCGACCAGCGCGACTCGGCCGCGTTCGCGCGTTCGGGCTACCGGGTGGAGGCGAGCCTGCTGCGCGCGCTGTCGTCGTTCGGCGCCAGCAGCACCTTCTCGCGCTATCAGTGGTCGTCGGAATACGCGCATACGTTCGGCGCCAACACGGTCGATCTCGCGCTCAAATTCGGCGGTCTCTACAGCAAGGCGCCGTCGGCCTATCCGTACTTCGAACTGGGCGGCTTCCTGCAGTTGTCGGGGATGCGCGCCGCCGAAATGCGCGGCGATCAGGTGGTGCTCGCCCGCGCAATGGCGTTCCGCAAGATCGGCGACATGCCGGTTTTCGGCCGCGGTATTTACGCCGGGGGATCGTTCGAGGCCGGTCGTATCGACTCGCCGAACAACGACTTCACGCTGGAGCGTTCGCTGTTCGGCGGCAGCCTCTTTCTCGGGCTCGACACCTCGCTTGGGCCGCTGTACGTGGGCTACGGCCACGCCACCGGCAAGCGGCGCAGCGCGTATCTGATGCTGGGCCGGCCGTAGCGCCGCGCTTTTCCGTCAGGCTGCTACCGGCTGCGGGTCGTGGGCGGGCAGAAAGGCCACCGCCGCCAGCGTCAGCGTCGCAATCACCGCCATCGTGAACAGCAGGACGGTGAAGCCGCTGGCCTTGACGAACGGCCCCAGCGCCCACACCGCCAGCGACGAGAAGCCGAAACTCACCGCCAGCCGCAGACCCGCCACCCGCGAGCGCATGCTGTCGTCGACGAAGCGGGCGATGATGGCGTCGGTGAACGGGATGGCGCCGAATACGAAGGTCATGTAAGCCACGGCGAACACGTAAAACCACCAGCCGTCGGCGCGCGCCGCGAGCAGGAAGCAAACCACCTGCGCGGCAACGATGGGCAGAAACACGCGTTTGATCGGAAAGCGGTCGATCAGGCGGCCGACGATCACCTGCGCCAGCGAGGCGATGGCGTAGACGCCGGCCAGCAGCAAGCCGAGCGCGGCGGGGTCGCTGGCGATCGCGGCAGCGCGCTCGCGCAGCAGCTCGCCGTTGCCGTTGGTGGTGAAGTTGAAAATCAGGCTGCCCAGCGTGGTGGTGCAGGTGAGCACAGCGAAAACCCGCACCGCCGTGGCATGGTCGACGTGCAGCCCCTTGGCGCCGCGTTTGCTGGCCGGCGACGCCGCCTCGCGCGGCACCATGACGGCGAAGATCGCGCCGAGCGCGAGCGACAGCACGCCCGGCACCGCAAACGCTGCGCGCCAGCCAACGTGCTTGACCAGAAATCCGGTCAGCAGGGCGGCGAAGGCGATACCGAGATTGCCCGCGAGACCGTTGACGCCGATCACCGCGCCGGCCTTCTTTGCGTGCTGCAGCAGCATCGGGATGCCGACCGGGTGATAGATCGCCGAGAACGCACCCATCAGCGTCAGCGCCAGCGCGATCTGCCACGGCGATTGCGTCGCCGCCACCAGCAGCAGCGACACGCCCATGCCGAAGAAGAACACCAGCATCATCGCGCGCCGGCCCCACAGGTCGCCGTAGCGGCCCGCCGGCAGCGAGGCGATGCCGAACATCACGAAGGCGCCGGTGGCGTACGGCATCAGGTCTTCCCAGCGCGCCAGACCGAAGTCCGCCGCGATGGCGCTGACCGCGGTGGCGAAGATCAGCAGGGCGAGATGGTCGACCGCGTGGGCCAGGTAGAGCAACAACCGGGTAGTCATGCGCCAATCTTATTGCATGGGGACGGCGGGCGGCGATGCCGATTCCACCGCGCCCGGGTCGGCGGCCGGCGCGATCGTGCGGACGTACCATTGCAACGGCCACAGCGCCGGATCGAGCTTCATCGCCAGCATGAAGCGCGCCCGGGCACCTGTCGCATTGCCTTGGCGCAGCAGGATTTCGCCAAGCGCCGCGTGTGCCACGCCGAGCTGCGGCTGCCACATCGCCAGTTTGCCGGCACCATCGGCATACGCCTGCGCACCTTGGGCGCGCAGGCCGAGGCGCGCGATGTAGGCTTCGCCGGCGGGGCTCATCAGTGCGATGTCGGTACGCGCCAGCGCCTGTTGCGCGGCCGGCAGATCGTCGAGCAGCAGATTGATTTCGGCCAGATCGCGAGCCAGCACAGCACCGGCGTCCGCTTGCTGCAGCGCCTGCAGCGCGGCGCGGCGGCCATCGGTGTCGTCGTCGAGCAGGTGGGCCAGTGCCAGCGCACGGGCGTTGCTTGGCGTTGTCGACGCCAGCGGCGCCAACTCGACAACCTGGCGGTGCTGCAAGCGTCGGTGCGCCTGTTCGAGCAGCAGGTCGTAGTCGGTGGTGGCGAGGTCGCCTTGCCGCTGCATGCGCGCTGCCGCCTCTGCCGCAGCGTCGAGGTCGTTGTCGGCAAGCGCCACCTGCAGCGCCGCCCGCGTGGTCATGTGCGCCGCAGGTGCCATCGCCGTCATCTGCCGCAACGCCTGATGCGCATTGCCGGCTTCGCCGCGTTCGAGATTGAGTCGCACCCGTTCGGCATGACTTTCCAGCAGCGCCAGGGCATTGACCGAAAGCTCCGCCTCGGTCCTGCCGGCGTCGCTGTCGCTGGCGTCGGCGGCGGTGGCCGCGACCTCGCGGAAGCGCGGCGCCATCGCCAGCGTCAGGCAGGCCAGCGCCGGCAGCATCAGACCGACGAACGCGCTGCTGTCGCGTGCCAGCACGGCCAGCCGCGGCACGGCGAGCATACAAACGGCGCCGGTGACCGCCCATGCCGCGGCGGCCGCCGGTGCCGTGGCCCAACGCCGGGCGCGCGCCGGTGCCGGCCACAGCCGGTGCAGGGCCACCAGGGCGAGGGCAAAGCCGGGCAGACCGCTGGCGCTGTTGGCGATCGTCAGCATCGTGGCGGTCGGATCGATCAGTGGCGCGAACATTTTCGGTAGCGCAATCAGCCGCTGTGCCGCCGCAGCGATGGCAAGCGGCGGCAGCAGGGCCAAGAGCGATGCCGCAGAGGTCATCCACGCCGGCCACGCGGTCGCCGCTAGCAGGATGATGGCCGGTATCGCTGCCACGGCGGCGACCACGGGCGCCAGCGCAGCGCCCGCCGCAAACAACACCAGCGCCGCGAGCAGCCGTTGCCAGCGGGCAAGCGGCAGCGTCCAGTTGACCAGCGGTGCCCCGGCCAGCAGCAGCGCCATCGCCAGCGCGGCGCCGCCGAGAATCGCCTGCGTCCAGCCCGGCCAGCGGTTGCCGAGCACGGTGATGATCGCCGCCAGCAACGCCAGCAGCAGCGCCATGGCGCGCAACGCCTGCGCCCGCGCCACCGGCTGC
Organism: Betaproteobacteria bacterium; assembly: GCA_027492485.1. Classification (GTDB taxonomy): domain Bacteria; phylum Pseudomonadota; class Gammaproteobacteria; order Burkholderiales; family Casimicrobiaceae; genus Casimicrobium. The sequence continues at coordinate 41,634 of JAPUER010000069.1, forward strand.
CGCCGCCACCGGAGCGCGGCCAGCAGCACGCTGGTCATGGCGACGAACGCGAACCACAACGCCAGCGGCAGCACCCGCACGGCAACCGCTTCGGTGCTCGCCAGCGCGTCGCGGTCGCCGAACCAGGTCGCCAGCATCAGACGGGCGCCGCCGAGGGGCGTGGCTGGCACCAGAGTCACGGCGTTAACCGTCAGCGGCTCCGGATTGCCGGGCTGCAGCGCCAGCGCTAGTTGCGTGACGTTGCCGCGCCAGCGCGGGTGCCCGACCAACGTGATGGTCGCCTCGCGCGGTGGCTGCTGCCGGGCCAGCAGCACCGAGGCGCTGGCCGCGCGGCGGCTGTCTTCGGCGACTCGCCAGCCGAGGGCGAGGCGCGCGGCATCGCCGCCTTCGGCGATCGCGAGCCGGACGGCTAACACTTGCCCGGCATGCAGATTGAGGCCTTGCGCCTGTGCCACGGCCGGTCCGCGCGACGCGTCGAAGCGCAGCGGCGGCGCCGTGCCCGACTGTGTCGGTTGGACGTTGACTGCTGCTTGCAGTTCGAGCTGCTCGACGCGGGGCCCGAAACCAACGGCACCGAGGATCAGCAACTGCAGAACGAACGCGAGGACGAGCGCCAGCGCGACGATGGCCAGCGCCGCCAGTGCCGCGCGTCGAGTCAGCATGACGGCGACTGCGCAGCGCGCTCGAAAAGCGAGCACGTGGCGACAGGCGGACAAGGCGATAATGGGCGCCGAACCGGGTCAAAAGCTACGGCCGGCACCGGGACAGATAGAGCGATCATCCATCGATTTTGTCATCAGCATGAATTTCGACCGTGACCAGGGGTATCCGGCGCAGCCCGAGCGCCGTCAATTGCTGCGCGCGGCCGCCACACTGGGCGCCTTACCGCTCGCTGGTGGACTCGGCAACGCGCAGGCCGCGACGCTTGCCTTCGCGCCGGCCGCCTTCGAGGTGCACGACGACCGCGCGCAGATCTGGCTGTCGGCCAACCGGGCGACGCGATTGCACGTGCGCTGGGGCACGGCGGCGGACGCGCTGAACCAGCGCAGCAGCGAAGTCGAACTCAACGCAGCGATGGACTACACCGGGCAGGTCGCGCTGACCGGTTTGCCGCGCGGCGCGACCATCTACTACCGGGCGTTCGATGGCGACACCGCGGTCGGCGAGACGGCCCGTTTCAACAGCGCACGCAAGGCGGGGCAGAGCTTTGCCATTGCCTTCTCCGGCGACATGGAGGAGAAATACAAGCCGTTTCGCCTGTTCGAGGTGATGACGGCGGCGGCGCCCGACTATTTCGTGCACCTTGGCGACACCGTGTACGCCGATATTCCGAAGCGCGAGTTCGCGCCGACGCAGACGCACTATCGGCGCAAGCATGCGCGCATCCGCGCCGATCGTCCGTTGCAGGCGTTCATGGCGCAATGTGCCAGCTATGCGATCTGGGACGACCACGAAATCGAGAACGACGCGCATGGCGGCATGCCGCAACTGGCGGTGGCCGAGCAGGTGTTTCGCGAATACTGGCCGTGCGCGACGACGCAGCGGGTGGGGCTGTATCGCCGCCTGTCGCTGGCGCCGGACGTCGATCTGATCATCGTCGACACCCGCCGCTTCCGCAGCGTGCAGGCGATGCCGGAGGGGCCGGAAAAGACCATGCTCGGCAGCGAGCAGAAGGCCTGGTTCTTCGACGCACTGAAGCGCTCGCGCGCAAAGTGGAAGATCGTCGCCACCTCGGTACCGTTTCATGGCGGCAGCCAGGACGCCTGGGGCAACTACAAGACCGAGCGCGACGAGGTGGTGGCCTTCATCAAGCGTGAACGCATCGACAACGTGGTGATGATCTCGGCGGACTATCACTTTGCCCGCGACTGGAGCAACAAGCGCACCGGCATCCATGAATACATGGCCGGCCCGATCGCCACCTTCCGCACCTTCGACAAGCATCCCGAAACGCGCGAGCGGCACAGCAAGGGGCCGCACTTTGTGTTCGGCGACGATTTCAACTTCGGGCTGCTGCGCTACGACGCCGGCAGCGGCAAATTGACCGTCAGCTATCAGGACAGCGCCGGCAAGACGTTATTCGAAACGGTGCTCGCTTAGCGTGCGGGTGCGTTGACAGCTTTTTTATTTAAACCCTTATTCAATAAGGCCTCAACTGAAAAAAACCGTACAGTCGATATTGCCGAAAACACCGCGTCTGCCCTTATGCAGACTTCGTTTAGTCCAAAAAGCTGAACGCGGAATTGCCGGCGCGGCCGAGGCAGCGACACCGCACTAGAACCCGATGCTGCGCGCGAACTTCACGTCCGGTTTCACCTTGTGTTCCTGCTCGAGCTGGGCGAGGAATTCGTCGGGCGTCATTGTTTCGTCGAGCAGCGTGATCTGCCGCTTGACCGCGGCGAAATCGCCCGGCGTCAACAGTTGCAGCTTGTTCAGGCGATCGGCCATCGCGCCGCTCAGGTTCGCGGCGTTGCCGTCCAGCGCTTCGGTGACGAACATCTTCTCGCGTTGCTCGCGCGTCAGCGGCTTGAACTGAATCTTGAACGTGAAGCGGCGCAACGCCGCCTCGTCGATGCGGTCGAACAGATTGGTGGTGCAGATGAAGACACCCTTGAAACGCTCCATCCCCTGCAGCATCTCGTTGACCTCGGTCACCTCGTAGCTGCGCTGCGCCAGCGCGCGGTTCTGCAGGAAGCTGTCGGCCTCGTCGAGCAGCAGCACGGCCTTCTCCTGCTCGGCCTCCTTGAACATGGCCGCCATGTTCTGCTCGGTTTCGCCGACGTACTTGCTCATCAGGTCGCTGGCCTTCTTGATGATCAGCGGTTTTTCGATCGACTTCGCAATGTGTTCGCCCAGCGCGGTCTTGCCGGTGCCAGGCATGCCGAAGAAGCAGAGGGTGCCGGCGCCCTTGCTCTTGAGCGCATTGATGATCTTGTCGACCGGATGCCGCGTCTCGATGTTGAGCAGCGACAGGTCGTAAGTGGTGACCAGCGGACGAAACTGGCCGCTGTCGCCGTCGTCCTTGTGGCCGAGCGCCTCGTCGCTGCGTTCAAGCTGTTTCAGCAGCAGCGCCTCGACATCGTCCTCGACGTGGCCGTGGGTGAGTTGCGCGAAACGTGCGGCGGCGTGAATCTGCGCCGGCGTCAGGGTGCGGCGCGCGGCCAGCTTGTCGACGAACTCGGCGCTGACGTCGAGCCCCGAAAGATGCTTGCGGGTGATGTTGGCGCGCACGTTCTGCGGCGGGTTTTTCAGTTCCAGATGGAACTGGAAGCGGCGGCGATACGCCGGGTCGATCTGGTTGATCGAATTCGAAATCCAGATCGTCGGCACCGGGTTCGACTCCAGCGTCTGATTGACCCAGGCCTTGCCGTTGACGCTGCCGCGATGATGTTCGTCGGCGAGGAACATGTTGAGCATTTCCGACGGGTTGCTCGGGAACACGTCCTCCACCTCATCGAACAGCAGCACGGTGTTTTCGCGGCCCTTCAGGAACGACTGCGACACCTGCAGCGAGCGATAGCGCTCCTTGCCGGTCAGGCTCTGGCCCTCGCGGTCGAAGCACTCCACCTCGTACAGCTCGGCGCCGGCGAGCGCGGTGATGACCTTGGCGAACTCGGTCTTGCCGGTGCCCGGCGCGCCGTAGATCAGCACGTTGACGCCTTTTTCGCGGCGCTGCGCCGCGCTCTTGAGCAGCGCGGCGAGATAGCGGGCGTCGGCTTCGACGTGCGGGTAATCAGACACCGACAGTTCGGACGGCTTGGCCGGCCGCGTGAACGCCGCCATCATGGCGCCCTCGGACTCGTAGGGCTCAAGCAGGATGGGCAGCAGGCGATCCGACAGCCGCATCAGATCGCCAAGATCGGTGATGTTGTGCTCGGCGATCGGCGTATCGATCAGAGCCAGCGATTCCAGGCGGCCACCGGGCTTCAGCGCGACGGCGATGTCGTTGGGCGACACTTTTGCCACTTCACCCAGCATGGCATGCGCCTCGGCGGCGCTTGCTGCCTTGCAGTCGACCAGGATCGGCCGCAAGTCGCGTGTGCACTTCGCCAGTGCAGCACATTCGATCAGCGTCCGCTCAGCGGCGCCGAGCGACAGCACGCGGGCAAGCATGTCGATGTTCTCGGTGAGCCGCACCGGCGTATCGCGTGTTTGCCGGGCCAGCGCGTCGACGGTGCCCTGAAACAGGGCGAGGATGTCCTTGCCGTTCTGCTTGCAGAATTCGTCGAGATAGTAAAAGAGGGTGGTGTCGTCATAGGTGCCGTTCCAGACGCCGTGACGGGCGATGAATTCCTCCGGCGACAGCTTGCCCACGCCCGCCCAGGCCGGCATCTCGGCGCAGCGGCCGACCAGAAACTTCTGCACTTTCTGCGCAATCGACACCGGCCACACCAGATGGCGTGCGGCAAGCGTCATCACATCGTTGATGTCGCGGCGCAGATTGAATTTCGGCCCCAGCGACAGTACCAGCCGCAGCGCCAGCAGCGCCGACAGGCGGTCGACCGGCGCCGCCAGCGTCCCGTGCGGGGAGGCGATCATGACATTGCTATCGAATTCTTCGGACATGGCACCCCTCGCTAACGACGGTTCGAACGACGGCACAAACACAGGCACCGCTTGCTATGAAACTACTGCGGGCCGTTGCCGACTGCGGCCGGTCGACGGCGCCACTGTAACGCAGGCGCCACGGAAACGGTGCACAGCGCGGCTACAATCCGCGCGGTTTGTCGCTTGTTGTTTTTTCTCCGTTCATGCGTATTGCGTTTGCTGCCGTTCTTTCCGCGTTGCTGGTCGCCGCTGCTGCGGCCGATTATCCCGACCGTCCGATCAAGCTGATTGTTCCGTTTGCGGCGGGCGCCGGCACCGATGCAGTGGCACGCTTCACGGCACAGAAGCTGGAGGAACAACTCAAGCAGCCGGTGGTGGTGGAAAACCGCGTCGGCGCCAGCGGCGCGATCGGCACCCAGGCGGTCGCCCAGGCGCCGGCGGACGGCTATACGCTGCTGTTCGTGGCGTCGCCGTTCACCACGGTTGCCGCGGCGACCCCGACGACCGCGAACTACGACCCGATCCGGCAGTTCGCCCCGATCGCGCTGATTGCCGCCGGACCGCTGGTATGGATTGCCAATTCGCAGGCGCCGTTCGCCTCGATGCGCGAGATGATCGCTTACGCCCGCGCCAATCCGGGCAAGCTGGCCTATGGCAGCGCCGGCGCCGGCGGCGTCAATCACCTGGCGCTGGAGCTGTTCAAGAACAAGACCGGCACCGACATCCTGCATGTACCGTACAAAGGCATCGCCCCGGCCACCACCGATCTGCTCGGCGGATCGATCATGACTTTGACCGGCACCATTCCGGCGGTGCTGCCGCATGTGAAGTCCGGCAAGGCGCGTGCGCTGGCGGTCACCGGCGACCGGCGGTCGGCCCTGATGCCCGAAGTGCCGACCATGAAGGAGACCGGCGCCAACGGCACCGAGGTCTACAACTACTGGGGCATCGTCGCGCCCATTGGCACGCCCGCCGCCGTCGTGCAACGGCTCAACGGCGAGGTGCAGAAGTTTCTCGCGCAAAAGGACGTGCAGGATCGGCTGCTCGCCGACGGCGTCGATCTCACGCCGGGCGGTCCGGAGCGGCTGGCGGCGTTCATCGCCAACGACTACAACGGCTGGAAGCGGCTGGTGGTCGACGCCCGGCTCAAACTGGAATAGCTGGAACAGCTGAATTAGCGCTCAGGCAAACGGCCGGAACGCATGGCCGGACCTGTCGATCGTCCGTCGTAGCAGCCGGAACACATCGCCGTCGAACGGCAGGCGCTCGCCGCCGGACGTCGCGCACCAGCGATCGAAAACGAGCAGATCGACGCGGTCGTTGGCGATGTCGCGCTCCTCGAACACCACCGCGCCGGGAAACGGCCACTGCGGAAAGCGCACCGATTGCAGCGCAGTGCGCAGGCGGTCGGTATATGTCAATGCGCTCTCGACGCCCTCGCAGACGCCGTGGCAACGCCCGACCTGACGGGCAAAGCAGGGCTCACCGGTGCTGCGTGGCCGCGAAAAACCAAGCTGGTGGTCGCAGAGCCGATGTTCGCGGGCGGCGTACATCAGCCACTTCTTGGCCGACGGTCGGTCGCCGAACGGGCCGAACAGTTCTCCCGGCGCTTCATTCATGCCGGCGGCGGGGATCCAGTCCAGCCGTGGCGCGTCGTCGCCTTCCACCAGCGCCAGGAAACCCTGCTTTTCGCGTCGCCGCAGCGCGATGTTGTGCAGTGGCATGCGCTCCTTGATCAGTTGCCCTTCCAGCAGTAGCGCACCGAATTCGCCGGCCGTCGGGAGCCATTCGATGCGACGCATCTCCTGCGACAGGCGAACGTCGTTCGGCGTCATGTGGTCGTTCGAGAAGTGGCCGTGGATGCGCTCCCGCAGGTGCTTCGCCTTGCCGATGTAGATCGGCATGTCGTTGATGCCGTAGAACAGGTAAACACCGGGCGAATCGGGGATGTCGCGCAGGGTATCCGCAGGCAGGTGGGCTGGCAGCGATGGCGTGCGCAGCAGCGAGCGGACAGCGGCGGTTACCGACGCGGCGGAGTGCTCGTCGGTGGCGGCGGCGACGAATGCCGCGGTGGCCTCGGTGTCGCCCATCGCCCGGTGGCGATCGAAGCCGTCGAGATGGTGACGGGCGATGATGGCGTCGAGCCCGTGGCCATGCGCGTTGGGATACAGCCGGCGCGACAGCCGCACCGTGCACAGCACGTCGGCGGTGAACGATTCCTGCTGGCGGCGGAATTCGTTCTTGATGAAACCGTAGTCGAAGCGGGCGTTGTGGGCGACGAACACCGCGCCTTCCAGCATCTGCCGCACCTCGTCGCGTACCGCGAAGAAATCCGGCGCGTCGCGCACCATCGCGTTGGTGATGCCGGTCAAGGCCTGAATTTCGGCGGGGATCGGCACGCCGGGATTGATCAGCGATTGCCAGCGCGTCAGGGCGCCGTCGGCCGCGAAGCGGATGATGGCGATTTCGGTGACGCGGTCGTCGAGCGGTCGTGCGCCGGTGGTTTCGACATCGATGAAGGCGAAGTCGCCAAGCTGGCGTAGTTGCTCGGGCAATTGCAACGGGCGCTGCATGGCTGCTGCGGCGGTCAGGGCCGTGGCACCAGTGCCAGCGCGAGCGTGAGGCTGGCGACCGCAGCCAGGCTGGACACGGCAGTGGCGGCCGTGATGGTGTTCTCCTTGACGCGATAGCGCTGGGCGAACATGAACACGTTGTTGCCAATCGGCAGCGAGGCGCAGGTCACCGCCACTGCCATCGCCAGCGGCGGCAAGCCGATGGCCCAACTGACCAGTGCGACGATGGCCGGGTGTGCGAAATTTTTGAGCGCGGTCAGCGTGAATGCCTCCCGCAGGTGCTCGGCCAGCCGCATGGTGGAGAGCTGCGCGCCCATCAACACCAGCATGATCGGTCCGGCGGCGGATGCCAGAAAGCCCAGCGGCTGGTCGATCCAGGCTGGCAGGGGCAGGGCCGCCACGCTCCACAGCAGGCCGGCCACGATGGGCAGGATGACCGGATGCAGCACGGCGGACTTGATCACCGGCCCGATGGTCTGGCGCAGTGGCGGCGCGTCCTCGCCGGCGTGCGCCTGCGCGAGTTCGAGCCAGACGGTCGCAACGGTCAGCAGTACCAGCGTGTGCATTGCGATGATCGATAGCAGCATCTTGAGGCCGTCGTCGCCGAACGCGAGCTTGACTATCGGAATGCCCAACTGCACGGTATTCGAGAACACTGAGCCGAGCGCGACGACGATCGCGGCAGGCGTTGGCTCCGCTTTCCGTAGTCTGAGGAACAGCGCGACGGTGAAGAACCACAGCAGCGATCCGCCGTAGTACGCGACCATCAGCTTGGCGTCGGAACCGCCGAAACTCGCCGTTGCCATCGAGCGGAACAGCAGACAGGGCAGAAACAGGAAGTAGACGAGATCCGACAGCGCCTTGACGCCGGCGGCATCCAGCACCCGCTTGCCGGCGACATATCCGGCGATCACGATGATCGCCGCCGGCAGGATGACGGAAACAATGGTCAGCATGAAACTGCGCTGCGGCTTGCCCGGGCTCAAACGCCGGTGTCGTCGCGCGGCGGCGTCACCAGCAGTTTGTCGACCCGCTTGCCGTCCATGTCGAGCACTTCGAGACGATAGCCACCATGCGTGGTGACGTCGGCCACCGCCGCGATGCGGCCCAGCTCGGCCATCACGAAGCCGCCCAGCGTGCGGTAGTCGCCACTGCTTTCACCGGCGAACGCCGGCGCGTCGGGGAACAGTTCGCGAAAGCGCTCCAGCGACATCGAACCTTCCACCAGCCAACTGCCATCGGCACGGCGCACGGCGTCCGAGTCCGCGGCTTCGTCCTCGTCGCCGAGATCGCCGACGATGGCTTCCAGCACGTCGGTCAGCGTCACCAGCCCGAGCACCTCGCCGTGCTCGTCGACGACAAAGGCGAGCGATTCGCGGGTCCGCTTGAAGGTTTCCAGCGCCTCCAGCACCGAGACGGTTTCGGGAATGAACACCGCCTCCTTGCGCACCCGTTCCGGCATCAGCTTGCCGCTTTTCAGATAGTGCGCCAGCAAGTCGCCGGAGTCGATCACGCCGATCACGTTCGACACGTCGCCGCGCACCACCGGGTAGCGCGTGTAGTCGCTCTGCTTGAGCAGTTCGAGCGTGGTGGCCGGGTCGGTCTCGGTGTCGATCACGGTCAGGTCCGCACGCGGCGTCATGATGTGTCCGACCGTGTGATCGTCGAGATTGAACACGCGGGAGACGATGTGCGACTCGTGCGCCTCGAACACGCCGGCGCTGGCGCCCTGACGCATCAGTCCCTTGATTTCTTCCTCGGTGACGGGCGGCTCGTCCGCCTTGTGCCGCCCCAGCGGACGCACCAGTGCGTCGGTGGTCATCGCGAGCAGGCGAACCAGCGGCTTTGCGGCAAGCGAAAGCCACAGCATCGGTCGCGCGCTCCAGCGCGCGATGGTCTCGGGAAACAGCAGCCCGATGCGCTTCGGCACCAGTTCGCCGAACACCAGCGACAGCATGCCGATGATCGCCACCACAATGACGGTCGACGCTTGCCGGGCATAGGGTGCGGCCCACGTCCATTGCGCCAGCCAGTGCTCCAGCGGTTCGGTGAAGGCGCTTTCGCCGAATGCGCCCTGGCCGAGCGTGATCAGCGTGATGCCGGTCTGCACGGTGGACAGCAGTCGCGTCGGTTCGCCGGCGAGGGCAACCGCCGCCGCAGCCCCTTTGTCGCCTTGCGCGGCGGCCTGTTCGAGGCGGATTTTCTTGGCGGAAACCAGAGCGATTTCGCTCATGGCGAAGAGCGCATTCAGCAGAATGAGCCCGAGAATGATGAAGACGTCCAATGCAGGCGTGGGGAGGGCGCCGGTGCGGCGCGGCAGGCGCTACTATACCCGACGAATCTGTCAAATCCGGGCGCGCTTTTTCGGTGCGGCCCGCCTGCTTCCGCCATGTCCGTTCCCGTCCTGCACAGCAAACTTCCCAACGTGGGCACCACGGTCTTTTCGGTGATGTCGGCGCTGGCGGTCAAGCACCAGGCAATCAACCTCGGACAGGGCTTCCCGGATTTCGACTGCGATAGCCGGTTGGTCGACGCGGTGACGGAGGCGATGCGCGCCGGCCACAACCAGTACCCCTTGATGCCCGGTGTGCCGCTGCTGCGCGAGCGGGTGGCGGCGAAGCTCGAGGCGCTGCACGGCGTCCGATACGACCCGGCCAGCGAAATCACCATCACCGCCGGGGCCACGCAAGGGCTGCTGTCGAGCATTCTGGCCGTGGTGCGGCCGGGCGACGAGGTCATCGTGCTGGAGCCCTGTTACGACAGCTACATCCCGAACATCGAGCTGGCCGGCGCCCGCGCGGTGGCGGTGCCGCTGCAGCGGGGCTCGTTCGCGCCCGACTTCGATGCCATTGCGGCGGCCGTCGGTCCGGCCACCCGCGCCATCGTCGTCAACACGCCGCACAATCCGTCCGGGCGCATCTGGCAGGCGGCCGATTGGCAGCGCCTGGCCGACATCGTCGCCGGCCGCGACCTCTGGGTGATCAGCGACGAGGTCTATGAACACATGGTGTTCGACGGCCTGCCGCACCTCAGCGCGGCGCAGCATCCGCTGCTGCGCGAGCGCAGCTTCGTCGTCTCGTCGTTCGGCAAGACTTTTCACGTCACCGGCTGGAAGATCGGCACCGTGTGCGCGCCGGCACCGTTGAGCGCGGAATTCCGCAAGGTGCACCAGTACACGGTATTCACCGCCAACGCGCCCATGCAGCACGGCATTGCCGCGTATCTTGCCGATCCCGGGCCTTACCTCGAATTGCCGGCGTTCTATCAGGCCAAGCGCGACCGCTTCGCCGCCGGACTCGCGCAGACGCCGCTGCGTGCGCTTCCGTGTGAAGGCAGCTACTTCCAGTGCGCCAGCTACGCCGATATCGCCGAACTGCGCGATCTCGGCGAACGCGAATGCTGCGAGTGGATGACGCGCGAAATCGGCGTGACGCCGATTCCGGTATCGGCCTTCTACTCGGTGCCCACCGAGCAGCAGGTCATCCGCTTTTGCTTTGCCAAACGCGAGGCGACGCTGGATGCCGCGTTGCAGCGTCTGCTGCGCCTGCAGCGGGTGCGCTGACCGGCGCCCGGCGTGGCGCCGCGAGCGGCTACACTTTCACCTTTCGCTTGCCGAACAATTTTGTCCACAACATGCTTTCGATGCGATCTGCTGCTTCCCTGAGTCTTGCCGCGCTGGCTGCTACCGGTGTGCTTTTGCTGGGAGGTTGCGGCGGCGGATCGGGTTCGTCGTCCACCACCACCACACCCACCGGTACGCTGGCGGCCGGGCCATCGGCCTTCGTCGCCTTCGGCAACACACCGAATACGGTGGGCATTACCGGCGGCAAGGGGCCGTTCACCGTCAAATCGAGTGACGCCACGCTGGTGCCGGTGCCGGCCACGATCAACGGGGCTTCGTTCGTCATCGTGCCGAAGAACGTGCTGACGGCGACACCGGTCACGCTGACCGTCACCGATGCATTGGGTGCGACGTCGTCGGTGGTGGCGACGGTGACGCCGGCGACCATCCCGTCCGGGCTGATTCAGATCACCCCGGCCGCCAATTCGATCTGCGCGGCAGAGAACAATCCGGCGATTACGGCAGCGACGCTGTGCGCCGGCGAGAGCGCCACGGCGTCGGTCACGCTGAAGGACGCCAACGGCGCGGTGCTGGCCAATCGCGAGGTGCGCTTCGAGGCGCTGACCTTCGGCGCCACGATGGCAGCCACCGCCAACAGCCAGTTCTATTCGCGTATCGTGACCGTCAATACCGATAGCAGCGGCGTGGCGAAGGTCGCCCTGCGCGCCGACGTCGAGGTCGACTCGGAAGCGGCCTTCCTGCGCGCAACCGACACCCTGGGCACGCATCGGGTAGACACCTGGATCACGGTGCTCAAGGTCACCAACAGCAAATCGGTGTTGAGCGTGGTGCCCACCACCGGCGGCCAGTTCAGTTACTACACTTCCGAGTGTCCGGCCGTGACCCGCGAGTACGGCATCAACGGCGGTACCGCGCCCTACGCCGTGACGCTGGCCTCCGGCAGCACGCTGATTCTCGGCGACGGCACGACACAGGCGGCGGCCGGCGCCGGCGTCACGGTGGCCAGCGCCGGCGGACGCTTTACCGTCAGCAACACGGCCACCACCAGTTGCTCGGCAACCAGCAGCATCGTGACCGTCACCGACGCCACCGGGGCGACCGCAACCGCGTCGCATTCCATCACGCCGGGCTCCAGCAGCCGCCCGGCGGCCAGCGCCGATCTTGCACTGTCGCCGCCCACGCTGAGCATGTCGGCCGATCTGGTGAGCACCTATTGCACCAGCAGCAGCGGCCGCTACACGATCAGCGGCGGCACGGCGCCTTATGTCGCCACGGCCTCGATTCCGCAGATCGTCACCGCCATCGCGTCCGACGGCGTCAGCATCGACGTCAGCTTCGTCTCCGACGGCAAATGGAAGATGCTGAAAGGCCAGACGGCGAGCGTTCTGGTTCTCGACAGCGCCGGCAAGGTCATCACTGCGGGGCTCAACTGCTCGTAGGCAAGGCACCGAACGCGTGGCGGCGCCTGGCGCCGCTGCCCGGCCGGCGACATCCGCCACCGGCCGTTAGTGCTCGACTTTAGGCTAAAACAGCCCTCCAGCCCTTATCTGATGGGGCTTTCTTCAAGAAGCTGTTAGCGATACACGCGTCATTCGCGGTGACCGGTTTGGCGCAGCGATGACGCCTGCCCCGCGGGGCGGGCGGTCAGTGTTTCGGCTCGGTGATGAATCCGATTTTCTTGAGTCCCGCCTGTTGTGCCGTGGCCATCGCTTCGGCAACGCGCTCGTAGCGCACCGCCTTGTCGCCGCGGATATGCAGGTCCGGTTGCGGCTTCTTCGCCGCCGCCTCGCGGAATAGCGCCGGCAGCGCGGCGTCTTCCACTCGCTGCTCGTTCAGGTAGTACGTGCCCTGCGCATCGACGCTCAGGCGCAGGGTCTCCGGCTTGCTGTCCTGCGGCTGGTTGGTGGCGCGCGGCAGGTCGATGTTGACCGCGTGCTTCATCACCGGCACCGTGATGATGAAGATGATGAGCAGCACCAGCATGACGTCGACCAGCGGCGTCATGTTGATCTCGTTCATCACATCGTCGATTTCTTCCTGGGTTCCGAAAGCCATGACTGCGTCCTCAGGCTTTCTTCATCGGCACCACGCTCGGCGTGGCGGCGCTGCCCGGGCGCGACGCCTGCACGCGGGCGCCGGTCACGAAGTGCGCGTGCAGATCGTGCGCGAAACTGTTGAGCGCGGCGAGGATCGCCTTGTTGCCGCGCACCAGTGCGTTGTAGCCGAGCACCGCCGGAATCGCCACGGCGAGACCGAGCGCGGTCATGATCAGCGCCTCGCCGATCGGGCCGGCCACGCGGTCGATGGTCGCCTGACCGCTGGCGCCGATCGACAGCAGGGCGTGATAGATGCCCCAGACGGTGCCGAACAGCCCGACGAACGGCGCCGTCGAGCCCACCGAGGCGAGAATCGCCAGCCCCGATTGCAGCCTGGCGGTGAATTCGTCGAGCGAATTCTTCAGGCAGCGCGTCACCCAGTCGGAGAGATCGAGCGTGTCGTGCAGCTGCGGCTTGGTATTGCGATGGTGCGCCACCGCTTCACGGCCTTCGAGCGCGAGCCGGCGCAGCGGGTTGTCGAGCTGCGGCCCAAGCGCTTCGACGCCGGAGGTGAAATCGTCCGAATGCCAGAAGGCGTTGACGTTTTTGGTCAGCTTCTTGTAGCGCGCAATGCCCAGGCCCTTGACGATGATGACGATCCACGACGCCAGCGACATGGCGAGCAGGAACAGCGCGACGGTGCGGGTGACCAGATCGCCCTGGTTCCACATGTTGACGAGACCGAATTGGGATTCCATAACAGACAGTCCTACTATTTCTCAAGTACAAAATTGATGGGAACGTTGAACCACATCGCCTCGGGCACGCCGGCGCGCTTGCCGGGCACGTAGCGCCATTTCATGACGGTGGTTGCAGCGGATTCGTCGAGCCGCGGGTAGCCGCTCGACTTGCGAATTTCGGCCTTTTGCGGCAGCCCGTCGACGCCGATCAGCACGCGCATGACGACGCTGCCCTGTTCGTTGAGGCGGCGGCTCGCCGGCGGATAGGGGGGCGGCGTGTTTTGCAGGTAGTCGGCATCGCTGGATGGCAGTTCGACGCGCGGCGGCGCGGGCGGCGCCGGCGGTGCGGCAACGGGGGCCGGCGGCGCCGGTGCGACCGGTACCGCAATCGGCGGCAACGGCGCCGGTGGCTCGATGACGCCGACCGGTGCGTTCGGTGCCGGCGTCGGATCGGCGATCGCCACCAGTTGCGGCGCCGGCGCTACCTGCGGTTGCTTCACCGGTTTCGGCTCCGGCGGCGGCGGAGGCGGTTCCTCCCGCGGCTTGGGCGGTTCGATAAACTCGGCCAGCACTTCGGCTGGCACCACCAGCTCCACCGCGCGCCTGAGCAAACCGGTTTGCAGCAGCCACAGGGCAACGACGTGGAAGGCCACCACGACCACCGTGACGGTCACCGTCCGGTTGAACATGGGTTGCTCGGGATCTTCAAAAGCGGACATTGGTTGGAATCTGGCCTAGGTATCGGCCCACATGCGAAGCAGGTTGTGATAGGTGCCGGTCAAGGCGATGGCGGCGGCGGTTTCGCCGTGCTCGTTGCGCAGATTGACGATTGTGTTGTCGAGGTCGAACAGCAGACGGCGTTGCTCGGTGTCGCGCACCATGCTCTCGATCCAGAAGAAGCAGGCCAGACGCTCGCCGCGCGTGACCGGCAACACCTGATGCAGCGTGGTGCCCGGATAAACGACGGCATCGCCCGCCGCAAGCTTGATGCGGCGCGGCCCGGCGGTGTCCTGTATTTCCAGTTCGCCACCATCGTATTCGTCCGGCTCGGCAAAAAACAGCGTGCATGAAATATCGGTACGGATGCGCAATCCCGAGTCGGGTGCAAAGCGGATCGAATTGTCGACATGGTTGCCGAACGCATTGGTGTCGCCGCCGTAGCGATTGACGCGCGGCGGAAACACCCGCTTCGGCAGCGTGGCGGAGAAGAACGCCGGGTGGCGATCCAGCCCGCGCAGCACGATGGCGCGTATCTCGCGTGCTTCGTCGCATTCATGCGGCATCTGCTCGTTGTTCTTGACCGCGACGGCCTGTCGCCCGGCGCTTTCGCGCCCGGACGCCCACGGCGCCTGTGCGATCAACGCACGGGCACGGGCGAGCTCCTCGTTGGTGAGAACGTTGTGAATGGTCAGAAGCATGGCGACGGCTTTGCTGCTTGACTAGGGCCGGTGTCGGTAGGACACCGGCCGTTCGCGTTCAGTGAAACCAGACGGGTTTGTCTAGAAATTCATCGACAGCGATAGTTGATAGATGCGCCCGGCGCCCGGAATGTAGTGACCGCGATACAGTCCGTCGGCGTAGAGCTTGTTGGTCACGTTGTTCACGTTGGCCTTGACTTTGTACTGATCGTTGATCGTGTATTCGGCCATCACATCGGCGGTGACGAAGCCCGGCGCTTCCCAGGCCGGGGCGGTGACGTCGGCCGGCGCCTGGCTGGAGCGGAAGTTGAGGCCGCCGCCGACGCGAATCTTCGAATTGATCTGGTAGGTCGACCATACCGTCCCGCTGTGCTTCGGGCTCAGACCGGGGCGGTCACCGACCCGGTTGCCGACCGTGGTTGCCGTCGATGCCGCTTCGTCGACGCGGGCGATGGGCATCCACATGTACGAAACGTAGACCTCCCAGCTCGGCGTGATACGGCCCGACAGATCGACTTCGACGCCGGCGGTGTGCCGTTTGCCGGAGAGCAGCAGGCGCGTGGCGGCGGTGTCCGGGTCGGTATTGCGTTCGTGCAGCTTGGTCGAATGGAACAGGGCCAGACGGGCGGTGAAGCGTTTGTCCTCGCTGTCCAGCTTGGCGCCCAATTCGTAGTTCGCGCTGCTTTCCGGCGGCGTATTGGCGCTCTGCGAGTTGTAGGAATAGGTGTCGCCCGAGGTGTTGAACGAGGTGCCATACGAGAAATGGAACGAGTGGCGGTCGGTCGGCTGGAACAGCAGCGCGGCGCGATAGCTCGGCTCCGAGATCTTCTGGCGATAGGTCGTCGTGGTGACCGGCGTCACCGCATTGTTGGGCACGGCATAGGCGTTGTAGCGGCCGTCCATGCGGTCGTAACGGATGCCGGCGAGCGCTTTCCACATCGGCGCGAACTCGACCATGTCCTGTGCATAGGCGCCGAACGCCTCGGCGACGAAATCGTTGGTCACCCGCAGCGGGCGGCCGATTTCGTTGGTCAGCGCGCCGTCGTTCGGGGTGCCGGCGAGGGTGGTCGGCTTGGTCGTGGCAAGGCCACCCTGGGCGACGCTGAGCGCGCCGTAGACGCTGCGCTTGTCGCGCCCGTAGTCGACGCCCGCGAGCAGGGAGTGCTTCATGCCGAAGGCAGCGAATTTGCTGCTGAGGTCGCTTTGCGCCTGCACTGTTTCCAGATCCTGGATTTTCAGGTTGGTGCCGCGGGTGAAGACGGTGCTCGGCCCGAAGTTGCTGAGGTCGACCGCCGCCCGGTTGGTCGTTGCCGTGGTGCCGACGCCGGCAAAGCGCACGGTTCCGGCGTGCTGGTCGCGCTTGTAGTCGCCCTTGCGCACCTGGGTCTTGATCTCCGTGGTGGGGTTCAGCCGGAAGATGTGCGACAGCGTGCCGATGTCGGCCTGACCGGCGTTGTAGTCGCTGGCCATACCGTAGTAGTTGCTCGGATCGAGGCCGCTGATGATGGTGCTCGTGGCCGACGTGTCGCTGGCGTGCGGCTTGATCCACGGCAAGCCGTAGTTCATGCCGTTGTCGTTGTCCAGGTGGTAGACGCTGGCCATGAACTCGTTGCGCTCGCCAATGCCGGTGCGGAAGGCTGCGGCGAAGCCGTTTTTGTCAATGCTGCTGCCGGCACCGTTGTTGTCGGCCTTGGTGTACATGCCTGCCACGCGGAACGCCGACGATTCGCCGACGCGCTGGTTGAGGTCGGCGACGACGCGACGGTATTCGTGATTGCCAAGCGTCAGGGTGACGTTCTTCTCGTCGACCAGACGCGGCACCTTGCTGACCTGGTTGACCGCGCCGCCGGTCGAGCCGCGGCCGAACAGCATCGAGGCGGAGCCGCGCAGCACGTCGATGCGGTCGTAGTTGAAGGTGTCGCGATCGTAAAACGCCGCGTCGCGCATGCCATCGAGGAATATGTCGCCGGTCGCCGCCAGCGAAAAGCCGCGCAGACGGATATCTTCTTCGCCGCCCTCGGCCGCCAGGAAGGTCACGCCGGCGGTGCTGTGCAACGCCTCGCGAACGGTGTCGATATTGCGGTCGACGATCAGTTTCTCGGTCACCACCGTCACCGACTGCGGAATGTCGCGCAGCTCCTGGTTACCCTTGCCGATGGTGCTGGTGGTAGCGCGGATCGAATCCTTGCCCAGTTGCGCCTCCGCCTTGTCCTTGACGGTCACCGGCTTCAGCGTTTTGTTCTCGGTCGTTTCCGTGGCGGGAGCCGGCGTTGCCGGGGCGGTCTGCGCCCAGGTGTTGACCGATGCCGCGAACATGACCGCTGCCAGCGGCAGCAAGGCAACGCCATGACCCGTGGCGTGCAGTTTGCGTGAAGTGTGGCTGACACCAATGCGATGAGGCGTCTGTTTTGTCGATTGCAACGTAGTCTCCAGTCGAGGCCGCCCGAAACGGGCAGGGATTGAACAATGGGCTGGCTACGTCCCGCTATCTGAGGAAGACAACGGTTGCGGGCTTGGCTTGCCGTGAAGTATTGTTACTAATTGTATAGCAAATGCGAATCTTTCGCATTTAGATAAACGATTTTTGCGATACATCAAGCAAAGCTGTTGCATTTGCCGCAAAGCGGATCGGATCCGGACGTCGTTTGATGCGGCAGCGATGCCAATGGGTGCTGGCAGCGATGCCAATAGGTCCTTCCACGCTGCCGCGCAAGACCATCGTTCGCATTTGGGATTCTCTCTGCTCGCGAGCGTGCGACTGGCCGCAAGGCACGGCCGGACGGTGGTGCGGATCGCTGCCGCTGACCGCACATCGATATGCTAAAGTCATTAACCATGCAATGCGACGGCACAACCGGCAAATTGCACGGTTCGCGTACTCCCTCGCACAGTCATCCCTTTGTCAGGAAAGCAAGCAATGACGTTCACACACACACACACACACACACACACACACACACACGCGCGCGGCGCCGTAGCGCTGCCCTCGCGCTGGCCGCTTGCATGAGTTTCGGCGCTCTGGCCGCCGCACCCATCGGCAAACCACCTGCCGGCTACCCCGAATACGTCGCCCCGCCCAAGCAACAGCGCATCTTGATCGATGGTCTGGTGCCCTACGAGCGTGCTGCCAAACCCTTCACCGACGCCGAGGGCCGCGTGCGGGTGATTGTGGACTTCATGGACGGCGCCAAAGACCGCTATCTCGACGCCGCGCGCAACGCGATCGAAGCGTTCGACCCCAAGCGTGATCGGCATCACCCGCAGGCGCTGTTGCTGCTCGACGAGAAATCGCGGCAATACGGCATCAAGCCGCAGTACCGCAGCAACGAGCAGGGCCAGCAGGAACGAACCGGCATCACCACCTGGGTGGGCATGAGTATCAGCGGCTACCTCACCGAAAAGCAGATCGACGCGCTGCGCCGCGATGAAGACGTGCGGCTGATCAGCGAGGATCGGGTGGGCCGCTTCTCGCAGAGCGAGCCACTGTGGACCGATAGCTCGGTCGACGGCGAAATGGTCGACTGGGGATACCAGGCCGTGAACGGCAAACAGGCGCCGGGCAACACGGGGCGAATCGTCTGGATCATTGACAGCGGAGTCGCGTATCACAGCGACCTCGGCTCGGTGACCAGCCGTTACAACGTTGCCAGCGGCGCCGGCGCGAACGGCTACGTTCCTGGCGTAGGCTGTTACGCGCACGCCACTCATGTGGCAGGCATCGTTGGTGCCACTGCGAACAACGGGCAGGGACGGCGAGGCATTTACGCGGGGGTGGAAATGCGCTCCATCAATGGCGGCTCGGCGTACAACGATCAAATTCCACCGTACAAGCCCTGCGCCGCGGGCGAGGCGCTTACAGCCGATCACATTGGAGTCGCGCTCGACTATGTGTTCTGGCAGTCGCTCGGCGGCAACCCGTGGAGCGCGAAGCCGAATGTCGTCAACATGTCGTTCAATGGCGGTTTGACCGGTTTCTCCAGCAATGGCGTCGCGCTCAGCAATCAGCAAAAGATGCAGGCACTGGCGACGCCGGGCTACCCCTTTGCCGGCACCGGACTGTGGTATCTCTACACACCCGGAAATGTCGTCGTGCAATCGGCAGGAAATGACAATGGAGATTCGTGTGTAAACAACCTGATCACCGACTTCGACGGGGTCAACACCCTGCTCGCCTCGGCAGCGTACAAACCCGCCGCAAATGCAAGCGCGGACCCGTGGGACGGCGTGCTGGTGGTAGGTGCCATCAAGTCTAATGGCGATCGCCCCGCCCCATTTACTGGGCACCCGCCGACGGGCGGGGCGGATCCCGGATCAAACTATGGTAGTTGCGTTGACCTGTGGGCACCCGGCAACTCCATTTTTTCGACGTGGGGGCTCGGAACGTTTAACACCAATGCGGTTGACCAGTACAGTGGTGGTATCTATCTGTCCGGTACTTCAATGGCGGCGCCGCACGTTGCGGCGGCGGCGGCTTACTTCATCGATGCGTACGGATTGACGACGCCTGCTGCGGTTGAGCAAACGCTTCGTGCAAACTCGACCTTAGTGTCTGGCCGCAACATGGTGTGGATGCCATGAGTCCAGCAACGCAATCCGCAAGTCAGCGCATTACGTCGATGGCAGTTCGCCTGCTCGTCGTACTTCACGTTGCTTTGGCTGCGACGTCGGCAAGTGCGGCGGAGGCGAACAGCGCCCGAGACGTCAGGCTGTATTTCGTTGGCGGGCCATTTCGTGGCAGCACGAACGTTGCCATTCCGACCGGTTACGATGGTTTGCCATCGACCGTGAGGCCGCTCTTGCGCCGAAATCTGGTGACCGGTGAAACCTCGCTTGCAACATCCATTGGATACCAGTATGGCACCGGTACCTTTTCAGATGCGTGGGCAGTTTCCTACGGCGCAAATTCGGCCGTCCCCACCGAGCCGCGCTACGGCGCGTTGCTGCCCAACTTGTCCTTGTGTCTGCCGTCTGCATGTCCCAGTCCGATGAACTTGCGGCTCCGCGCGAACGCTGTGTGGACGGGAGTATGGAACCCGGGCGCCCGCCCCGTTCGCGTCGCGTTGAGCAATGTTCTCCGTCGAACGGCGCTCGATGGATCGGAGTATGAGGCAGTTGCCGTCAACATCGACGTCGACGGATCACCGTGGCTGACACAGCATCTCGGTTACCGGTTAGGGCGGGTTGCGGCCGCTTCGGCCACAACCGTTCCCGCCGCCGAACGCGAGCAATATGATCTGGTGAGCCTGCCGGAACCGATTGTCGAAGGTCTGGTGACGGAACATATCTACCGTCCGGTGGTGGCGAACTCGCCCTGGGGCCACTTCTTCTACGCGGCAAGCGAGAGCGAGCGCGCCTTGCTCGACGACAGCGAAGACTGGATGCGCAGCGGGCGCGAGTTCAAGAGCGGTGGCTACCTGCCGGTGTGCCGCTTCTTTTACCGCCCGCCCAATGGCGGGCCGGCCACCCACTTCTACACCGCCAAGGCGGATGAATGCGAGCGCTTCAAAAGCATGGCGGGCTTTACCTACGAAGGCACCCCGTTCCGCGCCAGCTTGCCGCGGCCGCAAACGGCCGGTCAGGCGGCGGACGACGCGGCACGCTGCCCGGAGAAGACGGTGCCGCTGTGGCGTTACTTCAACCAACCGAGCAATCCGGCGGTGGCGCCCAACCATCGCTACCTGCTGACGCGTTCGGTGGGTGGACTGATGGGGGATACCGTTTCTTCCGGGACGCCGTGGGCGGGCGAGGGCATTGCCCTCTGTGTGCCGGAGTAAGCGGTGGAACGCAACCAGTTGATGGTGACGGCAGACACAGGTTTGGACAACGCCAATGTGAAGCCAGCGTCGAGGTCAAAGGCGAGCCTTGCCGGGCTATTCGTCGCCATCGCGATGACGGCGTGCGAAAGCACTGCGGCGGCTAGCCTTGACTTACGCAACTACTTTGTCGGCAGCCCGCCGACAACCAATCTCGGACCACCGGATCCATTCGACGGGTTGCGAAATTATCGGCCACTAAATTGGAAGAACTTCGTCACTGGTGCGGTTGGTTCCTATGTGCTCCCGGATGTCGGCGTTGGCAGGCTAGTTGGCTCCAGCGCAATGGGGGAGCCGTTCGAGTCGGGCTTGCCCCTCGCCGCCATGCCGCCAGCTTACAGCGCGCGCCCGATTGCGCTACGCATGCGGACAAGTGCGGTGGCGGGGGCGGAGTGGAACGGTGTTAGCGACCGCTACACGCTCGGCGACATCGTTCGCCGCACCACACTTGACGGCTCGGAGTACGAAGCGGTGCCGGTGACGGTGGAGCGCAATGGGCAACTCTGGCTCAATCAGAGCCTGGGTTATCGGATGGGTGCGGTTGCCGCGCAGTCCACGGCAATCGTGCCGGCGGCCGAACGGGTGCAGTATGACCTCGTCAGCCTGCCGGAGCCGATTGTCGACGGCGGAGTGACGGAATACATCTATCGCCCGGTGGTGGCGAACTCGCCTTGGGGCCACTTCTTCTACGCCGCGAGCGAGGTGGAGCGCGCGGCGCTCGACGCCAGCGAAGACTGGATGCGCAGCGGGCGCGAGTTCAAGAGTGGTGGCTACCTGCCGGTGTGTCGCTTCTTTTACCGCCCGCCCAATGGCGGGCCGGCCACCCACTTCTACACCGCCAAGGCGGATGAATGCGAGCGCTTCAAAAGCATGGCGGGCTTTACCTACGAAGGCACCCCGTTCCGCGCCAGCTTGCCGCGGCCGCAAACGGCCGGTCAGGCGGCGGACGACGCGGCACGCTGCCCGGAGAAGACGGTGCCGCTGTGGCGTTACTTCAACCAACCGAGCAATCCGGCGGTGGCGCCCAACCATCGCTACCTGCTTTCTCGCACGGTAGGCAAGACCTACATGACGGCAGCGCCTTCCGGCTGGGTTGAAGAGGGCATTGCCCTCTGCGTGCCGGAGTAAGCGGCGGAGCAGACCCAATGCGGCATGCAGACGCGGTCGATCCCGCGTCTGCGTGTGGCGCGGTTGCCTGTCCCTTACGGTCGGATCAACCGCTGCCGCTCAGGCGCGCGGCGTACGCGGCTTCGTGCTTTTCGGCTTCGGCGCGCTCGCGCTCGGTCGCGCGCTGATACGCCGGTCGTGCCCGCATGCGGTCGATGTAGGCGAGCGCGGCCGGGCCGACGCCGTCGAGTTTGGCCGACAGCGTCCAGGTCAGACAGTGCAGCGTGACGATGTCGGCCGCCGAGAATGCACCGCCGGCGATGAATTCGGCAGCGGCGAGCCGCGCTTCGACCGGGGCCAGCGCCCGTTGCAGTTGCCAGCCGAGGGTGGGCTCGATGCCGGGCACCCGTTTGTCCTCCGGCAGGGCGAAGCGGTGCTGGGCGATGGCCCAGAGATGCGGTTCGATCTCGGTGACGGCGTAGAAGATCGCCTGCATCACTTCGCTGCGCTCGGCGACGCTCGCCGGCAGCAGGTGCGACGCCGGGAATTTCTCGGCGATGTGCAGCACGATCGCCATCGATTCGGTCAGCGTCTGCCCGCCGTCTTGCAGGACGGGAATCTTGCCGGCGGGGTTGATCGCGAGAAACCAGTCGGCGCGGCCTTCGCCTTTCATCATCCAGACGCGCCGATAGTCGTAGCTGGCGCCGGCTTCTTCCAGCGCCCAGGCGCAACGCAGCGAACGGGAATTGCGGCTGCCGTAGAGTTTCATGCGGTTTCCTCCCTGATGCCGATGCTGCGCTATCCGCGGTTAGCGCGGTGCTACGCAGTCTGCCGATTTTGCACGGCTTTGGGCACGATCTCGTTGGCCACCAGCGCCGCCAGCACGATGGCGCCGCCGATCAGGGTGGCGACACCGGGCGTTTCGCCGGCACCGAGCCACGACCAGAGCGGCCCCATCAGCACTTCGAGCAGACCGAGCAGCGCCACCTCGGGCGCCGACAGGTGCGCGCTGGCACGCACCATCATCACGCAGGGAATGCCGAGCTGGAAGATGCCGAGGATCGCCAGCAGCAGCACGTCCTTGCCCGACGCCGCCAGTGGCAGCGACAGCGGCAGCGTGATCGCGCACGACAGCAGCGCGCCGAGCAGTACGGCCGGGGCCAGATCGACGTGGGCGCCGGAGCGCTTCAGCGTGACGATGTTGATCGCCGACGCCACCGGCACGCCAAACGCCACCAGCATGCCGAACAGCGCCGCGCCGCTCGCCTGCGCCTGGCTGGCGAACATGATGAGCATGCCGCCGAACGCGGCGGCGATGGCCAGCCAGGTGCGCGCCGGCACCGGCGTTTTCAGCACCAGCCAGGCGAGGATGGTGGCGAACAGCGGCGACAGCGCATTGACGATCAGCGTGTTGGCGGTGGAGGTGAGCGTCAGCGCGATCATGAAGCAGGTGAACATCACCGCCCAGCACAGCCCCGAGACGAGGCCGGGTTTGCCGCTCGCGCGCACGTAGGCGATCGCGCCCGCGGCGCCGCGGCTGTACACGAACCAGACGAGCAGGGTCAGCGCGCAGAAGAAGCTGCGCCAGAACGTGACCTCGAAGCTCTTTGCGCTGTCGAGATGGCGGGTGAAGACGCCGGCGATGCTCCACAGCAAGGTGGCGAGCACCATGGTCAGAATGGCGCGGCGGTGCTGTTGGGGGGTACTGCTGGTCATGGTTTCCGGGTCGCGACGTATGGCTTATTGCCGGTCAGTGAAGAAAGGGTGGGAGCGGGCTCGTCCGCGAAAGCGTGCGGGCACATGGTTATTCGCGGGCAAGCCCGCTCCCACAACCTCACTTCCGCTTTCGCGCGCAAGCCCGCTCCCGCACGGCCTCACAGTCGGGCTCATGCATGCCCTTCGTGGTGCACTTCGGGCACGCCGAGGCTGCAGATGGCGGCAACGGCCATCAGCAACGTTGCGGCGACCAAAGTGCTGGCCACGCCGAAGTGTTCGATGAGCCCGCCGCCGGCCCAGAAGCCGATGCCGAGACCGACCATGAACAGCGTCGTGCTCCAGGTGAAGGCCTCGGTCGAGTATTCGCTGGGCGCCAGTTTGCCAAGCTGCAACGACAGCGCGGTGAGCATCGGGCCGAAGGCGAGGCCGGTCAGCGCACAGGCGAGCAGAAAGCTCCAGGTCTCGGCGCAGACGGCCATCAGCGCCGAGCCCGCCGCCAGCCACAGCGCGCTGACCATGATCTGGCGGTTGAGCGGCCACGGGAAGTGGCGCGAGCCGTAGGCGAAGCCCATGATCGCCGACGGAATGCTCATCGCCGCGTAGAACCAGCCGACGCGCGCCGGCACACCGCTGGCATTGGCGAACGCCGGCAGCGCGATCTCGTTGAGGCCAATGCCGATGGCGAAGCACAACGACAGCAAGAGCGCGCGGCGCACGCCCGAGGATTGGAGCGGGCCGAGCCAGTGCCGCTCGACGTCGCGCTCCACTTCGCCCCAGCGCGCCAGTGCGCCGGAGCGCGCGAAATGCCAGGTGCCGATGGCCGTCAGCGCCGCCGCCACGGCGACCGCGACCGCTGGCGAGCCGGCCAACATGGCCAGGCTGACCAGCAGCGGGCCGAGAATGAAGCAGGTTTCCATGATGACCGATTCGACGGCGAAGGCGCTCTGCTTTTGCGCGTCGGGCAGGCCGGACTTGCGATACATCGCCCGTATCGTCATCGAGATCGGCGGAAACACGCTGCCGGCGAAGAACGCCGCCGCCAGCATCAGCGGCAGCGGCGCCTGGCGGGTGACGGCGAACATCAGCAGCAGCAACGCCACCGCGTGCAGCAGCCCAAGCGGCAGCGTCACCGCGCGCGGGCCGTGCTGGTCGACGTAGCGGCCGATAACCGGCGCCTGGATCGCCAGCGCGCTCAGGTAGGCCGCGCTGACCATGCCGGACGACGCGAACGAGCCGGTCTGCGACTGCACCAGCAGCGTCAGCCCCAGCGTGTTCATGCCGACCGGCAGCCGCGGCAGGAGGGAGGCAGCAACGATGCGCCGCAATTCGCGGTCGGCGAACAACGTGCGGTAAGGGGTGAGATCGAGCAAGGGGAACGACGGGTGAAACAGTGCCGCTGGCACAAAAACCGAATCAGCTTCTTGTTGGAAGCCGCATCGGCATCGGGCTCAGCGGCCAAAAAGCTAAAAAGTCGAGAAGTACAAAAAACGGGCTCTTAGCCCAGACTGGATGGGGCTTTCAGAAAAAAGTTGAAGACGCGTCGACCGCCGCAAACGCGGCGCACGACGCATTGTGGTGCGTGAGCGTAACCGAAGCGGCGGGTGCGAACGATGCAGGAAGTGCGGCCTGGACTGCGCGCCACGCATGCGTTGTCAGCTCGCGGCGGGGCAGTCGGCGTGCGCCAGCGTCCCGGCGGCCAGTTCGTGCAGGTAAGCGCGGATCAGTGCCCAGGTGCGATAGTGGCCGTGCGCGGCGATGTCTTTCTCGCGCACGATCGGGAAGGTGGAGAGGATGTACTCGGCGTCGGCGTCCGTCAGGCCGTAGAGCCGCATGAACACCGCATCGAGCCGTGCCATGCGGTGGGCGCGATCGTCGGTGTTCCAGACGAAGGGCGGCTTGACGCTACCGTCGGCGTTCAGGTAGCCCATGTCGCGCGCAAACGGTGCCATGTCGTGCGCGGTGTAGGTCAGCGCCAGCACTTCGGCGCGAATGAAATCGGCCACGGTTTCATTCGTTTCGCCGCCAGCGGCAGCGTCGGCCAGTGCAGACAGCGGCTGCTCGAAGTGCTCCGGTGCGATGACCGGGAGCTGCTCCAAGATGAACAGATTGATGGTTTGCCCTTGCAACTTCTGTCGTAAGGCGAAATCCAGAGCGAACGAGTTCAGGTTGGCCGCAAGCAGCGGCAGAAACTCGGCCTCGCTAACAACGTTCGGCCGCGATTTCGTTGCCGTTCGCCCTGAGCGTAGCGAAGGGTCTGCAAGGCGCATTGCTCCATCAAACCCTTCGCTACGCTCAGGGCGAACGGACTTGGAGTTTGTTTCCGACGCCAAGCTGTCAATCAAGTGAGGAACGAGGATCGGAACCTTGTTGCCGAACCCGACGCCGGGTAGAAGCGTTGCGATCATCGAGCGCACGTTCGTTGGCGCCGAAATCTCCTTGAACCCCAATTGCCAATCGCGTGCGCTGACTTTGGCAACCGCCGTGCCATCGACGTAAAACTGTGGCGTGGGGAATCGATCCGGGAAAGCTTTCGATGAGGTTGCGATTGCCTCCTGCTGCGCCGCCCGATGCAGGTTCGCCGCGTTCACCACGACATCCGCTGCGCGGTGGTCGAACATCTGCACCATCTTGCCTTCGTACAACGGCACCGCCTCCACCAGTTTGTCGTCCTCCCGCTTGCGCCAGCGATTCAGCGGCGCCGGTTTGAAGCCCTGACGCTCCAACTCCGCACGGGTCAGGAACTGGCCCGAATCGTTCGTCATGTCGAACATGCGAACGTAACGCACCGGCCAGGCTTGGGTCGCGGCGATCGGTTTACCTTTTTCGTCGTAGTGGTGCCGGGACAGCACGGGGTGGCCGGCATACAGGCGCGTAGTGATTTCGGCGTCGCGCCGGGTGCGAAAGATCGGGGCGGCGCCGGTGTTGGGGTTGACGCGCGTGAAGTCCTCGGCGCCAAGGCGCAGCCGCCGGTTGCCATCGCCAAGTTCATCCAGCGAATGCAGGAAGAACGCACAGCTCGCGGCGTCAAAGCGCCGCGCCGGGCCACCGAAGATGAAGGCGCAGAATTTGAAACTGGCGTGGATGTCCGGAAAGAATATTTTGCGGTTCTCGAAGTCGTACAACGCTGCCAGCCGCGTCCCCGGTGCGTCGTCGAGCAAATCCGCTGCCGGCGGCGCCGTCACCGAGCGAAAGAAGGCGCTGGCGCCCTTGTCGGCGGCGATCCCCGACGGCGTCAGCAGGCCGACGATGCCGTCCGCCTTGACCAGCGCCTGTGCGCGCTCGACAAACAGGCTGTAGAGATTGACGTCGCCGCCCGCGAGCAACGGAAAGTCGCCGCTCTCGCGCACCACGCGCGCCATTGCCTCGGCGCTTTGGTTGGCCTGCACGTAGTCGTGCCACAAGGGCGATTTGCGTTCCTGTTCCCTGGCGATCAGCGCCTTGCGATCGGCGGCGCGCGGCTGCATGGCAATGGCGGGCCGGCGCTCGGCGAACCATTCCACCTCTTGCAGTTTGATGCGGTCCCACGGCGGATTGCCGATTACGGCGTCGAAGCCGCCGGCAGCGCCGTCGGCGCTGTTCCACACGGTGGGAAACTCCGTCCACCAATGAAAGAAGCGCTCGCGCCGCGCCAGCGCCGTCGCCTCGGCCAGCAGCGCGTTGGCGGCGTCGACACCGGCGCCGATGCCATCGACATGGCCGGCGGCGGCGAGCAGGGCGACGTTGTATTCGCCTTTGAAAATCTCGGCCAGTGCCCGCTGGCGCGGGTCCATGTCCTCGGCCGTGGCTTTGCCGCTGGCGCGGCGCTTTTTGTCGGGCCAGCCGGGAATCAGCCAGCGCAGCGCGCGCCAGAACGAGAGCAGGGCGTTGATCGGCGCCACCGCGTGTTCGGCCTCGTCGGCCAGCCGCTTCGACTGGTGCGCCTCGGCAATGGAGGTGTCGGTGAGCTCGGCGACGTCCTGCAGCGCTTTCGCCGAGCGCTGCAGGGCGTCGAGATTGCCCTGATCCATGATCGAGCCGCGCAGCATCAGCTCGCGCCGTACCGGCCCAAGCTGCTCGCCGTGCAGCGAATCGCCGCATTTGAGGTGATGGTCGAGAAAGGAGAGCGGAGCGCCGACGGTGAAGGTGTGCAGCCACAGCGCGACCTTGGCCAGCTCGACCGCCATCGGGTTCTTGTCAACGCCGTAGATGACCTTTTTGAGGATCATGCGGCGCACGATGTGGCGGTCGTCGAGCTGGCGGTCGTCCAGCGCCCAGCCGTGCGCGGCGCCTTCCCGCCGGATGCGCAGGCGGATGTCGGCCAGGCGCACCACGAGCGGCGATTGATACGGCATGCCTCGGTCCACCAGGTGGCTGGCCCAGGCGTGCTGGTTGACCTGCTCGTCCACCAGTTCGATGGCTTCCAGCACGCGCCCCGCAAGCCAGTCGACCAGTGCCACGAGAAAGTGCCCGGAGCCCATCGCCGGGTCACAGATTTTGAGATCGAGCAGGGCGACGGCCGGGTCGACCTGGTCGAGTTTTTCCCATTCGTTGGGGCGCAGCGTTTTGCGACCGGCGTAGTCGCGGAGCTGCGCGGTGAAGGCGGCGAGCTTTTCATCGGCGAGGCGGCCGATGGTCTCGTCGAGAATCAGGCGCACCAGATCGTCGTGCGTGTAGTAGCTGCCCGATACCTTGCGCGCAAAGCTCGCCGGGCGGGCGACGATGCTGCCGTCCTCCTCAACCAGCGCGTATTCGAGCAGCCGCTCGTAGATGCCGCCGAGATGCGAGACGGCGAGGTCACGATAGTTGATGCGCGGCCTGGCGATGTCCTCGACGCGGCGCGAGAGCGCGTCGATCACCTCGGCCATCGCGCTGTCGGGCACCCCGATGCGTGCCAGCAGCGGCGCCCGGGCGCGGTCGAACAGGCCGCCGTTGTAGGCGGGCATGCCGACGGCGTCGTCGCCGAGGGCGATGATTTCAAAGAGGTTGTCGAGCTTTTGCCAGAAATGTTTGGCCCGCGTGGAGAGCACCGTACTGCGGTCGCGCGCCGCAGCGACCTCGTCGCGCAGCTCCGACAGGCTGTAGGGTTTGTAGCGGGCGTCGACGACGGGCAGCAGGCGGCGGTCCTCGGCGTAGAGCACGAAGAGCAGACGGTAAAGCAGCACCAGTGCGGCTTCGCGGACCTCGTCGAGGTAATCGCGCGTCAACTGGCCGCGACGATCGGTGCGTTTCTCCACGTCGCTGGCAACCAGCGCGTTGGCGAGCAGCGGAAACACCTCGGTGAAGACCCGTTCGCCGAGATTGGCGGAGACTTGTTCCTCGTACAGGCGCGCTTCGCCGAGCGCGATCTGGTGCAGCGTGCGCGTCTGCGAGTCCCACGCCTGGGGCAGGAACGCCGTGCGCGAGAACAGCAGAAAGAACAGTTTCAGGACGTGTTCGCTGTCCGGTGCGCCCAGTTCGCCCTGTACACCCGGCACGCTCAGCGCGGCGGCGATATTAAGTTCGAGGAACTCCTCGGAACGCGAGCGGGCGTCCTGCCAGTACAGGCGCCAGATTGCGCCGTTGGTGAGAATGCCCCACTTGATGGCGCGATCGCTGGCAACGTCGGCCCGCGAAAGGTAGCGCAGCATCTGCGACGAGGGGGCGCCGAAGTCGAATTTTTTGTGGGTGTCGCCACGCGTTTCTTCGCGGCGGTCGAGTTCGCGCAGCCAGCGCTTGGCCTCGACCAGCGCGACGCCGAGCTTGGGGCGGGCGTCGTCGGGCATGGTGAGCGCCTTCGCCTTGCGCGTGGCGTCGGCGAACAGCAGGTAATCCGGGACGTCTTCGCGCCCGCGCCGGGAGAGATTGGCTTGCGGCAGCGAAGCATCGCCGAAACCGAGCGCGGCGAGCACAGGCTCGACGATTTCGCTTTCGGTTTGCGCTTCGACGAGTACCGAGTCGGCGCGGCGCTGGGCGAACGCGCCGACAACGGCCGCGCGGAAAGCGTCGTATTCGGGCGCGGAGGTTGTCTGCCATGCCGGCGAACGCACAATGGCGCGCAGCAGGTAATCGGTCGTGAAGAGCTGGCCTTGCAAGGGAGGAGGACGCGGCTAACGGTTGGTTGCAATGATGTGCAGGATGCTAGTCCATCATCCACGGATTCACGACCTGCAGAGCGCTGAAGCCGGCGATGTCGGCGAACGCGCCGTCGCGCGATACCACGGTGAGGTCGTGGGCGAGCGCGGTAGCGGCGAGCAAGCTGTCGACGATCGGCAGCGGTCGCGGGGCGCTGGCGCGGAGGTCGCCCCATCGCCTGGCAACGCCCGCATCGATGGCGAGCGCGCGTCCGGCGAACCATGGGGCGAGCGTGTTTTCCAGCCAGTCCGTCAGAATGTTTCGGCGCGCGGCATCGGCATGTGCACGTGCGCCGGCACGAATCTCGCCGAGGGTGAGCACGCTGACGAAGCATTGCTGCGGGTCGCGTGCGCCGAGCCAGTCGGTCACTTGCGGCGCGGGCCGGACTTTCATGCTCTCGGAAAGCACGTTGGTATCGAGCAGATAGCGCACGACGCTACTCGTCGAAGGAGATGTCGCGCGGCAGACTCTTGTCGCGTTCGAACTCGATGTCGAGCCCCATGAATGGCGAGTTTTGCAGCAGTTCGACCAGCGAGGACTTGGGCGTTTGCTGCCCTTTGAGCTTTTGGTATTCCTCGATCGAGAGCAGGTAGGCGGCGGTCTCGCCACGCACGGTAATCTCCTGCGGGCCATCGGTGGCGGCGCGCTTGACAAGCTCGGAGAGGCGGGCTTTGGCCTGTTGCAATTGCCAAGTTTGCATGAGTTTTACCTTATGACTAGTCAGACTAGTTTGATTTTACTTCTTCGTCGATACCACTGCATTGCATTCAACTTTTCACCGAGAGCCGCATTCAAATGCCGCTTACGGGGCGAATATCGTCTATGTCGACTATAGCCAAAATACTCGATTCAGCCCAGTTGAATTGGGGCTTCCAGAAAAAAGCTTTAGAGCCGCCGGAATTATTCGCTGGCTGCCAGATTGAAAATTAGCTAACATTAGCTAATTCGTTCCCTATGCCCTCAACACCAATCCGGTCAATCATGCAAATCAACGTCCACGACGCCAAGTCAAAACTTTCTGCCCTGCTGGCTGCCGTAGAGCACGGCGAGGAGGTGGTGATCGCGCGCGCCGGCAAACCGGTGGCGCGCATCGTGCCCTATACCAAAGCGCCAGGCGGCATGTTGCTTGGGCTGGCGCGTAGCGACGCGTTGCGCATCCCGGATGCCGCGACGCTCGCCCGCATGGATCGCGAGATCGAGGCGATGACTTACGAAAGCGGCGCGCTATTCCCGGCGCCGTCGGTGCACGAGCCGGCCGCGCAGCGCTATGTGCCGGACGCCGCGGACCCGGCCGCGCCATGACCGGCGGGCGCTATCTGCTCGACACCCACATTCTGGTGTGGGCGATGTCGGCGCCGGAGCGCTTGCCGGACGCGGCGCGGGCGGCACTGACCTCGGTCGACAACGAACTGGCGTACAGCACGCTGGCGTTCTTCGAGGCGGGCATCAAGCAGAGCATTTATCCGGACGTGCGGCTGTTCGACTTTGCCAGCATCGAGGCTGATTGCGAGCGCGCCGGCCTCGCGCGGGTGGAGCTGCGCGCTGCGCACGCCGGTGTGCTGGCGACGCTGCCGATGCATCACCGCGATCCTTTCGATCGCATGCTGGTGGCGCAGGCGAGCGCCGAAGGCATGCGTCTGCTGACCTGCGACGCAAGGTTGATCGCATATGGCAGTTTCGTTGCGTGGGTGGGGTGAGATTGACCCGCAGCTGCCGCTGGTATGAGCACCCGCCTTTGCTTGGAGCGAAATTGTCCTGAAGCCGCGGCACATGCGCAAGGCAAGTGACGCACTGAGGCCCGGCTTCTCGTCTATCGCTATGTGCTGGTGCAACGCTAGCCGCATTTCTCCCGGGGAACGTCACATCTTCTGATGTCTCCGTCGATGTGGTAGGTCGTCGCCCAGCGTTATGCATGGGGCAGTGATATGGGTAACGGTAATCCGGGATTCGGTCGTTCGCCATCCTACAAGACGATCAAGGTAACTATCGTGGGGTTCGCAAGCCCACGCTGGCGAGGCGCGACGGAGGCCGAGGCTAGCCGGCGCAACTGGTCTTTGTCGGTGCAACGCGCCGAGGCGACCAAGGCTGTAGTCGTTGCCGAATTGCGAAAACACTTTGGCGCGAACGTCGATATCAAGTTCGACGTGGATTACTCTGGCGATACTGCGCGGCAATCAATGCAGGTCGGTTCCTATGGCGTGGGCAGTGCGCAGACGTTGGCCGAAGCGCACGGCAATCGCAAAGACAATTCCGACTATGCGCGCCGCGTGGAAGTGGATGTCGAGATGGTGACCTCGACGGGACACGAGGTGGGTCGCAGTTTGCCTGCCAATCGATATTCGGCACTTACACAGTTTTGGTATGTGGCCATCAAGGAAATTCATGTCATCGCCGGGGGAGGAGCTGTCGGCGAGGTCACGCTTATCCTGCGCAACTCGTTGTCTGGCAAAAAGATGCTGGCGAAAGCGACTCTCGGCGGCGGCGGATTGAACACCGCCTTGTTGTTCGGCAAGCGGGGGGCGCAGTGGAAGGCGGTGGGTGCCGATGTCGCGTCAATGCTTTTGACCAAGTACCCGGAAGCGAGCTTCTATGTGAGCCGGGAAATTGGCTTTAGCGACTTCGAGGGCACCCTGATCCGGCTGGAGAAGATTGACGTCAAACTGGGCTATGGTGTGACCGTAATTGGCATGACCATGCTCGGCTTCGGCGCCGGCGCGGAGGCAATTTCGCTGCTCCGAAAAAGAGGTCTTGGTTTGCCCAAACTGGAAGGATGGGTCACCTTTGGCACGCTGCACCTGCAGGGGGTTGAGCCCGGCGATTACTGGGAAGATGCGGGTAGCGAAGTTACCGAAATGCATTACGTCGACAAGTCGCACAACGAAACGCTGGTGATCAACTTCGAGACAGGCTCCGCGCGGCTTTCTGGCGCAGCTCAGTCAAGCGTGATCGACTACATCGCGACGTGGTCGCGACGTATGCTGGCACCATAGAGAAGCCGCGCAGACACCTAGCCGGATGTTGCCAGCTCGATCGCCTCGATCACCCCGGCGGTGAGCTTCGGCACGACGTCCAGCGCCTTCATGTTCTCCTGCACCTGACTGACGCGCGAGGCGCCGGTGATCACCGTCGAGACGTTCGGGTTCTTCAGGCACCAGGCGAGCGCGAGCTGCGAGATCGTGCAGCCGAGGTCACCGGCAATCGGGCGCAGCTTTTCGACGGCGGTGACCTTGGCCGGCTCGGTCACGCGCTCGGCGATCCATTCGTAACCCTTGACGGCGGCGCGGCTGTCGGCCGGGATGCCGTCCTTGTACTTGCCGGTCAGCAGACCCGAGGCGAGCGGACTCCAGATCGTGGTGCCGAGACCGATGTCGGTGTACAGCCGTGCATATTCCTGCTCGACGCGCTTGCGGGCGAACAGGTTGTACTGCGGCTGCTCCATCACCGGTTTGTGCAGATGGTGGCGCTCGGCAATCTCCCACGCCGCGCGGATTTCGTCCGCCGCCCATTCGCTGGTGCCCCAGTACATCGCCTTGCCCTGGGCGATCATGTCGTGCATGGCGTAAACGGTCTCCTCGATCGGCGTGGCCGGATCGGCGCGGTGGCAGAACACGAGGTCGACGTAATCGAGCTGCAGGCGTTTCAGCGAGCCGTCGATTGCCTGCATCAGATATTTGCGGTTGAGCGTGTTCCTCTCGTTGGGGCCGTCGTTGATGCCCCAGAAGAACTTGGTGGAAATGACCGCCTGCGCGCGTCGCCAGCCCAGTTGCTTGAGCGCCGCGCCCATGATCGTCTCCGACGCGCCTTTGGCATAGACCTCGGCGTTGTCGAAGAAATTGACCCCCGCGTCCCAAGCGGCGGCCATGCACTCGACGGCGGACTTGGTATCGACCTGGTTGCCGTAGGTGACCCAGGAGCCAAACGAGAGTTCTGAGACTTTAAGGCCGGAACGGCCGAGGCGGCGGTATTGCATGAGAGAGTCCCTGCTTGCTGAAAACTGATGGCGTCATTCTCGCGCCAACGGCGCGGGAATCCGGAAAGGTAGCGTTGCGCGACGTTCCGGACCTCCGCCTACGGCGAGGATGACGCCGGGGTGTGGGATCCAGCGTCGATCATGGCCTACGTTCCCTGCGATGCGCCCTTGCGCGCGCGCAGGTCGATGCGATTGTCGCCGCGCAGCAGGTTGAAGACAACGTAGCGGTTCGATTCGCGGATGGCGCGGCGCACTTCGGCGGGCGAATTGACGTAGCTGCCGTTGACGCCGAGCAGGATGTCGTTCTCGCGCAGGCCGATCTGGTACGCCTCGCTGTTCTCGTCCACCTCGAGCACGTAGACGCCGCGACGGTTCAGCTCCTTGGGAATGCTGGCGAGCTCGGTGCCCGGCAGTTCGCTGACTTTTTCCGGTTTCAGGCCCTGCGCGCGTGCCGGCGTTTCGATGGTGATGCGCACGTGGCGCTGGTTGCCGCCGCGCATCACGGTCAGGTCGAGCGCCTGCCCGATCGGTGTCAGGCCCTGCTGGTTGCGCAGGTCGTAGCCGGTGCGCACCGCGCGGCCGTTGGCGTGCAGCACCACGTCGCCCTTCCGGAGCCCGGCCTTGTCGGCCGGACTGCCGGCGATCACGGTGTTGATGACGGCGCCTTCGATGGCGGGCAGTTTTTGCTCTTTCGCGATGTCCTGCGTCACCTCGCCGACCGCTGCGATGCCGATGCCGCCGCGCTTTACTTCACCGAAGCGGGCGAGCTGGTCCATCACCCGCATCGCCATGTTGGTGGGCACCGCGAAGCCGATGCCGACATTGCCGCCGGTGGGGCCGATGATGGCGGTGTTGATGCCGATCAGTTCGCCGCGCAGATTGATCAGCGCGCCGCCGGAATTGCCGGGATTGATCGAGGCGTCGGTCTGGATGAAATCCTCGTAGCCTTCGATATTGAGGCCGGCGCGGCCGAGCGCGGAGACGATGCCGGAGGTGACGGTTTGGCCGACGCCGAACGGGTTGCCGATCGCCAGCACGTAGTCGCCCACCTGCAGACCGTCGGATTCGCCCACTTTCACCGCGGTCAGCCGCTCCGAAGGAATTTGCAGCAGGGCGATGTCGGTGGCGGGGTCGGAGCCGATCAGTTTGGCGTTGAACTCGCGGCGGTCGCGCAGGGTGACGACGATCTTGCTGGCGCCCTTGACCACGTGGTGATTGGTCAGCACATAGCCCCTGGCGGCATCGACGATCACCCCCGAGCCCGACGCCTGCGCCTCGCGCGGCCGCTCCGGCGCGCCGAAGAAGCGGCGGAACAACGGGTCGTTGAACATCGGGTTGTCGCTCTCGGCGCTGCGGGTCAGCGTGGAGATGTTGACCACACCGGCGGCGGTCTGGTTGACCACCGGGGCTAGCGACGGCATGGCCCCGGCCAGTACCGGTGCAGCCTGGCGCGGCAGCCCCGGTTGCGCTGTCGCTGGCGCAGCGATCACGCCGATCAGCGACAGCAGGAGTGCAATTTTGCTGCGAAGAATCATTTACAGCCCATGCAAGAGGCGTCGCGGGGGGGGCGGCCCCCCCCGCCCCACCCCCGAAGAACGCGGGGGGGGGGGGCGACGG
>JAPUER010000069.1:76854-155553 GCA_027492485.1 Betaproteobacteria bacterium
CAACACCACCCTCCCGGCGCCTCGCCCCCCCCCCCCCCCCCCTCCCCCCCCGTTGTGGCCGCGCCTTGCCGCGACTACGTGGGAACGGTTTCAACCGGTGACCACCAGATTGTCGCGATGGATCAGCTCGTCGTCGTCGACGTAGCCGAGCACGGCCGCGATTTCGGATGACGGTTTGCGCATGATGCGCAAGGTCTCGCTGGCGGAGTAGTTGGCCAGGCCGCGCGCCAGTTCGCGACCCGCCTGGTCGACGCAACCAATGACCTCGCCGCGTTCGAATTCGCCGCTCACCGCGACGACGCCGATCGGCAGCAGGCTCCTGCCGCCGTGTAGCAGCGCCTTGCTGGCGCCGGCGTCGAGCGTGACGCGGCCGCGCAGTTGCAGGTGATCGGCCATCCAGCTCTTGCGCTTGCCGAGGCTCGCCTCCGGCGCGTAAAGCAGGGTGCCGATGGCTTCGCCCGCGAGCAGGCGCTGCAGCACGTCCGCTTCGTGGCCGCTGGCGATCACCGTGTGGATTCCGGTGTTGGCCGCGCGGCGTGCGGCCAGGATCTTGGTCAGCATGCCGCCGCGCGAAATGCCGGTGCCGGTGCCACCCGCCATCGCTTCGTACTGCGGGTCGTCGGCGCGGCCGACGGCGATGAACTGTGCCGCCGGGTCGCGCCGCGGATCGGCGGTGTAGAGGCCGCGCTGATCGGTCAGCAGCACCAGCAGATCGGCATCGATCAGGTTGGCGACCAGCGCGCCAAGGGTGTCGTTGTCGCCGAACTTGATCTCGTCGGTGGTGACCGTGTCGTTCTCGTTGATGATCGGGATGACGTTGTGAGCGAGCAGCGCGGTCAGCGTCGACCGCGCGTTGAGGTAGCGCTTGCGGTCGGCCAGGTCTTCATGGGTCAGCAGCACCTGCGCGGTGTGCAGGCCGTGTTTGGCAAAGGCTTGTTCGTATACATTGACCAGCCCCATTTGGCCGACCGCCGCAGCGGCCTGCAATTCGGCAATCGCCTTCGGACGCTCGGCCCAGCCGAGACGCGCCATGCCTTCCGCCACGGCGCCGGAGGAGACGAAGATGACTTCCACGCCTTTGGCGCGCAGCGCGGCAACGTCGCCGGCCCAGCGCGCGATCGCGGAGCGGTCGATGCCGGCGCCGCCGTTGGTGACCAGCGCGCTGCCGACTTTGGCGACGATGCGCTTGCTGGACTTGAGCAACGAGAAGTCGATCGTGTCAGGCATCGGCGGCGGGGACAGCGTTGCTGGCGGCCAGATGTTCGCCGATGGCGCGCACCAGTTCGGCGGTGCCGCCGCCGTTGATGCCGCTGATGGCATACCAGGGCTTGCTCCAGCGCAGCCGGCGCAGGGCATCCTTGATGCGGGCGTCGGCCGTCTTCTTGTCGAGCAGATCGACCTTGTTGAAGACCAGCCAGCGCGGCTTGGCATACAGTTGCGGATCGTACTTCTTGAGTTCGGCCGCCAGCGCGCGGGCCTCCTTGACCGGGTCGACGCTGTCATCGAATGGCGCGATGTCGATCAGGTGCAGGATCAGTTTGGTGCGCTGCAAATGGCGCAGGAACTGGTGGCCAAGCCCGGCACCCTCGGCGGCACCCTCGATCAGGCCAGGAATATCGGCGATCACGAAACTGCGGCCGTAGTCGATGCGCACCACGCCAAGGCTGGGCGCCAGCGTGGTGAACGGGTAGTCGGCGACTTTCGGCTTGGCGGCGCTGACGGCGCGCACCAGCGTCGATTTGCCGGCATTCGGGTAGCCGAGCAGGCCGACGTCGGCGAGCACCTTGAGCTCGAGCTGCACGCGGCGCTTTTCGCCCGCCTCACCCAGTGTGCGCTGGCGCGGCGCGCGGTTCACGCTCGATTTGAAGTGGATGTTGCCGAGGCCGCCGGCGCCGCCCTTGGCGACCAGCGCGCGCATGCCGTGTTTGGCCAGATCGGCCAGCTCCTCGCCGGTTTCGGCGTCGGTGATGACAGTGCCGACCGGCATCTTGAGCACCAGATCGTCGCCGCCCTTGCCGTAGCAGTCCGCACCGCGACCGTTCTCGCCCTTTTGCGCCCGGTGGATGCGGGCGTAGCGATAGTCGATCAGGGTGTTGATGTTCTCGTCGGCTTCGGCAAAGATGCTGCCGCCACGACCGCCGTCGCCGCCGTCGGGGCCGCCGTGCGGGATGTACTTTTCGCGGCGGAACGAGGCCATGCCGTTGCCGCCGTCGCCGGCGACGACGTCGATGAATGCTTCGTCAACAAATTTCATGGGGCATCCGTCTTGTTGTCGGTGGGCGCGCCGGCGGGCGCATCGGCGGTCGCGTTGGTCGTCGTCCGGGCATAAAGTTCGAACGCTTCCGCATTATCGCCCGGGCGATTGCCGCGGAAGCGCAGCGCATAGTCGGCGGCCGCGGGCGCGGCGGGGATGTCGCGATAGCGCTGCACCAGCACGAACGGACAGGTGGCATCGTCGACGGCGTCGACCGGCACCGTGCGGCGGCCGACGAGGTATTGCAGCATCGCCGCCTGCGAGCTCGACAGTTCAATCGAGTTGACGCAGCCGCTCGCCGGCCATTTGCCGTCCAGCGCGGTGAATACGCCGCGGTACGACATGATGTGATTGGCCGGCGAAATCAGCAGCGCTTGCGCGACGATCCACAGGAAGGTGACGCAGCCGGCCCAGTTGATCATGGCGCGCCGGGCATGCTGGTGCGCCGGCTGGATCAGCGCGATCCAGAGCACGAAGGCGACCAGCGCAACGCCATAGCCGAACCACGGCGCGTGCCCCGCAAAATCGGGCACGTAGGCGGTGATGCGCTGGGCAATCATCGGCGGCCAGCCGAAGTAGATCGACGAGGCCACCAGCACCACCGCGATGGCGGTGAGGCCGAGCACGAGAATGCCGAACCAGTCGATCAGCGCGTACCAGGTGCGCTTGAGAGTGTCGACACCGAAGGCCGCGAGCAGGATGATCGGCGGCAACAGGCTCAGCGTGAACACGGCGCGCGGCTCGGTCAGTGCCGAAATCACCGCGAAACCGCTCGCCACGAACACCAGCGGCGCGACGACTTCGCCGCGCTGCCAGCCGCCGCCGAAGCCGCGGGCACGCAGCGTGACCAGCCAGACGGCCACCGGCCACGCCGGCCACGCGAACCAGAGCAGGGTGCCCAGGTAGAAGGTCGGGCCGAAACGATCGCGATCTTCCAGCTTGAGGCCGAAATCGGCATCGACCCATTCTGCGAAGCCGACGCTGTCGCGCAGCGCAAAGGCAGTCAGCCAGATCGCACAGATGACGCTGGCGAACAACAGCGCGCGCACCAGCGCCACCCGATGCATCGAATACACCGGCGCAAAGCAGAGCAGCAGCAGCGGCAGCGCGACGACGGCGAAACCGAGCAGCGAGCGCGCGGCGAATGCGATGACGATGGCGGCAACCAGGGCGGCGGTGGCACGCCGCGGCGCTTCCGCCAGGCAGGCGCAGCCGTACAGCGCGAGCGCGATCGCCGCGAACACCGGGATGTCGGGGCCGTAGGCGTGGGCGCGGTCGTAAAGCCCAACGCAGCCGATGGCGATGATCGCGGCGAGGTAGGAGATGTGACCACCGCTCCAGCGGCGGGCGGCGGCGAACAGCGCGGCGACGCCCAGCGCGGTCCACAGCACATTGGCGATGCGCGCTGCCTCGTGCAGCGGCAACAGGCTCTTCAGCGCCAGCACCAGGGGCGCGTTCAACCAGTGAATGAGGATGCTTTCGCTGTCAACGGCGACGCCGGCAACCATCGGCCGCCACCAGCTGCCGCGCAACGCGGGATCGAGCAGACTTTGCAGGATGCCGATGAACACCGGCTCATCGGGCTTCCACGGGTCGCGCCCGACGACGCCGGAGGTCAGCCAGAAACCGATCAGCGCGAGCAGCGCCCATGACTTCCAGCGCGCTTTGTTGCGGTCGGTCGGTTGATGGGCGATGCGTGGCTGCATGGGCGGGGCGGGAAGCGGGAAGGTCGGGGCGAGTCAAACAAAAAAGGCAGCGCCAGGCTGCCTTTCTTGGACCGACCCGGGCCGCTGGCGGTTCGGGTCGCTTTGCAGGGCGCTGACTAGGCCGTTTTCCTGGCGTATTTCTTGTTGAAGCGTTCGACGCGACCGGCGGTGTCGAGAATACGCTGCTGCTTGCCGGTGTAGAACGGGTGCGAGGCGCTGGAGATTTCAAGAATGACCAGCGGGTATTCCTTGCCGTCGTCCATGGTGATCTTGCGGTTAGTGCTCAGCGTGGAACGGGTGATCCATTTCACATTGGCGGCGGTGTCGTGGAAGACGACTTCGCGATATTCGGGGTGAATTCCGGCTTTCATGGTTTTCCTTCAAGTTTCACGGCGCCCCGGGCGTTGGCGACTTGGTGTGCCTGCGACCGGGATACGTGACGGGCCTTGCTTGCGCATCCGTTTGCCGGATCCGCGCGCTGACTGGCCAGTTGGTGGGCTGTAGAAGCAGCAAAGCCTGAAATTATGGCGAAAAACAAGCAGTTAGGCAAGCGGACGCAGGCAGAACCTGCACTATCGCCGGGCTTGCGGTCTTTCGCGGCCAACAACTTTCATCGTTAATCGGCATGTAACGATTATTCGATAAGGGTTGCAGCGATGAAAAAGGTAAAAAAATACGAAAGTCGACTTTTGACATTTCTTGTCTATTAGCCCTTTGCCAATGGCGTTTTCGTGAAAAAGGTGATAACCCGTGCGCGTTATGTTCGCCGCTGAGACGAGCCGGGTCGTCGCCGACGGGTTTCCACGGTATTGAACTTCGCGCTATCGTTCGTATATCGTCGGTGTGCGAACAGGCCGGCAACGCTGGCGGGTCCGCTTGCAGCGGGTACGCCGGATGCCCCGGTGGTCCCGATTGTCCCGAGCAATAGCAAGGAAGTGCGCATGAAACGAATTCTTCTCTTCGTCCTGACCAACGTCGCAGTGGTTGCGGTTCTTGGTCTGGTGTCGAGCATTTTTGGCCTGAACAGGTTCCTCGGCCGTAGTGGGCTGGATCTTGGCGCTCTGCTTGGTTTTGCGCTGGTGATGGGCTTTACCGGTGCCATCTTCTCGCTGCTGATCAGCAAGCTGATCGCCAAGTGGACAATGGGCGTCGAGATCATCAACGATTCGCCGGACCCGACGCATCAGTGGCTGGTGCAGACCGTGCGCCGGTTTGCCGACAAGGCGGGCATCGGCATGCCCGAGGTCGGCATCTACGAGGGCGAGGCAAACGCGTTCGCCACCGGGGCATTCAAGAATTCGGCGCTGGTTGCGGTATCGACCGGCTTGCTGCAGGGCATGAACCGCGAAGAAGTCGAGGCAGTGATCGGCCACGAGATCGCTCACGTGACCAACGGCGACATGGTCACCATGACGCTGATTCAGGGCGTGATGAATACCTTCGTGATCTTCCTGTCGCGCGTCATCGGCTACTTCGTCGACCGCGTGATCCTGCGCAACGAACGCGACGGCGTTGGCATCGGCTACACCATTTCGGTGTTCGTCCTTGACATCGCGCTCGGCTTTCTCGCCCACATCATCGTCGCCTGGTTCTCGCGGCAGCGTGAATTCCGCGCCGACGCCGGCTCGGCCGACCTGATGGGCTCCACGCAGCCGATGCAGCATGCGCTGGCCCGCCTCGGCGGCCTGCACCCGGGCGATCTGCCCGGCCCGGTGAAGGCGCTGGGCATCGGTGGCAGCATGGGCGCGCTGTTCTCGACGCACCCGCCGATCGAAGATCGCATTCGCGCGCTGCAGGAACGCCGCTGAGCATTGCGCCCACGTTGGCATGAAGGCAAGGCCCCGAGCGGGCCTTGTTCTTTTTCGGGTTGCTCGGACGAGCGCCGGATCGCGCTGGCAACGGTGAGTTTTCGGCGATGGGATAATGCCGCGGCTTCGCGGGCTTGCCGCGGCGGCGCACCCGATTCACCACCGTCTCCTATCCCATGCACTTTTACGCGGTTGTCGCGCTGTCGGCGTTTTTGTTGTTTCTGGTGCAACCGCTCATCGCCAAGCAGATTCTGCCGTGGTTCGGCGGCAGCTCGGCGGTGTGGACCACCTGCATGCTGTTTTTCCAGGGCGCGCTGTTGCTCGGCTACGCGTATGCCGACTTTGCGCCGCGCAAACTCGGGCCGAAGCGGCAGCCGCAAGTGCATATCGCGGTTGCGCTGATCGCCTTGCTGGCGCTGCCGATCCTGGCGCCCGAAAGCTGGAAGCCGGACGGTGGCGAGGAGCCGATTTCGCGCATCCTTATGCTGCTGGCGGTGACCATCGGCCTTCCCTACGTGCTGCTGTCGACTACCAGTCCGTTGATCCAGAGTTATTTCGCCCGGCTGCAACCGGGACGGGATCCGTACCGGCTGTTTGCCCTGTCCAACGCGGCCTCGCTGGCGGCGCTGGTGGCCTACCCGGCGGTGATCGAGCCTTACGTCGGCACCCGCATGCAGGCGTGGGGCTGGTCGGCACTGTTCGCGCTGTTCGTGCTGACGCTGGCGGCGCTGGCGTGGCGGGTGAGCCGTGCGCAGGAGCCGTCTACGGCAATGGCCGATTCGTCATCCGGCGCCACGACCTCCGGCACTGGCGCGCCGCCCGCGATGCGGACACAACTGCGCTGGGTCGCACTGTCGGCAGCGGGTTCGATGCTGCTGCTCGCCGTCTCCAACCACATCACGCAAAACGTTGCCAGCGTGCCGCTGCTGTGGATCCTGCCGCTGACGCTGTACCTGCTGACGTTCATCCTGACCTTCGACGGCACCGGCTGGTACCGGCGAAGCGGCTACGCCGGCCCTTTCTTCGTTCTGGTCGGCGGCATGTGTTTTCTGCTGTTGAGCAAGGACTTCCAGTTCGACCTGATCGTGCAGACCAGCGTCTTCTGCATCGGGCTGTTTGTGGTCTGCATGGTCTGCCACGGCGAACTGGTACTGGCCAAGCCGGCGCCGGGGCATCTGACCCGCTTTTACCTGCTCATATCGATCGGCGGCGCGCTCGGCGCGCTGACGGTGAGCGTGCTGGCGCCGTTGCTGTTTGCGACCTATGTGGAAACGGCGCTCGCGCTGCTGGTGGCTGCGCTGCTGTTTGTCCCTGTGGCGCGGGCGGTGCATCCGTTGCTGCAATGGCTTGCGGTCGCCTTGGCAATTGGCGTGCTGGCAACGGCGGGCTGGTACGTGAAGGAAGAACACAAGAACGCAGTGGAAGTGACCCGCAATTTCTACGGCGTCCTGAAAGTGAAGTCCTATGACGAGCCCGGCAGCGACAGCTATCTCGTGCGGCTGGTGCACGGCGCCATCCTGCATGGCGAGCAATATCCAAGCGAGAAATGGCGCCGCGAACCGACGACCTACTACACCCCGACCTCCGGCTTTGGGCGCGCCGTCAACCTGCAACGGGAGAACGCGCCGCTGACGCACAACACGCAGCGCATCGGCATGATTGGCCTGGGGGTGGG
The DNA here is from genome assembly GCA_027492485.1 of Betaproteobacteria bacterium. Lineage (GTDB taxonomy): Bacteria > Pseudomonadota > Gammaproteobacteria > Burkholderiales > Casimicrobiaceae > Casimicrobium. The sequence continues at coordinate 84,298 of JAPUER010000069.1, forward strand.
CACGGTGGCGGCGTGGTGCCGCGCCGGCGACATTTGCCGCATCTACGAAATCAACGCCGAAGTCGAGCGCCTGGCGCGCAAGCACTTTACCTATCTGGCCGACAGCAAGGGCAAGGTGGCGGTGATCATGGGCGACGCCCGTTTGTCGCTGGAGCGCGAGGCCGGCAACCAGTTCACGGTGCTCGCCGTCGATGCCTTTTCCGGCGACTCAATCCCGATGCACCTCATCACCCAGGAGGCGGTTCGCGTCTTCATGAACCAGGTGTCGAGCAACGGCATCGTGGCCTATCACGTGTCGAACCGCTTTCTCGATCTGCCGCCGGTGCTGGCGGAAATCGCGGCGAAGGAGAACCTCGCTGGCGTGGTCGTCGAAGACCCGGCGCAGACCGACAACGCGCTGCATTCGTCGAGCACCTGGGTGCTGCTGGCGCGCAAGTCGGAAACGCTCGCTGGCATCGGCGAGGCCGGCAAACCGCTGGAGCGCAAACCCGGTGCGCCGCTGTGGACCGACGACTTCAACAACCTGCTGTCGGTGGTGAAGTGGAAGCACTGACCGCCTGACGCTGCGCCGATGCGGCGGACAGGCTATGCCGTGTGCGCCGTCGCCCCCAGTGCGGCGTCGAGCGCGGCGCGCTCGTCGAACACGAAGCAATCGCCGCGATAGTGGTCGCGGCCGACCTGCTCGAAGTAGCGCAGGATGCCGCCTTCCAGTTGATAGACGTCGCCGGCACCCAGCGAGCGCAGGTATGGCGCCGCCTTTTCGCAGCGGATGCCGCCGGTGCAGAAGCTGACCACGGTCCGGCCCTGCAGCTCGCCGATGCGATCGCGCGCCATATGGCCGAATTCGGTGAAATTGCGGTTGCCCCAGAAGAGTGCGTTGGCGAACGTCCCTTTGGCGACTTCGACGTCGTTGCGGGTATCGAGCAGCACGATCCGCTCGCCGGCATCCAGCCGTCGCTTGAGTTCGGCCGGCGGCATGAATGGCGCGGGGTTGTTGACCGGATCGACGCCATTCTGGCGGAAGGTAACGATCTCGCGCTTCAGCTTGATTTTCATCCGCTTGAACGGAACTGCGTCGCTCCAGCTTTCCTTGAGATCGAGCCCGGCGAAGCGCGGGTCATCGTCCAGCGCCGCCATGAAGCTGCGCACAGCAGTTTCGGCGCCAGCGAGAAACAGATTAATCCCTTCATGGGCGAGCAGGATGGTGCCTTTGAGCCCGAGCGTTCTGGCGCGTGGAAGCCACGCGGCTTTCAGTGCTGCCGGGTCGTCGATGGCGACGAAGCGATAAGTGGCGATATTCAGAATTTGCGACATGGCGCAATTTTAGGCCGCAACGACTGGGCGATAATTGTCTTTCGTACACCCGAAAAGACCGGCGCCGGCGGCGGGCTGGTATCGCGAACGGGCGTCGAAATTCAGCAAGGACAGGGAGGACGTCATGAACGGGCAATGGGTCGACATCAAGGCGGACGACGGCGGCAGTTTCGGCGCCTATCTCTCCACACCGCCGAAAGGCATGGGGCCGGGCCTCGTTCTTGTCCAGGAAATCTGGGGGGTGAACGAGCACATTCGCGCGGTTGCCGACCAGTATGCGATGGACGGTTTCACCGTCTTTGCGCCGGACATCTTCTGGCGGCAACAGCCCCGGGTCGACCTCGACTACAACGACGTCGATACGCCGAAGGCGTTTGCCTACATGACGGCGCTGGATGCTGCCAGCGCGGCCAAAGATCTGATCGCTACCGCCACCGCCTTGCGCGCGCACGCGGCCTGTAGCGGACGCGTGGCCAGCCTTGGCTTTTGCATGGGCGGTCGCCTGTCGTTCGTCTGCGCAGCAGAGGGCGCGGTGGACGCAGCTGTGTGCTACTACGGTGGCGGCATCCACAACATGCTCGACCGCGTACCGTCGATCAAGGTGCCCATGCTGCTGCATTTCGCCGAGAAGGACGGCTACATACCGATGTCCGCGGTGGAATCGGTGAAGGCTGCTTTCGCCGGTCGCGACAACGTTCATATCGACGTTTATGGCGGCGTCGATCACGGCTTCAATTGCTGGGGACGCCCGATGTACAACCAGAAGGCCGCGGCGCTGGCGCACGGTCGCTCGCTGGCGTTTCTTTCCGGCACCATCTGCTGAGCGCAGGGCGATCTCGATCCGGCGGCAAAATAGCCCCCGGGCTGCGCCCGATACACCGACAACAAACATATTCCGAGGGAGAGCCGATGACCTACGCTGCCATTACCGGTTGGGGCAAATGCATGCCGCCCGCTGTGCTCAATAATGCGGACCTTGCGACGTTCCTGGAGACCGACGACGAGTGGATTACCTCGCGCACCGGGATGAAGGAGCGGCGCATCTCGCACGTCAACGCGATCGAGCTGGCCTATGTGGCCTCGATGCGTGCGCTGGCCTGCGCCGGCCTGAAGGCGTCCGACATCGATCTCATCGTCTACGGGTCGTGCAGTTACGACGAGATGGTGCCGAATACGGCGTCCGGGTTGCAGTACAAGCTGGGTGCCGGCAATGCGGCATCGATGGACGTCAACACCGCCTGCACGTCGTTTCTGTACAGTTGGTCGACAGCCAACGCGATGATCCGTACCGGCGTGGTCAAGCGTGCGCTGGTGGTGGGCGTCGAGCTGATTTCGCGCTACATGGACTGGGACAATCGCGGCGTTGCGGTGCTGTTCGGCGACGGTTGTGCCGCGATAGTTATCGAGGCGACCGAGGAGCGGACGGGTTTGCTCGGCGAAACGCTCGGCTGCATTGCCGATTCCCGCGGCATTCTGCGCATCGGCGGCTATGGCGCCACCTACGCCAACGCCAACGTCACCTTTGGCGACATGTCATGGATTTTCGACGGACCGCAGATATTCAAGAAAGCCGTGCAGGGCATGACCGATGCCAGCGCCAAAACGCTGGCGAAGGTTGGCGTGACGGCGGAGCAGGTTGATCTGGTGGTGCCGCATCAGGCCAATTCGCGCATCATCGAAGCAGTCGCCAAGTACGCCGGCATTCCGATGAGCAAGGTGCATCTGACCGTGCAGAAGTACGGCAACATGAGCGCTGCGACCGTGCCGGTCGCCATGGTCGAGGCGCTGGAAGAGGGGCGCCTGACGCCGCATGCGAAGTTGCTGATGCCGGCATTCGGCGCGGGGCTGACCGTGTGCTCGCATTACGCCGAATGGGGCGAGCGCACGACGCCGAAAGACGTGTCGGACGTCGAACTCGAACCGTGCAACAAGACGGCACTGGAAATGGTGCTGGCAATGCGCGGGGTCAAGGACATTCGGGGACGCAGCGCCGCCGGTCTCGCCGCAGCCTACGTGGTGGACCAGAAACCCTACGGCACGCAGTAGTCCCGGCGTCGCTTGACTTCACGTGCGCAGCGCGGCGCGGTGAGGTCGATTGCGATGTCGCCAGCCGTTCCGCGCCGCAGTGGGCAGCCAGTCACAAAATTACGGCAACTGACGGCGCGCCGCTGAGATAACTCTCCGGCGCGCCGGGCTTGGTCAATGCCGGCGATGCCTGCCCACGTACCACCCTGCCGACAACACCAGCAGCGCCAGCAACACAAGCGAGATGTAGTCCAGCGCCGGTATAGCAAGGACGCCGAACGCGGCTGTCACCGTACATGCGGCGGTGATTGGCCCGGTGGTGTACGTGCTGCCGGTGCCGGCTACTCCACCGCAGCCTGAAACCGACACGATGTAGGCTCCGGAGGACGGCGTGACTGTACATGTCGTCGTGTTGCCAAGCGTGACCGGGCTGACGCAGGTGATCGTACCGTTCCCCGTACTCACGGCGCCGGTGACCACGAAGGTATTGAGCGCGAATGTCGCGGTCACCGTACAGGCCGCCGTGACGGCCCCCGTTGTGTACGGGCTGCTTGACGAGGCGACGCCGCCGCAACCAGCGATGGTCGACAGCACATAGCCGGCGTTGGCAGTCGCAGTGCAGCTCGTGGTGCTGCCATGCGCCACCGGACTTGTACAGTTCACTGTGCCGCCGGCGAGCGGACTGGCGACGCTGGTCACCGCGTATGTGATGGTGTCCACTGCGGTCGTCGCCGTTGCGCTGTTGTTGCCTGCGACCGGGTCAGCGGTGGTTGCCGAGATTGACGCGGTCGCCGACAGCATGCCGCCGGAGGCCGGAATCACATTGGCAACCACGGTGATGACCACTGGCGACGCAGACACGTTGAAACCACTGGTAAAGCTGCAGTTGACGGTTCCGGTTGCACCGACGGCGGGCGCGGTGCAACTGATGCCAGCGGGCGCATTCACCGATACGAATGTGGAGTTGCTATTCAGCGGGAAGCTGAGCGCAACGCCGGAGGCGTTACTGGGCCCGGCATTCGTCGCAGTGATCGTGTAGGTCAAATTGCTGCCGCTGGTCACCGGATCGGGTGTGTCGATGATGGAGACCCCGAGATTTGCCTGCGCCGTCAACGTGTCGCTGTCGGTGGCACTGTTGTTGCCGGGTGCCGGATCGGTGACACCAGCCGGTGCGGCGACGGTGGCTGTGTTGCTGAGCGTACCACTTGCCGCCACATTGATGCTCGCTGTTACTGTGTAGGTAACGCTGCCACCAGCCGGTAAATTGACGGTGTCTGCGATGTTGCCGCTGCCTGCTGCGGTGCAAGTGCCGCCGCCGGCGCCAACGCAGGTCCAGGAGCCCGTCAGCACTCCCGGCAATGTGTCGGCAACCGTAGCGCCCGGCGCATTGCTGGGACCGGCGTTACTGGCGGTGATGGTGTAGGTGACGGACCCGCCCGGTACCGCCGTCGTGACGCCGTCAGTCTTGGTGATCGCGAGATCCGCCTGCGGTGTAAGCGTGTCGGTATCGGTGGCCGAATTGTTGGCCGGATTGGGATCGCTAATTGTGCTGCTGACGGTCGCGGTATTCGACAGCGTGCCGGTCGCCGACGCGCTGATTGCGGCCGAGGCGGTATAGGTCACACTGCCACCGACCGGAAGATTTACCGTATCGTTGATGTTGCCGCTGCCGGATGACGTACAGGTACCGCCGCCCGCGCCGACACAAGTCCAAGTCGCGGTCAATATTGCCGGGAAGGTGTCGGCAACGGTGGCACCGGTGACAGCATCCGGTCCGGCATTGCTCGCAGTGATGGTGTAAGTCACCGATCCGCCCGGCGTGGCGGTCGTTACGCCATCGGTCTTGGTGATGGACAAATCCGCAAAGAGCTGGCGACACGCAGTGACCGACACGTCGTCAATCGCAACGCCGCCCAAGTTTACGGTGTTGTCGCTATCCATGTGGAAGCGAATCTCGGTGTTCTGGCCCGCCAGGGCGTCGGCCCGTGCGGACATCTTCGCCCAACCTGCCGAGGCGGGGATATTGACGACCGGGTTTCCTGGCGCGTCTGTCATGGTGGCGTCATACCATTCGAACACGCGAGCGGGTGTGGCGCCGCCGACTTGCTGGAAGTCTACAAAGTAGTGGTCGAAGGCAGCACTCTCCATTTGATACCGATGTGCCCAGTTCACCGTAATTGGCGCGACCAGACCGGCGAGGTTGATCGGCGGCGACAGCAAGTCCTGTGATGTATTGATGTTGTATGGCCCCGTCAGATTGGTTTTCCAGCAACTGGTGCCCGACATGCATGTCGTGAAGTCGGCGACCGGATTCCCAGTGTTGGTTGCCACCGTCGCCGGTAATCCGAGTGCCCACTGATCGCCGGTGCCACTATGCGTGAAACCAGCCGCGCCGCTTTCGAAATCGGTAGCGAAGACAGTAGTCTGGGCATACCCAGCAGGACAAACGGGCGGGGGTGGCGGTTCGCAAATTTCCAGCGACCAGCTGGTGAGAGTGCCACCGTTCGCACCAGCGGTATCGTCGCGAAGATCAAGGGTCCACGTGCCGCCGCCGTTCTCGCCCTTGAACCAGCTCAGCCGGTACGCTACCTCCGGCGCCAGACGCAAGCCCTTCAATGCGGTAAAGAAAGGGGGGATTGCGGCGTCATCGTCGAATACCACATCCATTTGCGATTGACCGCCTGTCGCGCTAGCGCCAATATCGCTGAAAATGCCGTTGTCATTGCCTGCGGGTGACCGCAGATGTACATCCAAATCCTGCATTAACGCATGGTTCAACTGGATCCCGACCGTCAAATGCTCGATGATCGGATTGCCGGGTACCGTAATGGTGGAGCTGGTCAGTCCGTTTCCCGGGCCGAGCGTCTGAGGAACGTTGGTGCTGGTGTAGGTGGTACAGGCACCGCCACCCGATGGCCGCGGGAAGACGGTTACGTTCAGGTGATAGGTCGCGGTCGGGCCGCCGACTGCAGCACTGGAACTGTCCACGAACGCGAAGTACGTTCCGGCATCCTTCACGGTAATTGCCATCATCTCGGAGGGTATGTTGGGATTGGGGGCGACATCTCCGGTACCAGCATCGTCGGCCGGAAGAATCTGATTGCTGGCGTCGCCAAATAGCGCAAAACCAAGTCGACCGTTCCATGACGTGCCATCGCGTTCCGGATCAAGGTCGAGGCTGAGGTAGACGGTATCCCCGGCGTTCAGCTGCAGCGAATACCAGTCCTGCTCGGTCGCCACCGCCGGGTTGCGTGCACCACTCACCCAGCCGCCACGAACCCCCGATGTAGCACCCGTCGGCAGGATCGATAGCGGGTTGGCCGTGGCCGGTGTATCGTTAGACTCGACCTCAGCCTGAGGCGTACCGCTGCGGAGTTGCAAATAGAGTCTATAAAACCGCTCACTGGTCGTCCCGGCGGTGAAATCATTGACCTTCAGGTAGTAGGTCCCCGTCGACGGCAATGTGGCGCCCGCGATGCTTGATGACAAAGCTGCGAAAGTGCCGTTGTCATCGTCGAACTCGATGACCGTCGTGCCGTCGGATGCGAGCAGCGTCAATTGGCTGTCGGTACTGCTGCCAGCCGACAGATTGGTGATCACCGCTGCGTAGACGCGGTCACCAGCGTTGCCCTGAAAACTGTATAAGTCGATGTCACCATTCGGGAACAAATTGGCCTGAACGATTGCCGCGCCGTTGGTCAGCGTAAGCGGCGTGGCCGTCGCGACGGTGCCATTCGGCTCCGCTTCCGTCGGCCAACGGCTGCCGTTGGTGGCGGTTTGGACTAGCTTCTGCCGATCCTTCAGCGCCTTCAGCAGCTGCGTCGCATCGACCGGCGGCTTGGTTGCGATGGTTTCGGCGAAGCTTCGCTGCTTGACCTTCATCTTGTCAAAGGCAAGCGGCAACCCCGCGGCATAGCTACTAGTGGACACGCCGACAAACGCCAGCGCAAAAACCACCGCGCCGAAGAATCGGTTCAGGACTTTCATGGAATACCCCCGTATTGCGTTACGTCGGTCCGGACCAAGTGAACGGACACCAACCACACACCGTCAACTATAACGGCGACAGGCTTCGACGACAAGGATGCGAACGCTCCTTTGACATCGCAAAGCGATGTTCGTCACCAGCGACAAACGGGGCGACAAAATCGTCAATGCCGCGCGTAACCGGGCACCGCTTCGCCTTCGGTGCAGAACTTGCGTAAATAGCTGAGGCGGTCGCTGGTCGCTTTGCCGTCTTCGACGGCCGCCTGCAGCGCGCAGTTGGGCTCGTGCAGGTGTTTGCAGTCGCGAAAGCGGCACTGGCCGAGCGCGTCGCGGAATTCCGGGAACGCGCGTTCGATCTGGTTGCGGGAGAAGTGGGCGAGGCCAAACACCTGCATCCCCGGCGAATCAATGACCCAGGTGTCGTTGCCGCCCAGCGTGAACAGCCGCGTGAAGGTTGTCGTGTGCTTGCCGGAGTCGAGTGCTTCCGAGATTTCGTTGGTGCGCTGCGCCTCGCTGCCGACCAGCGCATTGAGCAGCTTGCTCTTGCCCATGCCCGATTGCCCGATCAGCACCGAGCGTTCGCCGGCGAGGCGCTCGCGCATCGGGCCGTGGTTGAACTTGGCCGAGAACGGAATCACGTCGTAGCCGAGGTCGCGATAGCGGGCGAGCGCGTTGGCGGTTGCCGCGGCTTCGACCAGATCGATCTTGTTCAGGCCGATGATGGCCTTGACGCCGCTGGCCTCGGCACAGACCAGCCAGCGGTTGAGCAGTTCGTCGGCGTAGGCGGGTAGCGGCGCCACAATGCAGGCGACCTGGGTGACGTTGGCAGCGACCAGTTTTTCCTTGAACGCGTCGGCCCGATAGAACAGCGATCCGCGTTCGCCGATGCTCTCGACCACGCCTTCCTGCTCGTTGGTGCGTGTGACCGACACCCGGTCGCCGCAGGCGATCTGCAATTGCCGGCCCTTGCTGACGCAGGTGATTCGGGAACCATCATCGAGCTGGACGACACAATGACGACGTTGGGTTTCGATCACCAGGGCTTGCAGCATGCAGTGTCTTTGCGGATTTAGAGTAGTCGGTGCGCGACTTCGATGCGGGCGGCGCAAATGAAGTCGTTGTTGGAAATGCCGCCCTGACCGTGACCGACGTCGTGCGTGTTGTAGGACACTTCGCAGCGGCTGTAGTGGACGGCCAGATCGGGATGATGATCGGTCACATGCGAAATCGACGCCACGATGTTCACGAAGGCGATGGTTTCGTAGTAGTTCCTGAAATGAAAATTCTTGACGATGCGGCCGCGCGGGAACGTGCTGTCGGGCGCGACATAGCGCCAGTCGGGCAACACGGCGAGGTGCGCGTCGATGTCGGCCTGCGTGAAGGCGGCGTGATGATGCTGCGGTTCGGTTTTGCTGTAGGCCAGCGTGTCAAGCTTCGGGGCGTCCATGGCGGCTCCTTTCCGGTATGAACGTCCGCCGCGCGATGCCGGGCAGGGTACTTCGCTTCACTCGGCTGCGGCCTCAGCGAGCCTGAAGATGGGCGATGCGGATCATCGCCGGCGGGTGCGAGTGATGATACGCCGAATAGATCGGGTCGGGTGTCAGCGTATTGGCATTGTCCTTGTACAGCTTGGTCAGGGCCGCGATCAGGTCGTCGCGGCTGGCGACCTCGGCGGCATAGCTGTCCGCTTCGAACTCATGTTTGCGCGAATAGGCCGACGTCAGCGGCGCCACCCAGAACAGCAGCGCTGGCAGCACCAGCGTGAAGAGCAGCAGCGCCACCCCCGGCGAGGCGGCGCCGGTGTTGCCAGGGAAGCCGAATGCGCTGTAGAACCAGGGCTGCGGCAGCACCCAGGCCAGCGCCGCCAGAAAGGCCAGACTGGCCAGCGCCACCAGCACGATGCGCTTGACGATGTGCCGGCGTTTGAAGTGACCAAGCTCATGGGCAAGTACCGCCACGATTTCGCTGGTGCTGAGCCGCTCCAGCAGGGTGTCGAAGAACACGATGCGCTTCGCGCGGCCGAACCCGGTGAAATAGGCATTGCCGTGCGCGGAGCGTTTGGAGCCGTCCATGACGAAGAGGCCGTTGCTGGCAAAGTCGGTGCGCCGCAGCAGCGCCTCGATCGCAGCACGGGTTTCGCCGCCTTCGAGCGGAGAAAACTTGTTGAAGATCGGCGCGATGAAGGTGGGGTAAATCGCCAGCATCAGCAACTGGAAGCCGATGAACGCGAGCCAGGCATACAGCCACCAGAGTGGCCCGGCGGAACGCATCAACCAGAAAACCAGCGCGGCGAGCGGCAGCAGCAGCGCCGCCGACAGCAGCGTGCCTTTCAGCAGATCGGCCCAGAAGGTTGCGCGCGTGGTTTTGTTGAAGCCGAACTTTTCTTCGATGTTGAAGGTGCCGTAATAGCTGAACGGAATGCCGATCAGGCCGGTAATGGCGGTGACCAGCGCGACCAGCGCGACCTCGCGCAGGATGGGCATGTCGGCCAGCGGCGCCGTCAGCGCCCATAGCCGGCTCAGCCCGCCAAACAGCAGCAACGCGGTGACCATCAAGCCGATCGCGGCTTCGATCTTGCCCAGTTGCCCTTTGGCCAACGTGTAGTCCGCCGCGCGCTGGTGGTCGGCCAGCGGGATGCTCGTTTCGAAGGGCGGCGGCACCGCGCCGCGGTGCGCGGCGACGTGCGCCAGATGGCGGTTGAGCAGCCAGCGCTCGATGAAGTAGTGCGCCAGCAGGGCGACAATGACGATGCTGGCGAAAGTACCCGGCGATGTGGCTGCCGGGGTCAGGGTGTCGGTGGGCATGCGCTGTGGGAAAATGACTTTGTCTCAATTGTTGACGATTTTGGGGCGCGACGCCTGCGTTCCAGCCCGATTCGTCGCCGCCCGCCCGCCTTTCCACTACGACCACCGTCGCCACCGTCTGACGCACGCCGCCATGCCGCAAAACCAAAATCATCTGATCTGGCTCGACATGGAGATGTCCGGCCTCGACCCGGAAACCTGCCGCGTCCTCGAAGTGGCGATCGTCATTACCGACAAGGATCTCAACACCGTCGCCGAAGGCCCGGTTCTGGTCATTCATCAGCCGGACGCCGTGCTCGATGCGATGGACGAATGGAACAAGAACACCCATGGCCGTTCCGGGCTGGTCGACAAGGTCAAGGCGTCGACGCTGACCGAAGACGAGGCGTCGCGTCAGATGATCGACTTTCTGGCGGACTACGTGCCGAAGGGCGTGAGCCCGCTGTGCGGCAACAGCGTGCATCAGGACCGCCGTTTCATGGTGCGCTACATGCCGAAGCTGGAAGCCTACTTTCACTACCGCAATCTCGACGTCAGTACGCTGAAGGAGCTCGCCGCGCGGTGGGCGCCGGAGGTGAAGAAGAGCTTCCAGAAAAAGACCCGGCACACCGCGCTGGCCGATGTCTACGAGAGCATCGACGAGTTGAAGCATTACCGCGAGCACTTCATCCGCCTGCCGCAGCCGGGCGTACCGGCGGCGGGTGCTGCGCGCGACGAGCTGACCGCCGGGGGCGGCGATTGAAGTTCTGCTCGGCGTGCGGCAGCGCCGACATTGGGCTGCGCATTCCCGACGGCGACCACCGCGAGCGCTACGTCTGCGCCAACTGCGCGACCATCCACTACAAAAATCCGCTGATCGTCTGCGGGGTAGTACCCGTATTCGAGGATCGCGTCATGCTCTGCCGTCGCGGCATCGAACCGCGCTTCGGCAAGTGGACGCTGCCCGCCGGGTTCATGGAAAACGGCGAATCGGTCGAGGAGGGTGCCCAGCGCGAACTGCTGGAAGAAGCGGCCGCCACGGTCACGCTGGGGCCGCTGCTGACGGTGCTCTCGGTGCCCTACATCTCGCAGGTGCACATGATGTATCTCGGCACCATGACCGAGCCGAAATTCGCCATCACGCCGGAGAGCACCGAAATCGCGTTGTTTCACGAGCACGAGATTCCGTGGAAGGAACTGGCGTTTCGCACGGTCAGGACGGCGCTCGAACATTATTTCGACTGCCGCCAGCGCGGGGAATTCACGCTCAAGCGCGCCAAAATCGAGTGATTGCCGCCGGTGATCGCCGTCACCAGACTGGCTAACAGCTTTTCGCTGTAACGCCCATTCAATAAGGGCTCAGGCAATGAAAATGGCAAAAGTCGATAAAATTGACGATCCCGTGGCCAAAATTCGCCCGCTGGACGCTTCCACGCTACCGGATTTCCTGCACTTCTTCGACCACGACGCCTTTGCCGACAACCCGCGCTGGGCGTCCTGCTACTGCCAGTTTCTCTACGTCGATCACAACGCGGTGAACTGGAAGACGCGGACGCTGGCCGAAAACCGCGCCTCCGCCTGCGAGCGGGTCGCGGCCGACCGCATGCGCGGCCAGTTGGCCTATGTCGACGGCAAAGTGGTTGGCTGGTGCAGTGCGGCGCCGCGACCGCTGATGCATTCATTCGACGACGAGCCGCTAGCCGATGCCGACCGCATCGGCATGATCGGCTGTTTCGTCATCGCCAAGCCTTATCGCCGTCGCGGTCTGGCCCGCACGCTGCTGCGGGTGGCCTGTGACGCCTTCGCCACGCAGGGGCTCGCCTGCGCGCAGGCGCTGGCGCAGCGCAACGCGGCGAGCGAGGCGGAGAACCACTTCGGTCCGCTGGCGATGTACCTGGCGGAAGGGTTCGCGCCACACAGCGAAGGCGACGACGGCGTGGTGGTGCTGCGCAAGGCACTGTAACGCCGTTCAACGCGGCTGCCCGGTAGCGGGCGAGACCGCAAAGGCCGGGCGATCAGGCAGGCGGCGGCTCGATTTTTGCGCCATTTTCCGCAAGCAGCAGGCGCAGCACCGAGCGGTGACAGTGCGCTTCGTTCTCGCAGTAGCAACCCACCGAAAAATTCGTTGCCTGGGACAAGGCGGCGAACAGACGCAGCGTGTGGACGTTCTCGGGCGTGGCCATTTCGGCGCGATATTTTTTGACAAATGCCGCCCATTGCGCCGCTGTCGTCGCCTCCAGGGCGAGCTTTACCGTCTCCGTGCTCGGTGCGAGGTTCGGGTACCACACGTCGTACCAGTTCTGCGTTGCAAACTCTGCCTTCGGCACGCCGCGCGGCGGGCGGCGAACGGTGCCGATGCGCAGGCCTTCACCCTTGCTGCGTGGGCTCCCGAGCCGGACGATGCGTATGCTCATGGTTTGCTCCCGTTGCCAGAGGCCATTGCCGCACGTTCGCGAATCCGCTTGACCACGTCCGCCGCCAGCTCGTTGGGCACCGGAATGGTCAGATGGTATTGCTCGATGCGCCACTGGCCGTCGATCAGGCGCAGCACGCCGGTGCCGCGACAGCGGCCGAGGCTGGCGTTGTCCAGCAGCTCGTCGAACGAGGCATGTTTGCCGTCCGCGGCGATGCTGATGTGGCGCTCCGCCTTCGTATACGTCCAGCCGCGCCCCTTGTCGAAATGCGGTTTGGCGTAAGCCTTGAATTGCGCAACCGTCCATCGCTCGCTGGCGTCGGTGCCGATGAACACGCCTTCCGGCGCGAACAGAGAGAAATATTCGTCGAATTGCGCTTTCGACGCCGCGGCATGAAAGCGGTCCAGCAGCGCGCCGGCCGCGTCCTGCGCGGCGCTGGCGTTGACCAGCGTGGCGGCGACCAGTAGAGTTGTAGTCGAGAAGATTCTGGCGATTCTGCGGAGCCTGAGCATCGTGTCTTGCCTGCCGGAAGTCATTGCATCGATTTCAACACGAACGCGGCCGCGACCGCAATGTGGCGGGCGCAGCGCAGGTAGTGCAGCCTTGCATTTGCCCGCCGGCGCCACCAAGTTGGATGGACGAGGTTAAAGATGAAAAAAATTCTTCGCGTTCAAGGTGCACCATCGCCGCATTGGGTTGGCAATGGTTTTCACGTCAATTCGCTGTTCTTCTACGGACAGGATGCCGAGGCCATCAGCCCTTTTTTGCTGCTCGACTATGGCGCACCGAAGGCGTTTGCGCCATCGTCGGAGCCGCGCGGCGTCGGCCAGCATCCGCACCGCGGCTTCGAGACCGTGACCGTGGCATATCAGGGTGAAATCGAGCACCACGATTCCGAAGGCAACCGCGGCGTCATTGGCGCCGGCGACGTGCAATGGATGACGGCGGCGTCCGGCATCATCCACGAGGAATGGTTGTCGCCCGAGTTCAACGCCAAAGGCGGCACGCTGGAGATGGCGCAACTGTGGGTCAATCTGCCGGCTAAGGACAAGATGGCGCAGCCGCGTTACCAGGGCATCCTGAAAGCGCAGATTCCATCGGTCGTGGCCAAAGGCGGCGCACGGGTTCAGGTCGTGGCGGGATCGTTCTCCGGCACCGACAATGGCGAAACCGCCACCGGACCGGCCAAAACCTATTCGCCGGTCAATGTCTGGGACGTCCAACTGGCCGACGGTCAGGCGATCGATCTCGATCTGCACGCAGGCTACACCACGCTGTTCGCGGTGCTGAAGGGCAAGGTGCGGGTCAACGCCGCGCAGGACGTCGATTCGCCGGCCGTGGCGATCCTCGAGCGCGAGGGCAGCGCCGCGCGTCTGGAGGCGCTGGGCGGCGCCGCGACGGTGCTGGTGCTGCACGGCGAACCACTGGCCGAGCCGGTCGCGGGCTATGGCCCGTTCGTGATGAACACACGGGACGAAATCATGCAGGCGATGCAGGATTTCCAGCGCGGTACGTTCATCCGGCAGCACGCCACGGGCGCGTAGGAGTCTGCGCGGCAGAAGGAACCGTCGATCACGCCCTGATTTGTTTCGCCGCGCGCCGTGTGCGGCCCTGCCAGCGATAACCTTGCTCGGTCGCGCGCTTCTTGCGGGCCGTCTTCGGGTCTGCCAGCAGCGGACGATACAGCTCAACGCGATCACCGTCGGCCAGCACCGTGTCGAGCGGCACCCGCTTGCCCCAGAGGCCGAGGTCCGGGTTGTCCGGCAAACCATCCGCAGTCGCGAGCACGTCGGTCAGGCGGGCGCCGGCCGGCAGCGACAGCGTCTGCCGCTCAACGCGATCCGGCCAGGCGGAAACTAGGGTGATCGTCATTGATGTTGCCATGGCGTCGGCTCAAAGGTGCAGCGCATCCGCCCGCCGCACGAAGGCATCGACGAACGACGCGGCAATGCGATCGAAGACCGGCGCCACCAGATTGCCGATCAGCCCCTCGAAGGCGTAGTTCAACTCGAACTCCACCTTGCAGCCGATGTCGCCAAGCTGCTTGAACCGCCACTCGCCGGACAGCCTGGAGAACGGGCCGCTCAGCAGCGCCAGATCGATGCGCTCGTTCGGCACCAGCGTGTTGTGGGTGGTGAACGTTTGCTGCACGCCAAGATAGGCGATGTCGACGGCCGCCTGCATGTGCGTCTCGGACTGCTCAAGAATGCGGCCACCGCCGCACCAGGGCAGGAACTGCGGGTAGGACGGCACATCGTTGACCAGCGCGTACATCTTGGCCGCCGGGTGGGTGACCAGCATCGAGCGGACGATGTGCTTCATGCGGCAGACCCGCGGCGTCCGTCACCGGTGCACCGGCCAGTCGCACCTAAAATCGATCCAATGAGCATCGTCGACAACAAAAAGGCTTTTTTCGATTATTTCATCGAAGACCGCTACGAGGCCGGGCTGGAACTGGAAGGCTGGGAAGTCAAGGCCATCCGCGCCGGCCGGGCCGGCATCAAGGAAGCCTACGTGCGGGTGATCCGCAGCCAGGTCTGGCTGGTCGGCGCCAACATCAGCCCGCTTAACAGCGCGTCCACCCACATCCGGCCGGACGCCATCCGCATGCGCCGCTGCCTGCTGCACCGCGAAGAAATCAACAAGCTGATCGGCAAAGTCAAGGAAAAGGGCTACACCCTCATCCCGATCAACCTGCATTTCTCGAAGGGCCGCGTCAAGCTCGAAATCGGCCTCGCCAAAGGCAAGAAGGATCACGACAAACGGGCAGCAATCAAGGATCGCGAGAATCAGCGGACGGCGGCGGATGCGATGAAGAAGGCGGGCCGCGGCTAGCGTTTTTGCTGTCGTGCGCCCGTTGAGCGGGCACCAATGCCTGCAACACGCGATCCCACCTGTCTGGGTGGGGTTGCTGCAACCCTACGCGGCGTACGCTGCGTCCATGCTCGAAACGCTGCCGCCAGCCACCACCACAATCGTGGCGTCCCCTACCCAACGCGGACTGGATTGGCTATTCTCGCCAACTGGCGGGCATTCAAGTCGCGACGAGGGGAAGGCGACGATGGCGAACGATCAGCAGTCATCCGATACCGGGCTGAACCTGCAGTCGACGACGATCATGTTCGCCGACGTAGTGGAGTCGGTACGGCTGATCCGTGACCATCAGGCGCGATACGTCGCGCGCTGGCGTGTTCTGCTTGCGCAGTTGACCTCGATTGTGGTGGCTGCACACGGGAACATCATCGAGCGCCGTGGCGACGGATTGCTCATCACGTTTGGCACCCCGCGCGCTGCAGCGGGTGTTGCGCTGCGTTTCCATCGATGCTGCCAGGCAGCGAATGTCGAACATCCCGACGACGACACGATTGTGATGCGCATTGGCGTGCATAGCGCTGCGGTGCTGATTGAAGATGGCTCGATTTTTGGCGATGGTGTCAATGTGACAGCACGGGTCGCCTCGCTTGCGGGGCCGGGCGAAACCGTATTCAGCGACGCTGCGCGAGACGGCCTGACGGCCGGCGTCGATGCCGAGGTAGAAGACCTGGGCGATTGCTTCGTCAAACATCTGCCGCAGCCAATTCGTGCGTTTCGCGTTGGCGGCGCCGGAAGCGCGCCCGTGCTGCCGTCGACGCATGCCGACGCCGACGATCTGCTGCCGGCGGTGGCGGTGTTGCAGTTTGCCTTTAACGACGAGCCGCAAAGCCGCAGTGTGATGGACCTGTTTTGCGAATCGGTTTCCGGTGCACTGGCGCATGCGCCCGGCTTGCGGGTCGTGGCCTGGTTGTCGAGCAAGGCGTTGTCCACCGAGGCGCCCGATTTTGCGACGATCGGGGCCAAACTCGGGGCCGACTGGCTGCTTTCCGGATCGGTTTACCTGGCGGGCGAGCGCGTGGTGATCAACGCTCAATTGATCGCGGCTGCGGCGGGCGAAGTGATCTGTGCATTGCGCGAAGTGGAGAGCATCGGCGATCTGTTGCAGAAAGAAAGCGCCCTGGTCGCCGCCGTGTCGACCGCGGTGGTCGCGAGTATCGCCAACGCAGAGGCAAAGCGCGTGGCGCGCCATGCCCTGCCAACCTTGGCCGGTCACACCTTGTTGCTGGGGGCGGTGGGCCTGATGCACCGGGCGCGCGCCGGCGATTTCGATCGCAGTCGTGAGGCGCTGGAGCACTTGCTGGAGCGGCAACCGCGCATGCACAGCGCAAGGCCGTGGCTGGCGAAGTGGTTTTTGCTACGCCATACGCGGGGCATCGCAACGACGACCGAGGCTGACACGCGTCGCGCCCTCGCGGAAACGTCGCGTGCGCTGGATTCCCACCCGAACGATGCGTTCGCCCTCGCCATGCGCGGTTTCATTTATTTTCACCTGGCACGGGACAATGCGCTGGCCAGCGACACGCTCGAACATGCCATCGATCTCAATCCGAATGAAGCCATGGCCAACAGTTTTCTGGCGGCGGTCACCGGTGTGCACGGAAATTTCGAGCGTTCATGGAAGTTGGCGTCGCACGCGCTCACGCTGTCGCCGTTCGATCCGCTGCGCGCCTATATGCGCATGATCGCGTCCACTTGCGCCTTCACGTCGGAGCGCTACGACGAGGCGGTGCGCCTGGCGCAGGCGTCGATTCGCGAGAGCGCAACGCACATATCGGCCTGGCGCACCTTGATCATCGCGCTGGTCTGCGCCAACCGCACCGACGAAGCCCGGCAGCACGTACCGAAACTCATGGAGGTGGACCCCATGTTGACGGTCACGTCATACAGAAATCGCATTCAAGTTCCGGACCCGGCGCGCGCGAGAGCGATCGAGGCGTTGCGTGTGGCGGGCGTACGTGAGGCGTGACGCGCCGGAATCCAATCAATGTGATCGATGGGGGGAATATGGGAACAGATGGCGCAATCAATTTTCTGGGTCATGGCACCAATGGGGGTACCAATGGCGGCACCAATGGCGGTACCAACGGAGGTACCGGTGTCGGCAGCGGCGATCTCGGGTTCGGCCTGTTGACCAACCGTGAAGGTACTTGTGATCCCGCGAACGTCACTCAAATGTCGGCGCGGACTTCGGCAGTGCCCGATGCGCTGTTTCGCTGGTCATTGCAGGTGCAGATGCAAACGCATGTCCAGGCGGTGCTGGAGCGGCTGCGGGTGACGCCCGGTGCGGCGGACGCAGCGACAGGGAAACGGACTGTCAAGTTAAGCTACGTTCCGCCGACTGCACCGCCTGAAGCAGTCGTATCACTGCTGGATTTACAGCACCCAGAAAACGACCGCTTTGTGCGTGAAATTCCATCCGTGCTTGCCGCCGCAGAACTGCGCGCGGAGCGCTACCACGAAATTCAGACCCAGGCGGATGGTGCCTGGGGATATTGGCGCGCGTTGTATCCCATGCGTCCGGAGCTGCTGCCGCAAACACAAATGCTGCTCGACGTCGCCGTCGAGTGCTGTACCTACATCGGGATGCGCTTCAAGCACGCTTATGCAGGCTTGCGGCCGTATGAACTGTCGCCGGAAGTGCAGCCGTTGATTCCAACGCCCGGCCACGCAAGCTTCCCGATGGGCCACGCGGCGCAGAACTTCGCAGTCGCGGCATTGCTGGCCTACATCGTCCGCGGCTTGACCAAAACTCCCGCGAATCTTGCGCCATTCGTTGCGTCCGCTTTCAGGCTCGCACATCGGGTGTCGGAAAACCGCGTGATTGCCGGGGTTCACTTTCCTGTCGATCACTACGGCGGTGCGATTCTGGGAATCACTATTGCCAAGGTCGTTTGGTGTTTGGCTAATGGACGAGCGCCCGACACGATGACCCGTGTTCCGACGTTGCCAACGGTAGGCGACTACATGAAGGATGAAGATGTTCGCGCATGGAGCGAGGCGCAGAAGTTAGGTGCAAGCGCGACCGATTGCGAAACACTGACCACGTGCTTGACTGTGGTCAAGAAAGAGTGGGCGCGATTTTCCTAGCAAGCGCCGCCGCATCTGCAACCCAAACCGATTGAGTATGCAACGTGAAAGAAACCGATGCTTATCTCTTGCTCGCCGTGAAAGACAGCTTCGCGTCTTACGGCGGCACACCTTCCTCGGTTGCCGTTGTTGCCGAGTTCAAGACCGCAAGGATCGCGAGCATTTTCGCGGCGTGGAACCCATCGGCCATGCAGCACGGAAAAATCGTGTCCTGCGTTGTGCCCTATGCGTTCATCAAATGGGCGCACTTCTTCCCCGCTCTGGTGCGCTACGAGCTGGCGCTGCCTTTCGCCGCGCCACGCCTGCGTCGGCGCGAGGCAGGTAGCGCCAGAGCGGTGGCTGAGGACGCCGACGAGAGCGCGGCCGAGTCGGCAAGCGGGTCGACAAGCAACACGCTACTCGCCGTCATCGACACCGGTTGTCCGTTCGCGCACAAGGCTTTCCGGTCGGCAGACGGCCAATCGACCGCCATCCGCGCGATCTGGGACCAGGATCCGGTTCCCGATTTCGGTGCCAATGGCACATCGCGCGGCATACCCTACGGTAGCGTTTTGTCACGCGACGCGATGCGGCACGCCATTGCCGCGCACCCGCAGCACACGATGGCAGGTGAAAGCGCCTGCTATCGCAGCGTCGACTACCGTGAGTTGACGGGCGCAAGAAGCCACGGCGCCATGATGCTTGGATTGCTGCGCCACGGCATTCCGCCGCACGGCCATTGCGATCAACCTGAGAACGACATCCTGTTTGTGCAGTTGCCGCGCCAGTTGTTGTCGGTGCCTTCGCGTGCCGCGTTGGCGCGCTCGATCCTCGATGGCGTCGGCTGGGTCATGCAGCAACGGCAGAAGGGTGAAACGAACGTGGTAGTCAACGTCTCGTATGCCACCAGCCTGACCGCGCATGACGCCAGCGGCCTGCTCGCCATCGGTTTGCAAGCCCACGTTGCGATGGCAAAAAAGCAGGGAGTGGAGCTTCACATCGTCTTTTCGGCGGGCAACGATTTCGAAGAGTCCTTGCATGCAGAACTGGACGGCACCCGGCCGAGTGTCCGCTGGCGGCATGCGTCCGGCAATGAAGTACCGTGTTTTGCCGAGCTGTGGATCGGTCCGAAGGTCGAGGGTGGGCCCTGGAAAGGCGAGGTTTCGATTGCCACGCCTGCCGGTGAAGCCCTCCGCATTAACCTGGCAGGTCAACCGTCGGTGGTGACATCCAGCGACCGAACGCTGGCACTCGTGCACAGTCATTGGTACGCGGGCGACGGTCATCGATTGCTGCTGTTTCGCCTCAAGCCTCGGGCCGCGACCGGCGACTACATCATCACCACGCCGGCCGCAACGAAGTCGGCACTGTATGTGTCGCACCGCCACGGCACCGTCGGTTACGCGCTGCGACCGTCACGATCAAGGCTGGTGAATGTCGCGCAGCAAGCAACGGTTACCGGTAGCGGAACGCTGAATGGATACGCGTGCTTTCCGGAGGCGATTGCGGTAGGGGGATACACGAAGGCAGGCGACCAGAGCACATCGACGCCACCAGGAGGGGAAGTCGCCACGAAAGAGACATCTTCGGCACCCGCCCGCATCCCGGGCGTCAAGGACTGCCTGGATTACTCCGCGCTAGCCAATCAAAGCGCTGCCATCTCAAGCGTGAGAGGTATCGGCAGTTTCAGTGCATGTGTGGTGTACATGGGCGGCAGTTCGGTAGCCGCGCCGCAGGCAGCAAAGGCTCTGGGGTCGCGCAGGACGTTTGCGGGTGTATGTGCGCCCCGCCTGGGGGAAATCGTTCGATGATCTTACACAGAGTGACCGTGGCCGCGCGTTGCCATACCGTCATTGTCGATAGCGTGCTCGTCGAGCCGCGTGGCCGCGAGGTTCGGCAATGAGCAAGGTTCAGTCGACGCGTGTAACGCTGCGGCAACTCTGCAATCTGGGTCTGCCGGCCGCCGTGCTATTGCCCTCGCTGCTGCCCGCAATTCGATCGGTGGTGCCGGCCAGTCATGCCGCGTTTTTCTATGCCGACGCCGCAGGCAACATGGTCAACATGTATGCCGAGCGCATGCTGCCGCCCGAGGCGATGGCGAACTACTACGAACGCTACTATCGGGCCGATACGTCGGCATTCACGCGGTCTTATCTGCGTCTCGCGGCGGCGGGCGACCCGGTGTCGTCGCGGACCTTGACGCCGGCGGAGCGGGGTGGCGACTACTTTCGCGACGTTCTCTCGTTGCTGGATGTTGGTCACATCATGTACGGCATCGTCCGCGCGCAGACCAACGGGCACGAACCGATCGGGCAGCTGAGCCTGTATCGCGCGGCGACTGCCGCGCCATTCGACGCCACCGACGCCGACGCCTTGCGCGACGTGCTGCATTATCTTGGTCGCGCCTTGGTCGCCTCACCCTTTGCGCCGGTTACGGCCGCAGCGGAAGATACGGCCGAGGAGGCGATGGCCGTGCTCGACGACCTTGGCAACACGTTGTATGCCGACGACGCGTGGTCGCGACTGGTGCGCCTGGCGCGTGGTGAGCCGATTTCGCCGGGGCAGGCAGCGGGCGAGCCGAAGGCGCTGCGCGAGTTTCTGCACGGCGTGGTGAAAGCCGCGTCGGCCGCGAAAAACGCTTTGCACACGGTGAATTCGCCGTGGGGCAAGTTCGCTTTCCGGCATCACACGCTGTCCGGCGTTGCCGGCGACCGGGCGACCGCGCTCGTTCTGTCGCGGCTGGCGGCCGAGCCGGTGCGATTGACCGAAGGCGCCGCCCGCCTGCAGCTATCGGCGCAACAACGCGAAGTGGCGTTGATGATTGCGCTCGGCCAAACCAACGCGCAAATCGCCGAAAAACTCGGGGTGTCGGTCAACACGGCGGGCTATCACGTCAAGCAGGTGTTTGCGAAGCTCGACGTGCATGACCGCGGCGAGGTGGCGACGGTGCTGCGGCGGGCTTAACCGTTCTCGGCAGTAACGAGCCCCGACCCGTGCGGTGCCGAACTGCTCTGCGCGACCGCTGAAAATCCAGGATAAGCACAGCGCGGATCACCGTTGACAGTTGCTTGCGTCCCGCAACTCAGCGTCGAGAGTATCGAAGGATGCCGGGGAGGAAACGACCGGTTTCGCGGCGGTACGTAGCGTACTCGGTCGCCAATGGAGATTCGGCAAAGCAAGCTTCTTCACGGCGCGCTGCGCGCACATAAATGATCGTTAACACGGCAAAAATCAGCACTGTGAGTAGCGATGGAACCGCGATCAACGCGGCTAGCCAACCGGCCATATAGCTGGTGTAGAAAGGATGCCGGACGTACCGGTACGGTCCGTCGCGCAGAAGTTCCGTTGGCTGGCGATCCGACCCAAGAAAGTCAAGATGCGTCGACCGTGCTGAAACATAGGCCCACCAAAATGTTGATGTAGCAAACACATAGAAGCAGGCAGCGGCCATTGCCTGTAGTGGATTGATGTCGGATGCGCGCAGAATAAGCGTCAGACACGCAGCGGTTGCGGCGCCAGCGAGCAATGAAATCAATCTCTTGCCGGCCACAGCGCCCGCGTCCGCTGTCCGGAAAAACGAGAACGCTCCCCAAACTGCCGAGCCGTAGCATGCGGCGGCCAGTATGAACACAATGGAACTCACCGCTGCATCCGCTTGCGCCGGATTGAATCAAACGCAAAGACAGCCACCGGTTCAAGCACCAGAGCCAACTGTAGCCAAAAGGCCCGTAGCAGGCTGACTTTGGGGACAAGTTCCGGGAAGTGTTTGCGTGCGTGCGCTGTGGCAGTGGGCCAGAGCACGAGCCACAACGAGGAACGTAGTCCCACGTCAATCAAACCAGGCAGATAGTCGCAGCGGAACAACCGATGTTTCTTCGTGCCGAGGTCGTCGTGCGTAAACTCTACCCCGCACAACTTTGCGCCAAAGAACGATGTGTAAAACGGCACCAGCTCATCGGTACAACACGCGACAAAGTGTTTGCGGCCGCTGCGCAACATCGCGTCCGCTATGCCGTGGCATAACGCACGAATGACGCGCCAGGACCGGTGCCGGCGCTCGACACAGAAGCGGGATATTTCACAGCAATCGGATCGCGCTGGCAGATGGTCGCCCCAAGTGATGAAGCGGTCATGCTCCCACTCGGCATCTGCCGGTCGCGCGATGACGCGCGCCGAAGCAACCGCCTGGCCGTTCAACCAGACTCCGACAAGAAATGCGTCGTCATCAAATTTGTCGACCATCAACTCGTCGCGCTGATGCTTCCCGACGCCTCGGTACACGCGAGTACGCAGATCGATAAGCGCCGCACGCTCGGCTGGATGCGCTGCAATCCGCCAGATCAAGTTTTTTTGACATGGCACGGCGATGGGTTTTGTGGGTTGCACCTGACTGTTTCGCACGGTCACGCTCTACGCACGCTGATGAGTCGATAGGTGGTTTCCCCGCGGACGCCGTTGACTGGGTACCAGCTATATCGAACCGCCTGGCTTTGATTGCCACCGAGCAATAGCATGTTTTTTTTGTCGTCGCTATAGCGCACAAAAAAACTTACATGCCCCCCACTTCCCGTTGACGAATGGCGGGTGAAGACCGCGATGTCGCCCGGCCTCTCGCTGCCGTTGGGCACTCCGGCGTGCCAATCATGCCAGCGCAGCGCCCATGCGGAGTTGGTGCCATTAAGACCTGCCTGTTCGACGCACCAATTGACAAAACAGGAACACCAAGCTGTTTCATCCGACGTTTTTTCAAGATTGCTTAGATCATCGACAGTGGAAAGGTATTCAACGATCTTAGGATGGGCAACTATGGGGCTAGCGTTCTCCTTGACGCCGACTTGGCGGGCCGCGATATTGAAAAATTCCGGTGCGGCGCTTCCATAGCCGAGATACTTCAAGCTTACCCAGCCGGATTTGCCACTGTTGTGCTGCACCTGTCCCCAAGTGCCAGTGGCGTCAATGTCCGTCACGTCGACGCTGTCGCCGCCAGCAAGCAGGAGCAAGCTTTCCAGCGTTGCCTTTGGCCCGCTACGCAGGTGAAGTCGTTGCGCGATGACTACTGCCGAAAACAATGTTTGCATCTCCATACTCCCAATCCATACGTGGAATTAACTGCCGGGAACAACTCGCGGCACGCGGCGACGTCGAGCTTTTGCGGCTGTGTGGAGTTTGAACTGGAATAGGGCGATTCGACCTCACGCATGCGCGTGGGACTTCGATGCTCGGCCACACACGCGAAGTGATAAGCCAGCGCTGATGCGTGTTGCATGCCATCACTTACTCCCCTGCAGGCGCACATAGCACCCGCACGGCGGGGCCGCACGCTGCGCCCGTACTCCCACTCGACCGAGTGAGGTGAAAACGGTGATTTCCGGACAGACTTGCTCAACATTCACAATGGAGAGTTGACGCATGAGTGCACGAGAACCGCTATTTGCCGCCGTGATACTGGCGCTTTCGGGCTGTCAAACACTGGAACACACCATTCGTCCGGATGCCGACAAGATTGCTGCGTTTCCGTTGACGCATCGGACGGAAGTCGAGCGACTGGACTTGGGGCAGCTGATCGTCGATCAGGCCAAACTACAGTGCCGACTGAGTGATCGCGATCTTGGTCGCCTGGAGGAGAATGCCAACCCATATTTTTCTGGTCGCCGCGTTGACGAGGCGTTGGGTTGCTTCAATGCTTACGCACAGCGCGACTCGCGGGCGGCGGTCATGCGCAACGCGATCCAGGAGCGCATCCTTGCTGCTTCGGTGCAGCGGTGCAGTGAATTCAAGGCGTTGTTACAGCGCAAGCAGGCCGACGCCAGCTTTTGGTCGGGGCTGGCGACGGCAGGATTCGCGGCGGCCGGCGCCATCACTAACAGCGTTGAGGGAGCGCGCACGTTGGCGGGACTGTCCGGGCTCAGCAGCGCGTATGGTGCCGAGTACAACCAGGCGTACTTTTCGAATCTGGCGGCACACGTGATCGTTGCCGGGATCGATCTGCAGCGGCAAAAAATCTACGAACAGATCATGGTGGACGGTCAGTCCAAGCCGATCGACACCTACAGCCTGCAAGCGGCGATCAAAGATGCGTTCCGCTTTCATGGGGCATGCAGTATCACCACGGGGCTGGTTCAGGCGCAGGACGCGATTAAGACGGTCGAGAATCCTGGACTGGCAATCCTGCAGCGGGCGCTCGTGAAGAACCGCATGCTGCAAACGCTGGCCAAGGCCGACGCGAAGGATGTACCGGCGACCATCGATGCATGGAAGGAAGTGGTGCGCTCCGAGCCGTGGCTGGCCGGTACGCCGCTGGTGACTAGTGTTTCCGCCGCTGGCGCCGAGCCGACGCGTGCGATCGACTACAACGAACGGCTTAAGAAGGACGCGGTGGACCTGCCGACCGACTTTAAGCCGAAAATCGACAGCATCGTCAAGGCGCGCAAGGATGCGAAGCTGCTGACGGAGAGCACTGCTGCGCTGAACTTGGCGAACGACCGAGTCGTCGAGCTCGCCAAAAAGATGGTCAACGCGGCGGATGAATGCGTAGACCGGGCGGCCTTGCTGACGCAAGCCCTTATCACATGGCAGGCAAAGCTGCGCGCGACCACCGATAACAATGCAAGGGCAAAACTCGAAATTGACGTTGCCGACGAGAACCAGAAGATTGACGCATTCAATGGCGCGTTAACCGCTCGTTGGGTCGATCTGGTGGCGTGCAAACGCAGAGTCGATGCGGCTGCAGACGATTTGCAAACAACGAGCAAGACGGACGAAGCAGCGATCAAGAAGGCGAACGATGCCATGACCACCGCCGCTAGTGGGTGCGCGGCGGAGATCACGATTCCGTCCGAATGTGCAGCCTCGAAATAGCCGCCGCGTCAGTTGCTGCGCCGCTCAGCCGCGCGTTGCCAGTTGCATGAAGCGCGTGTAGATGCAATCCGCCAGCGCTTGGCTTTGCGTCAGCCGCGCCGCCATCTGCGCGGCCATCACGCTGGCGGGCTGCACGTAGCGCTCGCCGGTGAGGCGGGCCAGTTCGCGTTGCGAGGCGCTCATCCAGAGCGCGTGTTTGGCGGCGTCGATTTCGATGTGGAATTGCATGGCGAGCAGGGTGTCGATGGCGAACGCCTGATTAGCGCGGGCATCGTTGCCGGCGATCCGTTCGGCGCCGGCGGGCACGGCGATGCGGCAACCGTTGCGCCGAGGGCTTTGGCGATCAGTTGGCCGCCGAGGCAATGGCCGATGACCGGCTTGCCGTCGGCACGCGCTTCGCGAATCAGCGCTTCGGCCTCGCGCAGCGAGGGTAGATCGTTGTTGACGCTCATCACGCCGCCGAGGATGGCTAGACTGGCGTAGTCGCCCAGTGTGCTCGGAGCGGCGTCGCGCACTTGCAGCTATCGGCGCAACAACGCGAAGTGGCGTTGATGATTGCGCTCGGCCAAACCAACGCGCAAATCGCCGAAAAACTCGGGGTGTCGGTCAACACGGCGGGCTATCACGTCAAGCAGGTGTTTGCGAAGCTCGACGTGCATGACCGCGGCGAGGTGGCGACGGTGCTGCGGCGGGCCTAGCCCGGGCCGTGAGCGACACGAGAATGCAGGCGACGGCCGAGCGGTCACGCGAGCCGATGCAGTTGGCATTTCGTCATGGCGCGGACGCCGTGAATGTCACCTGCCCGTTGTAGGTGCCCGCAGCGGGCACCACGGTATTGGCGTAGCCGAACGTCCAGTTGGCGCTGCGGTTGGTCAGCTTGCTGCCCGCGCTGCTCTCGGCGATCGCCACGCCAGCGCTGGCGCCCGCGCCATACTCCGGGATCATCGGCGCCGGCAAGTTCGTCGAATCGCTGGATTTGATGGTGAATTGCGCGTAGGGCACGGTTTGTGCGCCGTTGCTCAACGCGCTGCTCGCTACCGCAGAAATGCTCACGACTCCGGCGTTGCTCTTGACTTCCACCGGCAATCCGGCCGCACCATAGCCACCGTCGTAGGTGGCCGCAACCGAACTGCCGTCGCCGAACTTGCACGGTGCTGCCGTGCAGCCGGCGGTGAGCGGTGCCAGGTCGAAGGTTGCCGTGTTTACTGTGCTTCCTGGAGAGCCGACGCGCAACGAAACAAAACTGCCGAGCGTGACCGAGAAGCGCAGTTTTGCGCTCGCCGAGATCGGCGCGAACGGCGTTAACAGCCCGTTGGTCACGGTGGAGACGTCCGCGTGCGCGGTGGTCGACACGGACCACAGCATGCCGCTCGCCACGACGGTTGGCATCGCGGCGGCCAGGGCGCCGAGCTTCGCGCCTTTCGGCGGGCGATACGTCCTCATTGCCGGAACTCCGCAGAAATTTTGAAGCTGCCGCGATCCCAATCCAGCGTGCCTTTGCTGGCGAGCGGGTAAGCGGGGGCGGGTGGTGGAGTCTTCGCGTCGGCTTTGGGTGAGAGCGCAATCAGGCGTGTTTGCCCCGGCAGAATCGGCGTGCCATCGGGCACCAGCTCAAACTCGGTGCCCCGCGCGTCTTTGGCGTCCAGGCTGCCGTCCAGCCGACCGTGGGCATCGCCCGCGTTGTGCACGCGCACTGCGGGCACGCGCTTGCCGTTGATCTCGGCCATTTTCACTTCGCGCAGTTCGAGTTTGGGTTCGGCGCCGTTTACGTTGTAGTAAACGGCCACTGCAATGCGTCCGTTCACCGGCAACGCGAGGCTCGCACCCGTGCCGCTTTCGATCAGCGCTTTGTGGGCCGGGTTCACGCCCTCGATGGCCAGCATGAATCGGCACTGGCCGCGCGGCGCATCGGCCGGCGGGTCAATCTGGAAGCGGAATGTCTTCTTGCTGCGGGCCGGCACCTGCACCACTTTGCGCTCCAGCGTTACCCATGGGCGGCAGCTTCGCGGCAGCAGTTCGTCGTGAAACCCGAGTTTTCCCTCCTCGGAGTAAGTCCAGTCCAGCGTGCGCACCGAGACCTCGGTGGCGCTGTTGCCAAGATTGTGAATGTCGAGCGACTGCCCCATGCGTTTGCTCGACATGCCCGAAAGCTCGAATCGTGCGGGCGAGGCTGCCACCTCAAAACCGGCCGCCGTCGCCCGGCTCGCCAACCACATACCGAACAGTGCTGCCAGCACGACCGAGGCCCACTTCAGGCTCCGCAGACGTGTGTCGCGCGCGGCAGACTCCTGCCGCCTGGCCGGCGGCAGCAGCGACATCTCGCGCTTGAGCCGGTACTCGCGCATCACGCGGTCGCGGCGGTGCTGATTGCTTTCAAAAAGATGGGTTGTCATCACTGCACCTCGATTTCAAAATAACTTTCAAAGCCGATGCGGCCGCGCAACTCGGCCAGTTCGGCGCGCATGGAAAGCTCCAGTTGTTCCTCGATCCGGCGATTCTTCACAACGCCCGACCACACTTGCACGCGCTCGCCGGGGCGTGCGCTGCCGGGGGCAAACAACGTGCGACCGCGCCACTCGACGCGCAGGCCGCCCGGGCTTTGCAGGTTGGCGATGAGCGGCGGAACGACGAAGTAGATGCGCGCCGCTTTGCCCACGTAGGCAGCGGTATCGAGCCGGTAGGTGACCCAGCCAAAGCGGATGTCCGCCTGCGTCGGTGGTTCGTTGTCGAGCAGTGTGCGATTGAGCGTGACGCTCACCGGCTCGACGCGCTGGGAGGGGCTCGCGCCGTCGTCCAGACGGATGGGCGCAGCGCCCAGGGCGGACGCGGACGCAACGCTGAGCGCGAGCGCGGTCAAGCACGCGCCTACAGCTCGCTGGCGCATCGCAGAAAATTCGATACGGCGATTCATGGCATGCTCGCAGTGAAGGTGACCACGCCGCTGTAGGTGCCCGCCGGGTACACCGCGTCATTGGCGAATTTGAAGGTCAGGTTGTTTTGCATGCGCCTGCGCGACGGGAAGGACGCAAGCGTCTGCGCGGCGCCGTCGGAGAACGTGCCGGACTGCATGTCGAACACGCCACCGGCGGGCGCTGTCGCGTTGCCGGATACCCAGCTCACCTTGCTTAGCGGAATGATCACGCTGCCGCAGGTGGCTGGCGTCGCGCAGGCCATGCCAGCCGTTGAATCGGCGGTGACGGTGACGGTGCGATCGGTGTTGACGAAGCCGAACGAAAACGTCCACGCCTTCACTTCAATATCGGTGCTGGCCGTGGGCTGCGTGCTGCCGTCGCCCACCTTGTCGCCGGCGATGGTGCCGAAGTTCGCGGCGTCAACGCTGCCCGCCACGTTGGTGCCAACGCGAATGAGAATCTGATGGCGCAGTTGATTCAGCGAAGCCGCGCCAATGTCGGTAAAAACCGCTCCGGCCTCCCGAGGGAAGAAGGCCAGAGCGGAGACGACTGCGCAAGCGCAGCCGAACGGCATGCGCCACCCGCGCGTTGCTGATGCGCCATGGGAGGCGCTGTGAGCGATGATGAGGGGGCGCATGGAGACGGCGCCTAAAGTGCGGTAGCGGTATACACCACTTCGCCTGTGTAGCTTCCAGCCGAATAGGTTGCCGCATTGGCGGCGGTGATCGTGTACTCGTAGGTCGCCGTCGAAACCGGCGCGGTGCCTCCGCCAGGGAAGGTGACCGTCGTACTAGTGGAGCACGCCTGCAGTGTGGCGCCAGGGTGCCCGATTCCGCTGCCGATGTCCGCCGACGCGATATGCGTGCCAGTGATCGCATTCGTCCCCGGCGTATATGCGCAGTGCACGGTGCCAGTCGCGGTGCCCTGAATGTTTGTCCAGGCCCACAGCTTAAGCGTATTCCCAGCGGTTGTATTGTTGGCGTTGGCATCGTTACTTGCGCTCAAAGTGCTACTGCTAAATGCGTTGGCCGCGGTCGGCGCACTGCCATCCACCCCCCACGCGGTGAGTGCCGAGGCGCTCAACGAGTAGGTAATCGTGTTGCGGAGCGAAGCGTCACCGACACGCAGTGCGATGACGCGGGGCACCTTGAGCTCAAACTTCGCACCTGCGGTCGCGGTCGGAGAGTTTGGCCCGGCCGCTGAGACACCGACTGAACTATCCGCCCATACCGAACCTACGAGGGTTGTCGTCGCGACTGCTGCGACGACTGTTGCTTTCAGTTTCATTTCACTTTCCTTTTCACACATCAGGCGCCCGGTTGTGTGAATACGCAGCCCTTGCGCCTGTTTGCTAATCGGGTGCTTTTGGCAGGACAATCCTGCCTGAGCACCCGGCCTGGTTGTGTGCTCTCCCTGCCGTACCGGCGGTCACCGCTTGCGCGGCGGTCGACGGCGTGGCCCGGTGACCTTCTTGCTTGCACGGCTCGGGGGTCATCGGGTTGCGGGCTTGGAAAGCACACAGGGTTGCGCTGCATGGTCATTCCCCCACCTTGACGACGGGAATCGACGCCGGCGCGGTGCCACGCAGCGGAACATAGACCTCCAGCCCGCGCTCGAGCGACGCGCCCCAGGGCAGCGGCACCGTGTCCAGGCGGAGGGTGATGCGGTGATTGCCGGTGGCGACAATCGGGAATTCAAAGCGGCCATCGCGGTCGGTGGTGACGCGGTAGCGGCCGTCGAGTTCGACCTCAACGCCGGGTGCGCCGCGTTCATCGGCTTGTTGCGCGCCGTCGCGGTTGGCATCGAAGTAAACGATGCCGCGAATGCTGCCAGCGCCCGCGCTGCCGAGCGTGCGCAGGCCGATTGACTGGTACGGGGCGCCGCTGCTGCCTTCAAATCGCACGTAGAGCATGGCCCATTTGTCGTTGCTGCGCGTGATCAGCGGCGCCTGCCCGGTGAGCGGGTTGGTTTCGACGCGGGCCTCGTTGATGCTGCCCTGCAGGCCGACGCGCCAGCCACCGGCAAACACACGCTCGGCGTTGACGGTGCCGGAGAGGCCACGGCTGGTGCCCAGATTGCCGCTGCGTGAGGTGTAGCGCAAATTGCCGCCAACCCAGAAATCGGCGTCGGCCCAGTATTTCCATTGCACACCGGCGGTCGGATAGGTGGATCGCTGGTCGCTGCTGACGTCGCGTGCCCAGCCCAGGGTGGTGATCAACTCGGGGCGCATGGTTTCGTATTTGCCGGTGATCCAGTCGTGCTCCCAGGCCACTTCCTGCCCGGTGGCCGGAACGCCATTGGCGACGATGGTTTCGTTGCGTTTTGCATTGAAGGTGAAACGGCTGCGGCCGAGGTCACCCCAATCGCCCATGAGTCGCGTTTGGTAGAACAGGCTGGCGGCAACGCTGCGGGCGCCGCTACCGTTTGCTTGCGCGTCGCCATTGACAGCACCGTAGGTGTAGCGGGTGTCGGAGAAACTCAGGTAACCACCGGTGCTGGTCTGGCGATCGATGCGGTACTGAAAATTGCCGTTGGCACCGATGCGCCGTTGCGCAATGCTGTCGGGCCGGTGCGTCGGGTTAGTCTCGTCGACATCGAGGCCCATGCCCCAGAACAGGCGTGAGCCGCGGTGATCGACCCGCCAGTACGCGCCCCGGTTGTCGCTTTGCATCGCGGCGTCGCCGAAGCGCAGGTTCGGCTGCGTCCAGTAGGCACCGGCTTCGTGGCGATAAGCCCCGAACCGCGCGCCGCCCTCGGCAAAGAAGCCGCTAGCGTGCCGCGACGCGCTGCCGGCGCTGCCCGACGCGGCCGAGCTTTGGCTGGCGAGCGCTGTCAGACGCGCACGGCGGCTATCGGGTTCGGTCAGATCGCCGCCGAAACCGATCGCGGCGGCCATGGCGTCGACGCTTATGCCGGCAGTGCCAGTCGCGGTGGATGCTGTAACGCCGCTGGCGTGTGAGAATTGGGCGCCTGCATAGACGCCACCGGCGAAGCGCTGGGTGTAGCCGAGCCATGCCAGCTCGCCGGCGCTGCGCTCAAAGCCGGGATAGGGGCCACCGGCGAGCGCGCCGCGCGCGCCGACGCCAGCGCGAAAGTCCATATCCTGCGAAAACCAGTGGGTGCTTAAACCACGCACCACGCTGGCGCTGGCCAGCGCGGCGCGGCTGCCGCGCGCCAGCGCGTCGGTGATTTCACTGGCGTGGTCGCCGAGCGTGGTGTCGGCAAAAAGCTGCGTTGTAATTGGGTAGCCGAGGTTGCGTAACGTTGCGCGCACGCTGTGGGCCGCGGTGCCGGCGGACAGCGGGCCAATGCTGGTGCCTCCGTCGCCCGTGCGGGCACGGGTATCGACTTGGGCGACCCATTCGCCGTGGCTGAGCGTTTCCTGCCGGTATTCGGCGCGCAGACCGAACTCGCTGGCGCGCCCTGCGCTGCCGCTGGCATGGCCAACACGCGCTTCGCCGAGCCACGTGCGCAGGCCCGTAGCGTCCTCGTTGACCGCTGCGTCGTCGCGCGCAACGAGTGCCGCGGCGGTGGCATCAAGCACGCGATCTTCGTAGGCCTTCGGCTTGTCGGCGAGCAATTTGCGCAGGCGTTCTTGCTCACTGGCAAAACGATCCAGTGTGGTGACTTGCGCGATCGCCGTGGTCTCGGGAGAGGTGGCAAATGTCGGCGCGACCTCAGGCGCCGCGCTTTGCGCGGCCGATTCGCCTGGGACGGCGATGGCTCCGCCGCGCTCAAGAGCAACCGACCGCATGGCGGTACTTTCGGTGACTGCGAGCCCGGCAGGCACAAAAATGCCATCGAGCAGGGCCTTGCGATCCAGCGGCGGCAGTGGCGTGCTGAGCAACGTAGCCAGCCACGGCGGTAACGTGATGCGGGTGCCGACAGGCAACAGTGCGCTTGGCGTGCGTTTGGCGCGGTCGAATAGCGATGGATTGGTGCGCCGCAGATCGGTCAGGGCATCGTCCTGTGCGAACCGTTGCGACGGCAACCAGCGCTCCACGAGACTCTGCAGGCTGTCGCCGCGAAGGGTGGTGTAGGTGGCGACGTAGCGTGTGCTCGGTCCGGGGATGGCAGTCATGACGGCGTTTGCCGGCGCCCGCGGTACCGTCGCGATGACTTGGTCGGTGGCGACAACGCTCGACACGCCGGCCGGCAAATGCAGGACAAACCCTTCGCCGATCAACTCCGCGCGACCCTGCGGGAAACGCGATCGATTGAGCAGCAACACCTCGCGCAGTACGCGCAGGTAGCGCTCGCGGTCATTGGCAACAAGGCGATCCACGATACTGGTGACGCTTTCGCCACGCGCTACAACAACGCGATCCTGTGCGGCGGAGCTGTCCGCAGCGCAGCAGGCAACGCTGGCGAAAGCCAGTTGCATAGCTTTTCGTGCGCGCGACGTCACGACTGCGCTCCGCCGACGCGTTGGCGCGATGTGCGCTCTACGATGTGCTGCGCATCTTTTGCATGCTGCTTCATCAAACACCTCTTGGCAGATTCCGCCGACCTCAATCGGGTAGTCGGCGAAAGGTGCGGGTCGTGTTGTTCTTGCCAGATCCCCGCTACGTGGCGGCAACAATATTCGCGGTTACCAACGTTGACCACTACTCGTGCGTGTAGGAGCAGCCCACGCAGAGAGTGCACTCGGCGACGATCGTCAATGAGTCGGGCCGCGCATTGCCAATCGTTGCGTTAGGCGTTCGGAGGCAGCAAGTGCTCGCGCATGGTCGTCTTTCGCACGGCGCGCGATGATGGTCTTTCACCTCGTTGCGCTCGGCGTTGCCACGGATCAAATCCGCCGTTAGCGCGAACTGTTGCCGCGTCAGTGCACTACGTCGATATCGACGGACGTTGCGCCAGCTGCAGGAACCGCGTATAGATGCAATCCGCCAGCGCCTGACTTTGCGTCAGCCGCGCCGCCATCTGCGCGGCCATCACGCTGGCGGGCTGCACGTAGCGCTCGCCGGTGAGGCGGGCCAGTTCGCGTTGCGAGGCGCTCATCCAGAGCGCGTGTTTGGCGGCGTCGATTTCGATGTGGAATTGCATGGCGAGCAGGGTGTCGATGGCGAACGCCTGGTTGGCGCAGGCATCGTTGCCGGCGATCCGCTCGGCGCCGGCGGGCACGGCGAACGATTCGTAGTGCCATTGGATCGCCGTTGGTGCCTGCCCCGCGAATGCGCCGAACCAGGCGCGCGCCGCGGGCGTGGCGGTGGTTTGCAGCGGCCACCAGCCGATTTCGATGTTCGGCGACGCGGCAACCGTTGCGCCCAGCGCTTTGGCGATCAGTTGGCCGCCGAGGCAATGGCCGATGACCGGCTTGCCGTCGGCACGTGCTTCGCGAATCAGCACCTCGGCCTGGCGCAGCGAGGGAAGATCGTCGTTGACGCTCATCACGCCGCCGAGGATGGCGAGGCCGGCGTAGTCGCTCAGTGTGGCCGGCGCGGCGTCGCCACGTTCGCCATCGAACACGTCGAAAGCGACGTTGTGTTCGCGCAGCCAGGTGGCGAGATACGCGGGGCTGTCGTCGGTGTTGTTCTGCAGAATCGCGATGCGCATGGCGACGATTGTAGGCAGCGCGGCGCCGGCCTGACGGCGCCCGTCACTGTGGCAGGCAATCATCAGCTTTTATGGTTAAACGCATACTATGTATAGGTTACAGCGGTATTTGTCGTATTGTCGACTTTTAGATTTTTTAGGCATTTAACCCAATACAGATGCGCAATACGGCACAAAGCCATACCGCCTTGCTGCGCCGCGTATACCGTTCTTGCATAGTTTTGACTACACTCGACAGCCATGGAACTGAAGTGGGTAGAAGACTTTTTGCAACTGGCCGAAACGGGCAGTTTTTCGAGGGCCGCAGAACTCAGGTACGTCACCCAGCCTGCCTTCTCGCGACGAATACGGGCGCTGGAGCAGTGGCTGGGCGCCGAGCTGATCGACCGCACCAGCTATCCGACCAAGCTGACCAAGGCGGGTGAACAGTTCCGCGACCGCGCCGCCGAGATCGTGCGTCAGGCGATCGACGCCCGCGCCATCGCGCGCGGCCTGCAAAGCGCGCCGACCGACACCATCCTGTTCGCCGCGCCGCACACGCTGTCGCTGACGTTCTTCCCGACCTGGCTGCACGCGCTGGAGAAGAAGCTCGGCCGGGTCAAGGCCAAACTGCTCGCCGCCAACGTGCATGACGCGGTGATGAGCCTGGTCGAAGGCAACTGCGACCTGCTGCTCTGCTATCACCACACCAATCAGCCGGTGCAGCTCGACGAGTCGCGCTACGAGATGGTGGTGCTCGGCACCGAGACCATCGCGCCGTTCTCGCGGACCGACAGCGAGGGGCGCGCGCTGTTCACGCTGCCGGGCAGCGATCACAAGAAGATTCCGTACCTCTCTTACACACCGCAGGCCTACCTTGGCCGCATGGTGGAGCTGATCCTGCAGCAGTCGCCGCTGCGCGCGCATCTCGATTGTGTGTACGAAAACGATATGTCGGAAGCGCTCAAGGTGATGGCGCTGGAAGGCCACGGCCTTGCCTGGTTGCCAGAGAGCGCGGTCCCCCGCGAGCTGAAAGCCAAGCGCATCGCACGTTGCGGCGACAGCCACTGGACCGGCACGATGGAAATTCGCCTGTATCGCGAGCGCGGTGCCCAGCGCGAAGTGGTGGACGCCGTGTGGCAGGCGGCACTGGGCAAATGAACGCCATGGCAGACGTTGACTCGAGCGCACTTTGCTGCGATCCGACACCGGCGACGTCAAACCGTCGCCTGCATCCCGATGAGGGCGCGGGCTTGACCGCGCTCGGCGCCGTCTACGTGGGTCAGGTTGTGCGCTGATGGGTGCCACGCTCGCCGCCATCGCCGTGGGCGCTGTGCTCGGTGCCTGGGTGCGCTATGGATTGGCGCTGGCGATGAACGGGCGGAGCTGGCTGCCCTGGGGCACCTTCGCTGCCAATGCGATCGGCGGTTTTCTGGTCGGTCTGGCGCTTGCCCACTTTGCCGCGAAGCCGGAGCTATCCCCGCTGTGGCGCATGTTTTTCGTCACCGGATTTCTTGGCGCGCTCACCACGTTTTCCAGTTTCAGCGCCGAGGTCGTCGTGCTGGTGCAGGAGGGCGATGTCGGGCGGGCGATGATGCTCGCGGTCCTGCATTTGGCCGCGTCGCTGGCGCTGACGGCGCTCGGATTTGCCGCGTACCGAAACCTCGTGTAGGAGCGGCCTTGGCCGCGATCAGCACAACCGACGCTATCGCACCGACAAACCTTCGCGGCCAAGGCCGCTCCCACACTAAACCCGTCAAAACGTTCCAACTTTCGCAGCAGTAGAGGTACCCCATGGCACACGCAATCCGCTTCCACGAAACCGGCTCTCCCGATGTCCTGAAATATGAGTCGGTGGACCTGCCGCCGCCCGGTCCCGGCGAGGCGCGCGTGCGCCACAGCGCGATCGGCGTCAACTTCATCGACACCTATCACCGCACGGGACTGTACAAAGTGCCGTTGCCCTCAGGCATCGGCAAGGAGGGCGCGGGCATTGTCGAAGCCGTTGGTGAGGGCGTGACGGTGGTGGCGCCGGGCGACCGCGTCGTCTATTGCGACGGTCCGCTCGGCAGCTATGCCAGCGAACGCAACATCGCGGCCAGCGTGCTGATCAAACTGCCGCAGTACGTGAGCGAGCAGCACATCGCGGCCGGATTCCTGCGCGCGATGACCGTTGAATACCTGCTCAATCGCACGTATCAATGCAAGGCGGGCGACACCATCCTGTTCCACGCCGCCGCCGGTGGCGTGGGCCTGATCGCCGCGCAGTGGTGCCGCGCGATTGGCGTCGACATGATCGGCACCGTCGGCAGCGACGACAAGGGCAAACTGGCGCTGGAGCACGGCTGCAAGCACGTGATCAACTACAACACCGAGAATTTCGTCGAGCGCGTCAAGGAAATCACCGGCGGCAAAAAGGTTCCGGTCGTCTACGACAGCGTCGGCAAGGACACCTGGCCGGCGTCGCTCGACTGCCTGCAACCGCGCGGCCTGATGGTCAGCTTCGGCAATTCGTCCGGCCCCGTCACCGGCGTCGATCTCGGCATCCTCGCCGCCAAGGGCTCGCTCTACGTCACGCGGCAAACGCTGATGGCGTACACGGGCAGTCGCGCCACGACCGAAGAAATGGCCAACAACGTGTTCAACATGATGAAAGACGGCAAGGTCGACCTCGCCGCCCGCCAGACCTATTCACTCGCCGATGCCGCGCAGGCGCATCGTGACCTCGAGGCGCGGAAGACGGTGGGTGGGGTGATTTTGGTGCCGTAAGCAGGGAGCGAATAGCGTCCACTCAGGCCAGCATGAGCCCGAAGTGTTCGGCGAATGGAACGAAGTCGCGATCGGGGGTAAGCAGCGCCACATCGTTGCGGATGCAGTACGCCGCGATGATCGCGTCTACGGTACCGCGCACGGTGATACCGAGAGCGCGCAAGGATCGGCACTTCGCGGCTGCATCAACGGCGAGTTCTGTGCCGCCCAGGCGCGCTTGCTCGAACCGGAGCATTTGTCGTCTCGCATCGTTGAAGTGTTTGTCGACGGCAAACCCGCGCAGCACTTCGGCGAGAATGATGTCACCCACGACGATGCGTTCGCTACCCAGCAATGTGTCCAGCCGCTCGGCGTCGGCACTTGCGGTGCCACGGAAGTAGTCAATCCAGACTGACGAATCGACGAGGATCACCGCTGGTTGCGATCTGCCGGTAGATCACCTTGCCAGGACAATTTGCCGCGCAATTTGCGCAGTTCGGTCTGCTGTTTGAGCAAAACCAGGGTCCGCAATCCCAGCTCGACCGCTTCGCGCTTCGTGCGCAGGCCTGTTGCCCGCAAAGACTGCTTCATCAGTGCGTCGTCAATCACGATGTTGGTGCGCATGGTTTGCCGACTTGATGTGTACGAATTAATGAATTATACACATTGACGTCGATGCATTGAGGCTGCGGATGCCACGGCCTGAGCTTTGTGGGAGCGGTATCACCGCGACTCGATCGCTGCGGAAACGGTCGCGGTGGTACCGCTCCTACAGGCTGTCGAATGCCTCGATGACGTCCCCGGCCACCGCACGCTTGACGCCGCGCGCCGCGAGCGCATCGGCGGCGGCACCGTGCAGGGTGACGCCGATGCGTGCTGCACCGACCGCCGGATAGCCTTGCGCCAGTAACGCGCCGATGACCCCGGCGAGCGCGTCGCCGGTGCCAGCAGTGGCGAGCAGGGGGTTGCCGGTGGTGTTGATGGTTGCCGTCTGACCATCGTCAACGACCGTGCCGGCGCCTTTGACGACGGCGATGCAGTTGAGTCGCGTTGCCAGTTCGCGAGCGGCGTGCAGACGATCGTTCTGCACATTCGCCGTGCCGATGCCGAGCAGCCGCGCGGCTTCCGCCGGGTGCGGTGTGATGACGGTGCCATGCCGGCGTCTTGCAACTTGCGCCTGCAACTTCTTCGACTGTGCGATGAGATTGAGCGCGTCGGCGTCGAGCAGCAGCGGCAACTCACGCGTCAGCGTTGCGGCAAGCAGTCGTTTCGCATCGGCATCCTGACCCATGCCGCAGCCGACGATCAGCGCCGTGCTGTCGGCATAGGCGGCTACGTCCGACGCGGCCCGCATCATCACCTCGGGCATCAGCGGGTCCACCTGCGGATAGGGCGCCGCCGTCCAGGCCAGCTTGACCTTGCCGGCACCCATGCGCATGGCCGCACGGCTGGCGAGCAGGGCGGCGCCGAGCATGCCGCTGGCGCCGCCGACGATGGTGAGCGTTCCACGGCTACCCTTGTGTGCGTTGGCGCGCGACGGCTGCATGCGTGCTTGCGCATCGCGCAGGCCAAATGTCGACATCGCGGTGTCCGCGGGCGCGTCGATGCCGAGGGACGCCAGATGTACCTGACCGACACAATCCAGCGCGGGGCCGGTGAGCAGCCCCGGTTTGCGTGCGATGAAGGTGATCGTGTGGTCGGCGGCAATCGCGACGTCACCCACCAGCGCGCCGGTATCGGCGTCGATGCCGCTTGGCACATCCAGCGCGAGCACGTTGGCGCCGGCCTCGCGGGCATGCGCAATGGCGCGCACCGCATCGCTGTAGCCCGCATCCAGCGGTCGTTTCAGGCCGATTCCAAAGAGCCCGTCGACAATCCACGTTGCCCCGGCCACGGCCGCCAGCGAGTTTTCGACGCGCACACCAGCATCCAGCGCGCGCTGCCGGGCTCGGGTAGCGTCGTCGGGCAGCTTCGCGGCGTCGCCGAAGAAGACGACGGCCGGGCGGAATCCGCTCGCCTGCAGGTCCGCCGCACAAGCGAAGGCATCGCCGCCGTTGTTCCCCGGTCCCGCCAGCAGCACGATGCGATCGCTGCGCTGGCTGCGTTCGACCAGAAAATCCGCGGCGGCCTTGCCGGCACGGCGCATCAGATCCACATGGGCATATTGGCTCTCGATGCGGCGAATGTCCGCGCTGAGCAGAAGGGGATCGCCGGCGGCGGAGGGAGTCGATGCGGACGCGTTCACGATTGGAGAATTGAAGATCGGGCTGGCGCCCTAAAATTCGTGGCTTCGATGCATTGAAGCACAAGAATACAAGCCCATGTCGACCAAAGCGGACGCCGCCAAGAAAGCGGCGGAAAAAGAAGCACAATCCTGGGGCGCCGTAGACGGCGGTGCGCCGATTCCGGTGACCATCCTGACCGGATTCCTCGGCGCCGGCAAGACGACGCTGCTCAATCGCATTCTCAAGGAGAACCACGGTGAAAAGATCGCCGTGATCGAGAACGAGTTTGGCGAGGAGGGCGTCGACAACGAAATCCTGGCCGACACCAAGGAACAGATCGTCGAGATGAACAACGGCTGCATCTGCTGCACCGTGCGTGGCGACCTGATCCGCATCCTGAACAATCTCTACAAGCGCCGCGCCAAGGGCGAGTTCAACTTCAGCCGCGTGATCATCGAGACCACCGGCATGGCCGATCCGGCGCCGGTTGCCCAGACCTTCTTCGCCGACGAAAAGGTCAACGAGCGCTACCTGCTCGATGCGGTGGTGACGGTAGTCGATGCCAAGCACGG
Organism: Betaproteobacteria bacterium; assembly: GCA_027492485.1. GTDB lineage: Bacteria > Pseudomonadota > Gammaproteobacteria > Burkholderiales > Casimicrobiaceae > Casimicrobium. Next base: position 123,614 of record JAPUER010000069.1, read on the forward strand.
CCTGACCCAGCTCAAGGACTTCAGCGAGGCGCAGCAGCAGGTGGCGTTCGCCGACCGTCTGCTGGTGTCGAAGACTGACGTCACTGCCGAGGAAGAAACGCAGAAACTCATGGAGCGCCTGCGCAAGCTGAACGTCCGCGCGCCGATCAAGAAGGTCAATTTCGGCGAGACGCCGATCCAGGATTTGCTCGATATCCGCGGCTTCAACTTGAACGCGATCCTCGAAATCCAGCCGGACTTCCTGACCAGCGACGATCACGAGCACCACGACGAGGTGCACAGCTTCGTGATCAAGAGCGAGCGACCGCTCGACGTGCGCAAGGTCGACCGCTACATCGGCTCGCTGATCAACCTCTACGGCGAGCAGATGCTGCGCTACAAGGGCATCCTCTACATCAAGGGCGAGCCGCGCCGCGTGGTGTTTCAGGGTGTGCACATGATGGCCGGCTTTGACTTCGCCAGCGAGTGGCCGGACGGCGTGAAGAAGGAAAGCACCATCGTCTTCATCGGCCGCAAGTTGCCCGAAGCGCTGTTCCGCGAACTGTTCGAAGACTGCATCGCCACCGACGAAACCCCGGACGATCCCAAGGCCTACGCGCAGGGCTCGGCGTAGGACTCTTCGCGTCGTCTCGCAGGCGTTTTTCTTGATCCAGCGCAATATTTGTCGCGTAAATCCCTGATTTCATTGCCACCTATTATTTCCGACTGACCGGTCGGTCGGGAATGTTTTCCAACACCGAAGGAGGACATGCGCGCCATGAACAAGGAAAAATTTGCCCAGCGGATGGAGTTGCCGCCGGCAACTGACCAGCCCAACGTCTACCCGCTGTCGTGGCACGCCCACACCAAAAAGCTGGAGGAAATCTGGGACGCCTCGCAGCGCGAGGTATGGGACCCGAAGAAGCTGCCGTGGGACACGTTCAACGTCAGCAAATACACCTGGGAGCAGCGCGAAGCGATTGCCTACTGGTGGACGCTGCTGTCGGTATTCGACGCGTCGGCACCGCCGGTGTTTGCCTCCGCCTTCATCAAGACCTACGAGGCGCATGAGGAGGACGCGGTGCGCCGCTGCTTCTTCAGCGTCACGCGCGACGAGCAGAACCACGAACAGATGTGCGGCCTCGCCATCACCAAGTTCCTGGAGCATCCGGATCCCATCACCTACGAGCCGAAGACCGAGCTCGGCAAGCGCCTGCAGAAGAACGCCAAGTGGCTCTACTTCAATGGCGGACGTTACTGGACGGGCTACAAGGCTGCCGTGCCGAAGTACAGCCTGGCCGTTCTGTTCAGTTCGTTCCTGATGGGCGAGATCGCTGCGGCGACCATCTTCCACCAGATGGCAGCCGCCTGCACCGAGCCGGTGTTCAAGGAAGCGTTCCGCAACATCGGCAAGGACGAAGGTCGCCACATGGGCATCTGCATGTCGCTGATGGAGCGCGACTATCCGAAGCTCGCACCGGTGGATCGCAGCACCATCACCAAGCAGATTCGCGCCGGCTACCTGTTCCTGTCGGCCGTGCTGTTCGAGCCGCCGATGGAGTTTTGGGATCTGCCCGAGGACTTCATTGCCAACCAGCGTGAAGGCGAGGACATTGCCCGCAAGGCAGGCTTCGCCATCCCCAGTTACGAAGCGAAGAAAAACAACTGGCGTGCCGCGATCCTCAACCTCAAGGGCGTGCTCGACAAATACGGCATTCCGTTCCCGGCGATTCCGGAAGTCGGCATCACCGGTCAGGAGGTCTCCGACGTCGACATGGAAGACATCATTCCAGTCTTTTAGGGACTGGATCGCGCACCGATGCCGCTGCACATCAAGCTCTACCCCTCTGGTCGTTCGGTCGCCTGCGAGGACGGCGACACCGTCCTCGTCGCGCTCGAACGCGCCGGTTACGCGCTGCCCAACAACTGTCGCGCCGGCGCCTGCGGCGAGTGCAAGGTAAAGGTTCGCGCCGGGCAGTTCGATCAGGGCTTTGTGCTCGACATGGCGCTTTCCGCCGACGAACGGGAGCAGGGCTATGGCCTGATGTGCATGGCCAAGCCGCTCTCCGACGAGCTGGAGATCGAGTGGGGCACGGAGGATGCCAAACCCAAGCTGTTCCCACCCCGCGAGTCGCAATACGCCGTGCTGGTGGATCGCATCGCCCGCACCCCGCGCATTACCGAGTTCGTGTTGCGTCCGCTCGGGGAAACGATGCGCTTCTGGCCCGGCCAGTACGTGCAACTGGGCGACCCCGGCAAGGGCGTTCCCGTTCGCGCCTATTCGATCGCCAACGCGCCACGGCCGGACGGTGAAATCCGTCTGCAGGTGACGCGCGTGGACGATGCCGATGCAGCGGGCGGACGCACCAGCCGCTGGCTGCACGATGAGATCGAAGCGGGCGACCGCATCCGCTTTTCCGGTCCGCACGGCACCTTCATCGGCGATCCCTCGGTGGACACGCCGGTGCTTTGCCTCGCTGCCGGGTCCGGCCTGGCGCCGATCCTGTCGCTGACCGAGGCGGCGTTAAGGCGCGGCTACGCGCAGCCGGTCACGCTGATGTTCTCGGCGCGGCAGGCAGCGGAACTCTACGACCGCGGCCTGATGCGCTACTGGGAGGCGCGCTATCCGAACTTTCGCTACCTGCCCGCCACCACGCGGGAAAGCGTGGAAGGCATCGCGCACGGGCGCATCCCGGCGCTGCTTGCGCAGCACTTTCCCGACCTGTCCAGCCACAGCGTGTTCATCGCCGGCACCACCGGCTTCGTCGACGATTGCGTCGCCGCGGCGAAGGCGCTCGGTGCGCAGCCGAAGCTGATCCACACCGAGGGATTCTTCGCGCAGGGCGCCTGACCGGACCCGCTATCCACGGGTGCCGTTTGCCGGCGCCGGTCGCATGACGCGCCGCAGCGCGCCGGCGGCGGTCAGCGTCAGCAATAGCGACAGCAGTAACAGCAGCCCGTCGCGGAGCGTCGGCACTGGCGTGCCTGCCGCCTGAGCGGCCACGAACCCCGGCCCGCCCTGGTCGACGATGACGCCGTTGGCGCTCAAGTCATCGTCACCAAGGCCGCCGTCGGTGATGGTGAAGGTCGCTGTCGTTGCGGTCATCACCAGGTTGTTGGGCGCTCCTGCGGCCAGCGCATACCAGTGCGCGGCGACCGGTCCCGGCGTCGGGCCGTATTTCCAGTATTGCGTCCCTGCGGGCAATGCTTGCGGGAACGTGACCTGCACCGTTGCGGTTGCGCCGGAGCCGCAGCCGCCGACCTTGAAGTCGAACAGGCCATGCGGGAAGTTCACACCGGCCGGCGCGACCAGCGGCGCCACTGCGATGAACTGTGCCGCGGTGAAGGTGCAACCGGCACCGGTCACGGTGGCAGTGGCGGTGCCGGTGCCGGTCGCCGTGGCGGCGCTGAAGATCACCACCGGCGTGACCGTGTGGGCGACGCCCGCCGCATTGCTGCCGGCAAAACCGGCGGTGCCGCTGTAAACCGCCGTCAGCGTCCTGGCGCCGGCACTGGTTGGTGCCAGATTGCAGGACGTCGCTGGCAGCGTGATGGTGCAGGTGGCGCCAGCGCCGTCGCTGACCGCGATGGTCCCGGCCGGCGGCGTCGGGGTTACTGTGGCGGTCACCGCGATCGGTTGCAGTGTCGTCGACGGATTCGGCGTATGCGCGGTGATCGCCGTCACCGTCGGACAGGTCGCCGTGGTGAAGCTCAGATCGCCGCCGTTGATGGTGCCACCGACACCATTGTTGGCCTGCGCGCGGAAGTGGTAGGTGGTGTTGCAGGCGAGGTTGCTGAGCGTCGCCGAGATCGGGGCGCCGATGGCCGCCGCGGCGATCGGGCTCTCAACCGCAACCACCGGACTGCCGGCGCCGCCGTAGCCGGTGGTCAGGCCATACTCGAACGCCGCCGCCGTTTGCGCGCCGTTCGCGGTCACGCTGCCATGCAGAACGGCGGTGGTTGCGGTGATGCCGGTAGCGGCAGCGCTGGTCACCGCCGGCGCACCCGCCGGGCAGGCGGCCGTATTGAACGTCATGTCGCTGCCGTTCACCGTGGCGCCGACGCCGTTGTTTGCGGTCACCCGATAGTGATAGGTGCTGGCGCACAGCAGGTTCGACAGATTGGCCGAGACGGCCGCATTGGCGGCACCGCTGGACAGGGGGCTCTGCGCCGCCGTCACCGGACTGCCCGCAGCGCCGTATGCGGCGGTCAGACCATATTCAAAAGTGACGATGGTTGGCGCGCCGTTGGCGGTGACCAGGCCGTTCACCGTCGCCGTGGTCGCCGTCGGTGCAGTCGCCGCAGTGGTGGTGGCAACCGGCGCGATCGGCGCACAGATGACGGTGGTAAAGCTCACGTCGGCGCCGTTGATGGTGCCACCGATGCCGTTGTTGGCGGTGACGCGGAAATGGTAGGTCGTGTTGCAGGTCAGGCCGGTGAGCGCGGCCGACACTGCTGCGTTCACCGCACTGCCTGGGAGTGGACTGGGCAGGCCGGCGAGCGGACTGCCGGCGCCACCGTAGGCATTGGTCAGGCCATATTCAAAGGTGACGGTGGTGGAGGCGTCGTTGGCGGTTACCAGGCCGTTGATCGTTGCCGTGGTTGTCGTGACTGCCGTCGCCGCGGTTGTCGTGGCCAAGGGCGGCGCATTCGGCACGTTGACCACGTTCGACAATTCGGACGTGTTGTTGACGTTGCACGACGAAAGAATCACGCCCAGGTTGCCGATGAAGCAGGTGAGGTTGGATTTCCAGTCGCTGCCACCGCCCGGCTGATCGGTGAGTGGTGTGATATCGGTGACGGTCATCACGACGTAGCTGCCGCCGGTGCCTGCGGTAATCGTTGCCGTACAGCGCCCGGAGGAGCAGGACGCGCTGTCGTTGGCCAAACCGGAGACGCCGGTGCTGAACAGTTGCTCGCCGAGGAAGGTCATGGTCGTTGCGGCGTTGTCGCTGGCGGCGTCGATGCGGAAATACTCGGCGCGGAAATTGGCCGGGCCGTGTGTCGAAATGGTCCAGGCGAAGGTGGTATTGCCGGCGGTCGACGATGGCGCGGCGGCGCCGTTGCAAGCGCCGCTGTCGGCCGGACCGGTGCAGATGACCGGCGCGCTCTGGTCGAGGTTGGCGTAGTTGACCGGGAATTCGCTGTGCGGCGGGTCGGTGATGTTTTCGTTGTGATCGAGATCGATGCCGACGCCCGCTACCAGCTTGGCGTTGCCGTAGACGCGGTTGCGTTGCAGCAGGTTGCTCCAGCCGTTGCTGGTGCCGCCGTTGCGGATCTTGGTGCCGTTGCGGCCATTGCCCGCGATCACGTTCAGGTCGGAGGCACCGGCGCCGCCGATGGAAGTGCTGCTGGCGGCGTTGATGTGAATGCCGTCGACGCCGTTGCCGATGGCGAGGTTACCTGCCAGCGACGGGTGAACGCCGATGGCGTTGCCAAGGATGCTGGTGGAAGTGGTCGAGCTGCCCTTGACCACGATGCCGTGACGCGCATTGGCGGCGATGGTGTTGCCCTGACCTGAAGCACTGCCGCCGATGGTGTTGCCGGTGCTGGTGACGATGATGCCGTCGCCCGCGTTGCCGTAGGCTTTCGACGCGATCGGCGTGCCGGGCGGGAATTCGCCCATGCCGATAGTGTTGCCCCACACCTTGACCGCGTTGCTGGTGCCGGTGATGAGGATGCCGGCGCTGTCGCTGCCGAGCACGTCGGGAAACGCGTTGTTGTTGGCGCCCTTGTTGTCGCTGATCAGGTTGGCCGGCCCGATGACCAGACCGATCGCGCTCGGGTTGAATTTGGTCGGATCGGTGCTCGGTTTGGTGTCGGTCACGACGCCGCTGCCGCCGTTGCCGATGTGGGTGCCGGCGTTGGTCGACGACAGGCCGATGCGGTTGCCCATGATGAAGTTGGGCAGGAACACGGCGCCGGCTTCGACGCGAACGCCGTCGCCGCTGTTGCCGCTGATCACGTTGTTGGGGCCGATCAGGTTGCCGAAGGTCGAGCCGACCAGGCGCACGCCCGAGCCGCCGTTCGGGGCGGCGATGTTGCCGCTGACGTCGGTGCCGATCATGTTGCCGGAGGCGATCACGCCGGCGAGGTTCTGGCTGAAGATTTCGATGCCGTTCAGCGCGTTGCCGGAAATGACGTTGCCGCTGATGATGATCGGCTGGAAGTTCGCCATCGCCGTCGCCAGATTGCTCTGGAAGGCGTTGATCTGCGACGCGTCCACCGGCTGCACCGGGAAGGCCGCGTAGGTGCTGGACAGGAAGCCGGTGCTGGTGTCGGGATAGACCTGCGAGGCGGACACCGAGATGCCGTGGCCGTTGTTGGGCATCAGCGCGACGCCGAGCGCGTCGATGCCGATGCGGTTGTTGCTGAAGGTGTAGTCGTGGCCGTTGGCGGTGATGCCATCGCCGCTGCAGTTGCCGATCGCCATGTTCATGATCTTCGAGCCGGTCGCGCCCTTGTCGTGATTGAGGTCCGCCGTGCCGGAGTCGGTCAGGCTCAGACAGCCCTGCTTGCTGCCGACGCCGGAGTTGTTGCCGCTGATAGTCGTGACGCCAGGAACGCCGGTAATGGTGACCGGTGCTGCGATGGTCGGCAGCGAACCGTTGATCACGTTGACCGTCGCCACCGAGAACGTGATGGTGTGCGGCGTCGGCACCCCGCCGACCAGCGAATTGGCCAGCGCGTTGGCCTCCATGATGGCGGCGCGCAGGCTGCATTGGCCGTTGGCGTCGGCGCAGACGCCGTTGCCGGGGTTGGCGTCGACCAGATCGGTAGTGCCGATGTTCACGACGAACGCGCTGGATGCCGCGCCGGCCGGCGCACCGACGACGACGCCGAGGGCAAACAGCAGCATGCCGGACAGGCGCGCGGACGCCCGGGCCGGCCGCATGATCAATTGCGCAGAAGACGCGAGGAGGCGGATCATTGAGTATTCCCTGTAAGTTTGTGCCGTGCCGCGGTGACGGCAGTCGCCGGCAGCACCATCGATCAAAGCGGCCAGAACCGATGGCCGAACGCGACGATGTTCGCGGCGAGGGACTTACAGATGGATTACAGATGCGCCGAAAGAAGGGCGTTTGCGCGGGCGGTGGCGGGCTCCGGCGGGGCGCATTTCGCGATACAGCTTTTATGTTAAAGCCTTATATAAAGTGGGCTAAAGAGAAGAAAATCATAAACTCGACTTTTAATTAAATTCGGCTTTGAGCCCAATTCGATAAAGGCTTTCAGCAAAAAGCCATTGACTTACACGGACGCTGACGACGCAGTCGGATGCCGGCACGGCCACGCCGGCTTACGGGCATTCCAGCAGGCCGGCGTGTTGTCGCAGCGCCGTCCAGCCGGCGTTTTGCTCCTGGCCGGCGACTGCGGTAGCGGTCAGCATTCGCGTGGCCCCGATGCCGCGTTCGTGGGCAAAGGTCAGCACCTGTTCGGCGGCGGCGAGATGCCCAGCCTGCAAAGCGCCACGCAGCAAGGCCTTGAGCGCGGTCGTCACCCGGCCGCGATAGTGTCCGGCGCGCGCCTGCGCCCACGCATCGTCGACGCCGAACAGGCATTCGCCACGATAAAGATCGAACAGCCGCGCGATGTACGCGGCGCGTGCCTTGTGCTCGGTGGCGTCGTCCGGCAACGCGTCAAGATGCGTTTCCAGCGCCATGACGTCGGTCCACACGCGCTGCGGATTGAGATGCAGCCAGCCGCCGCGTCGTTCGACGAGGTCGGCCTCGGCGTGCATCCGGCGCAGCCGCAGCAGCGTCACGCTCAACGCATTTTCGGCCTGATCGCCATCCTGTCCGGGCCACAGCGCGTCCGCCGCCAGCGCCACCGGCACACCTTGCGCGCCATGCGCGGCCACCAGCATCAGCAGGTGCATCGGCTTGTTCGACGACTTGTGCGACGCCTTGCCGGCACCACGCCCCTCGGCCGCCAGCCCGTCGCTGCGGAAGCCGCCGAAGCAGCGCAGGCTCATCGCCCACGGCCAGTGCTCGTCGGCCCAGGCCGGCGGCGCCACCGGAAACGCCTGTAGCGCCGAGCGGACGAACTCGCTCTCGATGCCTTCGCGCAACGCCAGCGCACAGACGGCGGCGCGCGCCTCCGGTGTCGCAATGAAAAAATTGATCGCGGGCATGGCGCGGACGGCACCCATGCCGGCGCGCAGATGTTCGCGCAGCGCGTCGCGCGACGCGGCGTCGCCGGGACCGATCAGCAGTGCCCGCGCCAGCGATGCATAGCCGCGATAGTTTGCCGCGTTCGACGTATGCGCGTGCTCAAGAAGCTGCTCGTAGATTTCCGCTGCCTTCCGGTAGTCGCGCCGCGCGAGATAAATGCGCGACTCGGCGATGCGGTAAATATTGCCGACACTGGGTGGGCAGTCGGCGGCCTCCAGGTCGCGCAGGTTATGCGTGACGTGCAGCAGGGCGCGATCCGCATCGTCGTGGGTGTTGGCGACGGTCGCCGCCAGCATGTTGTAGATCACCCGCTCCATCGGCCGCTGGACATGCATCTCCCGCAGCATCTGGCGCAGTTCAGCCTCGGCACGATCAACGTCGCGGTCATACAGCGCCTGTTCGGTGGCCAGCCGTGCGCGACGGAAGCGCAGGTAGGGCGAGGGGCGGGCGGCCAGATGATCGTCCAGCGCGGCAAATGCTGGCGCGAAGCGCGAACGATCGGCAAAGTGCAGATAAAGCGCCCAGGCACCAAGCCAGGTGCCACGCAGATATTGCAGCCCCGGCGACGCCTGCCGGACGTCGCCGGCAGCAGTTTCCATGCGGGCGTGCAGCGCCTGCGCGGCGGCGGGGTTTTTCGACATTTGCAGCCAGGGCAGCAAGGCGCCGGCCGCGAGAGCCAGTTGCACCGGATTGTCCGCCGTGTCGAGCAGCGATTCCAGCCGCTGGCCAAGCGGGGCAAGGGTTTCGTTGGTATCGCCCCGCAATAGTGCGCAGGCGACCGCGCCGGTGGCGCAGACCAGTGCCATGCCGCCGGTCGTTGGCGTAGAACCGTGGCGGCCGACACTCTCTTGCAGGCGGCGGACCCACTCGCGCCAGCCGGTGAAGCGGCTCCAGTCGACCAGCATGAACGCCAGCGCATGCGCGGCCAGCGCGGCGCAACGTTCGCGATCGTGCGTGGCCTGCGCTTCGTCAAAGGCAACGTGCAGGCGGTCGAGGACGGCAGGCGGGTCGCCGCAAACGATGTTCTGTGCGGCTTGCTGCCAGGTGGCGTGCGGCAGGCGGGAAACGGTAGAGGCAGACATGGGCTCGATCGGGGCAGACGGCCGTCGCAGTTTCAGGGCACTGCGCCGGCGCGAGGGCGACACCGCAAACAGCCGTCACGCTATCACGTGTTGTTGTCAGCCAGATGCATCGGCGCAGCTTATCGGGGCAGACGTAATCGCCACCGGCACCGCGTCATCGAATCCCTGTCAAATCGGCTCGTGCCCGGACTTTGCTTCTCTTCAGCGGCCGAAATCAGTGGGGTGAAACGCTTGCGGTTCCGCTGAACGCGGCGGCATGCAATCGCCGTCAGAGTGGCTTCGCCGGTCGCACAAGGCGGCACCGCGAGCGTGCCGCCCTACGGGCTACGGATCAAACCGCTCACTGGTGTCCATCCGCACGCTGCGCAGCTTCGCCGTGGCCAGATGCGATTCGTAGAGCGACTCCGCGCGATACGAAATCAGGATCGTGCGCCGACGCGCGCCAGAGGGGTTGACCGTCGCCGCATGCAGCAGGTCGGCGTCAAACACCAGGATGTCGCCCGCCTTGCCTGCAATTTGTTGCGCCTGGGCCTCAATTTCCGGTGGGCACGGTGCGCCAGGAACTTCGGGTCGATGGGTGCCGGGCACCAGCCGCGTCGCGCCATTGTCCGGCCCAAAGTCGTCGAAATACGCCAAGGCTTGCACCGTATCGCCCGGCCGCGCGGTTGAGAAGTCACGGTGAAGGCCCTGGTGCCCTTCGCCTCTGAGCGGTTCGCGGCCTTCCACCTGCGCGAGAAAAAGCGTTCGCCGATCATTGTGCCGACCACCGAGAGAATCTGCGGCAACCGGCAGACTGCCTGTACTGCAGGCTCCAGATCAAGCAGCGAATGCCGCCAGCCGAAGCCACGCGGCACCGGCCAGGCGTCTGCCGCCGGTTCACATTGGTCGAACGTTGCGCGCAGTCCGTCGAGCCAATCCGCCGGGATTGCGCCGCGCAGCATGGTGTAGCCGTCGCGGCGCGGTGATTCGTGATCAGTCATGGTTGGCGCGGGACGTGCGGGCAGCGGAGACTCGGGCAGTGGCCGACGCTGATGGGCACATCGTCGGTGTCGGGATTATCGCCATGCAGACAATGCTAGTGCAGTTTTCGCCCACGATATCGCGCGATTGGCGTCGTCGCTACACTGCGATAGCCGAGTGCAACTGGCGGGAGGTTTCCGTGGCAAGAAAAGCCAAGACATGGGCCGAGAAAATGAATGTCCCCGAGCCGCATATCGAGGTGATGGAAAAGGCGTTCGCGGGCATTCCGGCTGGCACGCGGATGCTGATCTCGTCACCCGTTGAGGTCGCCGACTGGCTGCGCAAAAACTTGCCGTACGGGCAGACGATGGCGCTGCCCGACCTGCGGTTCGCGCTCGCGAAAGCGCGCGGCGCCGAGGCCACTTGCCCGCTCACCGCCAGCATCTTCCTGCGCATCGCCGCCGAAGCCGCATGGGACGAGCTTGAGGCTGGCGCCAGTCTCGGCGACATCGTGCCGTTCTGGCGCGCGGTAGACCCGAAGTCAGACCTCGCCAGAAAACTTCGCTGCGGCCCCGACTGGATTGCGCATCAGCGACAGATGGAGGCGGCGTAGCCTGCATGAGGCGGAACCGCAAGCGTTCCGCCCTACGACGCTAGGGGCGCAGCTCGAGAACGGCTTCACCTGAAACGGGATCAGTGACACCAAGACCAGGGCCGAGATCATCGAGCATTGCCCGCAATCGATCCAGGTTGGCGATCATCGCAGGGCGAGCGTCGACGATGTTCTGCGTGCTTTCCCACTCACCGACGATGCAGTGAGCCCGATCTCCGGTTTTCACGACAGAAAAACTGCGCAATCCCGGGAGGTCGGTGTTCATCGTCCGATGAACATCGACAAACTCATCCTCGTGCCCAGGCTTTACGCGGAAACGTACGATGTTGAATGCAGTCATAGAACTCTCCTTGCTGTGTGCGTACTGCGCGAGATTGCTGCTGTGGCGCCCAACGTTTGAGCTGAGGCGCGAGCGCCGGTATGGCGCTTGGCCCGCCGGACGGATGATGAACCACTCTGGGAAGCGGGCCAAGTGCCATGCCGGTGCGAGTTGGCTCCAGCGATGGGGTTAGGCTTCACCTCGCTACGCCGCAAGTTGCTCTCGAGCGAGAACCTTGCGCTGAATGTCTCCCATAGTCGGAAGGGTCTTCAAGTCGTAGTTGGCCTGCATGACCAGCCACGATGCCGCGTCGCCGCCAAAATACCTGGCGAGCCGGGCCGCCGTGTCGGCAGTGACGGCACGGCGCTCCTTGACGATCTCGTGAATACGAGTGGCAGGCACACCAAGCGCAACAGAAAGGGCGTTCACGCTGAGCCCGAGCGGAACCAGGTAGTCCTCGCGAAGCACCTCACCAGGGTGAACCGGGCGCATACGATTGTTCAGACGTGCCATGTTGATTCTTTCAGTGGTAGTCCACGATTTCGACGTCGACAGGGCCAACGCCCGACCATACGAAGCAGATTCGCCACTGGTCGTTGATGCGAATACTGTGTTGCCCCTTTCGATCGCCCTTTAGCGCCTCAAGGCGGTTGCCGGGAGGGGCCCTCAGAAAGTCCAGAGTCTGTGCCGCGTCAAGCTGAGCGAGTTTTCGCTCCGCAACTGCTACGAATGCCTTGAACCTTTTGGGGTTTCTTCCTTCGTACAGCGCCTGCGTGTCCCTGCACTTGAACGACCGGATCATGGCACGACTATATTACGTTAAACGTAATATTGCAAGGGCCAGCCCTGTAGCTGCCCGGCTCGCGCGGTGCTGTGTGAAGCCTGACGATCGAGCTAAGCGGGCCCTGGCATCCTGCCGTTGGTGCTCCGCTTGAGCAAGGTGTTAGGCCCCGCTTCGACTACAGAGGCGCCAGCCGAACCGACTTCTCCAATCGGGTGCCGCGGCGATACAGCGAAAGTGTGATCGACTGTCCGCTTCGGGTATGCATCAGATCAGCAATGGATTGCTGGTTCATCACCTGATGGCCGTCCACGGCAAGGATTATGTCTCCGGGCAGGACATCGGCTTGATAGGCAGGCGAGTTATCGACAACGACTCGCACGTAGACCCCTTTGTTGGACTGCAGTTCCTGACGCTCGCTGTCATTGAGGTCTCGCCATAGGGCGCCGAAGCTCCACTTGCGTTTCACGAAGTATGCGGCGCCATAGTCGCTGCGGTTTACCGTGATGGGAATCATCGTGGTCGTGGTGCCATATGTAGTAGTCGTCCCGCTGCCGTAGGCCGTGACAGAACCACCTCGACCGTAGGCAGTGGCGGAGCCAGACGAATAGGATGTAGTCGTGCTGGGCAGCGTGAGCGGCATCGCTGTAGTGTTGGAGCCCGTATAGCGCGGGTTCAGGATGAGTACTAAATCGGCCCCAACCTTTACGCCCTGCTGAACTGCCGCGTCCTCAAACTGTGTTTGCCCGCTGTTGAAGGAGGAACTGCCAATGATCACGTAGCCACGCTTGGCGTATGCATCCAACAATGCTGGTGCATCTGATCCAGGAGGCGGTGCTCGTTCAACGATAGGATGCGCTGAGGGCGGAGCGACACGGAGCGCCGCTATCGTCTCCGGAGTCGCGCCTTGGGCCGGCTTATAGAACTGTGAATAGCCGCTGACGCATGCCGTCACGAGCACAGCAATCATCAAAGCCAACAGAGTCTTCATTTGAGTGTGACGCACAGTTTCCTCCCTATGTGTAGGAGTGTATCCGCCTGGTTGGGGGCGCAAAGAGGGAGCTTTACCCGCTGGCTCGAGGCCTGCCGTCCCGGGTGTGGCGCCCAACGTGTTTTATCGGACATCGCCGTGGTGTTAACAATTAACACATCAAGCTTGCCGAGCGAAAAAAAACGTTGCAACCCGTTGCTACGAAATGTGTTTTGGTGTTTATATGAATGTATATACACATTAACAGGCGCACAATCTGGCGCAAATACGGACACGTGATCTGCGCTAGCGCGGTGCCCGTTTGTCCACCACCCGCTTCGCCTTGCCCAGGCTGCGCTCGATGGCGCCGGGGTCGTTCAGTTCGACGAGGGCGGAAACGCCGATCAGGTTCTTGATGTTTTCGGTGAGGCTGCGGATGACTTGCTGGCGCGAGTCGATTCCCGCGTGCACGAAGCGCAGCGTGGTTTCGACGCGCACCGTCAGCTCGTCGAGATGGCCTGGCCGGGTGATGACGCATTGGTAGTGCGGCGCGAGGTCCGGCTGGCGCAGGATCAGCTCCTCGATCTGCGACGGGAACACGTTGACGCCGCGGATGATCATCATGTCGTCAGAGCGGCCGGTGATCTTGGCCATGCGACGCATGCTGCGCGAGGTGGGCGGCAATAGTTTGGTCAGATCGCGCGTGCGATAGCGGACGACCGGCATTGCCTCCTTGCTGAGGCTGGTGAAGACGAGTTCGCCTTCGCTGCCGTCGGGCAGCACTTCGCCGGTGGCCGGGTCGATGATCTCGGGGTAGAAATGGTCCTCCCAGATCACCGGGCCGTCCTTCGATTCGATGCATTCGTTGGCAACGCCGGGCCCCATCACTTCCGAGAGGCCGTAGATGTCCACTGCGTCGATGCCCATGCGCTTTTCGATGTCCTGCCGCATCGCGTTGGTCCACGGCTCGGCGCCGAAAATGCCGATGGCGAGGGAGGATTTCGCAGGATCGAGGCCCTGCTTTTCGAATTCCTCGGCGAGGGCGAGGCAATAGCTTGGCGTGACCATGATGATGTCGGGCTTGAAATCGGTGATCAACTGCACCTGCTTTTCGCTTTGACCGCCGCTCATCGGCACCACCGTGCAGCCCAGCCGCTCGGCGCCGTAGTGCGCGCCGAGACCGCCGGTGAACAGGCCATAGCCATAGGCCACGTGCACCATGTCGCCGGGGCAGCCGCCGCTGGCGCGGATGCTGCGCGCGACGCAATCGGCCCAGACGTCGATGTCCTTTTTGGTGTAGCCCACCACGGTCGGCTTGCCGGTGGTGCCGCTGGAGGCGTGGATGCGCGCCACTTGCCCGCGCGGCACGGCGAACAGGCCGAACGGGTAGTTGTCGCGCAGGTCGAGCTTGCTGGTGAACGGGAACTTCGCCAGATCGGCCAGCGTTCTCAGGTCGTCGGGATGCACGCCTTTGGCGTTGAACGTGCGCCGGTAGTGCGGCACGTTGTCGTAGGCGTGGCGCAGGCTCCACTTCAGGCGCTCGAGCTGAAGTGCCGAGATTTCGTCACGCGATGCGGATTCGATCGGGTGCAGCGGGGTAGGCGTTTTGGTGGGCATGATTGACCTGCGCGACGTAGTGGAGCAAGTTGCCCTCCCCCAGCGGGGGAGGGTGGGGTGGGGGAAAGTTGAGGCAGAGGGATGTCGGCGTGGGCCGCTGCCCCCTCCCTAACCCTCCCCCGCTGGGGGAGGGGACTGTGATTGTGATGGCACCACTTCTCCCGCAATCCTTGCGCTCTTGCCGCGGAAGAGGGCGATGATGTCGCCGTTCTGGTTGGTGAGCTTGATGTCGTACACGCCGGAGCGGCCGCGTTGCGCCTGCTCGACGGCGACGGCGACCAGCGTGTCGCCCAGCCGCGCGGGCGCGAGGATTTCGATGGAGAAGCCACTCGCCACCGTGTTCTGGTTGCAGGCGTTGCAGGCATAGGCGAACGCGGTGTCGCAGAGCAGCGCCATATAGCCGCCGTGGCAGATGTCGTGGCCGTTGACCATGTCGCGGCGCACGGTCATGGTGACGGTGGCGGAGCCGAGCGCCACCTGCTCGACGGCCATGCCGGCCGCCCGCGCCGCGTGGTCGCGGGCGAACATCGCTGCCGCCACTTCGCGGGGCGTGGGGGTAGTGTGTTGCGTCATGCGATCAAACCCTTCGCAGCGCTCAGACCCTGCCCCGGCGAAGGCCCGGGGGTGAACGGAGACAAGCGATCAGATGAAGCTGCCATCGCTCCACACCTTGCGTTGCAGGAGCAGGCTCTGGCGATAGCGGTCGTCGCCGGTGTGCGCCTGCATGTTGACCAGGATCGCGTTGATCAGCGTCAGGCCAAAGCGGTCGGCCGCGGCGAGCGGGCCTTCCGGGTAGCCGACGCCGAGCTTCATCGCGGTGTCCACGCCGGCAGCGTCGGCGACGCCTTGCAGCACGGCGTCTGCGGCCTCGTTGGCCAGCATTGCGATGGTGCGGCCGACGATCATGCCGGGCACATCGCCGACCAGCGTCACCTCGACACCGAGCGCCTTGAACAGCGCAACGGCGTCCGCCAGCGCGCTGCTTGTTGTGTCCTCACCCTTGGCGAGTGCCACGCGCTTTGTCGTGGCGAAATCGCGCGCCAGATCGAGCGTCAGCACGTTGGTCAGGTCTTCCTCGAATGCGATCTGCGTGGCCGTGCGGCCATCGGTCAGGCAGATCGTGGCGTTGCCCGCGCGCAGCACGCCGGCGCCGTAGGGGTCGTTCTCCTTGCGCGATTGCACCTTGATGCCGGTCGCCTTGATGCGCTCGATCAGCGGGTCCAGCGCGTCGGATTCGGTGAGGTACTGCACCATCGTCGGCGCGCTGCCGGCGGCGGGCGCGGGCACTGGCGCGGCGGCCTCGGCGGGATAGGTGTAGAAGCCGCGGCCACTCTTGCGGCCGAGCAGGCCACCGGCGACCATCTCCTCCTGGGTCAGACTCGGGCGGTAGCGGCTATCCTGGTAGTAGGCGTTCCACACGCTCTTGGTCACCATCAGGTTGACATCGAGCCCGATCAGGTCGAGCAGCTCGAAAGTGCCGAGCTTGAAGGCGCCCACCTCGCGCAGCACGAGGTCGATGGTCGGCACGTCCGCGCCGCCCGCTTCGAGCACGCGGAACGCCTCGCCGTAGTAGGGTCGCGCCACGCGGTTGACGATGAAGCCCGGCGTGCTCTTGCAGCGCACCGCCGTCTTTTTCCATTCGGCGCAGGCGGCCTCGACGCGGTCGGCAATGGCGGGCGCGGTTTGCTGGCCCATCACCACTTCTACCAGCGCCATCAGCGGTGCCGGGTTGAAGAAATGCATGCCGACCACGTTCTCCGGCCGCGCCAGACCGGCGGCGATGGCGGTGATCGAGATCGACGACGTATTGGTTGCCAGCACGGTGGTCGGCGCGCAGATGCCTTCCAGCGATTTGAACAGCGTGCGCTTGGCGTCGAGGTTTTCGACGATGGCCTCGACGATCAGATCGCAATCGTGAAAGTCCGCCAGATCGGGCGCAGCGGAGAGGCGCGCGATGGTCGCGTCGGCGGCGTCGGCGGTGATCTTGCCCTTGCCGGCCAGCGTGTTCAGCGTTTCGGCGGTTTTGGCGTTCGCCGCCGCGGCGGCGCCGTCGCGGGCATCGAACAGTTTGACGCGGCAACCGGCCTGGGCGGCGACCTGGGCGATGCCGGCGCCCATGGTGCCGGCGCCGATGACGCCGACGGTGGTGAAGGTGAGTGACATCGTAAGTTCCTGTCGAAGTCTGCGATTGCCGGAGCGGCGGGCACCGGCGGTTCGCAGGATTGTGCGCTACATCTTTGCGGCGGCGCGGCGATGCTAGCGCAGTTGCACAACAAAACCGACCAGGCGGTCAGTTTTCCAGAATGACCAACAGCTTTATTGGAAAATCCTTATCTGCGTTGGGTGAAGGCGAACAAAATGCCATAACTCGACTTTTGCACAAATCATCGCCTGCGCCCAGATTAGATGCGCGTTTGACCAAAAAGCCAATCACCGCCCGACGAACTTCGGTGCCCGTTTTTCCTTGAATGCGGCGACGCCTTCGCGGTAGTCCGCCGAGAAGCCGCATTCGCGCATGAAGCCGCCTTCCAGCGCGAGTTGCGCGTCGAACGTGTTGTCCGGGCTGGCGTAGATCGCCTGCTTGGTGCGCGCGTAGCCGAGCGTGGGGCCGGCGGCGAGCTGCGCGGCCAGCGTGTCGATGTGGGCGGCGAAGGCGTCGTCGGCCACGCATTCCCAGATCAGCCCGATCTCGGCCGCGCGCCGCGCCGCGACCTTGTCGCCGAGCAGGGCCAGCCCCAGCGCGCGCTGCGTGCCGACCAGGCGCGGCAAAAAGTACGAGCCGCCGGTGTCGGGAATCAGCCCGAGCTTGCAGAACGGCTGCAAAAAGCTCGCGCTCTCGCTGGCGATCACCAGATCGCAGGCCAGCGCGAAATTGCAGCCCGCGCCCGCCGCCACGCCGTTCACCGCCGCAATCACCGGGATCGGCAGCGCACGGATCGCCTGCACCAGCGGCGCGTAGTTCTTCTCCACCGACTCGCCCAGGTCCACCGCCTGCCCCGGCGCTACCGCGCGGTCGTTCAAATCCTGCCCGGCACAAAAGCCGCGCCCGGCGCCGGTGATCACCAGCACCCGCGCGCCATCGCCCGCCAGCCGCGCCAGCGCAGCGCGCAGCTCCTCATGCATCTTCTGCGTGAACGAATTCATCCGCTCGGGGCGGTTCAAGGTAATGCGCGCAACGCCCTCGGTCGTGGCGTACAGGATGGTTTCGTAGGTCATGGGCTCCTCCGTTTCAACGTTGCAATCGATGTTAGCCGGCGGGTGGGCGAAGCGGTGGGCGAAACGGTGGGCGACGGCACGATCTTTGCGATCGCGCGCCTCCTGAAGCTGTCTTCTATCTGATCAATTTTCAGGACAGATTTGTTGGCATGGGCGGGATTCGCCGGCTCTCCGCAGAGGTGGCCGAAGTCAAGCGCATCTATGTGCAGCCGGATACCCGCGGCGCGAACCTGGGTCGTCTCATGCTCGACCGCTTGCCGGACGACGCGCGCCCCTTCGGATACACGCGCGCCTGCCTTGGATTCGGCACCGTTGTCGCTCGGCGATGTTTGACTCCTGAATTGACAAGCAGCCTCAGCAAACGAGCGCGGAAGGGCTGGGGGGATTGGGAGGGGGTAAGCAGTTCCGCCGGAGAGTCCACAGAAAAGCGACTGCCGCCTTCATACCCCACCCCTCCCCGGCGAGCGGGGAGGGAGCCGCGAATCGGCGAGCGCGACATGCTGCATGGGGACTGCGTCGCGCGAATTTCCGGCACTCCGCCAGCCGGGCTTATCCCACGGCGCGCAAAGTCGTAGCCGCCGGCGGCGGTGGCGGCGTGACCGAGCGTAGCCAGGCGATGGTATCGGCCAGCGGCAGCGGGTGGGCGATGCCGTAGCCCTGCGCGAAATCGCAGCCGTGCAATCCGAGAAACTTTAGCGTGGGCGCGTCTTCCACGCCCTCGGCGACGACCGTCAGGCCAAGATTGTGGGCCAGCGCAATGGTGGACTGCACGATGATCGCGTCCTCGGCGCTTTGCATCACGCGCGAGACGAAGGAATGGTCCATCTTCAGGCCCTTGAGCGGCAGACGGCGCAGGTACGCCAGCGAGCAGAAGCCGACGCCGTAATCGTCGATGATGATGGAGAAGCCCTGGGCGCGGCAGTCGGCGAGGATCTGCGCGGCGCGGTCGGAGTTGTGGATCAGGGAGGTCTCGGTGATTTCGAGGTCGACCAGCCGTGCCGACAGGCCGTACTTGCGAACGCTTTTTTGCAAGTGGGCGACGATGATGGAGTCGCCCAGCAACCGCGGCGAGATGTTGATGGCGACGCCGACACCGGGCGCCGGCTCCTGCCAGTCGCGTGCGGCGGTGAGCGCGTTGTCGATCACCCAGCGGGTAAGGATGCGGATCGAATCCGACATCTCGGCCCGGTGCACGAAATCGCGCGCAGTGAGCCGGCCGTACTCCGGGTGGTTCCAGCGCACCAGCGCCTCCAGCCGCACCGGCTTGCGCGTCAGGCAGTTGATGATGGGCTGGAACTCGAGCACCAGCTCGCCGCGGTCGATCGCTTCCGGCAGCCCGGCCAGCAGCAGCAGCTTGCGTTTTTCAAACACCACCGTGCTGCGGCTGAACAGGCGCACGCCGCCGCCGGTTTGTTTGGCGTGATACATCGCCTCGTCGGCGGCGCGAGAAAGGTCGGAGAAGGTGCGGCCGTGGGTCGGGTAGATCGCCGCGCCGACACTGGCCGACACGTGAAACTTGCCGCCGCCGATGACGAACGGCTGTGCCAGCGCGTTGGTGATGGCCTCGCCGACCCGCATCGCGCCCTCCGCAGTGCCGACGCCGCGCACAAAGACGCCGAATTCGTCACCGCCCAAGCGCGCAGCAACCGCGTCCGCATGTGCCAGCGCTTCGTCGAAGCGACCTTTCATCTGACGCAGCACCTCGTCGCCGGCGCTATGGCCGAGGGTGTCGTTGATGTCCTTGAACTGGTTGAGATCGAGCAGCAGCAGCGCCGCCGAGGGCCGGTCGTTGCGACGTCCCGACAGTTCGATGCTGTCGTTGATCTCGGCGACCAGGCGCTGGCGGTTGAGCAGACCGGTCAGCGGGTCGCGGAAGGCGAGGTGTTCCAGCAACGACTGGTAGCGTCTGCGGTCGGTCACGTTGCGGCGCGCGCCCCACAGGCGCACCAGGTTGCCGCTTTCGACCACGCCGAGCAGCGTCAACGTCAGCCAGTGCTGGTCTTCGCCGCGCACTTTCAGGCGCAGTTCGCGCTCGTTGAGCCGGTAGCCGCGATCGATCCAGTCGCGCAACGAAGTGCCCTTGAACAGCTCCGGCATGAATTCCGACCAGCGACGACCGATGACGTCGGTTTCGTCGCGGCGATAATCGCGGGCAAACGCCGCATTGACGTCGCCGATCAGGCCGCGTTCGCGCAACAAGGCAATTTGCTCCTGCGGTGGCAAACTGACGGCGATGGCCGGCTCAACGTCGACCGCCCAGATCGAATCCAGGCTGGCCTGAATGAAAGCGCGATGGCGTTCGCGTGTGGCGTGCAGTTCGGTTTCGGAACGAATGCGCACCGACACCTCGTGCGCGAGCGACAGCAAGTCGACCGCGGAACCGGCATAGGCCTGCGAGTCGCCATCCCAGACGCGCGTACGTTCGCAGTCTTCGAAACAGACCACCCCCCAAAGGTGGCCATGATGAAACACCGGCACGTCGAGCATGGCCTTGACGCCCGTCTGCGGCAGATAGGTGGCGCAGAATTCTTCCAGCGCCGGGTCGGCGGCGGCATCGGCGACCGCGAGCACACGCCGCTGCGCAATGGCGGCGAAGTAGTTGGGGAAGTCTGCCGCTTGCAGAACCTGTCCGGCTTGCGCTTCGCCGTTCGCCGCACGCGTGTCGTGCTGAAACAGGCAGACCAGTTGCCGGCCGCCATCGCCGAATTGCCAGAGCCCCGCGCGGGCAACGTTCAGTGCCGCCGCACACTGGCGAATGATCTGGCTGGAGGAACGGGCAAAGTCGCCGCGATCGACCACCAATGGATTGCGCGCCAGCGAGAACAGGGATTCGTGATAGGCCAGCAGTTTGAGCTCGCGTTCCGAGGCGTCAGAGATGTCGGTGATAGCGCCGACATAGCGGACATTGCCGTTGCACTGCGATGCGTTGCGACCCTTGCAGGCGAGCCAGACGACGCTGTCGCTGCCGCCATTGCTGCGCTTGACGCGGAACTCGACGTATACCTCGGGCTCGCCTGCCTCGCATTGCCGCAGCAGGCGCTCGACGACGGGCAGATCTTCCGCCGCGACGTAACGGGTAAATTCGCTCAACGGTCCGTAGTAGCGGCCCGGTCGCAACGATTCGAACGATAAGACGTTGTGGTACAGATCGATCATGCCATCGGACGGCGTGTAGTCCCACAACCCGACGCCGCCGGCTTCGAGCGCACTGTGCAGCAGCGGCTCGTCGCTACCGAACGGAATCTTCGTTAACTGAGCGATCCGTGGCGGCACCACCTCAGCGGCTCCACGTTCGTTTGCCGCAGTTGGCCGGCATGGCAAGCAGGTCGCCCGCAACCATCAGTTGCTCTCGCCGCGCAGCTCGGGCGGTGTCAAGGCGGACGCCAGCGTGTTTGGTGTATCCGGCAAACTGAACACATGACCCCCTATGGATCGACCAATGCTATCGGGATTGCGCATGGCTGAACAGCGTGCGGACACGTCCGTGCCCCACGCGGATGGGTGGGAGCGCGTCGCCGCACCGGTTTGAACTCAGCACGCAGACCGGAACAAACCATTGACTGACCGGTCGGTCGATAATATTATTTGCGCTGGATCAAAGACAGGCGGCGACAAATCGACGTGGCGCGTCGTGAATTCGGCAATGCCGGTTGCCTGCACGGACCGGGCGGCGACGCTGGCATGATCCCGCATCACGATTTGGCAAGACAGCATGGGCCAGACCCCGGCGTCATCATCGAATACCGGAGGAATCCATGTATACCCAAGCTATCGATGTCGCAGCGGCGACGCCTGTCGATGCGTCCGCCGCCAGGACCGCCGCCGAAGCCGCGTTCGAAGCGCGCATCGCGCGTGACGAACGCATCGAAGCGCAGGACGAGATGCCCGAGGCATATCGCAAGACCCTGATCCGCCAGATTTCGCAGCACGCGCACTCGGAAGTGGTGGGTATGCTGCCCGAGGGCGGCTGGATCACGCGCGCGCCGTCGCTGAAGCGCAAGGAGATCCTGCTGGCCAAGGTGCAGGACGAGGGCGGCCACGGCCTCTATCTCTACAGCGCCGCGGAGACGCTGGGCGTCAGCCGCGACGAACTGATCGACGCCCTGCATTCCGGCAAGGCGAAGTATTCGAGCATCTTCAACTACCGCACCGAAACCTGGGCCGACATCGGCACCATCGGCTGGCTGGTCGACGGCGCTGCCATCATGAATCAGGTGCCGCTGTGCCGGTGCAGCTACGGGCCCTATGCCCGGGCCATGGTTCGCGTGTGCAAGGAAGAATCCTTCCACCAGCGCCAGGGCTTCGACATCGTCCGCGCGCTGTGCGAGGGGACGCCCGCGCAGAAGGCGATGGCGCAGGACTCGATCAATCGCTGGTGGTGGCCGACCTTGATGATGTTCGGCCCGCACGATTCCGACTCGCAGCACACCGGGCAGGCCATGACCTGGGGCATCAAGCGGATCAGCAACGACGATTTGCGGCAGAAATTCGTCGATGTCACGGTGCCGCAGGCGCAGTATCTCGGCCTCAGTTTGCCCGACCCCGATCTGAAGTGGAACGCCGAGCGTGGTCACTACGACTTCGGCCGCATCGACTGGGACGAATTCTGGCGCGTGGTCAATGGCGACGGGCCGTGCAATGTCGAGCGCATGCATGATCGCGTCAAGGCGTTCGAGGACGGGCGCTGGGTGCGCGAGGCGGCGCTGGCGCACGCCGCGAAGCAGGCGCAGCGGAACAACGCGATGGAGCGGAAGGCAGCATGAGCGGCACGACAAGCGTGAACATGAGCGGCAAGGACTGGCCGTTGTATGAGGTATTCATCCGCAGCAAGGCGGGGCTCGATCACAAGCACGTAGGCAGCCTGCATGCGAGCGACGCGCAGCACGCGGTGGCGCTGGCGCGCGACGTCTACACGCGGCGGCAGGAGGGCGTGAGCATCTGGGTGGTGCCGTCGAACGCGATCACGGCTAGCGATCCGGCGCAAAAGAGCGAGAACTTCGACCCGATGGCGAACAAGATCTACCGTCATCCGACCTTCTACGACATCCCCTACGAAATCGGCCACATGTAGCAAGTTTGCTACGCGTGCGGGCCGTGGGCAGCCGCCACGCGCTGCCGCGATTCGGGCCCGACCAACCGCCACCACCGCCAGCTTCACCCGTGACATGACTACGCACTTGCCGGAACCATCCCTGCTGACCATGGCCGACACCTGCCTGCTGTCGGGCCATCGCCTGTCCGAGTGGTGCGGCCACGGCCCGGCGCTTGAGGAAGACATCGCGCTGACCAACACCGCGCTCGACGCCATCGGGCAAGCGCGGGGCCTGTTGCAGATCGTTGCCGCGCGGCACGGCGGTGGCGAGACCGAGGACACGCTGGCCTTTCAGCGCGACGCCAGCGACTTTTGCAACGTCGCCCTGGCGGCGGCGGACAACGTCGACTACGCGCATACGGTGTTGCGCTCGTTGCTGCTCGCGGGCTGGCAAATACCGGTGTGGGACGCCTGGCTCGCAAGCGCCGACCGCGACGTTGCGGCGGTGGCCGCCAACGCCGCCAAGGAGGCGCGCGTGCAGTGGCGGCAGGCGCGCGACTGGGTCGTCCGCTTCGGCGATGGCACCGACGAATCGCGCCGTCGCCTGCTGGCCGCGATCGAGGCGCAATGGCCGCTGTGTGCCGCGATGCTGGCCACGCCGGTCGCGGCGACGGACGACGCAGAGCGCTCGCGCCACTGGCTGCAAGCGGTGGCCGCCGTCTTCGCCGATGCGACGGTAACGATGCCGCCGTTGCCGGCGATCGAATCCGACGCGGCCGTTACTGCCGTGTCGCGCGTCCGACAGTCCCGCGCGGCGCTGCTCGCCGAGATGCAGTCGCTCGCCCGGCAACATCCCGGCGCCCTCTGGTAGCGCGGCCCAGCTCGCAACCCGGAAGCACTCCCGACATGGCACAACATTTTCATCCGTTGCAAGTGGCGAAGGTGGAGCGCGAAACGGCGGACTGCATCGTCGTCGAATTCGACGTTCCCGCCGACCTGCGCCCGGCGTTCGCTTATCGCGCCGGCCAGTACCTCACCGTGCGTGCGGACGTCGGCGACCGCGAGCTACGGCGTTCCTATTCGCTGTGTTCGGCGCCGCACGAAGGGCGCTGGCAAGTGGCGATCAAGCGGGTCGAGGGCGGCCAGTTCTCGCAGTGGGCGCATGCGCTGCTGCGTGAGGGCGACAGCATCGAGGCGTTGCCCCCCGATGGCCACTTCACCTACGCGGCCGACGCGGCGCGTCCGCGCAACGTTCTTCTGCTGGCGGCAGGCAGCGGCATCACGCCGGTGTTCGCGATCCTGAAAACGCTGCTGGAGACCGATCCGGCGTCGCGCGCCACGCTGGTTTACGGCAACCGGCGGGTGCGCGACATCGTGTTCAAGGAGGCCCTCGAGGATCTGCGCGACCGCTTTCTGACCCGCTTCCAGTTGTTGCACACGCTCTCCGGCGAGGTGCAGGAGGCGCCTGTCTGCAACGGACGGCTGGACGGCGACAAGGTGCGGGAACTGTTCGCCGGCGCGCTCGACGCCACGGCATTCGACGACGTCTACATTTGCGGCCCCGGCGCGATGATTGCCTCCTGCGCGGCGGCGTGCGAGGCGGGCGGCATTGCCCATGAGCGCATTCACAAGGAATTGTTCGGCGTGCCGAACCGGTCGCCCGCCGACGGCGCCGACGCCGCTGCCGTGTCGGCGGGCGAAACGGCGCAGGTGTCGGTCATTGCCGACGGCATCGAACGGGTACTGAACGTGGGCTTTCGCGGCGAGGCCATCCTCGACGCCGCGCTCGCCGCCGGCATCGACGTGCCGTATTCCTGCAAGGCCGGCGTCTGCTGCACCTGCCGCGCGCAGGTGCTGGACGGGGAAGTGCGCATGGACGCCAACTTCGCGCTCGAGGCGCACGAGGTCGAGCGCGGCTTCGTGCTGACCTGCCAGTCGCATCCGGTGAGCGACCGCGTCCGCATCAGCTACGACGCGCGCTGAGCCCGACGCAGCGCCAGCAACGCCCGCTTGCATAGAATCCCGGCATGCCACGCGGTCCGTCCTCTGCCCACTCGCTGCAACGCGACACCATTCTCAATATCTCGGCAGACATGTTTGCGGAGCTCGGTTATCCGAGCGCGACGATGGCGCAACTGGCGCAGCGCTGCGGCGTGTCGAAGAGCCTGCTCTATCACTATTACGCGGCGAAGGACGCCATCCTCTACGATCTGCTGCATGCCTACATGTCGCGCCTGCAGTCGCTGGTGATCGAGGTCGCGTCGCGCGACCTGCCGGCGCGGGAGGCGCTGGCGGAGACCATTCGCCGCTTCGTGCGCGAATACGAAAGCTCGCGTTCGCGCCACATCGTGCTGCTCAACGACGTCAAGTATCTGCCGGCGCCCGAGCGCGAGACCATCATCGCACTGGAGCGCAGCGTGGTGCAGGCGTTTGCCGACCTGATCAGCAGCACCTACCAGATCGACGAAGGGCGCGCCAAGGTGCTGACCATGAGCGTGTTCGGCATCGTCAACTGGACCTTCACCTGGCTCAAGCCCGGTGGCTCGCTGACCTATGCCCAGTTCGCCGAGGCCGTGGTTGGCATTCTCGAAGGCGGCCTCAATGGCGGCGCCGCCCGCATGCAACATATCCCAATCCGAAAACCGAAATCTTCCGCAGGAAAACCTCATGTCTGAACCGCTCGTCACCGTCGAAAAACTCGATAACCCGGCGCGGGTGGCGCTGCTGCGTTTCAACCGCCCGAAAGTGTTGAACGCGCTCAACGATGCGCTGGCCGAGGAACTCGCGGGCGTGCTGACCGCGCTCGACGCCGATCCGTCGGTGCATGTGCTGGTGATCACCGGCAACGAAAAGGCCTTCGCCGCCGGCGCCGACATCGCCGCGATGGCGGAATGGGACTACGCCAAGGTCTACAACGACAACTACATCACCCGCCACTGGGAGGCCGCCAAAAGCCTGCGCAAACCGCTGATTGCGGCGGTATCCGGTTACGCGCTGGGCGGCGGTTGCGAGTTCGCGATGATGTGCGACTTCATCATCGCCGCCGACAACGCCAAGTTCGGGCAGCCGGAAATCACCATCGGCACCATTCCCGGCCTTGGCGGCACCCAGCGGCTGCCGCGTGCGGTGGGCAAGGCGAAGGCGATGGAGCTGTGCCTGACCGGGCGCTTCATGTCGGCACAGGAGGCCGAGGCGGCCGGACTGGTGGCCCGCGTGGTGCCCGCCGACAAACTGATGGAAGACGTGCTGGCCACCGCCGGCAAGATCGCCAGCATGTCGCTGCCGGCGGTGATGAAGGTGAAGGAAGCGATCAACGCCGCCTACGAGACGACGCTGACGCAAGGCCTGCAGTTCGAGCGCCGCGAGTTCCACGGCACTTTCGCGCTGGCCGACCAGAAAGAGGGCATGCGCGCCTTCGTCGACAAACGCAAGCCGGACTTCAAGAACCGCTAGGCAGCGCATGCACCGCGTATTCGGTTTTGCCGGCTGGTCCGGCAGCGGCAAGACGACGCTGGTCGAGCAGTTGATTGCGCGGTTCGCCGCGCAGGGCGTGCGGGTGGCGCTGATCAAGCACGCGCATCATGGCTTCGACATCGACCAGCCGGGCAAGGATTCCTTCCGCCATCGCGAGGCGGGGGCGACCGAGGTGCTTGTCTCGTCGCCGATCCGCTGGGCGCTGATGCACGAGCTGCGCGGCGCCCCCGAGCTGTCGCTGCCGGAGGCGGTCGCCAAATTCGGCGCCTGCGATCTGGTGCTGGTCGAGGGCTACAAGCGGGAGCCGATCCCGAAGCTGGAAGTCTGGCGGGCCGCGGTGGGCAAACCGCCGCTCTACCCCGATGACCCGCACATCGTCGGCCTAGCCAGCGACGATCCGCTGCCCGATGCGGCGGCGCGGGAACCTGCACTGCGCCGCTATGGTCTATCCGACATCGGTGGCATCGCCGAGTTTGTGCTGCGCCACGCGGCCGCGCTCCAGCCCTGACTCGCGCGGCGGGAGGCGTTGGTGCGACGCAACACGCAGCATGCCAACGTCGTACTTTACAAGCCAGAAACCCGATTTCCGTTGACTTGACCCAGTTGAAGTTGCAACATCCCCGTATGAGTTCGCTGTCCGCCATCCGCCCGAGTTCTCGCGTCACCGCGCTGGTCGCGGCGATTGCGCTCGGCTGCGCGCTGGCGGCACCGACCGCCGTGTCGGCGCAGGAGGGCGGCTATTTCGCGGGTGTGCGCTTCGGGCAGACCGGCAAGGCGTGGAGCTTTACGGCGCCGGGGCTCAAGCTCGGCCAGGCGCTTGAGTATTCCCGTGCCGGCGAGATCGGCAACACGGCGTTCAGCGGTTATCAGTTCGAAAGCGGCCTGGCGCTGGGCGCCGCGCTCAATACCGAGCGCCGCGACACGCTGATTCGCTCCAGCCTTGGCCTCAAGTTCGACGGCATGCGCTGGGCGGACAGCCGGCCGAGCGTCAATGTGGACGTGGTTTCCGCCTTCAACTGGCGCAATTCGCTGTCGGTGTTCGGCAAGCTGGGCGTCGGCCGCGGCGACAACCGCCTGACGCCGGAATGGGCGTCGGCCAGCGCCGCCGCGCTCGATCGCACCGCCATTTCCTACGGCGTTGGCGTGCGCTACGACATCACCTCCAGCCTCGGGCTCAAGCTCGAACTCACGCGCGGCACCCGCTTCGGGCTCGATCGCCTGCGCACCGACGTCGACGCCGATGCCGTGAACTTCGGCATTCGCTGGTCGTTCTAGTTTCCCGTTTTTTGTCCGTGCGTTGCCGGCGGCATTGCCTGGCGCGTTCGTACATTCCCGATTTGTAAGATGCCTCAGTTTGGCGTCATTCTCGCCGCAGGCGGGAATCCAGAAAGTTGGCTATTGCAATCACGTCGATTGCCACCTTCCCTGCGTGGCAGTCTGGATACCCGGCTTCGCCGAGTATGACGGCATTTTGGTTACCCCTCCTGAGTTATCTTGCTAGTCAGGCGTCCATTGACTGCCGTTTTTTCACACACAACCAGCAGGTTGATATGCAGCTTTTCGGTTAACGCCTTATTTCATCGGGGCAGGTTTTACAAAAACTGTGAAGTCGACATAGGCTTGTTTTGCGCTTTGAGCCCTTTATCGGTAAGGCTTTCAGCAGAAAGTTGATGAAGTGAAGCGCCGGCTAATCACACCATGAACCGCCGCAACCGAACAGCGACCGAACCGCGAACGAATCCTAAAATCGGGGAATGACCATCGAACTGCTTTTTCTGGCCCGACTGCGCGAGCGCTTCGGCGTTGCCCGCGAGACGTTCGCGCTGACCGACGCCACCGGCACCGTCGCCGGCCTGCTGGCGGCGCTGCGCGCGCGCGGCGGCACTTTTGCGGCCGAACTGGCGCCGGAGCGGGCGTTCCGGGTGGCGGTCAACCAGGAAGTCGTGACCGGCGAACACCCGATCGCCGCCGGCGACGAAGTGGCGATTTTTCCGCCGGTGACGGGCGGCTAGTGTCCTGATTTGGAAATTCGTTGAATATGAAATCGGCCGATATCAATGTCAGGCAAGGCGCCAACCGCGGCCATAGCCGTAGCTATGGCGAGGATTGGCAACGCAGCATGGCGTTGATACTCGGGCGATTTCATCAACGAATTTCCAAATCGGGACACTAGCGTGGCTAGCAGCGTTCGCGTCCAAAGCGGCGATTTCGACGTCGGTGCCGAGATTCGGGCGCTGCGCGAAGGCAATCCGGCAATCGGCGCCATCGCCAGCTTCGTCGGCTGCGTGCGCGACATCAACGACGGCGACGCGGTCGGCCTGATGTACCTCGAACACTATCCCGGCATGACCGAACGCGAGCTGGAAAAGATTGCCGCCGAGGCGAAATCGCGCTGGGACATTTTCGACACCCTGATCATCCATCGCGTCGGCGAGTTGCGGCCGCTCGACCAGATCGTGTTCGTCGCGGTGACCAGCGCGCACCGCGGCGAATCGTTCGCCGCCTGCGAGTTCATCATGGACTATCTGAAAACCCGCGCCCCATTCTGGAAGCGCGAAAGCACCTCGCGCGGCGAGCGCTGGGTCGACGCCCGCGCCAGCGACGACGCAGCGGCCGAGCGCTGGCAGCAGTGACCGCAGCGGCGCGGTAATTTCGCTCACGCTGAACCTGTATCAAACATTGCAGCAATAGGTCAGGCGCTGGGGCATTTGCTCCAGCGCAGCGACCTAGAATCGCCGCATGGCACAACACAAACTCGGCAAACTGTTCGAACCGCAATCGGTTGCGGTGATCGGTGCCTCCGAACGCGAAGGCAGCCTCGGCCGCGCCGTCTGGAAGCGGCTGCGCGCGCATCCCTACGCCGGGCGCGCTTACGCGGTCAATCCGAAGCACAAAGAGGTGTTCGGCGAGCCTTGCTACGCCCGGATGACCGATCTGCCGGAACGGGTCGATCTGGCGCTGATCGCGGCGCCGGCGGCGGCCTGCGCCACCATTCTGCGCGAATGCGGCGCCAGCGGCTGCAACTACGCGCTGATGCTGTCGCACGGTTTCGGCTCAGGCGCCAGCGATGCTGACCTGGTGGCGACGCAGAAGCTCGCCGACGTCGCGCGGGCGGCCCGCGTGCGGCTGGTCGGGCCCAATGCGCGCGGACTGCTGCGGCCGCGCATCGCGCTCGACGCCTCGGCGATGACCGATGTCGACACCATGCCCTCGGCCGGCTCGCTGGCGGTGCTGTCGCAATCCGGCGCCTGGCTGTCGATCCTGCGCGACTTCGTGGCGGGTTCGTCGATCGGCTTTTCGAGTCTGCTGTCGCTCGGCGCGTCGCTCGATCTCGATTTCGGTGAACTGCTCGATTACTTTACCTTCGACGCGCAGACCTCCGACGTGTTGCTCTACATCGAAGAGGTGAAAAACGCACCCGCCTTCATGTCGGGCGTGCGCCAGATTTCGCGCATGAAGCCGGTGATCGTGCTGAAAGCCGATCGCGCGGACTTGCATCGCGAGGCGGACGGCACGCATGCCAGCGTGCTCGCCCAGCACGATCGCATTTTCGAGGCGGCCATCGCGCGCGCCGGCGCCGTGCGCGTGCAGACGGCGATGCAGATGGTCGCCGCGGCGCGGCTGTTGACCGGCACCCACTCGCGCACCCAGCAACGGGTGGTCGCCATCACCAACGGGCGCGGACCGGGGCTGGTGGCGGCGGATGCGGTGCGCGAGCAAAAACTGACGCTGGCGCCGCTGTCGGAGACGACTTATCAGGCGCTGCGCGCGGCATTGCCGAAGCACGCCCATGTCGGCAACCCGCTGGACCTCGCCGGCGACGCCACGGCCGAGCGCTATCGGGTCGCGATGAATGCCGTGCTCGCCGACGACAGCGTCGACGTCTGCCTGGTGCTGTTCTCGCCGCAGGCCATCGTCAGCGCCGACGACGTTGCCAACGAAATCATCGCGGTCAGCAAGCAATACCGCAAAACCGTTCTGGCCGTGCTCGGCGGCGGCCCCAGCGTGGCGGCCGCCCGCGTCAAGCTCGATCAGGCCCGCATTCCGCAGTTCCTGAGCACCGAGAACGCGGTCGATGCCATCGGTTTTCTGGAGAACTTCGCGCGCAATCAGTCGCTGCTGCGCCAGGTGCCGGAGCAGAGCGTCGACGGCTTCGTGCCCCGTGTCGACGAGGCACGGGCATTGTTCGAGCACGTCTGGGCCGAGGGACGCACGCTGCTCTACGCGCACGAAGCGCGGCAACTGCTGAGCGCCTTCGGCATCGCGATGAGCAACACCGGCATCGCCCGCACACCGGGCGAAGCGGTGACGCTGGCCGACAGCTTCGGCTACCCGGTGGTGCTCAAGGTGGTGTCGCCCGACATCGCGCACAAGACCGAGGTCGGCGGCGTGCGGCTCGATCTGCGCGACGGCGAAAGCGTGCGGCGCGCGGCCACCGCGATCTTCGAGGAGGTCGCGCATCGCGTGCCCGACGCTCGCGTGATCGGCCTCACCGTGCAGCCCTACGTGCGGCAGCGCGGCCAACGCGAGCTTTATCTCGGTCTTGCCAACGATCCGACGTTCGGCACGGTGCTCGCCTTCGGTGCCGGCGGCATCGCCGTGGAACGGCTCGACGACGTAGCCTTCGAATTGCCGCCGGTCAACGACGTGCTGATCAACAATCTGATCGGCCGCACGCGGGTGGCGCGGCTGCTCGACGCTTACAGCAACGTGCCGGCGATCAACCGCGAAGCGCTGACCACGATGATGCTGCGCTTCTCGACCCTGGCCTGTGTCTGCCCCGAGATCGCCGCCTGCGACCTCAATCCGGTGATCGCCTACGAGCACGGTACCGTCGCCGTCGACGCCAGGGTCGTGCTGAAAGACCGCGGCCGCGTTGCCGCCCTCAAACGCCTCGGGCGCTACGGCCATCTGGCGGTGTATCCCTATCCGCGTGAACTGGAAGAACGGGTGACCCTGCGCGATGGCAGCGAGCTGCTGGTGCGGCCCATCCAGCCGGAGGACGCGACGCGCGAGCGCGAGTTCATTTCGCGGCTGTCGCCGGAGACGCTTTACTTCCGCTTCATGATGCCGGTGCGCGAACTGCCCGCCGCGATGATCGAGCGCTTCACCCAGATCGACTATGGCCGCGAACTGGCGCTGGTCGGCATCCAGGGCGAGGGCGCGCAACAACAAATCGTCGGTGTCGCACGCATCACGCCGACGACCATTCCGGAACGCTGCGAATTCGCCATCGTGGTCGGCGAAGACATGCACGGCAACGGCCTCGCACGAACATTGATGCAGCGCCTGTTCGACGCCGCCCGTCTGCGCGGCTACCGCGAAATCGAAGGCATTGTCCTGCGCGAAAACCCGCGCATGCTCAAGTTCTGCGAGTCGCTCGGCTTCACCATCCAGCCGAACCCCGACGATCCGGGCGAGCGGATCGCGTTGCGGGGGTTGGTAGAGGGCGGGTGACGTGACTACCCGGATTGGTAAATTCGAGCTTGGCCCCTTTGATCAGTGACCCCTTTGATCAGTGAAGGATTACATGCGGGGGATGGGGGAGAGGATTGTGGCTGAGCGGGGTGAGACTGCTTTGTAGTAGGCCGCGTCGGTCGTTGGGCGAATCGTGTGTGCGGGTGGGGCTGCTGTGGGCGAAGGCCGCGTAGCGAAAATCGACGCTCGCACATTATTCCATTTCTAATTCAATAGACGGATAATTGTTGCACCTGTACTTCGAGTAG
>JAPUER010000070.1 GCA_027492485.1 Betaproteobacteria bacterium
GAAGCGGTGTTCCCGTTCAACAAGTTCCCCGGCGTCGACACCATCCTCGGCCCCGAGATGAAGTCGACGGGCGAGGTGATGGGCGTCGGCTACAGCTTCGCCGAGGCCTTCGAGAAATCGCAGCTTGCGGCCGGTACGCGGCTACCAACTGCGGGCAAGGTATTCCTGTCGGTCAAGAACGGCGACAAACCGAAGGTCGCCGAGGTTGCCCGCATCCTGCACGATGCCGGCTTCACGCTCACCGCCACCAAAGGCACGGCCCACGCCATCGCCGATGCCGGCGTGCCAGTGGAGACGGTGAAAAAGGTGCAGGAGGGCCGCCCCAACATCGTCGACACCATCAAGGACGGCCAGATCGCGCTGGTCATCAACACGGTGGAAGAAAAGCGTGGCGCCGTTGCCGACAGCTCCTACATCCGCCGCGCCGCGTTGCAGGCGCGGCTGCCGATCTACACCACGATTGCCGGCGCCAAGGCGGCCGCGATGGGCATCCAGGATGGCCCGGAACTGACCCCCTATCCGTTGCAGACACTTCTGAAAGAAGTTGTAGTACAGTAACCGCGTTAACGATCTTTTTGGCCCGCCGGGAGCGACCGGCGGGCTTTGTTTTTTCCGCCTTCCCCCTCTCCCTCCGGGCGAGGGTAGGGGTGAGGGCACGCAGAGCAGAGAAACCGATATGTCACAAATCCCCATCACCAAGCGCGGCGCCGAACTCCTCAAGGCCGAACTGCATCGTCTGAAAACGGTGGACCGCATCGAAACGTCGCACGCGATCGCCGAGGCACGCGCGCAGGGGGACATCAGCGAAAACGCCGAGTACGAAGCCGCAAAGGAGAAGCAGTCCTTCATCGAAGGCCGCATCCTCGACATCGAAGGCAAGCTCGGCAACGCGCAGATCATCGACCCATCCACACTGAATGCGGAAGGCCGCGTCGTGTTCGGCGCGACCGTCGAATACGAGGATCTCGACAACGAAAAGAAGTCCACCTACCAGATCGTCGGCGAAGACGAAGCCGACTTCAAGACCGGCAAGATTTCGGTCGGCTCACCGCTCGCCCGCGCCCTGATCGGCAAGGTGGCGGGTGATGTGGTTGAAGTGCAGGCACCAGGCGGCGCGCGTGACGTGGAGATCGTTAGCGTTCGTTACGTTTAGACCACCCTACTTGCCTTCGACGGTCAGCCCGAGTGCGTCAGCAGGTTTTGCAACGCTCGTCCGCCATGATCGCGATAGACGTCGAAATCGGAATCGATGCTCAGGATGCGGCGCAGCCGCAGGCGTGCAGCTGCTTCTGCGATTGAGGCGTCGGCGAGATCGAAGGGCAGGTCGGCGAAGCGCTCGCTGATGGCGAGGATCGAGACCAGCGAATCCTGCGGTGCGCCGTCAACGGTGATACCACCACGCAATGCCCAGCGCAGCACATCCAGCGCGGCGTCGTTGTGCACACGGCGGGCAAGCATGGCGCAGGTTTCGGTCAGCACGCACCAGGTCGTGACGAGCCGGATCGTCGGGTGCTGCTCAAGCCAACCGACCACGCGTTGGTGCCAGCGATCCGACCGGTTGAACAGCGCGAGTAACGGGCCGCTATCGACAAGGACCTGCGCGCCCGTCGGGGTGAATGCCGGTGGCGACGCCTCGCGGGCAACGCTGGCACGGGCGGTGCTCGATCGGTGATAAGTTGTTTTGGCGGTTGCTGAATCAGCGACCGAGGTGCCGACCGCGGGGCCGGCCCGGGTGCTTTTGGCCGCCGCCGGCGTCCTGCTGCGGCGTGTGCGCGTCGTCGTCACGCAGCGCGCTTGCTGCGATTGTGCTTGCCGGCCGCAACATCGTCCCACACGGCGTTGCGCGCGACACGCCGGGTTTCGGCAAGGTCAACCGGCCCGGCGTAGCGACCGAAATACTCCTGCCCGAGCGCCCACGGCGAGCGGTCGTGATCGCCGCGAGTCGCAGACAGATACGCTTCCAGCGCGACTCGAATGACATCGCTGATGCTCTCGCCCGTCATCGCGCAGTGCTGCCTGAGCGCCATCTCAAGTGTGCTGGGGAGTTTGACGGTCGTAGTCACGGCAATAGCGATAAGGCGATTTGCGTAATAAGAGAAGTATTACGCAAGTCGCCAGCGCAGTCAATCCTGGGTTTGTCTGGGGTTTGGCGAGGCCCTGCCCGCACCGTACCGGGCCGATGTCTCGTTATACCGCCAGCAACTCCACCTCGAACACCAGCGTCGCGTTCGGCGGAATCACACCGCCGGCGCCGCGGGCGCCGTAGCCCAGCTCGGGCGGGATGACCAGCACGCGGGTGCCGCCGACTTTCATGCCCTGCACGCCTTCGTCCCAGCCCTTGATCACGTGGCCGGCGCCGAGCGGGAAGTCGAACGGATCGTTGCGGTCCTTGCTGGAGTCGAATTTGGCGCCGCGATTGCCGGATGCGGCATCGTCGAACAGCCAGCCGGTGTAGTGCACGCTGACGTGGGCGCCGCGCGTGGCTTCGGCGCCGGTGCCCGGCGTGGTGTCGTCGTATTGCAGGCCGGAAGCGGTGGTTTGCATGCTGTTTTTCGCTGATAGTTGATTCAGGTCAGGAGCGTAACAGCCCACCGTCGCCGCCTGCCGATTTCGCCCGTCGCCGGCCGGCGACAGCGTCATCTGCCGTGCCTATAATCCCTTGCAATGTCTGCGCGGCGCTTCGCCGGGCGGCATCGGCGCGGGATTTCGCGGGCCAAGTGCTGGAGGACGCGGGCGATCTGCCTCAGGGGCGACGCTGGCGTAGAACCTGGTACGGAAGCCGTGCCGCGGGGACTTTACCACTCATACAAGAGGAGTTTGACCACATGTCAGCTACCAACTGGCTCGTCGTTTCGCTGATTTGCGGACTGGCGGCCGTTCTCTATGGCGTTGTGTCCATCAAATGGATCAACGGCCTGTCTGCCGGCAACGCGCGGATGCAGGAAATCGCCGGCGCCATCCAGGCCGGTGCCAAGGCCTATCTGGCGCGGCAATACCGCACCATCACCATCATCGGCGCCATTCTGGCGGTCATCATATTCTTCGTGCTGGATGGCAAGACCGCCATCGGCTTCGTGCTCGGTGCGGTGCTCTCCGGCGCCGCGGGCTTCATCGGCATGAACGTGTCGGTACGCTCCAACGTGCGCACCGCCGAGGCGGCCCGCTCGGGCATCAATGCCGCGCTGGCGGTCGCCTTCCGCGGTGGCGCCATCACCGGCATGCTGGTGGTTGGTCTCGGGCTGCTCGGCGTCGCCGGGTTCTACTGGTTCCTGACCGGCGGTGGTGCCGCGCAGGGCAATCTGCATGGCCTGATGTCGCCGCTGATCGGTTTTGCGTTTGGCTCGTCGCTGATCTCGATCTTCGCGCGGCTCGGCGGTGGCATTTTCACCAAGGGTGCCGACGTCGGTGCCGACCTGGTCGGCAAGGTGGAAGCTGGCATTCCGGAAGACGATCCCCG
Organism: Betaproteobacteria bacterium; assembly: GCA_027492485.1. Classification (GTDB taxonomy): domain Bacteria; phylum Pseudomonadota; class Gammaproteobacteria; order Burkholderiales; family Casimicrobiaceae; genus Casimicrobium. The sequence continues at coordinate 3,458 of JAPUER010000070.1, forward strand.
TAACCCCGCCGTGATCGCCGACAACGTGGGCGACAATGTGGGCGACTGCGCGGGCATGGCGGCCGACCTGTTCGAAACCTACGCCGTGACCATCATCGCCACCATGCTGCTCGGCGCGCTGCTGATGAAGACCAGCGCCGGCGCCGCGGCGGTGTACCCGCTGGCACTGGGCGGCGTGTCGATCATCGCGTCGATCATCGGCTGCTACTTCGTGAAGTACAGCGGCAGCGGCAAGATCATGAATGCCCTCTACAAGGGACTGATCGTCGCGGCGGTACTGTCGCTGTTTGCGTTCTTCTTCGTGACCAAGACCGTGTTCGAAGGTGTCGCCGGTGTCGAGCCGATGAAGCTGTTCGGCGCCTGTGTCGTCGGCATCGTGCTGACCGGCGCGCTGGTGATGATCACCGAGTACTACACCGCCACCGAATACGCGCCGGTGCGTCACGTCGCGCAGGCCTCGACCACTGGCCACGCCACCAACATCATCGCTGGCATCGGCATTTCGATGAAGTCGACCGGCTACCCGGTGATCGCCGTCTGTATCGCGATCCTCGCCGCCTACTGGCTGGCAGGTCTCTACGGCATCGCCGTCGCCGCCACCGCCATGCTGTCGATGGCGGGCATCGTCGTCGCGCTCGACGCCTATGGCCCGATCACCGACAACGCCGGCGGCATCGCCGAAATGTCGGAACTGCCGCCGGAAGTGCGCAACGTGACCGATCCGCTCGACGCGGTGGGCAACACGACCAAGGCCGTGACCAAGGGCTACGCCATCGGCTCCGCCGGCCTTGCCGCGCTGGTGCTGTTCGCCGACTACACGCACGGCCTCGAAAGCAAGGGCCTCAACATCTCGTTCGACCTGTCGAACCACATGGTGATCGTGGGCCTCTTCATCGGCGGCCTGATTCCCTATCTGTTCGGCGCCATGGCGATGGAAGCGGTCGGCCGCGCCGCCGGCTCGGTGGTGGAAGAAGTCCGCCGCCAGTTCCGCGACATCAAGGGCATCATGGAAGGCACCGGCAAGCCGGAATACGGCAAGGCGGTCGACATGCTGACCACCGCCGCGATCAAGGAAATGATCGTCCCCTCGCTGCTGCCGGTGGCGGTGCCGATTCTGGTCGGCCTGCTGCTCGGGCCGGAAGCGCTCGGCGGCCTCTTGATGGGCACCATCATCACCGGTCTCTTCGTCGCGATCTCGATGTGCACCGGCGGCGGTGCCTGGGATAACGCCAAGAAGTACATCGAAGACGGCAACCACGGCGGCAAGGGCTCGGACGCGCACAAGGCGGCCGTGACCGGCGACACCGTGGGCGACCCGTACAAGGACACCGCCGGCCCGGCCGTGAACCCGCTGATCAAGATCATCAACATCGTGGCGCTGCTGATCGTGCCGCTGGTGGCCTCCATTCACGGTGGCGCCGGTGCCAAGGCATCCGCCGCGCACGCTGCGGCCCCGGCTGCGGTCAGCGCACCGGCAGCGGTGGCCCCCGCCGCCGCGCCGGCTGCTGCGTCCGCCGCGGCCGCCGATGCCGGCAAGGTTGACGTCGCCGCCAAGGTCGATGGCGACAAGAGCACCGGCATGATGAAGGTTTACTTCGCCAGCGCGTCGTCTGCGCTGCCGGCCGGCGCCGACAAGGGCGTGGCCGACATGGTTGCCGCCTTCAAGGCGAAGGGCAATGGCAAGCTCGTGTTGAGCGGCTTCGTCGACCCGAGCGGCGATGCGGCGAAAAATGCCGAGCTGGCCAAGTTGCGCGCCTTCGCGGTTCGCGACGCGCTGAAAGCCGCCGGCGTCGCCGAAGACAAGATCGAACTGAAGAAACCGGAAGACCTGACCGCCGGCGCCACCTCGGCCGCCGAAGGTCGTCGCGTGGAAGTCAGCCTGCAATAGCAGCCTGATGGTTACGCAAAAGCCGCCCACGGGCGGCTTTTTGTTGCCGAAAACAGGGCGCGACTGACGGGGATTGGCGGCTTCAGCTTTTCATGGAAAGCCTTATTTGCATTGGGCGTAGAGCCTGAAAAGTCATAAAGTCGACAATCGATGTTTTACGGCGCTTTGCCCAATATGAATGCGCGTTACAGCAAAAAGCTGCTTGCCGGTCGGGTGCGACGATGCGCCGAACCGAGGCCGGGGAATTCGCGCCGCCGTTGCCCGCGCGATGACGCGGTGAACGCGGCGGGCGCGGGTTCGCGCTTTGCGACAAAATCCGTCGCAACGCCGTACCGGAGAATCCGATGAATGCCCCCGTCGCCAACAACGCCGTCGAACCGCGCCTCACCTCACTCTCGCACGGCGGCGGCTGCGGCTGCAAGATCGCGCCGGGCGTGCTCTCGGAAATCCTCAAGAGCAGCTCCGGCCTGTTGCCGAAGCAATTGCTGGTCGGCATCGAAACCGCCGACGACGCCGCCGTCTACCAGCTCAACGACGAGCAGGCGCTGATCGCCACCACCGATTTCTTCATGCCCATCGTCGACGATCCGTTCGAGTTCGGCCGCATCGCGGCGACCAACGCCATCAGCGATGTCTACGCGATGGGCGGCACGCCGATCATGGCGCTGGCGCTGGTCGGCATGCCGATCAACGTGCTCTCGGTGGAAACCATCGGCAAGATCATCCAGGGCGGCCAAAGTGTGGCCACGGCGGCGGGCATTCCAATTGCGGGAGGCCACACGATTGACTCGGTCGAAGCGATCTACGGCCTCGTCGTGATGGGCCTCGTGCATCCCGACAAGGTGAAGAAAAATGCGGACGCCAAGGCCGGCGACGTGCTGATTCTCGGCAAACCGATCGGCGTCGGCGTGCTCTCGGCTGCGCTCAAGAAAGAGAAACTCTCCCCCGAGGGCTACGCCGCGATGATCGAGAACACCACCAAGCTCAACAAGCCGGGCGCGTTGCTGGCGAACATGCCGGGCGTACACGCGCTGACCGACGTCACCGGCTTCGGGCTCGCTGGACACACGCTGGAGCTGGCCCGTGGCGCCAAGCTGACCGCCGTCGTCGAATGGAACAAGGTGCCCTTCATCGAGGACGTAAAAGCGCTCGCCGCCGCGGGCTGCGTCACCGGCGCCTCCGGGCGCAACTGGGCCGGCTACGGCAAGGACGTCACGCTGCCGGCGGATTTCACCGACGTCGACCGCGCATTGCTGACCGACCCGCAAACCAGCGGCGGCCTGCTCGTCTCCTGCGATCCGGCCGTTGCCGACGAGGTGCTCGCGCTGTTCAAGCGGGAAGGGTTTGCCAGCGCCGCCGTGGTGGGGCGCGTGCAGGCGGGGCCGGGGCGCTTGTTGGTTGTTTAGGCTGGTGCAGTAGTCACTGGCACAGCCGCCTCAAGCCTGGGCGGCCAGCGTTCGAAGCCGAGCTCGCAGTCGCGGCAAGCGCCCCTGACTACCCGGATCGCCCGGCAGATGGCCGCTCAGGCTCTCCATGAAGGCGGGGTTCACGAGCAACGCAGCGAATTGCGCTGCCAGATAGTCGCGTAGCTCGGATGTGCTGGCAGCGATTTCGTCGACCAATGTCGCGCGACCGTCCACAATCGTGACGATGTCCTCCATATCGTGACTGGTCAGAAAATCGCCATTGCCGCGGCCTTTGAACGCCTCAAGTTTGGTCGCGATGAACGCAGGCGCGGTGATCAGCTTGATGGTCGTATCGTTGGATAGTGTGAGCGTCTGCGCCGTTTCCACAGCCAGCGGATACCAGCGGTTGTTGAAGCCAAGAATTCGCTCGTCGGTGGGCATCAGATCCACCGCGATCGCGCCACTGCGCCAGCGACAGATCGGTGCGCCTTCTGACAAGTCATGCCTGAAGCCCAGCGCCTCAAACTGTCGCTCGATCATGCGATATTCCGCCTGACTCACCACATGCGCCACCAGATCAACGTCAATCGTCGCGCGAATGGGCTGCGCGCGTACGTCCGTTACCAGCAACCCCGTCGCGCAACCACCGACGAAGACCAGCGTTTCGCGCAACTGACCAATGGCCGTAGCAACATGCGACAGGATCGCCAGATTTTGCTCGGCGGGCAGTTGTGCGTTCATTGAGCCCTCATCGCAACCGCGCCGCCAGCAGTTCGCCCGCCTTCTCACGTTCGCGTGCCTGCCCGATGCGTAGCGCATCAAACAGCGTCATCATCTGCGCCAGCGTGTTGTCATCGCGCGCAGCCAGCGGCGCATTCTCATAGAGCGGCAGCAGCCCCGGTCCGCGCACTGTACCGTCCGCGTGCGGCCACACGGGCGGAAACTCATCGGCGTACAGCACATGCTCCTTCATCGGTGCAGCGCCGTAGGCGGTGGCGAAACCGATGGTGATTTCAGTGCGCACCGCCGGATACACATACGCCGCGCCGTAGAACACAAACGGATGCAACACCTGCATGATCGGGCGCACGCTGCCGTCCTCCTCGGTGCGGGCCAGGCGGCACGCCAGCAACCGCTGCATCGCTGCATGGGTTTCGAACGACGACAGGTACATCTGCCTGGCCATCTCCTGATACGGCAGCCACTGACCGCCCAGCGCCACCAGCTTGAACAGCACCGCCAAATCTTGCGGTTTGAGCGCCCATTGACGGTTGTTGGCGCGTTGCATTGCCACACTTGGGGCCGCGACTTTGGTCTTTAGTATCTTCATGGCGGTGATGCTGTTGGACGAGCAACCAATGTTTGCTGTTTGCATACAGCATATAATGCCGCCATGAGCACGTCAAGTTGTTGGTGAGTTACAGAACCAGTTCTAACTCATGGCGTTTTCATGGCGGCGTTTTCTTTGTCGGACAAAAGCAGCGGTTACGTCATTTGTATGTTGTTTGCGTACAGCATACGAAACGCAGGAAATCACGCCTGAAACCTGAGCATCAGCTATCAGCTTTTGGCTGAAAGCGCCGCTAAATGGGGGTTCGTCGCTGAAAATGGCAAAAGTCGATAAGGCGCCAATTCGCGTCCCAGCCCTTACGCAATAGCGCATCGACGACAAAGCTGACTAAATTGTTACTAGCGGTGGCCGAGGCCAAATGACGCCAACAGCCGGTTTGCCGATGTGACCGACGGTAACGTCGGCGCCGCGCTCACGGTAACCATCGCCCCGCGATTGAAGCCCTAGGACTCACCCCACACGCGCGCCAGCGTGGTCCGGATTTTCTGTTCGAAGCGGGCGATCAGTTCGCGGTTGCCGTTGACGAGCGCCTGCTCGGCTTCGATTTCGGCGACGATGGCTTGTTGGGTGACGAGGGGTGGGAGGGGGACTTCAAGCGCCTCAACCCGTCCAACACTGAGCATGTATAGCCCGCTAGTTGTGACGGCGTTCCGCAACATTTGATCGCGGCCATGATCGCTATTCAGAAATACGCTGATGAAACTTGGACTAGCTTTCGTAGGCTGCAGACGTACACGAATTACATGATTTTGATGGACCCACTCTTCCCCTTTTATGTCAAAGAGCGCGGTTCGACCAATCTGTTCGCGACTCCCATTGCCCTCGACTACCAAAATATCACCAAACTGAAGTGTCAGCCGCTCAAGCTCCGCATTCGTTACTTCGAATCGCTCAACGTCCGTCAAATTTAGGTATCCACGCTGCACATTACGCACCGTAAGATACGGTCGGTGATTCTTGGTAGGCTGTCTACTAGGACTCTTCTGCACACCGCCTTGAACACTAGCAGCAGTGTTAAGCCGAACCATCGGCCAATCGGGGTGAATGGGGATGTGGGGGCGGTAGTGGTCGAGGACGGCGCGGGCGCCGTCGATGACTTTCTGGTAGCCCTCAATCTCCGCCACGATTTCCGTTTGCACCTCCAGCGGCGGCAGGGGGATCTCAAGTTCAGCGAATTGTGTCCAGCCAACTCGCGGTAGTTGCGCGCCTTTAAGCTGCGCCATTACCGCGTCGTTGAATCGTTGCGTGCGGAACAGAAAAGCATAAAGCGCAGGATCAACGTCACCTCTAAGCGCTTCGATAACAAAGATGTCCGTTGAGCAAATGCCGCACCGGTCAGCGAGCCATACTTTGTTCAAATTAGGGCGCAGCTTTCCGTAAAGAATGTCGCCCGGCTTAAAGCTGATCTTTAGGCTTTTGATCTCTGCGGGGTTCTCCGTGGTGATTTCGCCGTCAAGTTTTCCTGTGCCTTGAGCGATATTCTCAAGCCCGAGATAAGTTGTGATGCCGGTGAGCGTTTCAGGCAAGACCGTTTGCCCCGATTTTTGGAAAATGTCACCTACCGCAACCATCGGCCACGCCGACATTGATTCGGCTCCCTCGCGATACCGCTCCCCACTCAAATTGAACTCGCCATTCGCGGCGAGTTTCTCCTTCGCGACAACCAGCCCCTTTGTCAGCCACGTACCCTCACCCTGCCCTCTCCCGCTGGGAGAGGGTTCCGTCGGAAGGCGCAGCCGCAGGCGGTGCAGGTATTCGTCTAACTCTTTTTTGACCTGCGGCAGGTCGCTGCCTGCGACGGCGCGGCGCTGTGCACCGAGATCGTAGCCGTCGTTGTCGATCTTGAAGAAGGCGATGCTGTCGGCCTGCTTGGCGAGCGCTTTGTCGAGAATCAGGATGGAGGTTTTCACGCCCGAATACGGGTTGAAACACCCGGCGGGCAGCGAGATGACGGCGACCAGCGCCTGATTCACCAGCAGCTTGCGCAGTTCCTTGTACGCGGTCTGGCTTTGAAAGATGATGCCTTCGGGCACGATGATGCCGGCGCGACCGGTGGGCGTCAGGTGCTCGGCGATGTAGTCGACGAACAGCACTTCGGAGCGTTTTGCCTGAATCGAAAAGCGCTTGTGCGGCTTGATGCCGCCCTTTGGCGACATGAACGGTGGGTTGGCGAGGATCACGTCGAAATGCTCGTTCCAGCGCTCGTCGCTGGTGAGCGTGTCGTACTCGTCCACGCGCGGGCTCGGGAAGCCGTGCAGGTACAGGTTCACCAGTGACAGGCGCACCATGTCGGGCGAGATGTCGTAGCCGACGATGTTTTCAACGAGTTTGTTGCGTTCCTTGGCCGTGAGCTGATCGCCGGGACGTGCCTTGGCGTTCTGGCCGAGGATGTGCTTCCATGCCGAGATCAGAAAGCCCGCCGTGCCGCAGGCGGGATCGAGCAGACGCTCATGCTTTTGCGGGTTGACGACGCTGACGATGAAATCGATCAGATGGCGCGGTGTGCGGAACTGCCCGGCGTTGCCCTGGCTGCCGAGTACCGAGAGCAGGTATTCAAAGGCGTCGCCCAGCTTCTCGGAATGGTCGTAGCGGAAGACGTCGATTTCCTTCAGGAAGCTGCGCAGCGTTTCCGGGTCGCGGTATGGCAGATAGGCGTTCTTGAAGATGTCGCGGAACAGCGTGGGAAGATGCGTGTTCTGCGTCATCTGGCCGATGGCTTCGGCGTAGAGGTTCAGCGTGTCCTGCCCACCCATTTGCGGCGCGAGCAGTTTCGGCCAGCCAAAGCGCTCGAAGCCGTTGACGAAGAAGCTGCGCTTGCCACCAAGCGCCTCGGCCTGCGCGTCCATGTCGTCCATGAACTTGTAGATGAGCGCGATGGTGATCTGTTCGACCTGTGACTTCGGGTCGGGCACTTTGCCCACCAAGATTTGTCGGCACCGATTGATACGGTCTTTTGTTTCAGAATCGAGCATTGGACGAGTTACTTACATGAACTGGTTTAGCGGTACGAAATCCTTTACGTACTCGGGGATTAGCTTTCGCCATTCGGCAGGCACCGACATCAAGTCGTAAGTGCCAAAACTGCTGTTGACGGAGAGTTCCGCAAAGCGCCCTTCGTCGATGACGGCGCGCAGCGCGGCGTCCTGTGCGTAGGCTTTGAAAAAATACTTCATCGCCGCCAACGCACTGGCGTCCTCCGCGCCGTCGCTCTGTAAGCCAAGTGCAGCTTGATTGGCGAGCACGAACTGCTGGAACTCGTCGTCGAGCAATTCGTCGGCTGATTTGAAATACGGGATCAGGCCGAAGATTTTTTGCAGGATTTCCTTGAGCGTGAGGCGGCGATCCACGCCCGCTGCGTGGCGCAATTTGTCGAGCGTGTAGAACTCGCTGGGCTTGTCGAAAAGCTGGCGGATCACGTATTCAGACGCCTGCTCCCAGCGCTCGTCGGCGACGGCGGTTTTCAGGGTGTCGTCGGCTTTCACCGTCTCTTCAAAACGGTTGAAGAACATGCGGTCGATGCGCATGCCTTGCGGGCCGATCTGTTGCTGCGCTGCCAGCCGGAGGGCATCGCTGCCCGTGTGGTGGTAGCCGCCCGGTGGTGGCGGAGGAGGTGGCGGCGGTGGGTTTGGGCCTTCGCCTCCCGCGCCGCGCGCAGGGAGGTGAAGCACTTCGTCGTAGTTGAACTTTTCCTCGAAATATTCGCAGTTGGCAAAGAAGTCGAAGAGCTTGAAGCCGGTTTTATCCGGCGCGGCGATCAGCGGTTTCATCGCTGCATCATGCAAGTCGTCGAGAAAACTGTGTTTGCGCGTGCCGCGCCCCTTGATTTGCACGAATTCCGATGGCGAGAACACCGGCCGCATCAGCGCGAGATTCAAAATGTCCGGGCAGTCGTAGCCCGTGGTCATCATGCCGACCGTGACACAGATGCGCGCCTTGCTGGTCTTGTAGCTCTCCAGAAAGTTGGCCGAGCCGAGTAGCTTGTTGTTGGCGAAATTGATGGTGAACTGCTGCGCGCCGGGGACGGACGAGGTGACCTGTACCGCGAAATCGGATTGGTATTTGCCGGGAAACAGCGCGCCGCCGAGTTCGTTGAGGATTTGCGCGAGCTTCGCGGCGTGGTTCTGGCTGACCGCGAAGACGAGGCACTTGCCGACTTCGCCACTCACGGGGTCACGCAACGCGTGCTGCAGGAAGGTTTCGCAGAAGACGCGGTTGGTGGCGTCGGAGAAGAAAGACTTCTCGAAATCGGTGTGAACGAAGGATTGATCCTGCGCGTCGTCGCCGCCATCACCTGCCGGCACCGCGACCGCGTAGCCCCGATCCGAGAGCAGTTGGGTGGTGACATCGGTGCGCGCATCGACGACGACCGGGTTGACGAGCACGTCATCACGAACGCCGTCGAGCAACGAATAACGGAAGGTGGGTTGGCCGCCTTCGCAGCCGAAGGTGCGATAGGTGTCGAGCAGCAGGCGGCGCTCCTGCTCGCGCGGGTCGCGCGTGGTCGGCTGGCTGGCGTCGAAGTTCTTGAGGTAGTCCTTCGGGGTTGCCGTAAGCCCGAGCTTGTAGCCGACGAAGTATTCGAACACGGCACGCGCGTTGCCGCCGATGGAGCGGTGCGCTTCGTCGGAGATCACCAGATCAAAGTCGGTGGGCGCGAACAGCCGCTGGTATTTGCCGTTGAACAACAGCGATTGCACGGTGGTGACGACAATCTCGGCTTTGCGCCAATCGTCGCGACGCTCCTTGTAGATGACCGTGCTGTAGTCGTTCTTCAGGTACGCGTTGAAGGCCTTCCACGCCTGATCTTCCAGCTCCAGCCGATCCACCAGAAACAGCACTCGGCGGGCGTTGCCGGTGCGCAGAAAGAGCTTGATCACGGCAGCCGACGTGAGCGTTTTTCCGGTACCGGTGGCCATCTCGAACAGAAAGCGCGTGCTGCCCTCAGCCACGGCGTCCTGCAATGCGTTCAGCGCACGCTTCTGGTAGTCGCGCAGGAAGCGCAGGTTGTTCTTTTCGACGAACGCCGGGCGTTCAGCCGTGTTTTGCCAGCCTGCCTCGGATTCGTAGCCGGGCATTTGGGTGCGCGCGATGTAGTCGCGACCGACGATTTCGGTGGCGAGTTTGCTCGGGTCAGGCTGAAAGCGGCGGTAACGCTGGATGGACCCGGCGGTCGGGAACTGCGTGATGAGATACGGGTTGCCGTGTTCTACATCCCAGAAGTAATGCAGGTTGCCATTGGAGAGGATGATGTAGCGGCAGTTCTGCTCGCGGGCGTAGCGGCGCGCCTGCTCCTTGCCGACCAGCGGATTCTTGTTCTCGGCCTTGGCTTCGAGCACGGCGAGCGGGAAGCCGTTTTCGTCATGCAGCAAAAAATCGATGAAACCGTTGCTGGTGGCCTCGAAGTTTTCGCCAAACGCGTCGACCTGCGTGTGGGTGAGCTTGACCTTCGGCTCAAGCGAGACATTCGCCGGTCCATGCGCGTCGTCGAAAAAGCGCCAGCCCGAAGCTTCGAGCAGGCGATTGATCTTGATGCGGGCGGTGGCTTCTTTGACGGGCACGGGCTTCTGGGTTATCTGTTGTGCGAGACGTCGGATCGACGGAAAACGATTATGCGTGCGACGAAGTCACCCCGGTGCTGTCGACGCCGGCAAGCTCGATCACGCGGTCACTTTCGCGAAATACTTTACACCCGGCAAATCGCAGAAGTGCACGTCCTGCGTGTAAAGCGTCGCACCACGCAGCTGCGCGGTGGCGTAGATGAGGGCGTCGGCCATCGGCAATTTGTGTTCGGCGCTGAGTTTGGCGGCGTGCAGCGCAACGGCCTCGTCAACGGCAGTCACGGTGCCCAGCTTCAGTTGCGCCACCGCGACGAATGCCTTGTCTTCACCGAACTCGGCGCGGACCTTTTTGAAGACTTCGTAGAGCACGATCGTCGGTACGATCAGCGTCGACGTGCTCTCGATGGCGCGGGCGAAATGCTTTGCCGATGGGGTGTCGGCGAAATATTCGAGCCAGCCCGAGGTGTCGATCAGATTCATTCGCGGTCGTCATCGCGCTCGACATCGGTCGTCATGCCACGCAGCATGCCGCGCGCCTGCCGCATCGGCCGCACCGGGATGAACTCGATGCGCTCGCCGTACTGCACGACCTGCATCGGCGTGCCGGCCTTGAGATTCATCGCCTCGCGAATCTCCTTCGGCACCACCACCTGAAACTTGGGCGAAAGTGTCAGCGTAGTCATGTTTTATCGATATTAAACTCGTTAAACGAATTTTACATCGATAGATCGAATCGCATGAAGCAGTCGTTTGGTGATCTTGGATGAAGCGCCGCGCAACGGCGCCGGACCTCCGGCGAACGTCATAATTGACGCAAACGTCAACCAGGACGCACGACCGCTGCGCCACCGCAAGGAACACCCCATGAGCACTTTCAAAGCCTATCTCACCGCGCAGGACGGCAAATCGGTCAAGACCGAACTGGTCGACATGACCGTGGATCAGCTCGACGCCGGCGAGGTGCTGATCGACGTCGAGTATTCGACCGTGAATTACAAAGACGCGCTGTCGGCGACCGGCGCCGGGCGCATCATCCGGCGCTTTCCGTGCGTGGGCGGCATCGATCTCGCCGGCACCGTGGCGAGCTCGTCCGATCCGGCGTTCAAGCCCGGCGACAAGGTGATCGCCACCTCGTATGACGTCGGTGTCGCGCATCACGGCGGCTATGCGCAGAAGGCGCGCATTCCGGCGGCCTGGCTGGTGCCGGCGCCGGCGAAGATGACCACCTTCGATGCCATGAGCTACGGCACGGCGGGCTTCACCGCGGCGCTCGCGGTGCATCGCATGCAGCACGACGGCTTGCGGCCGGGCAATGGGCCGGTGCTGGTCAACGGCGCCACCGGCGGCGTGGGCATGGTGGCGATTGAAATCCTCGCCGGACTTGGCTACGAGGTCGTCGCGGTGACCGGCAAGGAGAAAGACGCGGATCTGCTCAAGTCGGTCGGCGCCAGGGAGGTGCTGGTGCGCGGCCAGTTCGAGATGACCGAGAAGCCGCTCGGGCCCGAGACTTACGCCGGCGCGGTGGACAACCTTGGCGGCGACCAATTGTCGTGGCTGACCCGCGTGATGAAGGTCGGCGGCACCATCGCCAGCGTCGGGCTGGCGCAGGGCTGGGAGGTGAAGACCACCGTGATGCCGTTCATCCTGCGCGGTGTGCTGCTGCTCGGCATCGACAGCGTGAACTGCCCGATGACGCTGCGCCGCGAGCTGTGGCGCCGCTTGGCCGACGAGTGGAAGTGCGAGCGGCTCGCCGCGCATTGCCGCACGGTGGCGTTCGCCGAGTTGCCGACGGTGTTCGACGCCTACGTGAAGGGCGCGGTCACCGGACGCACGGTGGTGCAGGTTTCGTAGTCGCTTGCCGGTGCCGCGTCCGAGCAATGGCTTTTGCCTGAAATGCCCATTCAATGTGGGCGACAGGCGATAAAATAGAAAAGTCGACTTGGCGAATTTTCGGCGCTGAGCCCTGATTGAACGGCGCTTACAGCGAAAAGCTGGTAGCTTAGCCCGGTTGCCGCGCCGTCGCCACGGCGCGCGCCAGCGTCTCGAACTTGCTGTCGCCCAGCACATGACGGGCGAGGCCGAACGCACGCGACACGGCTACCGCGCTGACCCGCCGCGGCGCGCCGGTGCGGTCGCGCTCCTGGCCGCCGCCGGTGCGGGTGTTGCCGGCCGTCTGGACCACGCCACGCGGCGACACCCGCGATTCCAGCCAGCCGAGCGCGCGGCGCAGCGCCGGCTCCACGTTGCGCTGCATGTCGGCGGTCGCCGCGTGGTCGTAGTAGCGCAGCAGATAGACCAGCGCTTCGGCTTGGAAGCTGGCGTCGTAGCCGCCGCGCTCCTGAAAGTATCCGGCCGCGTGCTGCCGCTTGAGGCCCTTCTGGATCATGTCTTCACCGACCAGCGCCAGCGTGCCGTCGCCGAGATAGCGGCCGGAGGCCGCAAGCGCGTAGCCGGTCAGGAAGTGGCGTGAGCTGAAGGCGTCCTGCTGCGCGAGCACCGCCGCCGGATGGCCGTTGTCGGCCAGCCAGTGCGCGGCACGGTCCAGCTTCGGGCGCAGCGCGGCGATGCGTGCGCTGAAGTTGCGCGCGTAGCCAGTCGTTTCCAGCAGCCACAGCGAATGCGCGGTGGCGGCGACGAAGTAGCTGGCGCCGAGGAAGTTGTCGCGGCAGGGGAAGCTGCCGTCGGCGCTCTGCTGCGCGTAGCCCCATTCCAGCGCGCGCAGGCCGGCATCGATCAGATCCATGCGGTTGCGGTTGACGCCGGCGCCGATCACGGTGTCGGCGAAGCGTTGCTCCTCGATGAACCATTCGCCGCCCTTGCGCGCGCCGAGTTCGAAACCGCGGTTGACGCCCATCGCTCCGGATTTTTCGACCTGTTGCAGCAGGGCATCGGCATTGCGATAGAAGGAGTCGGTGAGCAGGGCGCTGCGCTCGAAGGCGGCGTCGAGCCCGGCACCGGCGGCGCGCCACTCGCGTTGCACCGCAGGTGCTTCGCTGCTGCGCGGTGGCGCCGGCGTCGCCACCGGCGCCGGATAGTTGACGCCGCGTGGCGGCGCGGTTGTGGTGCTGCAGCCGGCGAGCGCGATGACGGCGCTCGCCAACAGGCTCGTCCACGCTGCCGTAGAGGCGATCGCGAACGGGGCAGCGGTGATGCGGGTGGGTAACACCGTCGATCAGCCCGCCGGCCGAACCGCCGCACTGCCCGCTGACTTGCCCTTGTTCTTCTTGCCGCCGTCCGAAGTCTTCGCCTTGGCGGCGCTGGCCTTGATCTTGGCGCCGGACTTCGTCGTCTTGCCGGATTTCGGCTTCTCGGCCGCCGTCTTGCTGCTCGTCTTGCGTGCGGCTGCCCGTTCCTGCGCAGCGAGCTTTTCGCGCGCGGCCAGTCGCTTGTCAAGATCGGCGTTGTCCTGGCGCATCTGAGCGCCCGCCTGCTTCGCGGCAGCCTTTTGCTCGGCGCTGTCCTGGGTCGGCGCGACGGCCTTGCTGTCGCTGCCGGACGGACAGGGCTTGTCGCTGTAGACGGTCTGTCCGCCCTGGTCGCAGCGGTACGCGGTCTGTGCTGAAACCGGCAGCAGCACCATCGCAGCCGCGCCTGCAAGCAAGTTGAACAATCGCTTCATCGGCAATCCTCGGTTCGCTTTCACTTATCGGTCGTATTTTGCCGCGCAAAACACCGCGCCTTCGTTGGCCCAGTCCGCTGTCAGCAGGCGCGGCAGCCAGCCTTCGGTGACGTAGCGGTGGTTGACCGTGGTTTTGTTGAACAGGCGGATGATCTTGACCGTGCCGTCGCGGCAATACGGCAGCGGCGGGAAAATGCCGCCCGGCGGGCTATAGGCATCGTCGGCGCGCATCGTGATGCCTTCGTCGTGCGCCCACGACTGCGCGCGCACCAGCGCGCAGTCGGCGGCGGTGATGCCATAGAAATGGGTGCTCAAACCGGCGCCGTCGTTGGCATAGAAGCGGCACATCGGTGCGCCCAGCGTGGTGTCGGTGCGAAACGTCGCGAAGCGCTGGCCGGTGCGTTGCCACGACGTCGGCAGGGCATCGAGCAGCGCGATTTCATCGGGGCGCCCGGTCATGAAATATTTGCCGGTCGGCGGCGAGAGGTACTCGACCACTTCCAGCTCGTCGCGCGATCCCCAGGCCAGCATCTTGCGTATTTTCACGCGGTCGTCGGAGCCGCCGGGGATGTTGTCGATGGCGTTGAACGCGACGCGGTCGGCCTGATTGCGCGATAGCTGCGCTTTCAGGAACGCGAACGTCCAGCCGAACACTTCCGGCGCATCCTCGACGCGGAAGCCGTGCTCCATGCCTTCGACGGTGACGAAATACTTGCTGCCGTCGAGCGCCTCGATCATCTGCGAGGTGCGGCTGATCGGGGCCACCACGTCGGCGGTGCCGCCGATGCCAAGGTAGGGCACGCGCACGCTTTGCACGCCCTGGTTGCTGTCGCCGAAGGCCGGGAAGAAGCTGTAGCCCGAGAACGGCACATAGCCCACCACCGCCTTGTAGCGGTTGTCGCGCACGATGATGCGCTCGGCGCCGCCCCAGCTGGTGGTCATCGTCGCGCCCTGCACCAGCATCATCGCCATGCCGCCGAGTGAGGCGCCGAAGCCGACGATCTGGTCGCGGTCGATGGTGTTGGCGTACTCGGCTTTGGTCAGCAGGTAGTCGAGCCCCTGTTTCAGCCCGAGCGGGCGGATCGCCTGCATCTCGGCGATTTCGGCGTACTTCGAGAACACGTAGAAGTAGTCGCTGATCGTGTCCAGCTTGATGCGCGAGTAACGGGCGTCGGCGTGAAACGGCGCAAACACCACGTAGCCCTCGGCCGCCATGCGCGCAATCACCTGCACATAGTCGTCGCCCAGCGGCGAGCCGGCGAGGCCGTGGCTCAGCATCATCAGCGGCCATTTGCCGTCGCCGCTGTCGGGGTTGGCCGCGATGATCGGCGCTTCGGCGCCGCGCTGCATCCTGGGCACCTTGACGCCCGACGGCAGCGTGTAGTCGGCCCGGCTGTTGGCTGCGGTGGTCGGGTAGCAGGCGATCGCGGCGTAGGCAAGCTGCTTGCCGCCCTGCTTCTCGAACACATCGAGCTGCGACACCGTCGGCACCGCCACGCTGTAGGTCAGCGCATTGGCCGGGCTGACCAGCAGCTCGGTCACGTAATGCGACCCGTCGGACAGCGGATTACCCTCCCAGTAGTCCGGCGCCGATTCGCCCGCACGCAGGCGGCTGAAGTCCTGCTCGACATTGCTGCAGCCCACCGCGAAGCGGCCGTTGAGCGCCGGCACAATGCCGGAACTGGCGCTGGCGGTGGTTGTGCACAGCAATGACGTCAGGCCGAGCGCCAGCGCGGCGGCCGCAACGCGCGCAGCGGTTCGCAGTGTCCGGGGCAAAGGATCGCGCAGCGGGACCGCATTCAACATGGACAACAACCTTTCTTGTCGGCGGCGCCCGGCGTCTGATTCCATCCGGCGCGATGACCACAATATCAGACAACGCAGGACAACAAAAATTCGCCGACGTATCGCAGATAGACGCAAGGGCGTATGCCGGCGTGACATCGCCGGCGCCAAAATGTACAAAAGACGCCGCAGCCCGTTGGCCTGGCGGCAAGCCGGTCAGCGCCCCCGGTAGCGCAGCACTTGACTGGCCAGCACCGGTGTCGCCGCCAGCAGCCCGAGTGCGAGCGCCTGCCAGCCGGGCGCAATCATTATCAGCGCCGCGACGACGGTGAGCGCCCGCTCCCAGACTTTCATCTCGACCAGCAGGAAGCGCGATAGCGCCGCGGCGAGCAGCAGGATGCTGACGATGCAGGCGGTGAACACCAGTGCAAATGCGCCCCAGGTGAAGCCCTTGGTCACGATAAGCAACGCCGGCGAAAAGACGAAGATAAACGGTACCAGCGCCTTGCCGAGGCCGAGCCGGAAGGCAGTGTTGCCGGTCTTGAACGGGTCCGAGTTCGCCATGCCGGCGGCGGCGTAGGCCGCCAGTGCCACCGGTGGCGTGATGTCGGCCAGCACGCCGTAATAGAAGACGAAGAAGTGCGCCACGATCGGCTCCACGCCCATTTGCACCAGCGCCGGCGCGGCGACGGTGACCATGATGATGTAGTTGGCGGTGGTCGGGATGCCGCAGCCCATCAGGATGCAGACGAAGCCGGTCATGAACAGCGCGCTGATCAGCATCAGCGTTTGTTTGCTGACCAGCCAGGCGGGCAGGATCGCGGTGAAAAATTCCGCCATCGATGCCGCCGCCGCGTTGACGATGTAGCTCACCTTGAAGCCGACGCCGGTCAGCGTCACCACGCCGATGACGAGGCCCACGGTACCAGCGGCGGCGCCCACGGCCAGCGCGTACTTGGCGCCGGTGGAGAAGGCATCGATCAACTCGGCACGCGTGAAGCGGGTGGGCAGGTCGAGCAGCTTCAGCAGGGCGACGAAGACCACCGCCGACACGCCGAACAGCGCCACGCCGTAGTCTTCGAGCTGACCGGAAATGACGACTGCCAGCACGGCGTGCAGCGCCAGCATGACGGCGATGCCTTTCGCCGAATTGCCGCTTTCGCTGGTGGTGAGGCCGACGATGATGCAACTGCTGATCCCGGCGAAGGCCGACACATAAGGTGTGAAGCCGCTCATCAGGGTGCCGACCAGCAGCAGCAGTGGAATCAGCGTCGGCCAGCGTTTGCGGAAGCTCTCGCGCACGCTTGGCAATTCGTCGGGCGACAGGCCGCGCAGGCCGGTGCGCTTGGCCTCGAAGTGCACCTGCCAGAACACGCCGAAGAAGTGCATGAAAGCCGGTGCGATGGCGGCGATGACGATGGTCGAATAGGGCAGCGCCAGAAACTCGATCATCAGAAACGCCGCCGCGCCCATGATCGGTGGCGTAATCTGGCCGCCGGTCGAAGCCGCCGCCTCGACGCCGCCGGCGAAGTGACGCGGATAGCCGACCTTGATCATCGCCGGGATGGTCAGCGAGCCGACGGTCACCGCATTGGCGACCGACGAGCCGGACAGCATGCCGAACATCGCCGAGCCGAACACGCTGACCTTGGCCGGCCCGCCGGCGTACTTGCCGGCAATGGCGGAGGCGACGTCGAGGAACAGTTGGCCGAGGCCGATGCGGGTGGCCAGCACGCCGAACAGCACGAAATGGAACACGTAGGTGGCGACGACGCCCACCGCAATGCCGTAGACGCCCTGACTGGTCAGATATTGATGGTTGACCACTTGTGCCCAGGTGGCGCCGGCATGCTTGAGCAGCCCCGGAAACGACGGCCCGAACATCGCGTAAAGCATGAACACGATGGCGATGATCGGCAGCGGCCAGCCCATCGCGCGCCGCGTGGCTTCCAGCAGCAGCACGATCAGCGTGCTGCCCATCACCACGTCCAGCGTGTCGGGGTTGCCGATGCGGAAGGCGAGATCGTCGAAGACGTAGGGGATGTAGAGCGCCGATGCGACGGCCGCGAGCGCGCAGAGCCAGTCGTAGAGCGGCAGACCGAGCGGGTGGTGCCAGCTTGGCGCGCGCTGCGCCGCCGCCTTGCGGTTGAAACCGAAGACGAGAAAGATCAGGCCGAGCACGAAGGCCAGATGCACGCCGCGATGCGTCGCCTCGCGCAGCAGGCCGAAACCGGCCGTGTAGTAGTGAAAGCAGGACAGCGCGATCAGCAGCACCGTCACCGTCGTCGCGGCGACGTTCGCCATCGGGCGAAACCGCATCTCGCTGTCGTATTTGGTCTCGAGTTCGGCGATGACCTTGTCGTCGATGGTGTGTGTGCTCATGTGCTGTCTTGCCCCCGTAATTCCATTTCCAAATCAATAGTTGATTTGGAAATGGAATGAGTCGTCGAAATGAAAAAGGCTGGTGTTGGCCAGCCTTTTCCGGATGCTCGTCTGCCCGGTTTTACTTGAGCAGTCCGACTTCCCGGTAGAACTTCTCGGCGCCCGCATGCAGCGGGATGCCGGCGCCGGCGATGGCGTTGGCGCGCACGATGGCCTTGCCCTTGGCGTGGCCGGCGTCGAGCGCCTTGCGCGCGTTGTCGCTCCACAGCGCTTTGGTGATGTTGTAGACGAGCGTCGCATCCTGTTTGGCGCTGGTGACCCACTGCGCGCCGACGGCGAGCGTCTTCACGGCGCCGACGCCCTTGTAGGTCTCGGCCGGGATGTTGTCGACGGCGTAAAAGCCGAATTGCTTGACCAGCTTGTCGGCTTCCGGGCCGCTGATCGGGAGCACGTCGATGCCGCCGGTCGCTGCCAGCTCGGCGATGGCGCCGGCCGGGTAGCCGCCGACGAAGAAGAAGGCGTCGAGCGAGTTGTCCTTGAGCTTTTCGCCGGCGGCGTTCGGCTTCAGGAATTCCGGCTTGATGTCTTTCTCGGTCACGCCGTAGGCGGCGAGGATCGCGCGGGCGTTCACCAGCGTGCCCGAACCCGGCTCGTCGAGCGAGACGCGCTTGCCTTTGAGCTCGGCCACGCTCTTGATGTTGGCCGCCTTGCGCACCACCAGATGGAAACTTTCGGGGTAGAGATTGGCGATCAGGCGCAGGTCGGTGACTTTCGGCTTGCCCTCGAAGGTGCCGGTGCCGGTGTAGGCCCAGTAGGCGACGTCGGCCTGCGAGAAGCCGGATTCGGCGCCGCCGCCCTGGATGGCGTTGACGTTGGCGACCGAGCCGTTGGAGGCGACGGCGGTGGCGACCAGGTTGGGCACCGCCGGCTGCGAGATCGCGTTGGCGATCAGGCCGCCGATCGGGTAGTAGGTGCCGGCGGTGCCGCCGGTGTTGATGCGGAAGAAAGTTTGCGCCGAGGCCGGCACGGTGGCGACCGCCGCCAGGCCGGTTGCCAGCAGTGCAGCAATGAGTGAACGCTTCATCGTCGGGAATCCTTTGAATGTTGCAGAAAAGGAGTCGCGCCGCTCGCGGCGCCTATCGAAGGAGTCGCGCCGCTCGCAGCGCTCAGCGACCCATTGTATGGGCGCGGTCGCCGCGGCGCACTGGTGCATTCCATGACCCAACCGGCAACAGACCGGGCGCGTCCGCGGCGGGGCGATGCGATCAGGGGTCGCTGGCGAAACTCACTGCCAGCGCGCCGCGGCCAACCAGCAGGGCGTTGCCCATGCTCATGCTGGCCAGATGCAGGGTAACGTTGTGGCGCTGGCAATCCTCCTGCAGCGCCGCGAAGGCGGGCCACTGGCGCACTTCTGCTTCGTCGCCGGCGTAGCTGATGCAGATGAAGGGAGCCGCGAGGCCGGCGCGCACCTGCCCGCCGACGCTCTCGAAGGCGCGGGCGATGGCGGCGTCGAAGCCACGCAGCTGGACGACGACCGACAGCTCCGCGCCCTGCACGCGCACTAGCGGCGTGCGGTCGAACACCTTGCCCACGCCGTAGCTCAGCCAGGCCAGCGGCGCGTCGCCATCGAGCCGGCTGCGCCGCTGGAAGAACGACACGTCGGCCGGGACCAGCAGCGTGCGCACGTGCTGGCGCAGGCCGTCGATCTGCTGCACCACGCGCGGCACGGTAGCGCCGTCGTCGAGCAGCCGCGCGCCCTCGCAGACCAGCACGCCCTGACCGTTCAGCGCGCAGGTCGAGTCGATGACCCACATCTTAAACGGTCGCGCGATGCCGCGTTGCCGGCGCGCACGGCCGTGTTGCAGCATCAGGTTCTGCGCTGCCGTGAGGGAATTCATGTAGGCGTTGCTGCGGCGCGAGGCCTGAGCGATTTCGAGCACGAAGTCGGTGTCGTCGAGCAGGCGTTCGTGCACGCAATCGCCGGTGCCCACCACACTGAGCGGCAGCGCCTGCGCATCGGGCTCGGCGCGGTTGAGTTCGTGGTCGAAGAACCGCTGTCGCCGTTCGCTGTCGGCGGCGCCGTTGCGGCCGTCGGTCTGGCTGCCGCGCGAGTTGCGGATGCGCAACGGCAGCACCAGCACGCGCCGCGCCGCCAGCCATGCCTCGGGCAGATCGCAGGCGGCATCGGTCACCAGCAGCGTGCGCAGCGCGTCGTGGCCGGGCGCGGCCACCGGTGTGGCGTCGCCGTGGGCCATCGGCGCGGCGTCGCCGTGGGCCCCCAGCATCGGTTCGCGGTGCTGGGCGCGGGCGGCGATCAAGCCGCCGGCCAGGCTGTAGGCGTAGGCATCGGCAGCGTAGTGGGTGGCCTCGCCGGCCGTGCTCCGGGGTGCGCTGCCGGGCGCGGCGCGGAAGCGGGGGCTGGCAGGTGGCGTGTTCATGACAGGCAAAGTTCTCCGCTGGCAGACCGCCCGCCGTCCGTCGAGCCAGCCGGCGACGGTGGTCGGGCTTTCCGGTGTCATCCGATACCACCGGTTGCTTGAAAAAACGCAATCGTTGCGCGCTTTGCGCCAGTCAGGGCGCAGCCGTGCGGTTACGGCTCGGTGCGAACAACTTTTCGGTAGAACGCTTATTGAATATGCGCGAACGGCAGAAAAGCAGCAATATCGACTTCTGATGAAAATTCGCTATGAGCCCGTTACAGATGGCGTTTCCGGTATAAAGCTGCTGCGTCGATCAACGGTGCGCGGTGGAGGCCGATGACGTCGCCAGTTGCGGCACATAAATGGTGCGCACGGTTCGCCAATGCACCGACGTGGCGCTTGCGGCAAAACCTCGTTCTGGTGCGTCGTAAAAAATACACAATAAAACAGTCACTTACATGCACCAATATCGGGCATGCTAATTGCTAGACCGTACAAGAATTTTTCTTGATACGGGGGGAACGGTGGAAGCACTCAAGACGGCCAACGACACGCTCTTCATTCTGCTGGGCGCGATCATGGTGCTGGCCATGCATGCGGGGTTCGCGTTTCTGGAGCTGGGCACCGTGCGCGCCAAGAATCAGGTCAACGCGCTGGTCAAGATCCTCGCCGATTTCGCGGTGTCGACGGTGGCCTACTTCGTGGTGGGTTACTGGATCGCTTACGGCGCGCATTTCTTCGGCCCGGCCGAGGCGCTGGCGGCGAAGAGCGGCTACGAGCTGGTCAAGTTTTTCTTCCTGCTCACCTTCGCGGCGGCGATCCCGGCCATCGTGTCCGGCGGCATCGCCGAGCGCGCCCGCTTTGGCCCGCAGCTGGTCGCCACGCTATTGCTGGTCGCGCTGGTCTATCCGTTGTTCGAGCGCATCGCGTGGAATGGCGGCTTTGGCCTGCAGGCCTGGCTCAAGGGCACGTTCGGCGAGGAGTTCCACGACTTCGCCGGCTCCGTCGTGGTGCACACGGTCGGCGGCTGGATCGGCCTCATCGCCGTGCTGCTGCTCGGCCCGCGCAGCGGCCGCTACGGCAAGCAGGGGCAGATTGCCGCGCACCCGCCGTCATCGATTCCCTTTCTCGCGCTCGGCGCCTGGGTGCTGGCGGTGGGCTGGTTCGGCTTCAACGTGATGAGCGCGCAGACGATCGACAAGATCAGCGGCCTGGTGGCGGTGAATTCGCTGATGGCGATGGTCGGCGGCACGCTGGTGGCGCTGCTGGTCGGGCGCAACGATCCCGGCTTCGCTTACAACGGCCCGCTAGCCGGGCTGGTGGCCGTCTGCGCCGGCTCCGACGTCATGCACCCGCTCGGCGCGCTGGCGGTGGGCGGCATT
Organism: Betaproteobacteria bacterium; assembly: GCA_027492485.1. Lineage (GTDB taxonomy): Bacteria > Pseudomonadota > Gammaproteobacteria > Burkholderiales > Casimicrobiaceae > Casimicrobium. The sequence goes on from JAPUER010000070.1 coordinate 25,249, forward strand.
GCCGGTGCCATCTTCGTCTACCTGTTCACGCTGACGCAGAACAAATGGAAGATCGACGACGTGCTCGGCGTGTGGCCGCTGCATGGCCTGTGCGGCGCCTGGGGCGGCATTGCCGCGGGCATCTTCGGCAGCAAGGCGCTCGGCGGCATCGGTGGCGTCGCGTTTGCGTCGCAACTGATCGGCACACTGACCGGCATTGCAATCGCGGTGTCCGGCGCCACCATCGTCTACGGCGCGATCAGGTACTTCGCCGGCCTGCGGCTGGACGCCGAGGAGGAGTACAACGGCGCCGACCTGACCATTCACAAGATCACCGCCACGCCGGGCATGGACCCGCGCGGGTAGGCTTGTTACGTCGGCCGCGGATAGAGGTTCCGCTCGAACTCCTATGAAAACTTGCTGCGCCGCAGTAAAATCACTGGTTTCTTCTTTCACCCGGCGGCGCCCGTTCTGGCGTTGACGGCGGCCGGCGACGATGCGGGCCGCCAGCGCGGGTGCTTCAGGTGACCCATGACTACCAGCGCGAACTCCGGCCTTCGCAATATCGCCATCATTGCCCACGTCGACCACGGCAAGACGACGCTCGTCGACTGCCTGCTCAAGCAGTCGGGCACCTTCGCCGCGCACGAGCAGGTCGGCGAGCGGGTGATGGACAGCAACGACATCGAAAAAGAGCGCGGCATCACCATCCTGGCCAAGAACTGCGCGGTGACCTACAAGGGCACGCGGATCAACATCGTCGACACCCCCGGCCATGCCGATTTCGGCGGCGAGGTCGAGCGTGTGCTGTCGATGGTCGACGGCGCGCTGCTGCTGGTGGACGCCGTCGAAGGCCCGATGCCGCAGACGCGCTTCGTGACCAAGAAAGCGCTGGCGCTCGGCCACAAGATCATCGTGGTGGTCAACAAGGTGGACCGCCCCGGCGCGCGCCCCGACTGGGTGGTCAACCAGACCTTCGAACTGTTCGACAAGCTCGGCGCCACCGAGGAACAGCTCGACTTCCCGGTCGTCTACGCCAGCGGCCTCAACGGCTGGGCGAGCCTGACCGAGGGCGAAACCGGCACCAACATGGAGCCGCTGTTCGACACCGTGCTCGGCAAGATTCCGGCGCCGCACCTCGACGACAAGGCGCCGCTGCAATTGCAAATCTCGGCGCTCGACTACAACAGCTACGTCGGCCGCATCGGTATCGGCCGCATCCATCGCGGCACCATCAAGCCCGGCGCGCAATATGCGCTGCGCTACGGCGACGAGGAGCGCGGCATCGCCAAGGTCAATCAGGTGCTGACTTTCAAGGGCCTGGAGCGCACCGAGGCCGAGATCGCCAGCGCCGGCGACATCGTCGCCATCACCGGTATTGCCGATCTGGGCATCGGCTACACGATCTGCGACCGCGAGAAACCGGAAGGCCTGCCGCCGATCGCGGTGGACGAGCCGACGCTGACCATGAGCTTTTGCGTCAACACCTCGCCGCAGGCAGGTCGCGAAGGCAAGTTTGTCACCTCGCGCCAGATCCGTGACCGTCTGCAGAAAGAGCTGCTCGCCAACGTCGCGCTGAAAGTGGAAGACACCGAGGACGCCGACATCTTCCGCGTCTCCGGGCGCGGCGAATTGCATCTGACGATCCTGGTCGAGAACATGCGCCGCGAAGGCTACGAGCTGGCCGTCGGCAAACCGGAAGTGCTGTTCAAAACGATCGACGGCGTGCAGTGCGAACCGATGGAAGCGTTGACCGTGGACGTCGAGGAAGGCCATCAGGGCGGCGTCATGCAGGCGCTCGGCGAGCGCCGCGGTGAGCTGACCAACATGGAGAACGACGGCCGTGGCCGTGCCCGCGTCGAATACCGCATTCCGGCGCGCGGTCTGATCGGCTTCCAGAACGAATTCATGAACCTCACGCGCGGCACCGGCCTGATCTCGCACATCTTCGACGGCTATGCCCCGCATCGCGGCGACATTCCGGGCCGCCGCAACGGCGTGCTGATCTCGCAGGACGACGGCAATGCGGTCGGCTATTCGCTGTTCTCATTGCAGGAACGCGGCCGCCTGTTCGTCTCGCCCGGCGACATCGTGTACGAGGGCATGCTGGTCGGCATCCACAGCCGCGACAACGATCTCGTGGTCAACCCGATCAAGGAAAAGAAGCTCACCAACGTGCGCTCCGCCGGCAAGGACGAGAACATCCTGCTGACGCCGCCGGTGAAGCTGACGCTCGAATACGCCGTCGAGTTCATCGAGGACGACGAGCTGGTCGAGGTGACGCCGAAGTCGATCCGCCTGCGCAAACGCTACCTGATCGAACACGAGCGCAAGGCCGCGAGTCGGCGCGCTGAGGCAGCGGCGGCTACCGCGTAACGCGGACGCCCCGGCCGTCGGGGTCGGCCGCCGTCATCGACGCGGTGACCGCGCACGACGGCATTTTGCCGGTATAGCTTTTCGGTGAAACGCCCATTCAATATGGGCGCAGAGCTTAAAAGGCCGCAATGTCGACTTGGCCGGAAATCTGGCTGTAAGCCCTGTACCAGTGCCGCATTGACGAAAAAGCTGATGCCGGCTTGACCACGGCGGCGGACGCCGCGGCGTGGCCCGCCGACGGTTAACTGTCGGCCAGTTTGACCTCGACCGTTGCGCGGTCGCGCTGCTCGCGCATCCAGGTTTGATACGCCTCGTCCGCCTTGCGGTCGCGCAGCGCGAGGCGCGCGCTTTGCCGCGTGCGCTCGCGGGTGACGTCCTGGCTGCGCCGCTCGGTGACTTCCAGCAGGTGGAAGCCGAACTGCGTTCGCACCGGGCCGACCACCGTGTTCAGCGCCGCCTTGTTCATCGCGGCCTCGAATTCGGGCACGGTGTCGCCCGGCGACACCCAGCCCAGTTCGCCGCCCTTTTGCGCGCTGCCGTCTTCGCTGCTCAGCTTGGCGATGTCCTCGAACTTGGCGCCGGCGGCGATGCGATCTTTCAGCCGCTCGATCTTGGCCTTGGCCTCGGACTCGCCGACCAGATCGTTGACGCGCACCAGGATGTGCCGCGCCTTGTTCTGCTCGACGACTGCCTTCTGCTCGCCCTGACGCTTGTCGATCAGGCGCACAATGTGAAAGCCGTTGGCGCTGCGCAGCACGTTGCTGACTTCGCCCGCCTGCAGCTTGCTGGCGGCATCGGAGTAAAGCGCCGGCAGACGGTCGGCCTGCCGCCAGCCGAGCGATCCGCCCTGTGCCGCATCGTTGGCGTCGGAGAACACGGCAGCGATCTGGCCGAACGGCGTCCCGGTTTTCAGTTGCCGCAACGCTTCCTCGGCGCGCTTGCGGCGGGTCTCCACCTGATCGGGCGTCGCCTGCTCCGGCACCAGCACCAGAATGTGGGCAAGCTGGTACTCGGCCTGATTGGCGCCCTGCGCCTTGGCCAGCGCCAGATAGCCGTCGATCTCGCCGTCGGTGACCACCACCCGCGATTCGACCTCGCGCTCGCGGACGCGATTGATGATGATCTCGTTCTTCAGTTCCTCGCGGAATTTTTCGATCGACACGCCATCCTTGCGTAGCGCTGCGGCGAACTGTTGCATCGACATCTTGTTCTCGGCGGCGATCCGCTGCAGCGACGCGTTGACCACCTCGTCGTCGGCGCGGATGCCGTACTCCTTGGCGTACTGCAATTGCACTTTCTCGTTGATGAAGCGCTCCAGCACCTGCGCATCGAGCTCGGCGTCCGGCGGCGTGGCTACGCCCTGGCGCTTGAGCTGGGCGAGCACCGCCCGTTTCTGCTCGTTCAACTCGTAGCGGGTGATCACTTCGTCGTTGACCACCGCGACCACGCGGTCGACGAGCTGGATGCGTCCGCTCTGCGCATGCAGCGGAAGACTGGTCGCGGCCAGCACGGTGAGGAGGGCGGCGAGGGGAGCAAGGGCGGGCGTTTTCATCATGGAGCGGTCGATTGACTGGGGTAACCGGCGGTCGCCGGGCGGCGAATTATGGAATGTAAGGCCCGTAGGGCGTGCCCGGATTCCACGGCGTGAACATGGGGCTGCTCGGGGCGACCGGCTCGTCGACGCGGCGACGGGTCGGATTCTCATAGAGCAGAGAATAGCCCGGAATGTTCCGCTTGAGCACGTCGAGCGGGTTCGAGCCTACCCGGCCGAGGCCGTTCAGCTCGAGTTGCAGGAAGAACGTATTGGTGGCGGTGGTGGTGGTGGTAGCGATGCGCTGCGCCACCGCGCGGATGACGTAGCAGCAGCCGTCGTATTCAAGGCCAAGCACGCTTTCGGTCAGGCGGCGGTCGGCGATCGAATAGTTGACGCGGCCCACCGCGTACAAATTGCGATAGACCGGCCATTGGCCGGCAACGTCGATCTGCTTGACCTGCACCGGCCCGGTGTTGGTTACCAGTTCGCGAATGGCGCGATAGTTGATGTTGAGTGTCCGCGACCGCTCCGGCGTATAGCGCAGGCCGAGCGAATAGCGTTCGGTCTGACCCAGATTGGCGTTGTATTGCGCGTTGCCCTCGACATACAGCGCATCGGTCACCCGGCCGTTCGCGGAAAACAGCAGGTCGGAGCTGTTGCTGTCGCGCCTGCTTTCGCCCGGTAGCGTCACCTGCTGGTCGGCAAAGTAGACGCGGCCGCCGAGCGTCAGGCGCAGTCGTTCCTTCTGCGAATCGGCGTCGAACAGCCTGGAGGTCAGCCCCACCGACAGTTGACGCGTGTCGCCGATGCGGTCCTGCCCGACGTAGCGGTTTTCGCTGAACAGTTGCAGCTGGTTGAAATCGGCCAGCGCGGTGTCGAACACCGGCGTTTCGCTTTGGTCGCGATACGGGATGTAGGTGAACATCGCCCGCGGTTCGAGCGTCTGTACAAAGCTGCTGCCGAAGATCGAGGTGTTGCGCTCGAAGCGCAGGCCGGCATCGATGCTGCTGATCGGCAGCACGCGCGTGGAATCGCGATAGTCGTCGAAGGTGCCGGTCAGCCGGTAGCGGGTGGCATGCAGGCCGATCTTCGGCGTCACGAAGAAACCCGGCGTGTCGTAGCGCCAGGCGAGCGTGCCGTAGCCGTAGGCGCGGTAGCCCGAGGGCAGCGCCGCGTTGGGGTACTGGAAACGGGTGACGTCGCTGCTCAGCTTGAACTCGAGCGGCAGATCGGACAGCGGCTTGTACACCGGCGATTCGGCGGACAGTTGCGGCACCCGGTCGTAAGGCGGCAACACCACGGCACCCGGATCCTGCAGGGTCTGGAAGCGCTGCGCTTTCGCCGTCAGCAGCCAGTCGTTATTGCGCCAGGTGAGGGTGGCGTCGCGCGGCAGCGTGGTGATCGACGTGATCGACACGAAATCGGCGAGATCGACGAAGTAGCGCGCATCCGAGACGTGGTTGTAGTTCACCGTCAGCGTCAGATTCGGCGAAAAGAGCTGGGTATGGCGGATATTGGTGGCATCCCGGGTGGCATCGGCCAGCCGGTCGCGGGGCAGGATTTCGCCGTTCCAGTCGCCCAGCGCACGCCCGAACGGGGTGTCGAACAGGTAACGCGCCTGGCCGTTGAACAGCACGCCGCGCTTGCTCATCAGGCGCGGCGTCAGCGTGGCGTCGTAGTTCGGCGCGAGGTTGAAGTAGTACGGTAACTGGATGTCGAGACCGCGGTTGCCGCTGGTGCCGTAAGTGGCGGCGAGGAAGCCGCTCTTGCGCTCGTTCTTCAGCGGAAAGCTGAACTGCGGCAGCCACGCCACCGGCAGGCTGCCAAGATAGATGCGCGCATCCTTGGCGACGCCAATCGAGGTGTTTTCGTCGAGATCGAGTTGCGCCACCTCCAGTCGCCACGCCGGCGCATCGCCGACGCAGGTGGAATAGGTGCCGCGCTGGATGCGGTACTGCTCGGGGCCGGTGAACTGCAATTGCTCGGCCTTGCCGCGGCCCTTGTAGACGCCGAGCACGAAGGTCGGCTGCTTCATGAATCCGGTCGCCGTGTCGCGCCGGTATTCGAGTTCGGGGCCGGTCACCAGATCCTGCCAGGAGCGGATCACCACATTGCCGCGGGCACGGATGGTGTCGATGTCGAACTCGTAGCGCAACCAGTCGGAGAGGACCTGCTTCGACGGCGAGCGCATGTCGACGGCGCCGGTCGCTTCGACGAAACGGTTGTCTTCACCCTGCGACTCGCGGGCGAAAATGGTGGTCGTTTCCTTGCCGTCGGGCGGCGGCGGCTGCAACTGCAACGGGTAGCTGCCGTTCGACGAAATGGCCGACGGGCAGTAGATCGGAGCAAATTGCGGGGCGCCGGTTGGCCCCGCCAGCGCGGCGGCCAGCGGCGTCATCGTTGCCGCACCGGCAGCGATGGCCGCGCCGCCCAAGGCTGCCGCCGAGCAATAGCCGGTCGATTGCGCGCTCACCGAGGCACAGAGCACGGCGGTGCACACGAAGGCGGGAGCAGGCAGATAGCGCGTTGCAGTCACGAAGCGGGCGTCGGCAAAGCGTGGGCAAGGCCCGGTCGCTGGTTGATAAACTATCAAGTTTAGCCGACAAATCAAGTGCTTACGGGCGGGTTGCCGCCTCCGGCGCGGCGTTGGCACCGTGCGGTCATCGTCCGCAGCTTGCATGCAACGAATCAACATTTCTCCCGCGCAGGCCGACGAGCGCCTGGCCGAAGCCGTACGCTGGCTCGCTGCCGTCGGCGGCAAGTGGTCGTCGATCGAACCGGCGTCGGCGGACGCCAGTTTCCGCCGCTATTTCCGCGTTCGTGCCAGCGCCGACGACGCCACCGCGATCGTGATGGACGCGCCGCCGCCGAAAGAAGACGTGCGGCCGTTTCTCAATGTCAGCCGCTTGCTTGCCGATGGCGGTATCCACGTGCCGGCGGTGTTCGCCGCCGACGTCGAGCGCGGCTTGCTGCTGCTCGGCGACCTTGGCAATACGACTTATTTGCGCGCCCTGTCGGAGGCGACCGACAGCGAGCGGCAACGCCTGTTTGCCGATGCCATCGCCACGCTGGTGCAGTTGCAGCAGATCGACCCGGCGCGGGCGCAGACACCGCTTGCCTCTTATGACGCCGCGCTGCTGCGCCGCGAGGTCGATCTTTTCCCGGAGTGGTATCTCGGGCACCACTGCCGGATCGAACTGACCGACGACGAGAAAAATGCGCTGGAGCGCATCTACGCCATGCTGATCGCCAGCGCCCTCGCGCAGCCGACCGTGCTGGTGCATCGCGACTACATGCCGCGCAACCTGATGGTCACCGATGAGCGCAATCCGGGCGTGCTCGACTATCAGGACGCGGTGGTTGGTCCGATCAGCTACGACGTCGCCTCGCTGCTGCGCGACGCCTTCCTGAGCTGGGAAGAACCGCAGGTCATCGACTGGGTGGCGCGTTACTGGGATCGCGCCCGCAAGGCCGGCTTGCCGGTGCGCGAGGACTTCTCCGAGTTCTATCGCGAGTTCGAGTGGATGGGCTTGCAGCGGCATCTGAAGGTGCTGGGCATTTTCGCCCGCATCAACTATCGCGACGGCAAGCCGCATTACCTGACCGACACGCCGCGCTTCGTGCGCTACGTGCGCCACGCGGCAGCGCGCTATCAGGCCTTCGCGCCGCTCGGCGCGCTGTTCGACCGCATCGAAGGCAGCGCCGCCAAAGTGGGCTACACGTTTTGAGTGCCGGGCCGAGCGTGGTGCCGGACGCGATGATTCTTGCCGCCGGGCGCGGCGAACGCATGCGGCCGCTGACAGACCGTCTGCCCAAACCGTTGATCGAGGTGCGCGGCGCGCCGCTGATCGAGCATCACATCCGCAAGCTGGCGGCGATCGGGGTTCGCCGCATCGTGATCAATCTGAGCTATCTGGCCGAGGCACTGCGGGCCGCACTGGGCGACGGCAGCCGCTTTGGCTGCGAACTGGTCTACTCGGTGGAGGCGCAGCCGCTGGAATCGGGTGGCGGTGTTGCCACGGCCAGCGGGTACTTCCGTTCGCCGTCGATCCTGCTGGTGAGCGCCGACATCTATTCCGATTTCGACTATGGCCGCCTGCTGGAGCCGGCCGGCGCCATTGAAAAAGGCGACCGGCGCGCCCATTTCGTCATGGTGCCACCGACGCCCGGCGAGCCGGGCGGCGAGTTCGCGCTGACCGGAGCTGGCGATGGCAGCACTGGCAGTGCCGCTGCGCGCGTGCACGCCGGTCAGCCGCGACTGACGCTGGCCAACATCGGCGTGCTGGCGACGGCGTCCTGCCAGGCGTGGCCGCGCGGGGTCGCCTTCCGCCTGTTGCCGCACTACCAGCAGTGGGTCGCCGACGGCGCCGTGAGCGGTGAACTGTTTCGCGGCCTCTGGCGGAACGTCACCACGGCGGCCGATGTCGAAGCACTGAATGCAGGCTGATTGCAGTAACAAGTTGTCCACCATTTTCCGCAGTAAACCATCATGAATCCACTTCTCGATTTTTCCTCGCTGCCCCGCTTTGCCGAGGTGCGGCCCGAGCATGTCAACCCGGCCATCGAGCAACTGATTGCCGAAGCGAAAGCCGCAGTGGACCGTGTTGCCAGCGCGGAGTCGATCGCCTGGCAGACGGTTGTCGAACCCCTGCAGGATGCGACCGAACGGCTCGGGCGCGCATGGGGCGCGGTGGCGCACCTCAACGCGGTCATCAGCAGCCCGGCGCTGCGCGATGCCCATAACGCCGCACTGCCGAAAGTGACCCAGTTCTTCACCGAACTTGGGCTCAATCGGGCGCTGTTCGAGCGCTACAAGGCGTTGTCGGAGAGTGCGGCGAACCTGAGCGACGAGCAGCGCGCGCTGCTGGCGCACGAACTGAAGGATTTCCGGCTCAGCGGTATCGAGCTTGAAGGGACGGCGCGCGAGCGTTTTGCGGCCATTCAGGAAGCGCTGGCCGAGACGCAATCGAAGTTCGAAGACAACGTGCTCGACGCGACCAACGCCTGGACGCACGATGTGCCGGTTGCCGAACTCGCCGGCGTACCGGCCGACGCGCTCGCCACCGCAAAGGCAAAGGCAAGGGAAGCCGGCCTCGCCGACGGCATGGCCCGGCTCACGCTGCAGGCGCCGTGCTACCTGCCGGTCATGCAGTACGCCGAGTCGGCCGCGCTGCGTGAAACGATGTACCGTGCCTACGCCACCCGCGCCAGCGACGAGGGCGATGCGCGCTTCGACAACGGCGCCGCCATCGTGAACATCATGGCGCTGCGCGCCGAGGAAGCGCAGCTGCTTGGCTTCCAGAATTACGCCGAAGTGTCGCTGGTGCCAAAGATGGCCGATTCGCCGCAGCAGGTGCTCGACTTCATCCGCGACATTGCGCAGCGTGCGCGCCCGTTTGCCGAGCGCGACCTGGCGGAACTGAAAGCGTTTGCCGCCGACGAGCTTGGCATCGCCAGCCTGACCTCGCCCGACGTCGCGTTCGCCTCCGAAAAACTGCGCCAGAAGCGCTACGCGTTCAGCGACGAGGAGCTGCGCCAGTACTTCCCGGAGGACCGTGTGCTGGCGGGGCTGTTCCGCGTCGTCGAAAGCATTTATTCGGTGCGCATCGTCGAAGGCAAGGCCTCGGCATGGCATCCCGATGTGCGCTTCTTCGAAGTGCTCGACGCCGGTGGCCAGCGCATCGGCGAGTTCTATTTCGACCTCTACGCCCGCGACAACAAGCGCGGCGGCGCCTGGGCGGATTCGGCGCGCGACCGCCGCGTCCGCAACGGGCAATTGCAGACGCCGGTCGCCTACATGACCTGCAACTTCCCGGCACCGGTCGGCGACAAGCCGGCGCTGTTCACCCACGACGACGTGATCACGCTGTTCCATGAATTCGGTCACGGCCTGCACTTGCTGCTGACTGAAGTGGGCACGCTGGGCATCTCGGGCTTCGGCCATGTCGAATGGGACGCCGTCGAGTTGCCCAGCCAGTTCATGGAGAACTACTGCTGGGAATGGAATGTGCTCTCGCACATGACGCAGCACGTCGATAGCGGCGAGCCGCTGCCGCGGGCGCTGTTCGACAAGATGCTGGCGGCGAAGAATTTCCAGGCCGGCCTCGGCACCTTGCGGCAAATGGAGTTCGCGCTGTTCGACATGCGCCTGCACGCCGGCAATGCCGCCGCCGATCGCGGCGCGCTGCTCAAGCTGCTGGGCGAAGTGCGCGCCGAAGTCGCCGTGTTGCAGCCGCCGGAATACAACCGCATGCCATGGGCGTTTGGCCATATTTTTGGCGGCGGCTATGCGGCGGGCTACTACAGCTACAAGTGGGCCGAAGTGCTCTCCGCCGACGCCTACGGCCGTTTCGAAGAAGAAGGGGTGTTGTCGCCGGTGGCCGGCAGCGCGTTCCGCAAGGAAGTGCTCGGCCGTGGTGGCAGCCGCGATGCGATGACCAACTTCGTCGCATTCCGGGGTCGCGCGCCCACCGTGGATGCGCTTTTGCGGCACAATGGCATGATCAGCCCGCAGTAGACGGGCATGAAGATACGAGCCATCGCTGCCGTTCAGTCCCTTCAATCCCGACAGACCGGAAGAACACTGGAGCTTCGCAAATGAATCGTCTGCATCTGTTTCGTCCGCTTTCCATCGCCCTGATCGGCGCGCTCGCCGTTTGCGGCGCCGCCTCGGCACAGTCGGTGTACCGCTGGGTCGACGCCAACGGCCGCGTGCAGTATTCCGATCAGCCGCCGCCGCCGGACGCCAAAAACGTGCAGCAGCGCAGCGTTGGCGGCAATTCGATCCAGAACAACGAGCTGTCGCTGGCAGCCCAGGACGCGCAGAAGAAAAATCCGGTCGTTCTCTACGTCAGTGAGTGTGGCGACGCCTGCGATGCCGCCAAGGGCTATCTCAACAAACGCGGCATTCCGCACACCGTGGTCGACCCCACGCGCTCGCTGGAGCTGAACAAGAAGTTCAAGGAAGAAACCGGCGGCGAAGTGGTGCCGGTGATCCGCGTCGGCGAAAAGCGGCTGTCCGGCTGGAGCGAAGCGAGCTGGGCGTCGGCGCTCGACGCCGCCGGTTATCCGAAGACGCCGTCGTTTGCCAAACCGAAACCGATCGAGGACCGCAGCGGCCTCGACAAACCGGCGCCCAAGGAACCCGGTAGCCCCGCCGGCGGCAACGCGGCGAACCCGAAGACAGCGAGCTAGCGTTTCGCGCCTGCGTCCGCCACCGTTGAAGATCACCACCTGGAACGTCAATTCGCTGACCGCGCGTCTCGGGCGTGCCGAGGCCTGGCTGCGGGCGAACCAGAGCGATGTGCTCTGCCTGCAGGAACTGAAGCTGGAAACGCACAAGTTTCCGCATGACGTGTTCGCGGCGCTCGGCTATCGCGCCGCGGTGTACGGGCAGAAGACCTACAACGGCGTCGCCATCATCGCGAAGGACACACTCCCGGAGTTTGCCGACGTGCAGCTGGGCGTGCCGGGCTTCGAAGACGAGCAGTGCCGCGCGATTGCCGCGACCATCGGCGAGACGCGCGTGATCGATCTCTACGTCGTCAACGGGCAGGCGGTCGATTCCGACAAATTCCAGTACAAGCTGCGCTGGCTGGACGCGGTGAGCGCCTGGCTCGCCAGCGAACGGGCGAAGTATCCGAAGCTGGTGGTGGTGGGCGACTTCAACATCGCGCCGACCGACGCCGACGTGCACGACCCGGCGGCCTGGGCCGGGCAGGTGTTGTGCACCGACCGCGAGCGCGCCGCCTTCCAGCACTGGGTCGGTCTGGGCCTGGTCGATTGCTTCCGCAAGTTCGAGCAGCCGCCGAAGACCTTCAGCTGGTGGGATTACCGCATGCTCGCCTTCCCCAAGAACAACGGCCTGCGCATCGACCACATCCTCGCCACACCGGCGCTGGCCGATGCCTGCACCGCCTGCACGATCGACCGCAACGAACGCAAGGGCAATGCCGAGAATCGGCCGTCAGATCACGCGCCGGTGACGGCGATGTTTACCGGGTAATCATTGACGCAGATTGGCGCAGATTTCACGCCGATTGCCGCAGATTTCTTTCGCCAGCAGACGCACCGATCACAGGGGTTGACGGAGGGCGCTGCCGCTCGGGCAACCCGAGAAAATCAGCGTGAATCAGCGTGAATCTGCGTGAAATCTGCGCCAATCTGCGTCAAAAAGTCGTCACCGATCTCCGAATTTTTGTCCATTCGCAGCGTGTCATGTGTTTCGGAAACATCAATAATCTGCGCCAGACCCGTTTCTTGATTTCATGAAAATCACCATTCTCGGCGCCGGTTTGATCGGTGTCGCTTCGGCGTATTACCTCTGGCGCGACGGCCACGAGGTTGAAGTCGTTGAGCGCGAGCCTGAACCGGCGAGCGTGACGAGCTATGCCAACGCCTGCCTGATCTCGGCGTCGCGGGCGTTGCCGTGGCCGAACCCCGGCGCGCGTGGCACGCTGTGGCGCTCGCTGACCGATAGCGACGCGCCGATGAAGGTGCGCCAATGGTTCGACCCGGCGCTGTGGCGCTGGGGGCGCGAATTCATGTCGTATGCCAACGAGCGCGAGTTCGCCCGTCTGGCGCGCGCCAAGCTGGCGTTTGCGCGTTTCTGTCAGGACGAACTGGAAGCCACGCTCGCCGCAACCGGCGTCGACTGCGGCTATCGGCGCGACGGTTTGCTCTACGTCTGCCGCAGCGAGGCCACGCTGGCAGCGGCGCGCGCCCGTGCCGCGCTGGTCGGCGGGCACGGCTACGACGTGCGGGTGCTGGCGCGCGCCGAGGCGCTGGCGCTGGAGCCGGCGTTAACCGCCCCGGCGGTGGTCGGCGGCACGCTCGCGGTGAGCGATGCGCAGGGCGATTCGCGCCGCTTCACGCGGGCGCTGGCGCACTGGCTCGCGGCGCGGCCCGAGCGGCCGGTGCGCTTCCGGTTTGCCGAACGCGTCACGGCGAAACCGCTGCAACGCGGGCGCACGTTCGCGCTGTCGACGCCTGCCGGCGCATTGCAGGCGGACGCTTTCGTCGTGGCGCTCGGTGCGCAAACGGCGGCGTTTGGTCGCCAGATCGATCGCGCGGTGCCGATCTATCCGGTCAAGGGCTTTTCGCTGACGGTGCCGGTGCGCGACGGCTCGAAAGCGCCCGTGCGCGGCGGCATCTGCGAGGACTCGCTGATCGCCTGGTGCCCGCTGGCAACGGCGCAGGGTCCGGCGATGCGCATCACCACCGGCGCCGTGTTCAGCGGCGACGACAATGGCTACGCCGACGCCGATTTCCGCGCCCACCGCGAGCATTTCGAAGCGCTGTTCCCCGGCGCGCTCGACTGGGCGCATCCCGCCGTCGAGCGCTGGGCCTGCCAGCGGCCGATGACGCCGTCGACGCTGCCGATCATCCAGCGCGATCCGGCGCACGCCAATCTGTTCTGGAACTGCGGCCAGGGCCACATCGGCTGGACGATGAGCTGCGGTTCGGGGCGCGTCATGGCCGACGTGATCGCCGGGCGGGCGCCGTCGTTTGCGCTCGCCGACATGCAACGACTTTAGGCGGAAAGCCGCATTCAATCAGGGCTCAGGCGCGGTTTTTGCCGAAAGTCGACTCTCGTCAAATCGTGCCCGGAGCCAACAACGAACGGGCGTTCCCGCTAAAAAGCCGATGACCGGCGAAGCAGTGACCAGCGTTGCCGCCCGCCGTCAATCCGACTTCGGACGCGGCCGCGGCACGATGATCGGGCGCGGCGCCAGCCACGGCCGGTAGCCGTAGTACGGATACGGCCACCAGAGCGGCGGCGGCTCGACCACGTAGGAGACGGCCGGCTTCGGCTCCACCACCTCGAAGGCGAGGAACTGCGTGATCTGGCTTTTGCGGAAGTTGTCGTCGCTGACAAAGATCAGCGTGCGGTTGCCGTTGGGCAGCCGCGGGCCGAAGGTCATGCCCTCGGTGTTGTCGAGCTTTTTCAGGTTCAGCGAATCGAAATTGATCAGCAGCCGCTTCTGCACCGGCGTGTAGTTGCCCTCGCGCAGCACCGGCACCGCGAGCACGTCGCTGCCGTCGCGGGTATCGATCAGGTAAACGCGCAACGAATTGCCGACGCCCTGCACATAGCTGCGCTCCAGCACCAGCATGCGGAACTGGTCGAGCATCAGGATTTCCGGAATGCCGTTGTCCGCCTCGCCGTTGGCCGGAACGGGGCGGTGCGGAATCGCATCGGGCAGGTAGGCGATCTGGCGGATCGGGTTGCCCGAATTGGCGTGATAGAGCGTGATGCGCGCCGGACCGCCGGGCTTGTCCACGGTCGGATCGATGCCGTCCTCGAAGCGTGCCGCCTCCATCGAAACCCACAGCGCGCGGCCGTCCGGCGTCATGGTCATGCCCTCGAAGGTCAGGTTGTCGCGCGGGCCACGGTCGCCGGGCTGCATGACGAACATCGGCAGCTTCGGCAGCTCGCGGAGCAGGGTGCCGTCGAGCTTCATCTCGCGGATCACCGGGTCGAGCCCGAGCTTCTTGTCGCCTTCGCTGGTCCAGAACAGCGTGTCGGCGTCGGGGCGGTAGCGGATGGCCTCGGGGTCGGGAATGTCCGGCGCGTTGGCGGCCTTGCCGCCGTAGGTGCTGCCGTCGGGCTTTTTCAGCGTGACCACCGAGAGCAGTTCCGGCGTCTTGATCTCCTTCGCGGTGACGCCGATTTTGGCGGTGTAGAAGCGCGCCGGACTGTGGTCCGAACGGTCGTCGGAGAGCAGGTAATACTGGTCGCGCGCCTCGTCGTAATCGATGCCGGAAATGCCGCCGAACACGGTGCCGCCGACCTGCGGGCGATGCGGCAGCATGGCCTCGCCGATGAAGCGCAGCGAGAAGCCGAGCGCTTTCTCGCTGTCGGTTGCCGGCGGGTTGGGCGCCGTCGCGCAGCCAGCCAGCAGCAGGGCCGGAAGCAGCGCAGCGAACAAGAATTTGAACGGGCGTCGCATGATGATGAGGCGAGCGAGGAAAAGTCAATTGTGACACTACCGCCGCCAGCAGCCGCTGACTGCCCCGCTTGGCGCAGACGCTGCGTCTGCATTGGTGGGAGCGGGGGGGGCCCCCCCAGGGGCCCGGCCCGGCCCCCAACCCGGGCCGCCCCCGCCCCCCCAAACACCCCCCCCCCCCCAACGGCGGGCAGAA
>JAPUER010000071.1 GCA_027492485.1 Betaproteobacteria bacterium
TTCTATCGCGGCCGCCCTCCCATCCGGGGGCGCCCGTTTTTCTTTCTGCCCCCCGCCCGGGGGGGGGGGGGGGGGCCCGCCCCCCCCCCCCCCCCCCCCCCGCTCCTGCAACCCACCACTTTGAAGGAGAAACATCATGCTCGTACAACGCCTCCATCACGTCGCCTACCGCTGTCTCGATGCCAAACAGACGGTGGAGTGGTACAAAAAACACCTCGACATGGACTTCGTGCTCGCCATCGCCGAGGACCAGGTGCCATCGACCGGCGCAGCGGATCCTTACATGCACATCTTTCTCGATATGGGTCAGGGCAATGTGCTGGCCTTCTTCGAACTGCCGAACAGCCCGGCGATGGGTCGCGATGAAAACACGCCGAAGTGGGTGCAGCATCTGGCCATGAAGGTCGATTCGGTCGACACCCTGACCAAGACCAAGGCAAAGCTCGAAGCCGCCGGCATCGATGTGATCGGCCCAACTGACCACACCATCTTCAAGTCCATCTATTTCTTCGATCCCAACGGACACCGGCTCGAACTCGCAGCCGATACCGGCACCCCGAAGATGTCAAAGATGCTCGACGACGTGAAGTGGGAGATGCTGGAAGAATGGACGAAAACCAAGCGCGCCCCGCAGCATGCACGCTGGATGCACGACGGCAGCATGGCCGGCGAGACCACGCAGTAACTCGCCGCCATCAACCAGTAGTTTTCGGCGCAGATAGCAACCGACATGACCCCTCTCAACGCCACTCACGATCCCGCCCGCATCAGTTGGCTTGCCAGTGCCAACGACAGCGTCACCGACTTCCCGATCCAGAATCTGCCGTTTGCCGTTTTCCGCCGTACCGGCAGCGGGGAAGCCTTCCGCGGCGGGGTGGCGATTGGCGATCGCATCGTCGATCTGGCGGCGGCCAGTGCCGCGGGTGTCTTTGCCGGCGCTGCGCAGGATGCGGCGGTTGCGGCCAGTGCCAGCACCCTGAATGCGTTCATGGCGGCGGGGCAGACCGCCTGGTCGGCACTGCGCGCCGCGCTGTCGGATGCGCTCAGTGCGGGTTCGCCGCGTGAGGGCGCGCTGCGCGCCTGCCTGGTGTCGCAAGCCGATGTCGAATACACGGTGCCGGCGCATGTCGGCGACTACACCGATTTCTACACTTCGGTCTATCACGCCACCAATATCGGCAAGCAGTTTCGGCCGGACAACCCGCTGCTGCCGAATTACAAGTGGGTGCCGATCGGCTACCACGGTCGCGCGTCGTCGCTGATAATCTCCGGTCAGTCGCTGCGCCGCCCGGTCGGCCAGAGCATGCCGCCCGGCGCCACCGAGCCTGCGTTCGGGCCGTGCAAGCGCCTCGACTACGAGCTCGAACTGGGCATCTACGTCGGCTCCGGCAATGCGCTCGGCGAGCGCATTGCGATCGCCGACGCCGAGTCGCATGTGTTCGGGCTGTGTCTGCTCAACGATTGGTCGGCACGAGACATCCAAGGCTGGGAGTACCAGCCGCTGGGGCCGTTCCTGTCCAAGAATTTCGGCAGCACGCTGTCACCATGGATCGTAACGCTGGAGGCGCTGGCACCCTATCGAACTGCGTGGACGCGTGCCGCCGACGATCCGCAGCCGCTGCCCTACCTCGACCATGCCGGGCTGCGCAGCGACGGCGCAATCGACATCCAGCTCGCCGTGACGCTGAGCACGGCAAAAATGCGGGTGGAGAAGCTGGCACCGCAATCGTTGTGTCAGACGAGTTACCGTCACGCATACTGGACGATTGCCCAACTGGTCACCCATCACACGGTCGGCGGCTGCAATTTGCAGCCGGGCGATCTGCTCGGCACCGGTACGCTCTCTGGCCCGACCGCGAGCGAGGCGGGCGCCTTGGTCGAATTGACCGCTGGCGGCAAACAGCCGGTCACGCTCGCCAGCGGCGAAACGCGCAGTTTTCTCGAAGACGGCGACAGCGTGACGCTGACCGCGCACTGTGCGGCGCCCGGTCGCCCGAGAATCGGTTTCGGCACCTGCGAAGGCACCATTGCCGCCGCCGTACTTTGACAGCCCGGTTCGACCGCGGCGCAATGCCTACAATCGCCCGCAAGGCGCGTCGCTGATGGCGACGCAGCAGACATCAAAACAGGAGGACATCATGAAAGCAACTCACCCCATGCAGCGTGCCGCACTCGCCCTGGCGAGCGCCCTGGCCATGTCACTGCCCGCGCAGGCGCAGGAAGTGACGCTCAAGGTCGCCCACTTCTGGCCGCCCGGCGCAATGGCGCCGACCAAGGTCATTCAGCCCTGGTGCGACCGGATCAACAAGGATTCGGGCGGCAAGCTGAAGTGCCAGATTTACCCGGCGATGCAGTTGGGCGGCACGCCCGCGCAGTTGTTCGACCAGGCGCGAGACGGTGTTGCCGACATCGTGTACACGCTTCCCGGCTATACCGCGGGCCGCTTCCCGCTGAGCGAAGTTTTCGAACTGCCGTTCATGAACGAGAACGCCGAGGCCTCGTCGCAGGCGGTGTGGGAATTCTTCCTCACCACGCCGGCGATGCAGAAGGAATTCGCCGGTGTGAAACCGCTGATGCTGCACACCCACGACGAAGGCTATGTGCACACCAAAGAGAAACAGATCAAGGTGCTGGCCGATTTCAAGGGCCTCAAGATGCGGGCACCGACGCGGCAAACCAACAAGCTGCTGGCCAAGCTCGGCGCGGCACCGGTCGCGATGCCGTTGCCGGCCGTACCCGAGGCGATGTCGAAAGGGGTGATCGACGGTTACCTCCTGCCGTGGGAGGTGATCCCCAGCGTCAAATTGCAGGAACTGACCAAGTATCACACCGAGACCGACCCGAAGGAACGCGCGCTGTACAGCGCGGTGTTCCTGATGGCGATGAATCCGGCCAAGTACGACAGCCTGCCTGCTGACTTGAAGAAGGTGATCGACAGCAATTCGGGCGCGGCCCTCGTCAAGCAGACGGGCAAAACCTGGGACGACTCCGCAGCCGCCGGCCGCAAGGTCGCCGAAGAGCGCAAGAACGTCTTCTACACAGTGCCCGCCAGCGAGCTTGCCAACTGGCGCGCTGCGTCGACTAGCCTTTACGACGAGTGGGTCGTCGAAGTCACCGCCAAGGGCAACGACGGCAAGGCGCTGCTCGCCAAGGCACAGGCACTGGTCAAGAAGTACGAGAAGTAGCAGCGCCAGCCTGCCTTCGGCGACTGCGGCAGTCCGTGTCACGGACTGCCCGGTCGCCACGGTCGCCATTTAGAGCCCGCAACCTTCGCGCGGCGACGGGCGCGCGATATTCTTCGCGCTCGATTTGTTTTTGCCGCCTCCGATGAAAGCACTTTTCTGTCCGCAATTCGGCCCGATCGAAGACCTTGTGGTAACCGACGTGCCACCGCCGGCGCTGGCGCCGGGCAAGGTGCTGATCGACGTCAAGGCGGCGTCGCTCAATTTTCCAGATGCCCTGATGGTGCAGGGCCTGTATCAGATCAAGCCGCCGACACCGTTCGTACCCGGCGCCGAGTACGCGGGCGTGATCAGCGCCGTGGGTGACGGCGTAAGCCACGTCAAGGCAGGCGACCGCGTCATGGCCTTCACCGGCTGGGGCGGTTTTGCCGAGCAGGCCGTCGCCGACGCCATGCGGATCACGCCAATGCCACCGGCGATGAGCTTCGAGCAAGGTGCGTCGTTCGTGCTGACCTACGCCACCAGCCACCACGCGCTGAAGGACGTGGCGAAGTTGCAGGCGGGTGAGACGCTGCTGGTGCTTGGCGCCTCCGGCGGCGTCGGCACCAGTGCGATCCAGTTGGCGAAGATTACCGGCGCCACGGTGATCGCCGCGGCGTCGAGCGACGGCAAGCTGGCGTTGTGCAAGTCGCTGGGCGCCGATCACCTCGTCAACTACAGCCACGACGACTGGCGCGAGCAGGTCAACGCCATCGTCGGCAAGAAGGGCGTGGATGTGGTGTATGACGCCGTCGGCGGGCCCTACGCCGAACCGGCACTGCGCTCGCTGGGCTGGCGCGGGCGCTATCTGGTGGTCGGTTTTGCGGCGGGCGACATTCCGAAGATTCCGCTCAACCTCGCGCTCCTGAAAGAACGCCAGATTCTTGGCGTCTACTGGGGCGACAGCGTGGCGGCAAACCCGAAAGGCCATCTCGCCAACATGCGCGAACTGGGCGAATGGTTCGCCGCCGGCAAGATCGCACCGAGCATCACGGAGTCGATCGGCCTCGATGGCGCCAAGGATGCGCTCAAGCGCATGGCAACGCGGCAGGCGATGGGCAAGATCGTCGTCAAGCCATAGCCACCCGGCCGCGCGCTGGTGCTCAGCGGCGCGCCTCGGCCGCGAGCACGTCGTCGATGACATCGGCCAGCAGCACCGGCCGCGGCTGATCGTCGATTTCGACCACCACCAGATAGCCGACGTCGCTGCCGCCCGCAACGAATGCCTTGACCAGCGCCAGCTGGTCGCTGTGCACCAGCGTGCCGTCGTCGCGCGACCAATACTCGGCCGCGACCAGGCAACCTGCCGACGGCGCCGTCGGATACCACGCATCGTTGCGATAGTAGGCCGTGTTGATGGCATTGCCATGGGCGAGGATTTCATCGCGCCCGGCCTGCCCGGCGAGCAGGGCCTCGGTGAGCGGCGCCCAGTGTCGCCAGGTCGCCGGCAACAGCAAGAGATACGCCGCTTCGGTCCACAGTCGCCGGTTATCGTCGTCGCTCAGTTTGGGCAAATCGTCGCGCGCACCCGGTTGGTCGAAGAGCGCGAGTGGCGCTTCCACCGGCAACATCGATTCGATATAGGGTGTCGGGCCGATCCAGCGGTTGGTTGCGCTGCCGGTGCCCTTGACGACGAAGACACCCTGCGGCGTGTTGCCATTGGTGATGGTGCCGGGCAAATTGGTTCGCGCCAGCGCGAACTGCGCGACGTTGAACAGGCCGCCATCGGCATTGCGAACGAAACGGCCGTCGGCGCCGCGAACCATGGCGAGGCCGGCGCGTGCACGGTCCTTGCGCTGGAAACTGTAGACGACGGGATAGCCGGGGCGCGGCGGCGCTGCCAGCAAATCGGCGAGCGGCGGCCTGGCGGCAAGCGGCCCCGGTTGCATGCGCAGCGCGAGCGCACGCAGGCGGGGCTCCTGCGCGGCATCCGGAAAGTTGCCGCGCATGGCATCGGAAATCAGCCGCCGCACCGCCGGCGTATCGCCGGCGCGCAGCAGCGTGTATGCCGCGATCGCGAATTCGCGCGGCGTGCGGATCTGCGCCAGCAGCGGCGCAATCAGCGGCGCGGCCTCGCGGGAGAACTGCGCGTGCGCCGCGCTTAGCACGTTGCGCTGCCAGGCCGCCGGTTGCGCGGCGGCGCGCGGCAAGGCGGCCAGTAGCCGCTCCCGCGCGGTATCGAGATCGGTGTTGAAGTGCAGTGCCGCATTCAACGCCGCCGGCAGCTTCTCGTCGGCCTCGGCGCCCGGCGGCAGCGCGAAGGCCGCACGCATCGCGGCAACCTCAAGCTCGTACACGGCGCGCTCGCCCGCGACCGACGTCAACCCGTGCGACAGCGACGCCGGGCGCAGCGCAACCAGCTCGGGCACCGTTCGCCGGACGGCGCCGGAAGCGTCGACGCTGCGCGGCGGCGTCGAGCATCCGGCCAGCAAAAAAGCGAGCAGCGCAACGGCCGGCAACGCCGGTGCAAGGCTAGACTTGAACATTGTGCGAATCATCATTGCTGCCAGCAGGATTTCATGACTGCCACGACATTAAGCGGGAAGGCTACACCGCGCGGACGCTTTCCGCACATCCGTCGCGCCGGTGATTTTCTGTTCGTCTCGGGCACCAGCTCGCGGCGCAAGGACAACAGTTTCGCCGGTGTCGAGGTCGATGCGATGGGCGCGACGACGCTGGACATCCGCGTGCAGGCCCGTGCCGTCATCGAGAACATCCGCGACATCCTGGCCGCCGAAGGCGCCACGCTGGCCGACTGCGTCGAGATCACCAGCTACCTGGTCGACATGAACGACTTCGCGGGCTACAACGAGGTATGGGCCGCCTACTTCGACGAGAACGGCCCGACGCGCACGACAGTTGCCGTACATCAATTGCCGCATCCGCATCTGCGCATAGAAATGAAGGCGGTTGCCTATAAACCACGGTAACCGTGGATCGGGCAAAGGAGGAGGACAAACCATGGCACAACCCTACACCACCATCGACTTTCCGGCCTGGCTGGCCGGCAATTCGCATTTGCTGAAACCGCCGGTCGGCAACCAGCAGATCTGGCCCGGCACCGATTTCATCGTCACTATCGTCGGCGGGCCCAATCAGCGCACCGACTTTCACGATGACCCGCTGGAGGAATATTTCTGGCAGTTCAAGGGCAACGCTTACCTCAACATCATGGATCGCGGCAAACGCGATCGCATTGAGCTGAAGGAAGGCACCATGTACCTGATGCCGCCGCACCTGCGCCATTCGCCGCAACGGCCGGAGCCGGAATCGCGCTGTCTGGTGATCGAGCGGGCGCGGGCGCCGGGCCTGCTCGACGGCTTCGAGTGGTACTGCCCCAAATGCGATGGGCTGGTCTATCGCATAGAGGTGCAGTTGCAGAGCATCGTCGACGATCTGCCACCGCTCTACGAAGCGTTCTACGCCAGCGAGAAGCTGCGCACCTGCCCGCACTGCGGCCACGTGCATCCGGGCAAGGGCGCTTAGGGAACGCTACACCACGCCGCGGTCGCGTAGCGCCTGCGCTTCGGCAGCGGTCTTGCCGAGCACGTCGAGCAGGACGGACTCGGTGCTCGATCCTTTGACCGGTGGCGCGAGGCGATAGCTTACCGGCGTATCGCTCATGCGGATCGGGCTGGCCACCATCGCGATCGAGCCACCGCCCTGCTCCGGCGGACGCTGCATGTCGAGCCGCAGTTCGCGATGCTGCACCTGCGGATGCGCAAACACCTGATCGTAGGTATTGATCGGCGCATGCGGGATGCCGAGGCTGGCGAAGGTATCCAGCCAGTGCTGCGTCGGCTGTTGCGTGAGGATCGCTTCCATGTCGCGCACCAGTTGCGGGCGGTGGGCATTGCGGTCCTTCATTTCGAGATACTCGGGGCGGAAGGCCATGTCGGGCGCACCCATCGCTTCGCAGAGCTTGCGCCACTGCCCGTCGTTGCCGGCGCCGACGATCATGTAGCCGTCCGCCGTCCTGAACGACTGGTAGGGCGCCAGATTGACGTGCGCATTGCCGACGCGCCGCGGTTGCTTGCCGGTAATGAAGAAGGTGGCGATCTGGTTGGCGCCGAACTGCACGATGGAATCGAGCAGCGCGATGTCGATGTGCTGGCCGCGCCCGGTGCGGTGCCGCGCTTCGACCGCCGCCAGAATGCCGATGGTGGCGTTGAGCCCGGACAACACGTCGGTCACCGCAATCACCACCTTCACCGGGCCACCGCCGGGGCCGCCGTCTTCGGTGTCGGCATGGCCGTTGATCGCCATCAGTCCGCCTTCGGCCTGACACAGCAGGTCGTAGCCGGGCCGCTGTGCATACGGGCCATCCTGCCCGTAAGCGGTGATCGAGCAGTAGACGAGCTTCGGATTGATTTGCGCGAGCGCGGCGTAGTCGAGCCCGTAGCGCTTGAGGTCGCCGAGCTTGTAGTTCTCGACCAGAATGTCGCACTTCGCGGCGAGATCGCGCAGCAGCGCTTGCCCTTCCGGTTTCGAAATGTCGACCGTGATCGAGCGCTTGTTGCGGTTGCAGCTTGAGAAGTACGCCGAGTCGGCGGTCGGCTTGCCCTCGCCGTCGGTGAGCCACGACGGCCCCCAGGCGCGGGTGTCGTCGCCGGTGTCGGGCCGCTCGACCTTGATCACGTCGGCGCCGAGGTCGCCTAGCGTTTGCGTGCACCACGGCCCGGCGAGCACGCGGGTGAGATCGAGAACGCGAAGGTGGGAAAGCGGGCCAGACATAATTGATGAAAATGCTTTGACGGTTTGATCTGCAATTATGAGTTACTACCAGCACCACGTTTTCTTCTGCACCAACGAGCGCGACGACGGCCGCCCCTCCTGCGGCGAGCGCTGCGCCGGCGAACTGCGCGACTATGCGAAGAAAAAAGTGAAAGGCCTCGGCCTCGCCGGCAAGGGCCGCGTGCGGATCAACAACGCCGGCTGCCTCGACCGCTGCGACGAAGGCCCGACCATGGTGATTTACCCGGAAGAGGTCTGGTACCACTACGAAAACGAAGCCGACGTCGACGAGATCATCAGCGAGCACCTGCAAAACGGGCGCGTGGTGGAGCGGTTGCGGATTTAGCGCGGCTCACCCCTTGTAGGAGCGACTTGCCGCGACCTGCTGCCGGGTCACTGGGGATTGGTCGCGGCAAGCCGCTCCTACAGTGACGTGGCTCTGGTGATTTTCAGAATTGCCGCCGCACACTCCCGCCGGCAAATTACCAGCCCCCGATGCAACACCACGTCGCGCTGGTTGAACACGATCGGCTCACCGTGCAGGTCGCTCACGTGCAGCCCGTGCGCGAGCGCCACGCCGACCGGCGCGGCGGCGTCCCACTCGTTCATGCCGCCCTCGTGCACATAGGCGAGCGCCTCGCCGCGCACGACGGTGAGCGCCTTGGCGCCGGCCGAGCCGACTTGCCATAGCGTGGCGCCGAGCGCGTCGGCCACCGCCTGTGCGCAGCGCGGCGGCCGCGAGCGGCTAATCACGACGCGACGCGCACCGGCGTCGCCCGGCGATGTTTCGCCAGCACGTTCCGCCGAGTCGAATACCTCGTCGCGCGCCGGCTGCGACACCGCCGCCGCAATCACCCGGCCGGCCGTGACCAGCGCGACGTGTACGGCCCAGTCGTCGCGGCCTTCGCGGAATTCGCGGGTGCCGTCGAGCGGATCGACGATCCAGACGCGGCCGGCCTGCAACCGGCGCAGATCGTCGGCGGATTCTTCCGACAGCACGGCGTCGCCCGGTCGCGCGCTGGCCAGCGCCGCGAGCAACAGGGCATTCGCCTGGGCGTCGCCGGCATCGCCCAGCGCACGCGGTTCGAGCGCGCAGGATTTGGCACGCAGATCGAGCAGCAAGACACCGGCGCGCACCGCCAGATCGCGGGCCAGCGCGACGTCGCCGTCCGGTTCGACATTCGGGAGCTTCATCGCGGTAGTGCACCCGGCGGGAAAGCATTCGCCGCCACACGTGGACGCATCAACTTTTTGCTGAAACGCCTATTTATCAAGGGCTTGAACGCCGATTTTCCCGCAAGTCGACTTATATCGTTTTCAGCGCTTTTGTCCATATCCAATGCGCGTTCGACCAAAAAGCCAATAGCCCTATCCTCGCCGCGCCCTCGCACTCAGAGCGTCAGAATCTGCTGCCGCTCGTGCACCGTCGGCGCGATGCCTTCGCGTTCGTAGACGTCGAAGATGGCGTCCACGATCTCCTGCGGTTCTTCGAGGATCTGCATCAGTTCGATGTCGCCCGGCGAGATCAGCTTGTCGCGCAGCAGCGTGGCGCGCATCCAGTCGTGCAGGCCGCTCCAGAACTCGCGACCGACCAGGATGATCGGCATCCGCCGCGCCTTGCCGGTCTGGATCAGCGTCAGCGCCTCGGTCAGCTCATCCAGTGTGCCAAAGCCGCCGGGCATGCAGACCAGCGCCGACGAGGTGCGCACGAAGGCGAGCTTGCGGTTGAAGAAATACTTGAACGAAATCCCCATGTCCTGCCACGGGTTGCCATGCTGCTCGTGCGGCAACTGGATGTTGAGCCCGATCGACAGGCTCTTGCCCTCGAAGGCGCCGACGTTGGCCGCCTCCATGATGCCCGGGCCGCCGCCGGAGATCACGCTGAAGCCGGAATCCGACAGCGCCCGCGCGATGTCGACCGTGCGCTGGTACCACGGGTTGTCGGGCTTGATGCGCGCCGAGCCGAAGATCGACACCGCCGGCTGCACCGGGCGCAGCTTCTCGGTGGCGTAGACGAACTCCGACATAATCTGCAAGGCACGCCATGCCTCCTGCCCCGGCGTGAGATCGGTGGCGCCGACGGCGCTTTTCAGGTGCGCCACCTTTGCCTTCGTGCTTTCGCTATGGGTTGTTCGATCGGTCATGGCTGCTGATTCCCGCAAAAAACTGGTTCTCGTCGACGGTTCATCATACCTGTACCGTGCCTACCACGCGCTACCGGACTTGCGCACCAAAGCGGGTGAGCCGACCGGCGCGATCCGCGGCGTGCTGTCGATGCTGCGCCTGCTGGTGGCGAACGAGAAACCGGATTATTTCGCCGTGGTGTTCGACGCGCCCGGCAAGACTTTCCGCGACGACTGGTACCCCGAATACAAGGCCAACCGCTCGCCGATGCCGGACGACATGCGGCCGCAAATCCAGCCGCTGTACGACATCATCAAGGCACACGGCTGGTCGCTGATCGTGGAAAAGGGCGTGGAGGCCGACGACGTGATCGGCACGCTGGCAGAGCAGGCTGAGGCGGCCGGCATCGACTGCGTGATCTCCACCGGCGACAAGGATCTGGCGCAGCTCGTCACGCCGCACATCACGCTGAAAAACACCATGTCGAACGAGACGCTCGACGAAGCCGGCGTGATGGCCAAATTCGGCGTCAAGCCGACGCAGATTCTCGACTACCTGACGCTGATCGGCGATACCGTCGACAACGTACCCGGCGTGCCGAAAGTCGGCCCGAAGACGGCCGTGAAATGGCTGGCCGAATACGCCTCGCTCGACAACGTCGTCGCCAACGCCGACAAGATCACCGGCGTCGTCGGCGACAACCTGCGCAATGCGCTGGACTGGTTGCCGAAGGGCAAGCAATTGCTGACGGTGAAGTGCGATCTGGACTTGCCCTACGCGCCCGCAACGCTAGCGCCGGCGCCGGCCGACACGACCGCGCTGCTCGGCTATTTCGAGCGCTTCGAGTTCAAGGGCATGGCGAATGAGTTGCGCGCCGCCAACCCACCAGCAACCGCATCGCTATTCGAACTCTCCCCCGGAGGGGGAGGGCAGGGTGGGGGTACGACGCCCTCCTCTTCGCTTAATGACGCCGCAAGCGCCGCCAGCCCCCACCCTGGCCCTCCCCCTTCGGGGGAGGGGATGAAACGGCCGCGTCGCTACAAGACCATCTTCACCGACGCCGAGCTCGACGACGTGATTGCCGCGATCAACGTGGCGCCGCTCGTCTGCTTCGACACCGAGACCACGTCGCTGGAGCCGATGCTGGCGAAAGTGGTTGGCCTGTCGTTCGCGTGGACGCCGTTCGCGGCGGTCTACATCCCGCTGGCGCACCGCTATCCCGGCGCACCGGAGCAATTGCCGCGCGACGCGACGCTCGCCAAGCTCAAGCCGTGGTTTGAGGACGCAAGCAAACCGAAACTCGCACAGAACGCCAAGTACGACGAGCATGTGCTGCTCAATCACGGCATCCAGGTGCGCGGCATCGCGCACGATACGCTGCTCGAAGACTACGTGCTGGAAAGCCACAAG
The DNA here is from genome assembly GCA_027492485.1 of Betaproteobacteria bacterium. Classification (GTDB taxonomy): domain Bacteria; phylum Pseudomonadota; class Gammaproteobacteria; order Burkholderiales; family Casimicrobiaceae; genus Casimicrobium. The sequence goes on from JAPUER010000071.1 coordinate 11,490, forward strand.
CCGCACGACATGGATTCGATGGCGCTGCGCTTTCTCGACGAGAAGACGATCAAGTTCGAGGACGTCGCCGGCAAGGGCGCCAAACAGATCGGCTTCGACGAGGTCGATATCGCGCGCGCCACCGAATACAGCGCCGAAGATGCCGACGTCACGCTGCGCTTGCACGATGCGATCTGGCCGCAGGTCGCGCAGGACGACAAGCTGCGTTTCGTCTATGAAAAGCTCGAATTGCCAACGCGCGAAGTGCTGGTGCGCATCGAACGCAATGGCGTGCTGATCGACGCGGCACTGCTGCAGAAGCAGTCGCACGAACTCGGCCTGCAGGCGAACGAACTCGAACAGAAAGCCTACGAACTCGCGGGCCAGCCGTTCAATCTCGGCTCGCCGAAGCAGCTCGGCGAAATCCTGTTCGGCAAACTCGGCTTGCCGGTCAAGCGCAAGACGGCGACCGGCCAGCCCTCGACCGACGAGGAAGTGCTGACCGAGCTCGCCGACGACTTCCCGCTGCCGAAAGTCATTCTCGAACACCGCTCGCTGTCGAAACTCAAGAGCACCTACACCGACAAGCTGCCCAGGATGGTGAACCCGAACACCGGGCGCGTGCACACCAATTACGGGCAGGCCACGGCCATCACCGGCCGGCTGTCAAGCAACGACCCGAACCTGCAGAACATCCCCGTGCGCACGCCGCAGGGCCGCGAGATCCGCAAGGCCTTCATCGCAGCGCCGGGCAACGTGATCGTGTCGGCCGACTACTCGCAGATCGAGCTGCGCATCATGGCGCACATCTCGCAGGACGCCTCGCTGCTCGATGCATTCGCCAAGGGGCTCGACATCCACAAGGCCACGGCCGCCGACATCTTTGGCGTGCCGATCGCCGACATCACCAGCGAGCAGCGCCGCTACACCAAGGCAGTGAACTTCGGTCTGATCTACGGCATGGGCGCCTTCGGTCTGGCCTCGCAATTGGGCATCGAGCGCAACGCAGCGCAGCAGTTCATCGACAAGTATTTCGCGCGTTATCCGGGCGTGGCGGAGTACATGCAGCAGACGCGCGAATCGGCGCGCGCCAAAGGCTATGTCGAGACCGTGTTCGGCCGTCGCCTGACGCTGACCGACATCAACGGCGGCAACGGCCCGCGCCGCGCCGGCGCCGAGCGCGCCGCGATCAACGCGCCGATGCAGGGCACGGCAGCAGACCTGATCAAGCTCGCGATGATCGCAGTGGACGACTGGCTGCATCGCGAAAAGCTCGCAACCAAACTCATCATGCAGGTGCACGACGAACTGGTGCTCGAAGTGCCGGCGGGCGAGCTGGACACCGTCAAACGCATCCTGCCCGAGAAGATGACCGGCGTCGCCAGCCTGCGCGTACCGCTGGTCGCCGAAGTCGGGGTTGGGCCGAACTGGGACGAGGCGCATTGATCGCCAATCCCGACTCGGTCGCGATGCCGACGTGCGTTTTTTTTGACGCAGATTACGCAGATTCCGCAGATTTACGCAGATTGATGATATACCGGTCGACACGCTCCGGTAGGAGCGGCCTTGGCCGCGAATCCATCGCGACACGCCGCCTTCGCGGGCGAGCCCGCTCCCACAAATCGGGGGTGCCACTTGTCGGCGTAAATCTGCGGAATCTGCGTAATCTGCGTCAAAAAGTCATCACGGCGATTTAGAAACACAGTTCAGCATGACGACATCACCCGCGTCCCGTGCCAAGCGCACCGCGCTCGACCTGCAAGCAGCCCGCGTCGACCTGGAACGGGAGTTCGGCGAACAGGGTTTCCGTCGTGGCGTCGACTACGTGACGGGCAAGCGCATCCGCATCGATTCCGCGCAGATCGACGACGAGCGCGTCTGGCATCTGCTGGCGACCGTGCGCGGCACCCAGAAGGAACCGTACACGACGTCGGTCGAAATGGAGTTCTTCGAATACGGCATCGACATCTTCGCGGCCGAATGCAGTTGCCCGGTGCACCTCAACTGCAAGCACGCCGCCGGCCTGGCGTATCTGTGGGCGACCATGCAGCCGCAGCGCAACGGCACACTGAGCGGACAGCCGGCGCCGGCCATCGGCGGCGACGTGCCCGCAGCAGTCCGCACGGGGGGCGCGCCGGCCGCGACAACGTCGGCCGCCACCGTGCTGCGCACAGGCGTCGACGCCGACCTGTCGGCATGGTTGCGCTCAAGCTACCAACAGGCAAATCCGGCGACCGACGACGCCGTTCGGTCGGCGCCGACCAAGGCGGCACCGGAATTCGTCGCCTACCTGCTGACCGCACGCGGCGAGCTGACCATCGCCAAGGCGCGGCGACTGAAAAGCGGTGACGCAAAGCTCAACGTGCAGGCGGCCTCGCTCGCCTGGGTAACGCATGACCACGCCAGGCCCGTCTATGTGTCGCCGGAGGACGAACCCATCCTGCGCCTGCTCGCGGCGACGGTTGGTCTGTATTCGGCACGTCCCGTACTGCCGCTGCGCGGCGCGACCGGCAGCCAACTGCTCGACATGGCACTGACGACGCGCCGGCTGTGGCTGGCGCCGGACGGCTACACCGACAGCGTGGTGCGCGCCCGTGCGTTGAAGTCGCCCGACGCGCCGACGCTGGCGCAACCGCTGTCGCGCGGCGAAGCCATCAACGCAACGCTGTCGTGGGACGAGATCGATACGCCACAAGGAGCGCGAATTTTTCTGCGTGCCCGAACAACGGAGGAGGATGCAGCTCAACCCGGTCTGCCGATCATCGCGCTCGACCCGCCGCTGGTGATTGACCCCGCGCACCAGCAGTTGCGTCCCCTAAGCACGGCGGTGTCCGCCGCGACACTGGCACGCTTGATCACCTTGCCACCATTGAAAGCCGACGACGTCACGGCCTGGGCATTCGTCGACGACGCGCTGCGCGAACTGCCCGACTTCGCCGCGATTCCGCGCTGTCCCACGGTCGTTGCCGGTACAACCGCCGACGGCCCGAACCAGGTCGAACCGCCGCTACCGGTGCCGCAGGCGTTGCTGCGCTTCGCCCTGATCGAGTTCGATGTCTCGGTCGGCTGGGGCCGCAATTCGAGCCTGCAGGGCCGCGTGTTTCCGGCCGTGCAGTTGCTGTTCCGCTACCCGGATGGTCGCCTGGTGCCGTTCCAGCGCAATGGCCTCGACCACGCCATCGAGCAGGAACGCGTCGGCCGCAACGTGGTGAGCCAGCGGCTGCGCAATGTGCGCGTCGAGTCGCAGTGGGAGATGCGCATGCCGCGGCTGCTCTACACCGCCGAGCGCGTCGAGCCGTCGCTGGCGTATGCGCGTGACGTCAAGGCGCTGCGCGAATCGCTGTGGGGGCTGCCCGATCACGACTGGTCGACTCGCGGACCGGCGGTGCTGGCCGACGCCCAGATGGCGGGCTTCGACATCGAGATCGAGGCAGGTTTTCCGATCTCGATGACCGACATCCCCGAGCCGACACTGGAGCTCGCACCGGGCACCGAAGTCGGCTGGTATCGGTTGTCGCTCGGGGTCGACATCGACGGCAAGCGCGTCGACCTGGCGCCTGCGCTGGCGAAGCTGATCGGTGCCCAGAAAGAGCCGGAGCAATGGGTCGAAGCATTGCCGACGGTCGAGCATGTGCTGCTCTCGGTGCCGGTGCCCGATCGCGTCAAGGCCGCGCAGGTAGTTCGTCTGAGCGGCGAACGCATCGCGACCATACTGAAGCCGGTGTTCGACTGGTTTCATGGCGGCGGCGTCGAACAGATCAGCGAGCTGCAGGCGGCGCTGCTGCCCGATCTGCCCAATTTCACGGTGCGCTATTTCGGTCGCGATCATCCGCGCTGGCTCGCGATGCGCGACAAGTTGCGCGATGGCGCCGAGCTGACCCCCGTGCTGGCGGCGCCGGGTTTCGAGGCAACGCTGCGGCCCTATCAGAACCACGGCCTGTCGTGGCTCGCGCACCTCTACGAACTCGGCATGGGCGGCGTGCTCGCCGACGACATGGGGCTAGGCAAAACGGTGCAAACGCTGGCACATCTGCATCGGCTGCACAAACTCCCTCCCCCAGCGGGGGAGGGCGGGGGTGGGGGCACTTTGCCATTGCAAACATCGTCGCCCAGCCGCAATCCCTCACCCCCTCCCTCCCCCGCTGGCAGAGGGAGTTGCCTGCCCAGCCTGATCGTCGCCCCCACCTCGGTGCTCAGCAACTGGCAGCGCGAGGCGGAGCGCTTTGCGCCGACGCTGAAGATTCATCGTCATCACGGCAGCGAACGCGCATCGAGCGCCGCTTCGTTCGCCAATGCCGACGTGGTGCTGACCAGTTATCCGCTGCTGCAACGCGACGAAAAACTGCTGACCGGCATCGACTGGAATGTGGTCGTATTCGACGAGGCGCAGACGCTAAAGAACGCGAAAGCGAAGACCTACGTGTCGGCGCAATCGCTCTCCGCGCAGCAGCGGCTGGCGTTGACCGGCACGCCAATGGAAAACCACCTCGGCGAACTGTGGGCGATCTTCAACGTACTGATCCCCGGCCTGCTCGGCGCGCTGGACAGCTTCAACAGCCTGTTCCGGCACCCGATCGAGCAGCGCGCCGACTTCGAGCGCATGCAGCGGCTGAAGTCGCGCATCCGTGCCTTCATCCTGCGCCGCGGTCGCGACCAGGTGCTCGGCGAACTGCCGCCGAAGACCGAGTACACGCGCTGGATCGAGCTTGAACCGGCACAGGGCGATCTCTACGAATCGCTGCGCACGGCGGTGCATGAGGACATCCGCCGCGTGATCGAAAAGAAAGGCCTCAAGCAGAGCACGGTGCACATTCTCGACGCCTTGCTGAAGCTGCGGCAGGCCTGCTGCGACCCGCGTCTGGTCAAGCTGCCCGGCCATTCCGCGCGGGCCATGAAGGCCGGCTCCGCCAAACTCGAATGGCTCGCCACCCACGTGCCGGAGTTGCTCGAAGAAGGCCGCAAGGTGCTGATCTTCTCGCAGTTCACCAGCATGCTCGATCTGATCGGGCAGCAGCTCAACGAGCAGCAAATCCCGTTCGTGCTGCTGACGGGTGACACGGTCGACCGCGACACGCCGATCGACAATTTCCAGTCGGGCAAGGTGCCGGTGTTCCTGCTGAGCCTGAAAGCCGGCGGCGTCGGCCTCAACCTCACCGCCGCCGACACCGTGATCCACTACGACCCGTGGTGGAACCCCGCGGTCGAGGCGCAGGCCACGGCCCGCGCGCACCGCATGGGGCAGGACAAGCCGGTGATCGTCACCAAGCTGGTCGCCAAGGGCACGCTGGAAGAACACATGCTCAGCATGCTCGCCCGCAAGCGCGACCTCGCCACCGCATTGCTCGATGGCGGCGGCAACGCCCTGACCGGATTGACGCTGGCGGATGTGGATGAGTTGTTGTCGCCGCTGGCGAGTACGGCGTAACCCCCGGACGCGCTTCGCTTCTCCGGGCTACGGCTCCTCCGTCCCTACGCCGGCACCGGCGCGCTGCGGCTCAGTTTTCATAATTCGCGGCACCCTTCTACCGTTCACCCTGAGCGTAGCGAAGGGTTTGACCCGCTATAGCATCAGACCCTTCGCTACGCTCAGGGCGAACGGAGGTTCTGTCGCGAATTTGGGAAAGCTCAATAGAGCCTGCCTTATGTCACGGTTTTAGTGGCTCTATAGCGTTCTTCGTTATGGTCAACACTTCTGTAAATAGACGCTCATTTTTATTACCTAGCAAATTTCGAATCGCCTCTTGCACGGTCTCACCTTCGCAAGCCCCGAAATTTGCACAAACGTGCGCGAATCGAAAACTGTTCGCGCCACACTCGTCGCCAAGCGAACACATCGCCAAGTGAGGACCGTAAAGAGCGGTGGCACCACGAAGTAACTCCGATTTTTCCGACAAATCAAGCTTGCCGAAATACTTGTCTACAACTCTTGCGTAAACGTCTATGCGCCCGCTGTGCAACAAAGCGAGCTGATCCGCATTGAGGGAAGTCAGATCGGTTGACTTGACGCCGTCCAGTGCGGTGACCAAATCGGTGACGTCAGCAACTTTCGCCGCGAGATCTGCTCGAAGCTGAGCGGCTGTTTCCCTAGACATTCCGGCACCCGCGAAATCGCATCTTGCTCTTGCGGATTCAATTTCCCGAACTCGTTTCTCTACTGGCGAAGCGACAAATGTTTCGCTGCCCACGGGCTTGAATGCCTGAAAACTTCGAGCTATAGCGAGTGCAGTTATGCCGGGAGAGTCGTTGGCCACTTGACCGCAATAAATGATCAAGGCGTGAAATGCTGCGCCTGCCTCAAATGCATCATTGGATTTTGCTGCTTGCGCTACTCTCATAGCCAAAGCAGGCTCCCTCTGCATTGCCCTCCATCGCTCGTTGTAGTTCGCCGAGTTGGCTGAAATTGGCTGATCGGAAACCCGTGATCGGCGCAACTCCGGCGAGACGCCTGCTGCTGTTGTTGTGCGGTCGACGCGACTGGACTGTGTTGTCGGGGTCGCGTCCTGTGACTGCAGCCAGCTTCTTACTTTGTCGTTGTCATAAGCGAGATACCAAACGCACACCGCCAAAAACACGGATGCGCCGAATATCACTGCGGCGTAGATTTTCTTCAAAGCACTACCCAATAGGACATTTTGGTGGTGGCGGGTTCATGGAGCCTGACGCCGCAGGTCCATTAAAAACCGACCTCATGGCGTAGCAGGCCACGCCTTGAAACGGAAATTTTTCCACACATGTCTGAGTGGCTCGAATGAGCCATTGCTCTTGTGTTTCAGTCGATTTCATGCACACCAAGTCTTTGATGACGGCATACATTCCCTTGCCCAACTCTTCATTTGTAGGGACGCGTCCGCTCATAGCGTACACATACCACTGATTCGCGTAGCCGACATAAAACCAGTCGTTGGACGGCTGCTGAGCCGTTATCACAACAGTTTGCAAAATTTGTGGGGCGTACCGTTGTTCGCAGTAACTGCCGGGGTCCCATTCTTCGAATTGCCCGCAGTTGTCTGCGAGAGTAACTCCTGTCGCGAAGACGCCGAAAAGCAATGTAATGACGTGACGTCGGAAATTGCTTGTCATTTTCGTTAACCCCTTTTATGTTATTAACGATAATGAGAATAATTCGTTTTTACTTTAGCGTCAATATTTTTATTTATAAAGATAGTAGTGCAGTAGATCGGAAGACTTGCGGTCCCGACCAATGCGTTAGCCAATCAGCAACTGCAACCCGGTACCGCAGAAACGTCGCGATCATGTGTAACGAGCGCAGCGGCAGGCGGTCCAAGCGGCGCAGCATGAGCCCACTGGCGTGGTCGCGCGTCGCGCGTGCCACGCGTCGGGCGATTTCTGCGACGCCCGCCTGACGCGAGCACCGGAGGGAAACAGCGAATCGCCTGGGGTCGCCTTTCTTTGGTCACTTTTTTTGGCGAAGCAAAGAAAGTGACTGGCCTCGCGCGGCCACAGAGCGCGCTGGTGGCAGACGCAACCTTCGCCGATAACGCAACTATCACCCTCTCCCTAGCCCTCTCCCCTCAAGGGAGAGGGAACCAAAAGCGTTCATGGTTCGACAAGCTCACCACGAACGGGCGCTACGCCAATGCCGGCGTCCTGCTCTCCAGCGAGCGCTCGTCGATCGGCAGATGCACGATGGCCGCGAACACGCCGAGCGCGATGGTCAGCATCCACACCGTGTTGTAGTTGCCGGTGACGTCGTAGATCTTGCCGCCGAGCCAGGCGCCGAGGAAGCTGCCGATCTGGTGCGAGAAAAACACGATGCCGCCGAGCATGCCGAGGTAGCGCACGCCGTAGACCTGCGCGATGATGGCGTTGGTCGGCGGTACGGTCGACAGCCACAGGAAGCCGATCGCAGCAGCGAACGCGTAGACCGTCCACTCCGACAGCGGCAGCGCGAGGAAGATCACGATCACCACCGAGCGCATGAAGTAGATGAAGGACAGCACGTAGCGCTTGGGCAGCTTGCCGGCGAGCACGCCGGCGAGGTAGGTGCCGAAGCAGTTGAACAGCCCGATCAGTGCCAGCGCGGTGACGCCGACGCGGGCGGCGACGCCCTTGTCGAGCAGATAGGGCGTGAGGTGGGCGCCGATGAAGACAACCTGAAAGCCGCAGACGAAATAGCCGAGCGTGAGCAGCGTGTAGCTGCGGTCGCCGAATGCCGTGCGCAGCGCTTCGCCGGCACTGGCCTGCGCGGTGGCGGCCGGTTGCGGCAGCTTGCCCTCCTCGCCGAGCCGGGCGAAATACCAGCCGAGCGGCGCGATGGTCGCAGTGATCACGGCCAGGCCGATCAGCGATGCCGACCAGCCGTTCTGCGTGATGAAGAACTGGCCGACCGGAATCATGAAGAACTGGCCGAACGAACCCGCCGCGGCGCTGATGCCAAACGCCCAGGCGCGGCGCTCCGGCGGCACCATCTTGCCGAGCACGCTGTAGGCGACCGAGTAGGTGGTGCAGGCCACCGCGACGCCCATCAGGATGCCGCCGGAAATCGCCAGCGTGAAACTGTTGCTCAGGAATGCCGTCCAGCCAAGCCCGACCACGTAGAGCACGGCGCCGGCGATCAGCACGCGTCTGGCGCCGTAGCGGTCCGCGATATACCCGATGAACGGCTGCGAGATGCCCCAGACCAGGTTTTGCAGCGCCACCGCGAACGAGAAAACCTCGCGCCCCCATTTCATGTCGGCCGAGACCGGCTGCAGAAACAGGCCGGAGAAGGCGTTTCGCGTGCCCATTGCGATGCCGAGGATGAGCGCCACGGCGAACAGCGCGCGGACGATGCGTTGGTTGGAAGTCATGCGCAGGGTGATACCGGAGACAGGAAGCAGCCCGCAATGCTAGCGAGGCGAAGCAGCGCTAGCGCGCAAACTTTTCAGGCGAGGCTGCAAGGCACGTCGGTCGAGCGCTTCCGCAACAACTTTTGGCCGATAGCGTTATATACAAAGGGTAAATTGACGATTTTTCTATAAAGTCGACTGTCGAGAAAACCACGCGCTTGGCCCTTATGGAATGGGCGTTATACCCAAAAAGTCATTGTCGGCCGGGCAACGGGGTCAGATAAAAAAGCGCGACGAATCGCGCTTTCTACGATCGCCAGCCTGCGGCTGCGATGGCGCTAGACGTCGGGATTTACCAACTGATGCTGCACGGCGTAGCGCACCAGATCGACCACCGACTGCGCACCCAGCCGCTTTTGCACGGTGACCTTGTGGGTGCTGACGGTCTTCACGCTCAGGTGCAGATCTTTGGCGATGTCGGTCACCGATTCGCCGCGCACCAGACGGATCAGGATGTCGTACTGCCGCAGCGACAACTGGGCATGCGGCTCCTCGCCTGCGGCCGCCGTGCGCTTTTGCAGCGGACGCAACATGCACTGGTGAATGGCATCGAGGATTTCCGCCGGCCGCGAATCCTTGGCCACGTAGCCCGCCGCACCGAGCGCCAGCGCACGAGCCCGATGCGAAACCGGATCGTAGGCGGTGAACACGATCACGCGCAGGTCAGGCGCCTCGTCGAGCACCTGACGCAACAGCGAGAGTCCCGCGCGTCCGGGCATGGCGAGATCGAGCAGCAACACATCGACGCCGCCCTTGCGCACCAGCGCAACCGCGGACGGGCCGTCCTCGGCCTCGCCCACCAGCTGCACGCTGCGGTCGGAGGAGAGAATGCCCCGCACGCCAGCGCGGACAATCGGATGATCGTCCGCGATCGCCACGCGAATTTGCTGACCGACGTTACTTGTACTCATAACCGTTTATTTTCCCGTAATCGATGCCACAAAATGGCCGGGTGTGCTCCGACCAGGCACATTCAGAGCACTCCTATCACGTTGTCATGCGAGGCGGCGGGCGTCATTGATCGCGCGCAACATATTTGCCGATTCGGCGAGTCGTTCTTCCACCGTTATATACACCTATCTACCATTGCCGTTGACGGCGAGTCCGGCGTCGATTGGCACCACGGCACGGCACCAACGGCGTCAGCGAGCGCCGGTCTTGCCGCCGTAGCGGCGCGTGCGCCAGGCGGTCAGCGCCAACCGCGTTGCCGACGCCACCGTATCCAGCGTCGCGATGCCGGAATCCGCCGGTGCATCGCAAACGTTGCGCGCCGCGCGGGCCAGCGCAGTTGCACCGACCGCGGACGCGGCACCGGCGAGCGCATGCGCAAGGGCGACAGTCGCGCGCGTGTCCGCCAACGACCAGCGCGCGTGCACGGCCGCGACGTCATCCGGCAGACCCTGCAGGAAGCGGGCAATCAGGCGCTCCAGAAACGGCTCCGGCGCCCGCGATTCCAGATCTGCCAGCGAGTCCAGCGTTGCCTCATCGAGCAACGGCTCGCCGGTCGCGCCGTCGGCAGTGGTGGCCGGCGGTGCGGGTGGCGACCTGCTGTTCATCGCCTCCCGCAACGCCGCGTCGAGACTGAACACTGTGGCAGGTTTGGTCAAAAATCCGCGCATGCCGGCGGCGGCACACAAGGCACGATCGCCGTCGCTGACGCTGGCGGTCAATGCGACGATCGTCGGCGCCGGGCCGGGCAGCGATGCGGCATCGCTGTCGCCGTCATGTCCGGCGAATCGCTGCAGAATCCGGCGCGTCGCCTCGATGCCGCCGATTCGCGGCAGATTGAGATCCATCAGCACCACGTCGAAGCGGGTGCCTTCGCAGGCGGCGATGGCGCCTTCGCCGTCGCTCACGGCAGTGACCCGATGGCCAAGCTGCTCGAGCATGATGCCAAGCAACTCGCGATTGATATCGTTGTCCTCCACCACCATCACCGACAGTTGGCGCAGCCGGCGGGTGCCGTCCCTCGCATCGGGTTGCGGGCTGGTGGCGCCGGCAGTCGGCGGCAGCGGCGGGACCCCGCGGGGGCGGGCGGCGCGGGGGTGGGGGGGGGGGCGCGCCAGGGCCCCTACGGGAAAAAACAAAAGGGGGCACCTGCCGGGCTCGCTTTTCATTTCAATGGTTCCGCCCAGCGCCTTCACCAGCAGCGAGCAAATAACCAAACCAAGACCGCTACCGACGGCGCCCGATTGCCCGCTGCCGGTCGCGCCCTGCTGGAACGGCTGGAACAGGCGCTGCTGCGTGACGTGGTCGATACCCGGCCCGGTGTCCGCCACCGTAAAGCGCAACAGGTACGGCTCATCGCCGCGCGCGGGGGCGTCGGCGGTCACCGTGAGTCGCACTTCGCCGGCGGTGGTGAACTTCATCGAATTGCCGAACAGGTTGATCAGAATCTGCCGCAGCATGCCGCTGTCGGTATGAATCCGCGGCGGTACCCCCTCGGCAACGTCGATCACCAGCCGCACGTCCGGCCGCGAATAGGCGGACAGCACCACGCGCTCTGCCTCGTCGATGCAATCGCGCAACTCGAAGCTGCTGAGCACCGGCGTCACCACGCCCGCCTCCAACCGCGAGTACGACAACACACCATCGATCAGCGTCAGCAACGACTTGCTCGCGGCGTCGATGGTTTCCACTTCGGCGGGGCGGACGCCGGCGTCGCGTCGCGTCGCCAGCAGTTGCGCGGCACCGACGACGGCCTGCAACGGCGTGCGCAGCTCATGGCTCAGGATGGCCAGAAAACGTGCTTTGTCCTCGGCCGCCTTGCGCGCCGCCTGCGAGGTATGGCGCAGTTCGCGTTCCAGCCGCTCGCGGCGCAGGATTTCCTCGGTCAGCGTCAGGTTCTGCTCGCCGAGCTGCGTGGTGCGGCGCTCGACGCGCTCCTCCAGCGTGGCGTTGAGCTGCGCAAACTGCTCGTTCTGGCTGCGGATGGTCAGCAACGATTGCCGCAGGCGCGCAACCATCTCGCCGAACGCCTGCGCCAGCACGCCGGTCTCGGCCAGCGAGGTCACCGGCATCGTTGCCGGCAAGCCATCGGCCGAGGCGTCGCGCGTGGCGGCCACCAGATGGTCGACGTCGCGCGTCACCCGCCGCAGCACCCACAGGCCCAGCATCAGCGCGGCGGCCAGCGCCGCAAGAATGACGAAGAACATGCTGAGCGCGTTGTTCACGATCGGCGCCGTAAAGTCGCTGCGTGGAATGGCGACGACGATGTCCCAGTCGATACCGTCGATGGCGGTGACGCGGCGCGACGCCACGTCGACCGATTCGCCGGTGGAGTCGATCAGCGCGATGGTGGGCGTGCCGGTTCCGCGTCGCCCCGCCACCCGCCACCATTGCGCCGCCGCGCGGATCAGGTCGGACTGGCTGTCGCGGGCGGCGACCCGCTTCTGCACGCCGTCCTCGTTGCGAAACGGCTGCTCCGCCGTCGACGACGCCACCAGCATGCCGTCGCGGTCGACGATGAACGCCACGCCGTTGGCACTGACCGCAACGCTTTTCATGAAGGCGCTCAATTCCGAGAGCTCCACATCGGCGGCCAACACGCCAAGCAGGGTTCCGCTCGGACTCACCACCGGCTGCGCGGCCGTGGTCACCAGCGCACCGGAGGCAAACGACACGTACACCGGCGTCCAGATCAGCCGCTGCGTGGCCTTCGCCTGTTGATACCAGACGCGGCTGCGGGCGTCGTAGACCCGCGCCTCTTTCTCCACCAGACGGGTACGGTCGCCCGGCGAGCGCGATGTGTAAATGGTGCGCGGCGCGCCGCCCGACTGCTGCAGGCGCACGGTGGCCGCAGCAAGGGCGCCCGGCCGCCCGCGGTCGACCCCGACGAAGCTGCCATTTTCGCGGCCGAAGTAGAGGTATCCGGTAGTGCGCGTATTGGCCGTCAGCTCGAACAGTTTGCGTTCAAGGCGCTCGTCGTCGATGAACATGTCGAGCGACGCATTGTGGTTGGCCTCGACATTCGGGAAAACGGAGCGCAGCGTGATCGCGGCCTCCTCCAGCTGGTGCACCGCCGCCTGGCCGACGCGGGCCGAGATGTCTTCCATGAGCTGCCGCGACAGCACATCGACCGCCTTGAGGCCGGTCACGAGCAGCGTCCCGGCAATCACCACGGCCGGCGCCAGGATCAACAGCACAAACGGCACCGTCAGCAGCGTTCTCAGGTGCAGCGCGCGGCGCACGCCACCCGGCGCCGGGCCGGCGCCGCCGCTATCGCCCGCCGCCGCCGATGCTGCTTCGACGAGATCGATCGCCCGTCTGCCCGTTGCCGGCGACCCGACACCGGCAACATGATCTTTGTCGCTGGCAGCAGGCGTGGGCGGCGGACGGTCAGTCATGGGGCGGGGCGGCGTGCTCTCCTGAGCGACTTTTACCACCACCGCTGCGCTCGTTCCGCCGCAACCTACTTCTCGAAGAAGTCCTTCAGCTTGTCGAAGAAACCCTTCTGCCGGGGGCTTTGCTTGGCGGCATTCTTCTCGCGAATTTCTTCGAAGTCACGCAGCAGTTCCTTCTGCCGCGAGGTCAGGTTGACCGGCGTTTCGATCTGCACGTGGCAATAAAGATCGCCGGTCACGCTGCCGCGCACCGGGCGGATGCCCTTGTTCTTGAGCCGGAACACCTGGCCGGACTGCGTCTCCGACGGAATCTTCAGCAGCGCCTTGCCGTCCAGCGTCGGGATTTCCAGCTCGCCGCCGAGCGCTGCGGTGGCAAACGAAATCGGCATCTCGCAATGCAAATCCGCCGCGTCGCGCTGGAACACCGCATGCGGCTTGATCTGCACCACGACATAGAGGTCGCCCGCCGGCCCGCCATTGGTGCCCGCTTCGCCCTCGCCCGAGAGGCGGATGCGGTCGTCGGTATCGACGCCGGCCGGAATCTTCACCTCCAGCGTCTTCGACTTCTTGGTCACCCCGGCGCCGTGACAGGTCTTGCAGGGGTGCTTGATGATCTTGCCGCTGCCGTGACACTGCGGGCAGGTCTGCTGCACCGAGAAAAATCCCTGCGACACCCGCACTACGCCGGCGCCCTTGCAGGTCGGGCAGGTTTCGGGATCATGGCCCTTTTCGGCGCCGGTGCCGTGGCAGACCTCGCAGGTCTCGGTGGTCGGGATGCGCAGTTTGGTGGTGGTGCCGCGCGCCGCGTCCTCCAGCGTGATTTCGAGGTTGTAGCGCAGGTCGGAGCCGCGGAACGGCGAATCGGCGCGCTGCTGGCGGCCGCGACCGCCGCCGAAGATTTCGCCGAAGATGTCGCCAAAGGCATCGCCGAAATTGCCGCCGGCAAAGCCGCCGGCACCGGCCGCCTGCGGGTCGACGCCGGCGTGACCATATTGATCGTAGGCGGCGCGCTTCCTGGCGTCGGAGAGGACTTCGTAGGCGGCTTTGGCTTCCTTGAAACTTTCCTCGGCCACCTTGTCGCCCGGGTTACGGTCGGGGTGGAGCTTCATCGCGAGCTTGCGATAGGCTTTCTTGATGTCGTCCTCGGACGCCGATTTCTCCACCCCGAGGACGCTGTAGAAGTCTTTTTTTGCCATTCTTGTTCTGCACACGCAGCGTCCGGCGGCGAGACACGCCGGCACGATGCCAAAACCATTGAGTTAGCGGGGGATTTGGGCGCGGATTGGCTAATTTCAAGCAGCCGGCGCCAGCCGCTAACGATCGGAGTCAGCCGCGAATAAATAGCTGACGGTATCGAATTCTGCCGGAAGCGCCTGCCAGCGCTCGCGCATGCGCCGCATCGCGTCCGCCGGCACCGCGTGCACGTTCACCCACTCGCCAACGCACTCGACCACGCAGAACGGCTTGCCGGCGAGCCTTGCGGCGCCTACAGCGGCCGCCATTTCCCATAGCCGGACGTGGGTATTGGCCACCACCACCCGCTCGCCCGCCTGCAGTGCGGTCAGCGCATCGCGCACCACAATCGCATGGGCGTCGGCCAGCCGGGCGGGGTCGAAGTGGTAGGCGCCATCAACCATGAAATGCTGGTCGGTCTCGAGATGGCGGAAGCCGTGCCCGGCGGCCAGCCGCTGCGCCAGCGTGCTCTTGCCGCTGCCGGGCAGGCCACGCAGCAGCACGCAGTCGAACGCGAGCAAGGGTGTCAGGGTAGCGAGGCGCTGCAAACGAAAACGGCTCCGGAAACGGAGCCGCTATTGTCGCTGGGGACCGATTGCCGGCGCTAGAAACCCACCTGCAGCGACAGGTAAGCGCCGGTCTGTCGGCGGCCGGCGGTCAGCGCGCCAACGATCTGGCCGAGATCGACGTAGGCGGCCGTCACCGAGACGTTTTTGCTCGGGAACCAGGCGAGGAACACATCCCAGGCCGCGCCTTCGCTCAGGTTCAGCGCGGCGTTGGACAGGTTGCCGCGCTTGGTTCGCACCTCGACGCCGCCGACCAGATCGCGCCGGAACAGGTAGGCCAGCGAGCCTTCGAATTCCGGCCGGTAGCGCCTGCCGTCCGGCCCCTCGAAGCCGAGCAACCCGAACTGGTTGCCCCGGGTGAAGCGCACGGTGCCGTTGACCAGCAGGCTTTTGTCGAGATAGAGCTTGCTGGCGGCGACGTAGAAATCGGTGCCACGGTTTCTGATGTTCGACCCCAGCGCGCCGTTGAGGAAGGGGATCACCGTGTCGTCCTTGTTGTCCTTCACCTGCACGCCGACGGCGATCTGCGGCAACAGCCGGTCCTGATCGTAGACGGCGTCGCCGATCACGCGCAGCTTGGCGCCGAACACATCCTGCTTCAATTTGTAGTCGCGCAGCGCCGGGCTGATGGCGGTGAGCACAGACTTCGTATTGAACTCCTGCCGCGCATACGAAAGCTCGACGCGGTCGTAGAGGCCGACGGCCACACCGCCGGTGGCGAGCGCGTAGTCGCGCGTCTTGACCCCGGTGAGATGCGCATTGGCGCCGATCTGGTTCTCGGTGCCGTAGCCGGTGATCAGCGCCCAGGTGCCGAGGCCGCCGCCGCCGGCGCCCTCCACTGTCGACACGCCGCCGGTTGCGCGCAGCTTGCCGCTGATGTCCTGCGCATTGGCGGCTGCGCTGACGATCAGTGCAACGCCGGTCAGCAGCGCTGCCGCCAGCGCGTGTGTCCTGAAGGGGGTGGGTTTCTGCTGCATCGCTGTGTCGTTGTTGCGTTGGTGGGAGCGCGTCGATGGCCTTGCGTCTCGACGGGTTCTGCGCTGTACGCAGTATCTTTGGTGGCAGTTTTTTGCGGCAGTGCTGCGCGCACCGCCGGCGTCGTACCAATTCAGCTTTCTTGGTAAAACGGCATTACAAAAAGGTTTATGGCGTGTTTTTCGACAAGTCGACTTGTCGTTTTTTCAGCACATACTCCTTTCTGCATATTCGTTTCGACCGGAAAGTTGTATGACGGGCTGTCGCAGTTTTCATTCGGAGAAAAAACGCCGCGCCAAATGTAATTCGGAACTCAGGGTTTCGGGAATTCCGGCTTCTTACCAACTCATATGGATGACTTGGGCACAATAGCGTCCATCGTGCGGTGGTGGCGTGTGGTTCGACCAGCACCGCCGCGCCACTGCCCTGTTTTGACTTTCGCCCGCCCGTTTTGCCTGCACCCCCTCCCCCCGCCGCGACGCCCGCCCCGCGCTCCCGCGTCCCGCGCACGCCGGCCGCCGAGCGGCCGATCCGCTTCGAGGATCGCAGCCGGCAACAGGTGCATCACACCACCTGCTACATGTGCGCCTGCCGCTGCGGCATCAAGGTGACGACCGAGGAGCGCCCCGGGGAACCCGGCCAGCCCGGCAAGCCGCATGTCCGCTTCATTCAGGGCAACCCGAATCATCTGGTGAATCAGGGCGTGCTCTGCGCCAAGGGCAGCGCCGGCATCATGAAGCAATATTCGCGGGCGAAGCTGCAACAGCCGCTGATTCGCCGCCCCGGCAGCGAGCGCGGCGACGGCCTCTACGACCCGATCTCGTGGGACGACGCGCTCGACCTGCTGAGCAAGCGTCTTGCGCACATCCGCGCCACCGATCCGAAGAAGCTCGCCTTCTTCACCGGCCGCGATCAGATGCAGGCGCTGACCGGCCTCTGGGCGCAGCAGTTCGGCACACCGAACTGGGCCGCGCACGGCGGTTTCTGTTCGGTCAACATGGCCGCCGCGGGGCTCTATTCCATCGGCTATTCGTTCTGGGAATTCGGCTCGCCGGACTGGGACCGCGCCAGGTATTTCGTGCTCTGGGGCGTGGCCGAGGATCATTCGTCGAACCCGATCAAGATCGGCCTCGACAAGCTGAAGACGCGCGGCGCCAAGTTCGTCAGCGTCAACCCGGTGCGCACCGGCTACAGCGCCATCGCGGATGAATGGGTGCCGATCCGCCCCGGCACCGACGGCCTGCTCGCGCTCGCCATCGTGCGCGAGTTGCTGCTCAACGACTGGATCGATCACGAGTATCTGGTGCGCTACACCAACGCGCCCTGGCTGGTGATCGACGCGCCCGGCACGTCGCAGGATGGGCTGTTTCTGCGCGACGACCAAGGCAAGCCGCTGGTCTGGGACCAGCACACGCAGTCGGCGCAGCGCATGGAGAAAGGCGTGGCGCCGACACTGGTGTGGAAAGGCGTTGCCCCCTCCCCCAGCGGGGGAGGGTCGGGGTGGGGGAAGGCGGCTACCTCGCACCCCCCCGAACCGGAACTCCGATCCCAATCCCAGCCCGCCGCTACCAGCCCCCACCCTGGCCCTCCCCCGCTGGGGGAGGGAATGAAGGTGCGAACGGTGTTTTCGCTGGTTGTCGATCGCTATACGACGGCGGAATACGCCGCCGACACTGTCGCCCCGCAATGCGGCGTCCCGGCCGGGCAAATCCGTCGCCTTGCGCGCGAGATGGCGCACGTCGCGTTCAACGAGACGATCGAGCTGGCCTGCCAGTGGACCGACATCTACGGCAACGTGCACGACAAGGTGGTGGGCCGGCCCGTTGCCTTCTACGCGATGCGCGGCATCAGTGCGCATGCCAACGGTTTCCAAACCTGCCGCGCGCTGCACCTGATCCAGATGCTGCTCGGCGCGTCGGACGGTCCCGGCAACTTCCGTTCGAAGGCGCCGTTCCCGCGTCCCATCCCGCCAGCGCAACTGCCCGAGAACGACCCCGGCATCATCAACGCGCCCGACACCGCGCTGTCGAAAACGCCGCTCGGCTTTCCGACGCGGCCCGAGGAGCTGGCGCTCGATGCGCACGGCAATCCGTTGCGGCTCGACAAAGCCTACTCGTGGGAGGCGCCGCTTGCGTCGCACGGCATGATGCACGCGGTGATCAAGAACGCCGTCGAGGGCGACCCATACCCGATCGACACGCTGATCCTGTTCATGGCCAATATGGCGTGGAACAGCGCGATGAACACCGCCGGCACGCAGGCGATGTTGAAGGCAAAGGACGAGGCGGGTAATCACAAGATTCCCTTCCTCGTCGTCGCCGATGCGTTCGACAGCGAGACCACGCGCTTCGCGGACCTGGTGCTACCGGACACCACCTATCTCGAGCGCTACGACGCCATCAGTTTTCTTGATCGCCCAATCAGCGAGCCCGACGCGGCAGCGGACTCGATCCGGCACCCGGTGCTGCCGCTCGACCGCGACGTGCGGCCGTGGCAGGACGTGCTGGTGGAGCTCGCCGGCCGGCTCAAGTTTCCGGCCTTCGTGAAGGCCGATGGCTCGCGCAAGTTCGCCGGCTACACCGATTTCATCGTCAACTACGAACGCGCGCCGGGCATCGGTTTTCTCGCCGGCTTTCGTGGTACCAATGGCGAAAAGTCCTTCCGCGGCGAGCCCAATCCCGGGCAGTGGAAAGCGTATATCGACGCCCAGAGTTTCTTCGCCCATCACTGGCCCGAGAATCAGCGCTGGATGCGCGCCGTCAATCGCGACTATCTGCAGGCGGCGGCCGATGCCGCTTTCATCCCGAAAGCCGAGCCGATCATCGCGCAGCTTTACTCGGAGCCGCTGCAAAAATTCCGGCTCGCCGGCGCCGGACTGTACGACGGCCCGCAGCCCACGCGCGCCATCGACAAGGCACGGCTCACACAAAATTTCGATCCGCTACCGGTCTGGCATTCCCCCTTCACCATCGCCGCCGGCCTTGTCCCCTCCCCCAGCGGGGGAGGGTCAGGGAGGGGGAACGTGGCGATCGAACACACGTCGGCGGCTCACGCCAACAACCCCCACCCCAACCCTCCCCCGCTGGGGGAGGGAGTCAGTGTCAACTCCCAGCTCAGCCCTCCCCGACTGGGCGAGGGGGTCAATGCTTTTCCGCTGCACGCCATCACTCAGCGCCCGATGATGATGTATCACTCGTGGGATTCGCAGAACGCGTGGCTGCGGCAGATCGTCGGCCAGAACTACCTCTACGTGAACTCGGCGATGGCCGCTTCACTCGGCCTCGCCGATTTCGACTGGGTGTGGGTGGAATCGGCGCACGGCCGCATTCGCTGCCAGATGAAAACGATGGAAGGCGTCGAGGCGAACACGGTATGGACGTGGAACGCCATTGGCAAGATGAGCGAAGCCTGGGGGCTGGAACGCGATGCCTCCGAGGCCACGGTGGGCTTTCTGCTCAATCACCTGATCGCCGAGAGCGTGCGCGCTGCGAACGGCGAGCGGCTGTCGAACAGCGACCCGATCACCGGCCAGGCCGCATGGTACGACCTGCGCGTGCGCATCCGCAAGGCGGAGGAATCGGGCGTGTGGCCGAAGCTTGAATTTGGAGCACAGCGATGACACCCTCGCCGGTGGGAGCGGCCTTGGCCGCGAAAAACGCGCCGGGGGAAAGCACGCGGACTGAGCATTCGCGGCCAAGGCCGCTCCCACACAAGCACTCGCAATACGGGAGGCACCTGCGATGCGCCTAGGCCTCGCCATCGACCTCGACACCTGCGTCGGTTGCCACGCGTGCGCGGTCGCCTGCAAGGAATGGAACGGCGAATCGCTGATGGGCGGCGCGCCCGACTACGACGCCTGGGGCAAGGCGCCCAGCGGCACCTGGTACAACCGCATCCGCCACTACGAGATCGAAGGCGATCCGGCGTGGTCGCCGCATCGCTGCGGTACTCAGCATCCTTCCTCCTCAACCGAACCCCATCCCCACCCTAACCCTCCCCTTGAAAGGGAGGGAAACGCGGTGTCGGCACGGGAAGTGGATTGGCAGCCGCTATCGAAGACAGTGAATGTTCCGATGAGCTGCATGCATTGCGAAGAGGCGCACTGCGTGACGGTGTGCCCGACCGGCGCCAGCTACAAGCGTGCCGAGGACGGCATCGTGCTGGTTGACCCGGAGCGCTGCATGGGCTGCAACTACTGCTCGTGGGCCTGCCCGTATGGCGCCCGCGAGCTGGATCAGGACAAAGGCGTGATGAAGAAATGCACGCTCTGCGTCGACCGCATCTACGACGAACGGCTGCCGGCCGCCGAGCGGCAACCGGCCTGCGTGCTCGCCTGCCCGGCCCATGCGCGGCACTTCGGCGACTATGACGATCCGGCGTCGAATGTCTCGACACTCGCAGCAGCGCGCGGTCGCCAGGAGATGCTGCCGGCGCTTGGTTATCGTCCAACCAACGCCTACCTGTCGCCGCGCAAGCCGGCGGAAGTGGCGCCTACGCTGCCGGTGCGGCAGGGTTTGAGCGACCAGGCGCGGGCGTTCGTGAACCGCTTGATCAATCTGTGAAACCCGCCTTCTCCGTCATCTTCTTCACCGTCTCGTCCGGCGCCGGGCTTGGCCTGCTGGTGTGGCTGCTAATTGCGTCGCTGATGGCCGATCACATCCGCATGGATGCGACAACGTTCTACAAGGGGGCGGCGATTGCCGCGCTGCTGATCACCGCCGGCCTCGTCTCGTCGACGCTGCATCTGGCCAACCGCAAAAACGCGGTTTATGCGCTGACGCGCGTGCGCACGTCGTGGCTCGCACGCGAGGGCCTGTTCGCGCTGCTGCTGTATCCGCTGGCAGCGCTGCATCTGTACGCGCTGCACGCGGGGCTGCCACAGGTGACGCCGGTGACGCTCTGGCTGCTGGTGGCCGATGCGATCGTGATCCTCTTTTGCACCGGCATGATCTACGGTTGCCTGAAGACCATCCCGCGCTGGAACGGCTGGATGACGCCCGTCAAATACGTGCTGTTCGGGCTCATGAGCGGCTCGGTGCTGCTGCCCGCCGTGCTGTCGCTGCGACCGGCCGCAGTGGGGCCGGTCGGCAAGCCGATGATGGCGATTCTGCTGCTCGCGGTCAGCGCCGTGTTCTATGTCGCCTACCTGATGAAGCATCCGCGCAAAACGCACAGCATCAACGACGCGCTCGGCTTTCGCGAGGGCCACGTGCGCCTGCTCGATGCCGGGCATTCGCACGGCACCTTCCTGACCAACGAGTTTGGCTTCGTGCTGGCGCGCGAGCGTGCGCGCATGTTGCGCTGGACGGCGATCGTCTGCGGCTTTGTGCTGCCGCTCGTGCTCTGCTATTTCACGAAGGCTTTCTGGCTGGCCTCGGCCATCTGCCTGTTCGGTCTGCTGGTCGAGCGCTGGCTGTTCTTTGCCGAGGCCGAGCACGTGGTGCGGCTCTATCACGGGCAACAGCGTGTTTAGCGCGCCACCTGCACCGTGACCCGCTGGCTGCCGTTCCTCGCGTGGTTGCCGCTGCTGCGCGACCGCGCGGTACTTCGCACCGACGTCCTCGCCGGCTTGACCGGCGCCATCGTGGTGCTGCCGCAGGGCGTCGCCTTCGCCACGCTCGCCGGCATGCCGCCCGAGTACGGCCTTTACTCGGCGATGCTGCCCTGTGTGATCGCTGCGCTGTTCGGCTCGTCGCGGGTGATGGTCACCGGGCCGGCCAACGCCATCTCGCTGACCGTGCTGGCGATCATGGCGCCGCTGGCGCAGCCCGAGTCGGCGCGCTACGTGCAACTGGTGATCACGCTCGCCTTCATGGTCGGCGTCTGGCAACTGCTGCTGGCGCTGGCGCGGGCGGGGCGGCTGATCGACTATGTGTCGCATACGGTGATCGTCGGCTTCACGGCGGGCGCGGCGGTGCTGATCGTCAATTCGCAGATTCGCAACTTTTTCGGCGTCGACATCACGCGCGGCGCCTCGGTCTGGCGAACGCTCGTCGAGTTTGCCGCCCAGCTCGGCGCCGTGCAGCCGGTGACGGTCGCCATCGGCGGCCTGACGCTGGCCGCGGCGCTGCTGTGGCGGCCGCTCAACCGCGTCGTGCCGGCGATGCTGATTGCGGTGGTCAGCGGCAGTCTGGTGGCGGCCTTTGCGCGCTGGATCGTGCCGGGCGTCGCCATCCGCACCGTCGACGCGCTGCCCGGTGCGATTCCGCCGCTGTCGCTGCCCGATCTCTCGCCGGCGACACTTGGCAGCCTGCTGGTGCCATCGGTGGCGATGACGCTGCTGGCGCTGGCCGAGGCGGTGTCGATCGCGCAGGCGCTCGCCAAACGACGCCACGAAAAGCTCGACGGCAATCAGGAGTTCCTCGGCCAGGGGCTCGCCAACGTGATCGGTTCGTTCTTCTCGTCGTATCCCGCCAGCGGCTCGTTCAACCGCTCCGGCGTCAACATGGCGGCCGGCGCCGTGACGCCGTTCTCGGCCATCTGCGCGGCGCTGTTTCTGGTGGCCATCCTGGTCTTTGTGGCGCCGCTCGCGCGCTACCTGCCGCTGGCGGCGGTGGCCGCGATCCTGTTTCTGGTGGCCTGGAATCTGGTCGATCGCCGCGAGATCCGCTATCTGTTATCCGACCGCTACGAGCGCGTCACCCTGGTGTCAACCTTTGTCGCTACGCTGGCGATCCCGCTGGAGTGGGCGATCCTGCTCGGCGTGGCCGTGGCGAGCGTGATTCGGCGCTTGCGGGCCGGCCGGGCGCCCGCCGAATAAAATAGCGGACTACCGCTAACTACCGATTGCACCAAGGGACACAAATGGCTCTCGTTTCCATGCGCGAACTGCTCGACCACGCCGCCGCCAACGGCTACGGCATTCCGGCGTTCAACGTCAACAATCTCGAGCAGGTGCAGGCGGTGATGGCGGCGGCGGACGAAGTCGGCGCCCCGGTGATCCTGCAGGCGAGCGCCGGCGCGCGCAAGTACGCCGGCGAGAGCTTCATCAAGCATCTGATCGCCGCGGCAACCGAGGCCTACCCGCACATTCCGCTGGTGATGCATCAGGATCACGGCACCAGCCCGAAGATTTGCCAGGGCGCAATCGGCCTTGGCTTCGGCTCGGTGATGATGGACGGCTCGCTGAAGGAAGACGGCAAGACGCCTGCCAATTTCGAGTACAACGTCGACGTGACCAAGAAGGTGGTGGCGATGGCGCACCAGGTCGGCGTCACGGTCGAGGGTGAGCTCGGCTGCCTCGGCTCGCTGGAGACCGGCGAGGCGGGCGAGGAAGACGGCGTCGGTGCCGTCGGCAAGCTCGGCCACGACCAGTTGCTGACCGACCCGGAAGAAGCAGCGCAGTTCGTCAAGGCCACACAGTTGGACGCGCTGGCCATCGCCATCGGCACCAGCCACGGCGCCTACAAGTTCTCGCGGCCGCCCACCGGCGACGTGCTGGCCATCAGCCGGGTCAAGGAAATCCACAAGCGCATCCCGAACACGCATCTGGTCATGCACGGCTCGTCGAGCGTGCCGCAGGATCTGCTGGCGCTGATCAACCAGTTTGGCGGCAAGATGAAGGAGACCTACGGCGTGCCGGTGGCGGAAATTCAGGAAGCGATCAAGCACGGTGTACGCAAGATCAACATCGACACCGACATCCGCCTCGCGATGACCGGCGCCGTGCGCAAGTTCCAGGCCGAGAACCCGGACAAGTTCGACATGCGCGAATGGATGAAGCCGGCGCGCGAAGCGGCGAAAGCCATCTGCAAACAGCGCTATCTCGAGTTCGGCTGCGAAGGCCAGGCCAGCAAGGTGAAGGGCGTTACGCTGGCCGACATGGCCGCGAAGTACGCGCACGGCGAACTCGCCCAGGTCGTCCACTAGCGGGGCAGGGGCGCAGATCGGCTTTTTGGCTAGAACGGCGGCGGATTGCGGCATGGCAACGAGAATCGGTAAAAGTCGACTTTTTGACATTCCACCCCTTTTGCCCCGTACCAATGGGCGCTTTCAGCTAAAGCTGCTGCCAACCGATCGTCATCGATGTCGCGAGACGATTCTTGCGGCACCGCGATGCGCCCCGTAAACTCGGTTCATCGTTTGCGTCAGGAACGAACCTTGGTCGGCATCGACCGCGCTGCGGGCGATGCCGCCGACAACCAGATGAGCGCTCGCGACGAATCGCCCGTCGTCCTGCCCAGCACGGTGCTGGCGGCGCTGGCGCACGCACGGACCCCGCTCTGGGTATACGACATCGACCGCTGCCACTTGCTGTGGGCCAACCAGACCGGCCTGCGGCTATGGCGCGCCGAATCGCTGGACGAGCTTCGCGAGCGCGACCTGCGAGTCGACATGTCGGCCACCGTCGCGCAACGGTTGCGCCAGTATCAGACGGACTTCGAGCGCGGCACCGAAACCTTCTCCGAGGTGTGGACGCTTTATCCCAGTGGCGAGCCGGTCACGCTGCAAGTCACCTTCATGGGCCTGCGCCTCGCCGATGGCCGCATGGCGATGCTGTGCGAAGGGCTGCTGGCGGTGGACAACACGCCGGAGGCCATCCGCAGCGTGGAGGCGCTGCTGCATACCTCGGTGATGATCTCGCTTTACGACGAAAGCGGCAACGCGATCTACCGCAACCCGGCGGCGCGGCGTTCCACCGACGCCGCGCGCGACGCCTTTGGCCAGCGCTTCGTCGACGGTGCCGACCGCGCCCGTATCGAGGCGGAGCTGGTGGCCAACGGCGAGGCCAGCCTGGTCACCAACGTGCGCACCGACCGCGGCGTCGTCGCCCATGAAGTGGTGGTCCGCCGCTGTCTCGACGCGGTCACCGGGCAGCCGGCGCTGCTGGTCAGCGAAACCGACGTCAGCAGCCTGCTGGAAGCCGAATCCAGAGCCCGCTTTCTGGCGCAGCACGATGTGCTGACCGGCTTGTCCAATCGCACGATGGTGCGGGTGGAGTTCGATCGTCTGCTGCGGATGGCGGCGCAATCGCCGGCCACTGCAGGGCTGCGTATCGGCATGCTCTACATCGACATGGACCGCTTCAAGCTGGTCAACGATTCACTCGGACACGCCATCGGCGACGAGTTGCTAATCGCCATCGCCGAGCGCTTGCGCGGTGCGCTGGCCGGCGGCGAATTCATCGCCCGCGTCGGCGGCGACGAATTCCTGATTCTTGCCGCGCAGGCGAACGCCAGCCGCGCTTGGCTGCAGGACATCGTCAACCGCGCCTGTGCCGAGTTCCGCGACCCGGTGCAAGTCGGCAACGTGTTCTGGCGCGTCACGCCGAGCATCGGCATCGCGGTCTACCCGGACGACGGCGGCGACGTGACCACCCTGATGCGGCGCGCCGATCTTGCCATGTACGAGGCCAAGCGACTGGGCGGCAACGACGCGGCGTGGTTCCACGTGTCACTGGAGCAACGCTTGCGGCAACGCCTCGATCTCGAACGCGAACTGCACGACGCGCTCGAGCAAGCTCAGTTCGAATTGCGCTACCAGCCGCGCGTCGCCGTGGCCGGCAACCGCATCGTCGGCGCCGAGGCACTGGTACGCTGGCGACATCCCCGCCGTGGCCTGCTGCCGCCGCGCGAGTTCATCCCGTTGTGCGAGGACACCGGACTGATCCGGCCGCTCGGCCTGTGGATTGCGGACGAGGCCATGCGGCAGCAGGCGCGCTGGCAGGCAAGCGGTCTCCTGCTGCCTGTCTCGATCAATATTTCGGCACAGCAGATGATGGCCAACGACTTTGCCGATGCTCTCGTCGGCTTGCTCGCCGAGCACCATCGCGATCCGCAGCAGATCGAACTGGAAGTGACCGAGTCGATGCTGCTCGGCCCCGACACCGTGGCCAGCCATACGCTGGAACAACTGATCGAGTCCGGCTTCCGCATTGCCATCGACGACTTCGGCACCGGTTACTCCAACCTCGCCAACCTCGAGCGCTACCGTGTCGACACGCTGAAGATCGACCGCTCGTTCATCGTCACCCTCGACACCGCGAGCCCGATTACCGACCTGATCCTCGGCATGGCACGCATGCTGAACATGAACGTGGTCGCCGAAGGCGTCGACGACGCCCGCCAGCTCGACTGGCTGCGCGAGCACGGCTGCCAGGAGTATCAGGGCTATCTACACAGCGAACCGATGACCGCCGACGAACTTTGGCAACGGCTGGGTGGGACGGTCAGCGACCGCGAGTCATAGCAGCGGACGCGCCGCCAATCGGGCGTCGATGGCGGGCCCGTCGATCACGCCAAGTTTGCGCAGCGTGGCAATCTGCGCCTCGGTTACGCCGACCTGACGCAGCGTCGCCAGCGTATCTTCGCCGAGCACCGGCGCGCGCCGCGTCACCGCGCCGGGCGTGGCCGACAGTTTGGGCACGATGCCCGGCGTATCGACCGTCAAGCCATCGGCCGCCGTGACCGGCAGGATCATGCCGCGCGCCCGATAGTGTGGATCCTCGGCGATGTCCTTCACTGTGTAGATGCGCCCGCCGGGCACGTCCGCAGCGTCCAGCATCGCGAGCACCTCCGCCACCGGGCGCGACCGCGTGTACGCGGCAATCGAGGCGTCGAGCTCGGCCACGCGCCGGACCCGGCCGGGGTTGCCGGCGAGTTCGGGATCGTTGGCCAGATCGTCGCGTCCGATAGCCATCATCAAGCGCCGGAAAATCGAGTCGCCATTGCCGGCCACCAGCACATAGCCGTCGACACAGGGATAGGCGTTGGTTGGCGCAATGCCCGGCAGCGCCGACCCGGCGGCCTCGCGCACCGCGCCAAACGCGCTGTACTCGGGCAGCAGACTCTCCATCACGTTGAACACGCCTTCGTAGAGCGCGACGTCAATCACCTGGCCGATGCCCTTCGGCTGTGCCGCGCTCCTTGTGTTGTTGCGATGGTTGAGCGCGAGCAGCACGCCGATGACGCCATGCAGGCTGGCCAGCGTGTCGCCGATACTGACACCCACGCGCACCGGCACGCGGCCGGGCTCGCCGGTGAGATGGCGCAACCCGCCCATCGCCTCGGCGACCACGCCAAAGCCTGGCTTGTCCTTGTACGGCCCGGTCTGCCCGTAGCCGGAAACACGCAGCATGATGAGGCCCGGATTGGTCGTCGACAGCGCGTCGTAACCCATGCCCCACTTCTCCAGCGTGCCGGGCTTGAAGTTCTCGACCAGCACATCGGCCTCGTCGATCAGACGACGGACGATTGCACGCCCCTCCTCTCGCCGGAGATCCAGCGCGACGCTCTTCTTGTTGCGCGACTGCACCTGCCACCACACCGAGGTGCCGTTGTGGAGCAGACGCCACTTGCGCAGCGGATCGCCCCCCTCAGCGGTCGCCGTCGCCGGCGGCTCAATCTTGATCACATCGGCCCCGAAGTCCGCCAGCGTCTTCGCCGCGAACGGACCGGCGATCAACTGGCCGAGTTCGACGACCTTCAAATTTGCGAGCGCTTGCGTTGAGACAAGATTCGTCATTTATTTGCCTGCGTGATTCTGGTTTACTGGGCAACTTGCGGTTTGGGATCGACACACATGCAGCAGTCGGCACGGGCGATACGTATTCTAAAAATGCTGGAGAGCGGAAGGACGATAGGCAGGCAAGAGTTCCTGGAGAAACTCGAAATATCACCCGCGACCCTCAAACGCGACCTTGAATATCTGCGCAGTCAACTCAATGCCCCGATCAGCTGGAGTGCGGAGAGTCGCGGCTATCGTCTTCTGGCAACCTCACCCTTGGGGAACCCAAGGCAGCCCATTCCAGGTTTGTGGCTGGACGCCCGGGAGCTGCTGGCGTTACTGACCATCGAGCAACTGCTCGAACAAATCGAACCCCGTGTGCTGGGTGACGCGCTGCATCCGATCCGCACCCGCGCGCGGCAGTTGCTCGATTTTTCTCAGTCATCGAATGATGCGGCGATGCAAGTGACCAGACGTATCCGCGTGCTACCGATGCACCGCCGCCCCGTCGACGGCGAGCACTTCGAACGCGTGGTGGAGGCGCTCCTCTTGCGGCGACAGTTGGCAGTGGTCTCAATTCAGCGCGTGTCGGGCCAACTGACCGCCAGAACGCTCTCGCCGCAACGACTGGTCAGCTACCGGGACAACTGGTATCTCGATGCCTGGTGCCATTTCCGGATGGCGCTGAGAACGTTCGCGCTCGACAGTTTGAAAGAAATCAAAGTGTCGGATCAGAAGGCTATCGACATCGCGGACGCCAGGCTCGACGAGCATTTTGCGAGCGGCTATGGCATTTTCGGTGGCAGCGCAACCGCCGTCGCGACGCTGCGTTTTTCCGCCCAGGTTGCCGGCTGGGTCGGCCGCGAGCAGTGGCATCCGGAACAACGTTTGCAGACGGCGCCCGACGGCGGTGTCATCCTCGAAGTCCCCTATTCGAACCCCACCGAACTGATTCGTGACATCTTGCGGTGGGGTACGGACGTCGAGGTGATCAGCCCGCCGCCCCTACGCGAGCAGGTAGGAAAGCAGGCGCGAGCACTGGCGGAGCGATACGTTTGAGCGATTTGATGGCGCCTTGGTCATGTGGTGAGCCACTGAAGCTCTAAGGCAACGCTGAACAAGTCCACGATCAGATGGTGAGAAGCGTTGTAG
>JAPUER010000072.1:0-39046 GCA_027492485.1 Betaproteobacteria bacterium
GGCGGGGTGCGACCGGCGCTTTCGGCGACTTCGATGACTGCGATGACTTCGGCACTGCATCGGCGGCAGCCGCGGCGGCGGCTTCGGCCGCCATCGCGGCGTTGGCAGCGTCGGCGGCGACCTCTTTCGCCCGCGATTGCAGCTCCTGCAACTGCTCCACGCTGTGCTGCAGCTCTTCGATCTTGTTGTTCAGCGTGTCGACGCTGCTCTCGCTGTCGACGCTCGCGGGATCGGCACGCAGCTTGGCGGCGAGTTGCTCCAGCGCGCGGCTGTTGCGCTTGACGGCGTCGCGCTGCGATTCGATCAGCGCCTTCAGCTCGGCGGTGCTGTTCAACGTGATTTCGCGCTTGCTGGTGCCGAGTTCGCGTTCCACTTCGCTGATCGCGTTGTCGAGATCGCGCACGGTGGTCGGGTCCGACGCGATGACCCGCATGCCGAGCAGACCGCTGCGCGCCCGCTCCAGCACCTGTTTCTGCACGGCAAACTTGAATTCCTGCTTCGCCGCCGGCGACTTCAATTGCTGTTGCAGGCGGATGGAATCGAACGGCACCGTGAACAGCGCCATCGCCACCAGCACGATCAGCCCGCCGAGCACCAGCCGCCACCACGGCGTGCTGCCAAACCCCTTCCACAGCCGCGCGCCAACGCTGGCGGCGGGTGACGGGCGGTCGGCCGGCGCCGCCGCGCCCGGCGGGACGGGTGGCACGGGGCGCTCGGGAATCGGCGGCGGATCGATTGCGGCGGAACTCATGGCATTGCAGGCAGGAAACTGGACGGGCTATCGACAGGCGATCAACGAATGATCCGAGTCTGAAGTCTGCCAGCGAAATCCCGGCCCGGCGCGCCGTGTGCGACGAAGCGCGGGCGCGCTGGACCGTTCGCGGAACCGTGGCGTCGCCCGCGCGCAACGCCTTCGCGCGGCAACGGCTTTTTGCTGCAAGCGTTATGCAATAAGGGCAACGATGCCAAAATTTGCCAAAGTCGACTTAACGGCAAAACAGCCGTTTAGCCCTTATTGAATAGACGTTGCAATGAAAAGCTGATGCCGGTCCAGCCCGGCTGCCGTGGTGCCGCTGACGTGCCGCCGACACGATCGCCGGGGCGTCGATTCGCCGTTACTTGCCGCCGGGGTTGGGCGAGAACAGGTCGAACTTGTTTGGCTTGCCGTTCCACTCGTCGGCGTCGGCCGGGGCGGCCTTTTTGCGCGAGATGTTCGGCCACTGCACAGCGTATTCGGCGTTCAGTTTGAGCCACTTGTCGGCGATGTCGGAATCCGGTTTGATCGCGTCGGCCGGGCATTCCGGCTCGCAGACGCCGCAGTCGATGCACTCATCGGGGTGGATGACGAGCATGTTCTCGCCTTCGTAGAAGCAATCCACGGGACAGACATCGACGCAGTCGGTGTACTTGCACTTGATGCACTGATCGTTTACGGCGTAGGTCATGGCGGGCGGGTGAAGGCGATGAATGGAAAACGAAGCCGGCGCAAGAGCGGAACGGCGCAGGCGCTTCGTGGCCGCTATTTTGCCGCAGGTGCCACATTTCCCCGCCGCAGGCACGGGTTATTGACGGCCGTGGCGAGGCGACTTGCATCTGCCTTGACCGGCGTCAAGCAAATGCGGCGCGTGGCTGCCGGCTGGCCGCCGCCGAGCCGGACCGCCCGCATTTGTCCGGCCCGAAATGGCCGACATCTTTATGCCGTAATGCCCATTGGCTATAGGCTCCAGCGTCAAAAATCGCTGAAGTCGACAATTAGCAAAAACACCCGCTACGCCCTTATTGAATGGGGCATTGCCTAAAAAGCTGCTAGCGCGAACGCTCTCCGGCGTGGCCGGCGCGGCCGACGCTCAGGCGGCAAGATATTGCTCGGCCAGCGTCGGGTCTGCGGCGAGCGCGGCGAAGCTGCCCTCGTAGCGCACGCTGCCGCGCTCGATGACGACAGCGCGATCGGCGATGGCGCGGGCAAAGTTCAGGTTCTGCTCGGAGAGGATCACGCAGAGGCCCTCGCGCTTGAGTTCCCCGACGCTCTCGGCAATGCGCTCGACGACGATCGGCGCCAGCCCCTCGGAGGGCTCGTCGAGCAGGATGGCCTTCGGGTTGCCCATCAGCGTGCGCGCGATGGTCAGCATCTGCTGCTCGCCGCCCGACATCTGTCCGCCCGGCCGGTCGAGCATTTCGCCGAGCTTGGGGAACAGCTCGCATACCCGCGCCACGCTCCAGCGCGGCGCGTCCGTCGCCTGCGCCCGCGCCGGCAGGCGGCCGACCTCAAGATTTTCGGCAACCGTGAGATCGGTAAAGATACGGCGCTCCTCCGGCACATAGCCAAGGCCGAGCCGCGCGATGCGGTGCGGCGCCTGGCCGCGGATGTCGGCGCCGGCAAAGCGCACTTCGCCCGCCACTTCTGGCAACAGACCCATGATCGCCTTCAGCGTGGTCGATTTGCCGGCGCCATTGCGGCCAACCAGCACCAGCACCTCGCCGGCGCGGGCTGTCAGGCCGACGTCGAACAGCAGTTGCGCGCGGCCGTGCCAGGCGCAGAGACGGCGCAGCTCAAGCATGACCGGCTCCCGCCGCAGCGACGCCACCGCTGTCGCTGCCGAGATAGACCGCGCGCACTTCTTCATGCCGGCGAATGTCGTCCGGCCTGCCCTGCGCAATGATGCGGCCGCGATTCATCACGATCACGCGGTCGGCGAAGCCGAACACCACATCCATGTCGTGCTCGGTGAACAGCAGCGCCACGTCGCGCGCGCGGCATGCCGCCAGCGCATGCCGCATCAGCGTTTCGCGCTCGATGGGCGCCATGCCGGCGGTGGGCTCGTCCATCAGCAGCAGGCGCGGATCGTTGGCGAACGCCATCGCCAGTTCGAGCCGCTTGAGATCGCCATAGGCCAGTTCGGCGGCGGCGCGGTCGGCTTCGGCCGCCAGCCCCTGCTCGGCGATCAGCGCGTCGGCGCGCGCCACTTGCAGGCGGTCGGCGCGCAGGCCGAGCAGCCGCCACGACGGCGCCAGCACCCGTTGCTGGCTGATCAGCGCCATCTGCACGTTCTCGCGCACGGTCATCGAACCGAACGTCGCGGTGATCTGGAAGGTACGCGCCACGCCGCGATGGAACAGCCGCTCCGGCGGCAGCCCGGTAATGTCCTGCCCGCCCAGTTCGACGCGACCGCCGTCCGGCCTGAGCTGGCCGTTGATCAGATTGAAGGTGGTCGTCTTGCCGGCGCCGTTGGGGCCGATCAGCGCGACCGCTTCGCCGGCATGCACGACAAAATCGACGCCGCGCACCGCATGCACGCCGCCGAACGATTTGGCCAGCCCCTGCACGCCGAGCGCGACCCGCCTGCCGGCGCTGCCGTCGACCGCGCTCATGGTTGCGCCCGCCGGCTGCGCCACGCCGCGATGGTGCCGACGATGCCGCGCGGAAACAGCACCACCAGCAACAGGATGGTGACCCCGAGCGCGCCGCGCCAGTATTCGGTTGCGCGCGCCAGCGTGTCCTGCAGCCAGGTGAACAGCACCGCGCCGACCACCGGCCCGAGCAGCGTATTGATGCCGCCGAGCAGCACCATCACCAGCGCATCGACCGAGCGCGGAATCGCCAGCACGTCGGGCGCAATGCTGCCTTTCGAAAACGCATACAGCGCGCCGGCCACGCCCGCCAGCGCGCCGGCAATGGTGAACCACGTCCATTGCAGCAAGCGCGGCGACAGGCCGATGGCTGCCGCCTTGACCGGGGCGTCGCGGCAGGCGCGCACCGCATAGCCAAGCGGCGTGAACGCGAGCCAGGCGCAGAGCAGCGTCGCCGCGCCACACACCGCGAGCACGAACCAGTAGAACGCGGCGCGTTGCGACAGCCAATCCGGCGGCCAGATGCCGACCAGACCGTTGCTGCCGCCGGTCACCGCGTCCCACTGGAACACGATCGACCAGGTGATCTGGGCGAAGGCCAGCGTCAGCATCGCCATGTAAGTGCCGGATAGACGCACGCTGAACCAGCCGAACAGCAGCGCGAACAGCGCCGCCAGCGCGACACCGCCGACGCAGGCCGGCAGCAGGCCGTAGCCGGCCTGCGCCAGCAAGGCGGCGCCATACGCCCCGAGACCGAAGTAGGCGGCGTGGCCGAACGAGCCCATGCCGCCGGTGCCGATGACGAGCCCGAGGCTGGCGGCGAACAGCGCGAACACGATCATGTCGACGGCCAGCACCAGCGTGTAATCGCCGGCCCACAGCGGCAGCGCGGCCAGCAGCGCCAGCGCCAGGCCAACGAGCGCGAGCCCGCGCCGCCCCGGCGCCCGCAGCACCGGCGTCTGCGCCGCCTCGCCACGGGCGTGCGCCAGCGGTTTGCCGAACAGGCCGTGCGGCTTCCACACCAGCACCAGCGCCATGACGATGAATTCCGCGACCAGTGTGAGCTTGCTGAACTCGACGGCGATGCCGAACAGCGTGACCTCGCCGAGACCGATGCACCACGCCTTGACCAGCGAAATGATGCCGGCGGCGACGAAGGCACCCGGCAAACTGCCGAGACCGCCGACCACGACCACCACAAAGACGTCGGCGATGATGGCGAGGTCCATGCCAAGGCTGGCCGGCTCGCGTGGCAGTTGCAAGGCACCGCCGATCCCGGCCAAAAAGCTGCCGAGCGCAAATACTGCGGTGAACAACAGCCGCTGGTTGACGCCCAGCGCATCGGTCATTTCCCGATCCTGGGTCGCCGCCCGCAACAACAGCCCGAAGCGCGTCCGGCGCAACAACAGCGTGAGCGCCAGCAGCATCGCCACCCCGATCGCAATCAGCAGCAGATCGTAGGTCGGAAACGGTTTGCCCAGAATGTCGATCGCGCCGCGAAACCCGGGCGCCCGCGGGCCGAGCAGATCTTCGGCGCCCCAGATCGCCAGCGCGGCGTCCTTGATCAGCAGCACCAGCGCGAAGGTCGCGATCAGTTGCAGCAGTTCCGGCGCCTCGTAGACGCGGCGCAGCACGATCAGCTCCACCAGCAGGCCGACGATCGCCACCACAACGCCCGCCGCCAGCGCACCGCCCCAGAACCCGAGCGCGCCGCCGACCGTGCTCGCCACGCTGTAGGCAACGTACACGCCCAGCATGTAGAACGAGCCATGCGCGAAGTTGACGATGCGGGTGACGCCGAAAATCAGCGACAGCCCGACCGCCACCAGAAACAGCGACGCGGCGGAGGCCAGCCCGTTGAGACTGAGTACCGCAAAGTTGGCGACCGAGGGCAGCATTGCGCGAGGTGCTCGTGTACTGTGTGAAGCGTTGCCCGACGGCGCTCAGCGCGTCGACCGCGCGGCCAGCGCGGCAAGCTGCCGGTCGTGCCAGCGCGAAAACAGCAGCAGCGCGACGACGGCGCCGATGCCGGCCATCGCCATGTCTTTCTGGGTATCCCAGACATCGCCCTGCGTTGCGAGAAAGGCATCCGCGCCCTCGCCCAGCGCCATCGCGGCGCCCCACTCGATCAGCTCGTACAGCGCGCTGATGCCGAGGCAGCTCAGCACCACGACCACCGCCAGCCATTTGCCGGGACGCAGCGGCGAGGTGCGCAGCAACAGCTCGCGGGCAACCAGCGCCGGGGCGAAGCCCTGCATGAAGTGGCCGACCCGGTCGTAGTGGTTGCGCGAGAGGTGGAATTCGTCGCGCAGCCAGTTGAACAACGGCATCTCGGCATAGGTGTATTTGCCGCCGACCATCAGCACCACGGCATGCAGTGTGATCACCACCGTCAGCAGCGTGGTCAGCGGAAAGCGCCGCCAGGTGAGCACCACCAGCGGCAGCGCGATGAGCACGGGCGCCACTTCCATGAACCAGGTGCCGCGATCTTTCGGCGCCAGCCCGGACCACAGCAGCACCAGAACCGTGACGGCGAGGCAGGCCCACGCGACGGGAGAAATCTTTTCCGCTTGCATGCGGGCTAGTGTAGTCATCCGCCCGCCCTGCATCGCGGGCGGGTGGCGTTCAATGCCGGTGCACTGACACGGAGATAATCGGCGCATGCAATCCGAACACTCCCTCCTCCCGCGCGACGCCATCGTACAGTTGCGCGCCTCGAAAATCCGCGAAGTGGCGAACGCCGGCATGGACCGCAAGGACGTGCTCGCGTTCTGGTTTGGCGAGCCCGACGAAGTGACGCCCGATTTCATCCGCACCGCCGCCAGCGAAAGCCTGCTGCGCGGCGAAACCTTCTATTCGCACAATCTGGGCCTGCCCGAGTTGCGCAACACCGTCGCCGCCTATCTTTCCGGCCTGCACGAGAACCCCGCCGCCGCGATCACCGGCGAGCACGTCGCGATCACCAGTGCCGGCGTCAACGCGCTGTCGCTCGCCGCGCAGTGCATCGTCAACCCCGGCGACCGCGTGGTCTGCGTGACGCCGCTATGGCCCAATCTGGTGGAGATTCCGAAGATTCTTTCGGCCCAGGTGGAGTGCGTGCCGCTGCAGTTCGGCGCACGCGGCTGGCAACTGGACCTCGATCGCCTGCTGGCGGCGCTGTCGCCCGACACCCGCCTGCTGATGGTGAATTCGCCCAACAACCCGACCGGCTGGACGCTGACCCGCGCCGAGCAGCAGGCGATTCTCGACCGCTGCCGCCAGCACGGCATCTGGCTGCTCGCCGACGACGCCTACGAGCGGCTGGTGTTCGACGACGCCGGTGTGGCGCCGTCGTTCTTCGACATCGCCCATGCCGACGACCGGCTGGTCAGCGCCAACACCTTCTCGAAATCGTGGCTGATGACCGGCTGGCGGCTGGGCTGGCTGGTGGCGCCGAAGCCATTCATCGAGCAACTGGGCAAAGTGATCGAATACAACACCTCGTGCTCGCCGGTTTTCGTGCAACGCGCCGGCATGGCCGCCATCGCCCACGGCGACCCGGTGATCGCCCGCACGCAGCAACGCTTCCGCGCGGCGCGCGACCACCTTTGCGCTGCGCTCAACGCGCTGCCGGGCGTACACGCGCCACCGCCGCCGGGGGCGATGTACGCCTTCTTCAAGGTGGACGGGATGGCCGACTCGCTGGCCTTCTGCAAACAGCTGGTGGCCGAGCAGGGCCTGGGCGTGGCGCCGGGCGCGGCATTCGGCGACGAAGGCGAAGGCTTCATCCGCTGGTGCTTCGCCAGCGATCTGGCGCGGCTGGACGACGGCATCGCCCGTTTCACGCGGGGTCTGCGCGCGCTGCGCTAGCCCGGACTACGAGTTCCGGGATGACTGGCGCCTGAATCGAATCGATTCGGAATCGATTCAGAAAAGTCACAAACCTATTGCCAATCAATAATTTAAGGCATAGTCTTGAGATTATGCCTACAGTTGCGCTCGTAAGTCGAAAAGGTGGTTGCGGCAAAAGCACGCTGGCGACCAATATCGCCGCGCATTTCGCTCGTCGCGGCCTGCCGGTGACGCTTGGCGATCTCGACCACCAGCAATCGATGCGCGTTTGGCTGAAACGGCGCCCCAGCGCGGCACCGGCGGTGGCGGGCTGGGTCGGCGACGTCGCCGGCAACGTGCGGCCGCCGCTCGGTGTGACGCATCTGGTGCTCGACACGCCCGGCGGCTTGCACGGTCTGGCGTTGGCCAAGGTGGCGATGGTCGCCGATGCCATCCTGATTCCGGTGTCCGGCTCGGTGTTCGACCGCGAGGCGGCGTCCGATTGTTGGGGCGAGTTGCGGATGCATCCGCGCGTCGCGAGTGGTCGCTGTCAGGTCGCGGCCATCGGCATGCGGCTCGACCGCCGCACCCAGGCCGAAGAAATCGCCAGCGACTGGGCGGCGTCGATCGGTTTGCGCTGGCTGTGCAGCCTGCGCAGCTCGCAGATTTATGTGCGGGCGGTGGAGAACGGTCTCAGTATCTTCGACATGCCGCCGAGCGTGACCGAGATCGACCGCGAACAGTGGCAGCCGCTGATCGACTGGCTGGCAACGCAAGGCTTCGCCGCAACCACGGCGGATCCGGTCGCCGTGGCGCCCACAGCGACCGTGACGGCGCTGCCGCAGGCTGCGCCGACCAAGCTGCAGGCGGTGCCGACCTCGCCCGCGCTCGGCAACCGCACGCCGATGCCGTCGCCCGCCGTGATCGCCGCCGAAGCGCGCGGCTTCGCCCGCTTTGTGCCGCGCTTTTTGCGGCCGAAGTCGCCGTAGCGGGCGCCGCGCCGCCCCCCTATTCGATTCGCGCCGCCGTGCGCGTGCCGCCGCCCTGCGTGATGGCGAAGCTCGCGGCCTTGCCTGCCTTCACGTCGGCAAACACGATTTCAAGCTCGGTTACCCGCGCGAAGAACGTCGTTGGCGACTTGGCGAACAGTTCAAACTCGCCCTGCCCGGTGGCCTGCGCGAAAAGCCGGCCGTCGCGCAGCCGAATCGCCACGTCGAAGCCCGGCGCCAGCCGGTAGCTGCCCACGTACGGTTCAAGTGTTTTCGCTTCGACGGCGATCGCCGTCTGCGGACGCACCACGGCCTTGATCGGGATCGATGGCTCCAGCAGGTGCAGCGCGATGTCGTCCGGCGTCTTGCCGCCGGCGTTGGAAAGCACTGCTATCGCCGTCTTGCGCTCGGGATCGACCCATAGCGACGAAGTGAAGCCGCCGGTCATGCCGCCGTGCGTGTAAACCGTGCGCCCATTGAGCGGCACGAGAATCCAGGCCAATCCCTGCGGATTCATCGGCATCATGCCGTCGCCGTACTTGCGCTGCGCAAGCCGGAACGCCTCACGCAGCGGCGTGTCGATCGCGCCGCTGGCAGCCTGCGCATAGCGACCGATGTCGCGTGCGCTCATCACCAGCGCGCCGGCCGGCGCGATGACATCGAAGCGCCAGTGCCGCGCCCGCCGAAGCGTGTCGCCATCCAGATAATGCCCGTTGCTGTAGCGGCCTTCCTCGGCGCGCGGTACGTCGAGCCACGTCGCCGTGAGGCCGAGCGGTGTTAGCACCCGTTTCTGCAGCAGCTCGGGATAGGAGGTTTTCGCCGCGCGGCCGAGCACGTAGCCGAGCAGACCGTAGCCCAGATTGGAGTATTCGAATCGCTCATCACGCTTGCGGGTAGTCTTGCCGCCGTCGGTTTCGAGCAGCACTTCGCGGCTTTTGAGAAATTGCAGCAGCTCGTGCTCGCGGTAGTCCACGTACGGATCGTTCCTGGTGCCGTTCGGCATGTTGTCCGGCAGCCGCGGCAGGCCGGAGCGGTGCGTCGCCAGATCGACCAGTTGGATCGGCGCGCCGCTGTGGTCGCGCAGCTTGAGACCGCGCAATTCCTGCGGCAGATATTTTTCGACCGGGTCGTTGAGCTTCACCTCGCCGCGCAGCACCATGTCGGCCAGCAGCGTGGCGGTGAAGGTCTTGCTGATGGAGCCGATTTCGAACAGCGTGTCCGCCGTCACCGGCGTTGCCCGGTCGAGCGCGGTGTGGCCAGCCGTGACGATGCGGACCTGCTCGCCGTTGACCACGATCGCCGCCATGCCCACCGCGCGCTGCTCGCTGTCGATGCCGGTGGTCAGGATTTCGCGAATGCGCTCGTCGGTCGGCTGCGCTTGGGCCGGCGTCACTGCCAGTGCAAATACGGCCTGTAGCGCCATCGCCAGCGCAGACAGCGGTGCGGCCATGCGTCGATGCAGCGGTTCGGTGTGATGAGCGATCATGCCTGGTGTCCCCGGTGGCAATACACAAGATGCGCGGTTGCGCGACGTCTGCATGTTAGGCGGCGCCGGACGCGATGGCAGCGGTGACGCGACGGGACGCGGCGGCGGGCGACGGGTAGCGAAAAGGTCGAGCGGTTTGCGCGCGGACGCTGCGACGCGGCGCTGTCGCCGTTGCCGCCCATCGCGACAGCTCGGCCGTCTTACATCTTTTTAGCAAGATACCCGATTTAATTGGGTTCGATAGGCAATTTATTCGGAAGTCGACTTTTAAACTATTTGCGCTATATGCCCAGTTCAATAGGCGTTCTAATAAAAAAGCTGTATGCCTGACATACTTTTTTACACACACCTTGTCTGCCATCGACGACGATAAAACTCGCTACAAATCAACAACTTGGAACGGCAGCACGATTTCCGGTCGTCGCCCTGAGACAAACCGGGACAGAAACTTCGTCGATTCATCGAACTCTCGTCCGATGACGTCGTCATAGAGCATTGAATACTCTGCACTTTGTGTGCGCTGGCACGAGCATCGCTGGTGCGCATCTCCGGGGGAGGAAGTCGGGGCATTCAGACGCTGTGGCGTCGCCGGCAACGCTGGCGCGCCGCCCGCACCCACGTCTGAACGAACACACTCACAGAGAGGAGACACCGATGCTGAAAAACGGATTTCTCGGTCGCCGGGATGAACCGCAAACGCCCGCTGCCAACGCCCGCGCCACCCCCGATTCGCCGCGCTATGCGCCGCAACCCGACGCCCCGCCGCTGGCCGCGGTCGCCGTCTCGCATCCGGCGGCAGCGGTCGCCAGCACCCGCAGCCCGGACGCCAAACCCGTCGCAACCAGCCCGAGCGGCATCGAATCGGCGCGCGACGGCAGTGCCGGTAACGCGGCAGCGGCAGCCGCTGGCGCAACGACGACCGGCGTCGGCGCGCCACGACTGACCGTCGGCCCCAACATCAAGCTGAAAGGCGCCGAAATCAACGATTGCGACACGCTGGTCGTCGAGGGCCACGTCGAGGCCTCAATGGACAGCAAGACGCTGGAAATCCTGAAAACCGGCTCCTACGCCGGCACCGTGACCATCGACATCGCCGAAATTCACGGCCGCTTCGAGGGCAATCTCACTGCCCGCAAGAAGCTGATCGTGCATGCCTCCGGCTGCGTCTCGGGCACCGTGCGCTACGGCTCGCTGCTGGTCAGCGAGGGCGGCGTGGTCAGCGGCGACATCGCGGCAATCGACGGCAAGGGCGACAGCCAGAGCTCGCTGTTCGCCGGCTATCCGTCGGCCCGCGCGAGCGCCGGCAAACTCGCGGGAGCGGAACATGTCGCAGCGTAATCGTCTGCGCGCCAGCCTGCGCCGCAAGTGGCGACGAGCCAGTCCGGCCGCTGCGGGCGGCGCCGATACGCGGGGCAAGGGTTCGTTGCTGCGCCGCGCCCAGCAATGGCTGGCGGCACGCGAGCGCCTGCTGGCGGCCTGGATCGCACGCGCCCGCGTCGCCACCGCCCGCGCCCACCCAAGCATGGCGGCACGTCCGCGCCGTCTACACGGGAGTGTCCGTGCCGCGACTCGCCTCGGCGGTGCCGGCGCCATCATGGTGCTGCAATGGTGGGAGTACGAAAGCCCGCTGAAGCGCCGGCTGGCGCTCGAAGCCACGCTGCGCCGGCTGTTCTCGCTGGTGCCGGAGACGGCTGCGGGCTAAGCTCGTCGACGGTGAGGGACACCGTCCGGTGCGCCGATGCGGTCATTGGTCGCAATCCCTGCAATCCCTGATGCACGGCAACGGCGGACGTGCTGCAATCCGGGGCGTGGCGCCTGCGTCGCGCCAGTCAACCCGCCCCGGAGGTTCCCCAATGCAACGTCGCTCATGGTCTGTCGCGTTTCTACTTCTTTGTTTCGCGCCGGCGCTACCCGCGCAGGACAGCACGAACGCGGCGGGCAAGCCCGCGCCGCGCCGCGACGTGCGCTACGTCGTGCAGCACAGTCCCGGCCCGCAGTGGGACAAGAGCAAAAGCTCATTTGAGCAGGCGGGCATGCAAGGCCACATCGATCATTACCGCAAGCTGCTGCAGGAAGGCAAGCTCGATCTCGGCGGCCCGTTCATGGACGCCGGCGGTGGCGGCATGATGATTCCGGCGGCCGGGATCGGCGAGGACGAAATCAAAAAGTTCGCGCAGGACGATCCGGTAGTGAAGTCCGGTGTGTTGCGTGCCGAGGTGCGGCCGTGGCTGATCGGAATGCGCAAGTAGCGACTGTGCTGACCCCTAGGATGCGCGCGGGAAGAACAGCTCGAAACTGACACCGCCCTGCTCGTTGCGGGCGGTCACGGTACCACCCATCTTGGCCATGTAGGTGCGTGCCACAAACAGCCCCTGACCGCGCGTTGCGTTGTTGCCATCGACCGTGGTCGCCTTCGGATCTGAAACGCCATATTCGAAGATGCGATCAAGCCATTCCTCCGGGATCGCCGCGCCTTCGTTGTGCACACGCACCGTCGCGCCGCCGTCCGCAACGTCAAGTGCGATGGTGATGGCACTTCCCGGCGTGCGATGGCGGTTGGCGTTGCCCAGCAAATGCGTCAGCACGTCTTCCAGCGAGTACTCGTCGGCGCGCACCGGTACGGCACTGGCGTTGGCCGCGAAGCCCACGTCGGCGATACCTGCGTCGCTCGCGTTCGCCGCCACATGGGCGAGGAAGTCGTTGAGATCAAGCGTGTCCAGGCGCAACTGCGAAGACTGGAACGCCTCGCTCGGCGATGCGCTGCCATACAGCACGCGGATCGCCTGCTGCATGCGATGGATGTAGCGGGCGCTCGGATCGCCGGCGCCACCGTGCAGCACCATCAAGGACTGCAACGGCGACATGATCTCGTGCCCGACCGCGTGCCAGGTGTCGCGCTCGCGCTGCGCACGCAGATGCTCGCGCCGCACGTCCTCGTTCACCCGCTGCAACAAATCATGCAGGCAACTGGCAAGAATGCCAAGCTCGTCCTTGCCGCGCAGGTCGGCAACATTGAATCGGGCAACGCCTTCGTCGCCGCGTACCTCCTGCGATACCGCACGCGCACGACGCGTCAGCTCGGCGATACGGCGGATGATGCCCGCCTCGACGATAAGCCAGGCCACTGCAATCGCGCTGAGCATGGCGCCGACGAACCACGACATGCGTGTGGCGACCGAGGCGAGCGCACGGTTGACGCCGCGCACGTCGCCGGTCAGCGTGACGTCGTAGCTGCCCAGCGCGGTCGAGATCGTCTCCTTTGCCTCCAGCGTTGTGTCGAATCCCTCGACCGGTAGCCGCCGGATCAGGTGGTCGATCCACGGCCACGACGGCGGCGTATCGTCGGTGGCCGCCGTGAGTTTGACGAGATCGGCATTCGCACCGGCCCTTTTCACCCGCAACGTCTCGCCGGGTAGCAGCAATGCGCGCAGATCGTTCAGCGAAAACGGCGGCGTCGCACCGTCGGCGTTGCTATCGAATAGCGGAACTGCCCCGGCCGCCTGCCCCGGCGCGAACACTTCAACGCGCAGCAGGGTTTTGTCGAGATCGGCAGGCGGCCATTGCGGTCGCGATTCGCGAAACAGCGCTTCGCGGAAGACTTCCACTGGCAGCCGGATCGAGAAGAAAGCCCCCTTGCGGCATCCGCCCGCGTCCGTCGCCGATTCGCCCTCGATGCAAAGCGGCGACTGCCAGATCCAGCCGCGGAAGTCGCGCACCGGACGGGCAACCCCCAGCGTATCAGCCCCTTCGCTGTCAACGAAACCGGCCAGTCGTCCGCGAATACCTGCGGCGACGGTCGGCGCCGGGTTGCCTTCGGCGCGCAACGTTCGCACGGCAGGGTCCATCCGCTCGAACGGCGCAATCCATCGCGAAGTTTGTCCGCGCATGTCGAGCGTCACCCGCACGCGATGGACGCCACGCAGATCGCGCTCGCCGGCGTTGCGACCGACCAGCTCGCCAGCCGCAAAGCGGCCAGCGATGTAGACGAAGCCGCCCGCCCATGGGTTGTTGCCAACGGCCACGCAGACCGCGCCATACTGCCGGTACTGCACCAGACAACCGGTGGTCTCCACGGCCTGCTGCACCTTGTTCGGATCATCGAAGTCGATGGCGGCGTAGGGCAACACGTAAGGGTGCAATGGCGTTACCGGAACGCCGGCACTGCCCGGATTGAGCAACGCCAGTTGCCCGGCCGGATGATGCAGGCGCGATGACACCTGCTCCTGCGTCTTGCGAAAACCCGCCTGATAGCTGCGGTAACTCAGTTCCTTTTCTTCCTGCAACAGCGTGAGCGCCATCGCCAGCGTTGCCAGCGCCAGCAACGCGAACACGCCGCGCAGCAGCATGCGCTGGCGAAACGAGGCAATGCCCGGCCACGGCAGACGCTGCACCCGATCAAGCACGGACTGTGACGCAGCCATCAGCGCCCGCGACGACCGGCAGTCGGCGGGGCCGCGTCGGCCCAGCGAAAGCCGCGCATCGGCACGTTCTCGATGCCGTCGAACTCGGGGTCGATCTCGCGAAACGCATCGCGGATGGTGCTGATGTGTTTGCGCACGTTGTCGCGATTGCGGCCGCTCTTGACTACGTTGAACAGGTCTTCGTACGAAACCACATGGCCGCGCTGTTCATGCAGCGCAGCCAGGATGCGCTGTGCAGTCAGCGGCAGATTGATGCGCTGGCCACGCCAGCGCGGCGAGCCCTGTCGCAACGGGTCGAGTGACAGCTCGTCGTCCGCGGGCTCCGGCGCCTTCGCTTCCCGTTCGCGCTGCGATTTCGATGCGCGCAGGATTTCAAGGAAAGTATCGACGAAGTCGGATTCCTCGAACGTTGTTTTCTGCAGATAGTCCCAGGCGTCCAGCGCTTTCATGATGCTGCGGTAGATGGTCGCCGGCATTGCCGATACCACCAGCACCGGCGTGGCGTGCTGCTTGTTGATCGCGTTGATCAGCGCCACTCCGGCATGCCGTTCGCGGCCCAGTTCGATGTCCATCACCACCACGTCATAGTGCTGCCGCGCAATCGCGGCTTCCGCGTCGTCGCGGGTGTACCACTGCTCTACCCTGACGTCCGGGCGCGCTGACTCGATCCAGCCGCGCAGTTGCGCGCTCGTGGGTGGATCGTCTTCGATGACGGCGACGGTCAGCAAGGCCTGCTCCGGCGGGATGAATGTCGATGCCGGCAATTATCGACGCGCGTTGGCCGCTGCGGTGTGAGTTTTTCTTCCGTTGCCGGAAACCCGCCTCACGGTTGCGAACTGTCGCGGACGGATGACGCGCAAAGCCGCCATGCGGCGCCCTTGTTCGCTCTACGGAGCCGTTTCCAGAATGACCAGCAGAGCGAATCGATAGCCGACGCAGCCGCAACGGACCGACAAGCGCTCGCCACTACGTCATCCAACCCGGGAGTTCACCATGTCCAATCGCATCAAATCCATCGTTCAAGCCATCTGCAATGGCTTCACCAGAATCACCTCTCGCCGCGAGCCCATCGTCGGCGACGACGCACTTGCCGAAACCACTGTGGCACCGGCGCCGCATCGCGGCCCTGGCCCTGGCCAACGTATTGCCAGCGCGCTGCACCGTCATCGCTGGGCGGCGCTCGGTTTGGCGCTCACCGGTGGTATCGGCTATGCGATTTACAGCCATCCGCCGGTGCGCACCGTCGAGTCCGGCGAGACCGGGATTCGTATCAACCGCATGACCGGCGAGGTCAGCGAATGGCGCGACGGAACCGTACTGGTGCTCCCGGCCCTTCATCAGTGGCGCACGCTGCAACTGCGCGACCAGACCTATCGGCCCGGTGCACGGGAAGGCGCAGGCGATGCTCCCTTCCAGTCGGTCGAGGGACTGTCGTTCGGCGCCGATCTCGTTGTGCGCTATGCCATCGACACCGGCCAGATTGCCGCGCTTGCCACCAGGCTGCCGGAAAACATCGAAGGCGAAATCGTCGAGCCTGCCGTCCAGGGCGTGATCTTCAAGGTGCTCG
The DNA here is from genome assembly GCA_027492485.1 of Betaproteobacteria bacterium. Taxonomy (GTDB): domain Bacteria; phylum Pseudomonadota; class Gammaproteobacteria; order Burkholderiales; family Casimicrobiaceae; genus Casimicrobium. The sequence continues at coordinate 15,622 of JAPUER010000072.1, forward strand.
CGCGCTACACGGTACGCGAGATCTTTTCGTCGAAGCGCAGTGAAATCCAGCAAGTGATCGAAGCTGAGCTGAAACCGCGTCTCGCCAGCGACGGCATCGTGCTGCGCTCGGTGCAAATGGGCAAGGTCGATCTGCCGGAAGACTATCGCCGCGGCATGGAAAAACTGCTGGCCGAGGAGCTTGAGTCGGAGAAGATGCGCTTCACGCTCGAACTGAAAGACAAGCGCGTCAAGGAAACCGCGCTTGATGCCGAGGCGCAGAAGGTGCGTCGGGAAAAGGCGGCGGAAGCCGCGGCCAGCGAGCAGATCATCGCCGCGCGCGCTCAGGAGGAGGCGATGAAGCATGTGCTGCCGTTCAAGCAGAAGCAGATTGAGCAGCGCCAGCTGGAAGCCGAGGCCGAGCGGCTGGTGCGTATCAAGGCAGCGGAGGGTTCGGCGCAGGCTCGCCGCATTGAAGCCAACGGGGAAGCAGATTCACGGCAGAAACTCGCCGACGCCGAGGCTTATCGCCTCGACCGTGTCGGCAAGGTCGCCAGCGAGCAGATGGCACGCGAGGGTGCGCTGATCAGCAAGCATCCACTGCTGATCCAGAAGACGATGGCGGACAAGCTCTCCGACAAGATTTCCGTAATCATTGCACCGCCTTCGACCAACGGCGACTTCATTGGCGCCAGCCTGCTCGGCACGACGCGCAATGGCAAAACGAATTCGGGCCGCGAAGAACAGGTTTCGCGCGCGCAGACCGACAAGGAGTCCGAATAATGCTGCTCACCTCCATTGCCGCCGCCGCTGCGCTCGCCATCGTCACCCAGGATCAGGTGACGCTGCGTGCCGCTCCGCGCGACTCGGCGCAACAACAAACCCTTCTTGCGCAGGGCGACTCGCTCGAAATCCGCGGCGAAAAACTGGACTACCTACAGGTCTATGACCACCGCCGCGAGCGCGCCGGCTACGTGCGCGCCACGCAGGTGCGACGCACCACGCTTGGCGCCGCCGACGCGCCCGAGCTGCTTGCCGTGGCGCGCTATCTTCGCGACGCTCCGGGTGCCGAAGCATCCGGCATCGCGATGGTCGCCGCATACCTCAAAGCCGCACCGGCAACGGCCATCGATGCCGAGCCGTTCGACATTCTCGGCACGCTCGCCGAGCGGCTGGCACGCCGCGCTGCAAGCGCCAGCAAGGCACAGGAATCGCTGCTGGCGACGCAGGTCGACGCCGCGAGATACTACGGCGTCGCCTTCCGCGATGTCGAGCGCGACGGCCGCGTGCGGCTCTGCTACGACGGTGAAGCATTTCGCCGTGTGCTTGCATTGTCGAAGGACCATGCGCAGCGAGCCAATGCAGCGCTTGCTCTTACACGCAGCGAATGCGTCGAGCCCGGTCTGTTGCCGTCCAGGCGCGAGGCCATCGACCAATGGCGCGCCGAGGTGCTGGACAAGGTCGACCTCGCACCACTCCCGGAGCATGTGAAGAACCGCATTCGTGCCCGCCGGGCAACGGTCTGGTCCAGTCTCGCATTTCACGAAGCCAGGCAGAACGGCGCCGCTGGCAACATTCCGCCCGCCAGCATCGCTGCGCAGCGCGCCCTTGACGAACTCGCAGCCGTCAACAAAGCCGAACTGAGCGAGGATGACCAACTGGCGTACACCGAAGCCGCGATTCGCGTGGGAGCCATTCGCTGGGGTGCGCAAACGACGATCAAACTGGCGGCGGCGCGCCTGAAACTTGCCGTTACAGCCGGCGACAATGGTCAAACCTGCGTCGCGCTGACCGATGCCGACCACCCGGGCACAACGGTGCAGCCGCTACGCTGCACCTATGGTGTCATCTGGGCGCAGTCGCTCGCAGTCAACGCAAGCGGGAACATCGCCACGCTGGCCGTACAGCCGCTCGACGGCTGGCGCGAACTCTGGGTGTTGAAACGCGGTGGTGGCGGCTGGACGGTCGACGTGCTGCCGCCATCGGGCAGCACACCGGATATCGGCTACGTCGAGTTCGCCGGCTGGGTGCCTGGTGGTTCGCAGTTGCTGGTCGCCCGCGAAGTGCGTCAGGAGGGCCGCATGCGGCGCAGCTTCGAGACCGTTCGCCTGGACTCGCTGCTCACCGAAAAGAAGGCCGACGAGCCCTCATCGCTCAGCACCTTCTACCGCTGGCAGGATCCGCAATGGAAACGACTGACCGTCAGTCTGCGCTGACCCGGGGTCGCGCGATGTCCTGCCGGACTGTCGCAAGCTCGGGCACAATCGCGTCTATGCATTCACCTGCTACGAGCTGACAAAAAACACGGGGACGCTTCGGCGGCATTGCTCATGTCTGATTTTCCATCGCTGCCGGCGTCGGCAGTTTCAACGCCGGTGTCGCCTCCGGCAAGCGCGGCGCAACGCTTCGAGTTCACCGGCTCCGGCGCCGAATACTTCAAGATATGGATCGTCAACGTCCTGTTGACCATCGTCACGCTCGGCATCTACTCGGCATGGGCCAAGGTGCGGCGGCTGCGTTACTTCTACAACAACACACGCTTCGCGGGCTCCAGTTTCGACTTCCACGGTTCGCCGATCGCCATCCTGAAGGGGCGCATCGTTGCGGTACTGCTGATCCTGCTGCTCAACGTGCCTTTCCTGGGCATCGTCGTGTTGCTGGTCTATCTGCTCGCACTGCCGTGGCTGCTGTACCGCTCGATGCGCTTTCACCTGTCGAACACCACCTGGCGCAATTTGCGTTTCGCCTTTCTGGGCGACGCCAAGGGCGCCTACCAGGCCCTGCTGTTGCCCATCGGCATTGTCGTTGCCATCGGCATCGTCGGCGGCTTGTCGGCACTGATTTCGCCGTTCCTCGCCATGGGCATGCTGATCCTGACCATGCTGGTGTTCTATGGTCTTGGGCCCTACTTGCAATTCCGGCTGCGTCGCTACTACACGGCGGGTGCCCGCGCCGGCAATAGCGAGTTTGGTCTGCATATCGGTGTCGGTCAGTATTACCTGGTCTACGTGGTGGCGATTGGCTACATGATGGCAATTGGCGCCGTGGCCTCGGTGCTGATCGCCATGACGCTGGGCGTCGACATCGCAACCATCGCCACCAAAGGCGACATGCCCATCGGCAAGCTGGCCGCCATCGCCATCATGGTGGGCGGCTTCTACATCGCGCTGCTGGCCGTCGGCCCGCTGATTCTGGCGATGCTGCAAAACACCGTCTGGCGCGGCACCTCCTTGGCCGGGCAGCGCTTCCACTCCGATCTGGCGGTGCCGAATTTCATGCTCAACTGGCTCGGTTTGACGCTGCTGACGGTCGTCACGCTGGGGCTCTATCGACCGTTCGCGGCGGTCGCGCTGGCACGCATGCGCATCGAAGCAATGTCGTGGACCGGCTCGGCGGACGACCTCGTCGCCGTGCTGCGTGAGGGCTCGCAGCGGGCGGTGGGTTCCGAAGTGGCCGACCTGATGGACGTCGATATTGCACTCTGATTCGGCCAACGCGGTCGGCGCCCGCTACTACCCCGCCACGGGCAGCACGCGCGCACAGCCTGCCACGCTCACGCTGGCCGAGGCGCCAGCCACCCTGCTGCTCCATATCGAAGGCGAGAGCGAGCCGCGCGCCATCGCAGTGAGCGAGCTGCGGGCGTCGGAGCGCTTCGCCACCGCCACCCGCACCGTACACCTCGGCAACGGCGACACGCTGGAGGTGGACGACGGCGCCCGCCTCTCGCGTCTGCTGGGTGCGGCGGGCAAGCCCGATGCACTGGTCACGCGCTGGCAACACAGCATGCGCGTGGTGATTTTTTCGCTGATCGCCAGCATCCTCATCGGCATTGGCGCCTATGTCTGGGCATTGCCGGTGGTCGCGGACGTGCTGGCGCGACGGGTTCCGACCGCATGGGCGCAGGCGCTCGACCGTGCGGTCCTCCGGCAACTGGAGATGCAGGGCAGCCTGGAGGCCAGCAAACTCGATGCCGACGCGCAGGCAAGGCTGCGCGCCCGCTTCGAGCAGGTCGCCGCCAGCGTGCCGGGCAGCCCGGCGGTCGATGTCCGCTTTCATCGCATCGGCAACATGGCCAACGCCTTTGCGTTGCCGGGCGGCACTATCGTCTTCCTCGACGGCATCGTGAAGATGGCGCCGGACGACGCCGCGCTCGCCGGCGTGTTCGCGCACGAGCTCGGTCATGTGCAGCATCGTCACGGACTGCGCACGCTGATCCGCACCGCCGCCGTATCGGCCATCGCCGCCTGGTACTTCGGCGACTTCACTTCGCTCGCCAACGCGGCCATCATCATGAGTCAACTGAGTTACTCGCGCGACTTTGAGAACGAGGCGGATGACGAGGCCATCGCCGGCATGCGCGCGAGCGGCATCGATCCACGGTCTCTGGCCGAACTGTTCCGCCGCATGCGCGATCGTGGCCCGTTCGGCGACGACGAGACGGACAAGAAGCCGGCGGATGCATCAGGAAGCACAGGCAACGGCAAGTCGAAGCGCGATAGCGCGGGGTTCTCCATCCCCGAATTCCTCAGCACGCACCCCGACATCGAGCGCCGCATCGAACGATTCGAACAGGCGCGGTGATCGCGATTCGCGCGGTGTCTAGCGGATCCGCTTGGGCGAGAACGTCGTGGGATTGACGCCCGCGGTACGCAGCGACTCGGGAAGCGATTCACCACATATCAGGGCGCACGCCAGCTCGCTGGCGCCTGCCGCGCTCTGGATGCCATAGCCGCCCTGCGCCGCCAGCCAGAAGAAGCCCGGCGTGTGATTGTCGAAGCCGATTACCAGCTCGCCGTCGCGGACGAACGAGCGCAGGCCGGCCCAGGTGTTTTCCGGGCGGCGAATGGTCATCGTGGTCACGGTCTGCAAGCGGTCAATGCCGATCGCGATGTCGAGTTCCTCGGGCATCACGTCGTGCGGCACGGTGTCGTCGGCGTTGGCCGGTGAGCCGAGCAGGCGTCCGACATCCGGCTTGAAATACCAGCCTTCATCGACACCGATCACCGCCGGCCACGGCGAAACATCCACTCCCTCGGGCGCCTTGAACGTAAACGCGCTGCGGCGACGCGGCACCAGACCGACGGGCGGCACGGCAAACTGCGTCGCCACCTCATCGGCCCAGGCGCCCGCGGCATCCACGACTGCCGTCGCGCGAACCGATTCACCTTCATTGAACCCAATCTCCCACGCGCCGTCGCGGTACTGCGTGGTGCGTATCCACGTCCCGGTTCGCAGCACGCCGCCCCGTGACTTGAAACCGCGCAGAAACCCCTGATGCAGTGCATGCACATCGATGTCTTCCGCGGCCGCTTCATACAGCGAACCGGAGACAAGCTCGGGGCGAAGGCAGGGGACACGGGCAAGCGTCGCTGCCGCATCGAGTCGCACGACCTCGCCGCCCTGCGTCATCAGTTCGTGCGCAGTCCGATCCAGCAAGGCCTCCTGTCCCGGCATGGCAACGTAGAGAGCACCGCGCCGGCTGAGCAGCGGTACGTCGCAAAAGCCGGCGGGCGGTGACTCGTAGAACGCACGGCTGGCACGCGTCAACGCCCGCACACCCGCCGGGCCGTAGGCCTCCATGAACATCGCCGCCGAGCGACCGGTGGCATGCATGCCAGGGAACGCTTCCCGCTCGACCATCAGCACGCGACGACGCGGCGCCAGACGCCAGGCCAGCGATGCGCCGGCGATACCGGCGCCGATGACAAGAACGTCGACTTCCTGCACGTTCTATGCGAACAGTGTCGCGTGCTTCTGCCGCAGCAGGTTTTTCTGCACCTTGCCCATCGCATTGCGCGGCAGATCGGCGACGACGAACACGCGCTTGGGCACCTTGAAGTTGGCGATCCTGCCTTTGAGCGCAGCGACAATGGCGCCCGCGTCAAGCGCGGCGCCTGCCTTCGCCACCACCACTACGACGACCGCTTCGCCGAAGTCGGGATGCGGCACGCCGATCACGGCGGACTCGGCGACGCCCGGCATCTCGTTGATGTAGCCCTCGATCTCGGCGGGATAAACGTTGTAGCCGCCACTGATGATCAAGTCCTTGCTGCGGCCGACGATGGTGACGTAGCCGCGCCCGTCGAACTTGCCGACGTCGCCCGTTTTGAACCAGCCATCGGCAGTGAACTCCTCCTTGTTCTTCTCGGGCATGCGCCAGTAGCCGCCGAACACATTGGGGCCACGCACTTCGATGCCGCCGATTTCGTCGACGGGGCATTGCCCGCCCTTGTCGTCGGACACGCGAACGCCGACACCCGGCAACGGAAAGCCTACGGTGCCGCCGCGGCGTTCGCCGTCCTGCGGCCGATACGGGTTCGAGGTCAGCATGCAGGTTTCGCTCATGCCGTAGCGTTCGAGAATAGTGTGCCCGGTACGCTCGCGGAATTCGTTAAACGTTTCGATCAGCAATGGCGCCGAGCCGGCAACGAACAGCCGCATCTGCGCGCAGGCCTCGCGCGTGAGCCTGGGCGCGGCGTTGGCGAGCAGGCGCACGTATAGCGTCGGCACACCCATGAATACGGTCGCTTCGGGCAGGCGCGCGATGACGGCGGCCGGATCGAACTTCGCGAACCAGATCATGCGGGCGCCGGCCAGCAGCGCGCAATGCGAGGCGACGAACAGCCCGTGCACATGGAAGATCGGCAACGCGTGGATCAGCACGTCACTGCTGGACCAACCCCAGTAGTCGAGCAGCGTCTTCGCGTTCGACAGCAGATTGCCATGCGACAGCATCGCACCCTTGCTACGCCCGGTGGTGCCGCTGGTGTAGAGGATCGCCGCGAGATCGTCGGCCTTGCGCGCCGCGATGGTATGGGCCGTCGATTGCATCGCGATGGCGTCGGTCAGACTGCCCGCACCGTGCTCATCGAGCGTAAACACCTTCGCTACCTTCGCGGCATCGGCAATCGGCTGCACCCAGGGCTGCGACTTCGGCGCGCAAACCACCACTGCGGGCTCGGCGTTGCCGATGAAGTATTCAATCTCGGCGGCTTGATACGCAGTGTTAAGCGGCAGGTAGACATAGCCTGCGCGCAGCACGCCGAGGTAGAGCATCAGCCCTTCGACGCTCTTCTCGGTCTGCACCGCGACGCGGCTGCCTGCGGGTAGGTTCATGGCGGTCAGCAGGTTGGCGATGCGCGCCGTCGCCTCGTCGATGTCGCGCCAGGTATAGCGCTTGAGGTTGCCGCCGGTAGCGCTGTCCGCCGCGTCGATGGCGGTAGCGTCGAGGTCGGCCGGAAATGCAGCGTGCAGTGCGGCGAAGAGGTTGTCGTTGTTCATCCGTGTCTCTGATCCGTGTCTCTGTCGTGACATTGTCTTCATCGCGGGCAAGCCCGTTCCCACAGCGCATTGGCATTGTGGGAGCGGGCTTGCCCGCGAATGACCGGGCGCCGGCTCAGTCCAGTTTCGCCCCCGACGCCTTGGCGACGTCGCCCCAGCGCTTGATCTCGCTGCTGACGAATTTGCCGAACGCCTCGCCGTAGAGATCGGGCACTTCGGCGCCGAGCCCATTCCAGATCGTCTTCAACTCGTCGGAGTTGTACGCCTTTTTCAGTTCGGCCTGCATCTTCGCGATCACGTCCGGTGGCGTGCCCTTCGGCGCCCAGAGACCGTACCAGGTCGAGACCTTGTAATTGAGGCCCTGTTCGGCGGCGGTCGGGATGTTCGGGAATCCCGGCGCCCGTTTGTCGCTCGCCACTGCGATGGCCTTGATGCGCCCGCCCTTGATGTGGCCGGCGCTGGAGCCCATGCCGTCAAACATGGCGTCGACCTGCCCGCCCATCAAATCGGTCAGTGCCGGGCCGGCGCCCTTGTACGGCACGTGGGCGATCTTCGTTCCGGCGAGACCGTTGAACAGTTCACCGGCCAGATGATGCGACGAGCCATTGCCGGCCGAGCCGTAGTTCATCTTGCCGTCGGCTTTCTTCGCCGCGTCGATGAACCCCTTCAGGTCGTTCGCCGGCACCCGTTGCGGATTCACCACGATCACCTGCGGCACCGACGACACCAGCGCCACCGGCACGAAGCTCTTCTCGATGTCGTAATCGAGCTTCGGGTACATCGAAGGTGCGATCGCATGGTGCACCGCGCCCATGAAGAACGTGTAGCCGTCCGGTGCGGCCTTGGCTGCGATCGAGGCGCCCACGGTGCCGCCGGCGCCACCGCGGTTGTCGATGATGAACTGCTTGCCGACGTTCTTGCTGAGCGTGGCCGTCAGCGGCCGCGCGAAGGCATCGGTGCCGCCACCGGCCGGGAAGGGCACAACGATGGTCACCGGTTTCGTCGGCCAGTTGGTATCGGCGTGCGTGACCAGCGGCGCAGCGGCGGCGAGCGCGGCGCTTACGGCGAGCGTCGTTCGAGCGACCAAACCACCCAGCCTCAGTCGATTGAAATTAAGCATTGCGTGTCCTCCTTTTGCAATATTGGTGATGCGACTATCCAGAGCACGTAGTGCGGCACCGTGGGGGCGGCCTTGGCCGCGAATTCCCCGGCGCTACGATCCTTCGCGGCCGAGGCCGCTCCTACACATCGTCTCCAATCTGTGCGCGTCATAGCAACGACGACACCGCCCGCGCGTGGGTCACCGTGCCGTTGACGAAATCCTCGTGCGACTGCTCGACGCGGTCGAGGTTGTAGAGATAGTTCACCATCAGGCCGGCGGACTGGCGCAGGCCTTTCGGCGACAGATCGGCCAACGCGTTCAGCCGTTCCAGCCGCGCGCCGTTGTCGAGATGAAAGCGCGCCACCGGGTCGCCCTGTGTGCGCGGCGATTCGTGAATCAGGTAGGCACCCGCCAGCGCCAGCAAGGCATCGCGGGTATCGTTGTCGAGCGTCTTGACGAAGTCGCGATTGGCCAGCCGCGAGACGTCGCTCTGCGTGGCTTCGGCGAGCGTGTCGTGCGCGGCGCCAAGGCGCTTCAGCGTCGCCGGCTTCAGCCCGTCGTAGGCGAGCGCTGCCTTGCCCCGCGCGAGCCAGGCCATGAAACCGGGGATCGGCGACAGCGTGCAGAACGTTTTCAATTGCGGCAGTTCTTCTTTCAGCGCTTCGGCGACGCGCTTGATCAGGAAATTGCCAAGCGACACGCCGCGCAGACCCGGCTCGCAGTTGCTGATCGAGTAGAACGCGGCGACGCGGAACTGCTTGGGTGAGGTGATCGTCGAATTCTTGTCGATCAGTGGCGCGATGGCGTCCGGCATTGCCGCCACCAGCGCGACCTCGACAAAGATCAGTGGCGTCTCGGCCAGTTGCGGATGAAAGAACGCGAAACAGCGACGGTCGGGCTGCAGGCGACGGCGCAGGTCGTCCCAACCGTCGATGGCGTGCACCGCTTCGTGCCGGATGATCTGCTCGAGCAGGTGTGCCGGCGAGCTCCAGTCGACGCGGCGCATTTCGAGAAAGCCGGGGTTGAACCACGACGACAACAGATGCAGCAGATCGGCCTCCACCGCCTGCCACTCGCCGTGTTCGCGCAGGCGCTTGTGCAGGCGGCGACGCAGCCGCACCAGCGCCGCCGTGCCGCCCGCCGCGCGATTGAGGCGGCGGAACAGCTCCTGCCGCGGCGGCTCGGCAACCGCCGAGAGCTTGGCCAGCGTGGTCGCCGACGGCCCGCTGGCGTAGGCCTGCGCGGCCAGCAGCACGGCGCCTGGCTCCGGCGAGAACTCGTGCGCCAGCGCCTCGAACAGCACGTCGAATTCGTCGTCGACCAGCGTCTCGATATCGCGGATGATGGCCTGCGCGATGACCGGCGAATTGGCTTCGGCGCGGACCGAGAGCAGGCGGTGGCATTCGCGCACCAGCTTGGCAACGCGGCGCTCGCTGGAGAGTTGCGAGATTTGCTGCGCCGCCTTGCGCAGCGCGGGCACCGGTGACAGTTCGGTCAGTACGTTAGGCACGGGTGGCCTCCTTCGCTAATGCCTGGGAGTCGGCGTGAAGAGATGCCCCGGATTCGATTGTTCTCAGTGTTTTCAGTGCCGCATGTTGGGCCAGCAGGTGATCGTGCATGGCGCTCTCGGCGCGGGCAGCATCGCGCTCGAGCATGGCCGCGAGCAGGACGCGGTGTTCGTCGATCGAGGCGTCGATGCGCCCCGGCAGCGTGAGTTGCCGGCCGCGCAGCATGCGCACGAATTTGCGCAGATCGGCGGTCACGCGGTCGAGCCAGCGGTTGCCGGCGAGCCGCTGCACGAAGCTGTGGAACTCGTGATTGGCCTGGTAGTAGCCGTCGACCTCGTGCGTCGCAGCGGTACGTTCCAGCTCGTCGTGCAGGCGCCGCAGTTCGCGCAGATCGGCATCGGTCGCGTGCTGCGTGGCCTCCAATGCGCAGCGCCCTTCGAGCATGGCCATGATCGGGAACAGCTCGTCGGCATCGGTCGCGGTCATCTCGATCACGCGGCAGCCGCGGCGCGGCACCGGCTCGACCAGCCCCTCCGCCGCCAGCACCTTGAGCGCCTCGCGCAGCGGCGTGCGACTGATCTGCCAGCGCTCGGCCCAGACGTTTTCGTCGATGAACTCGCCGGGCGCGAGCTGGCGGTCGAAGATCTGCGAGCGCAGCCGCTCGGCGACCTGATCGTGCAACGAGACGCTGCGGAAGGGGATGATTTCGCTCACGCCGCCTCCGTTGCTGCGGGCATAACGGCGGTCGTCGATGGCGCGGACACCGGCGCCAGCACGCGCCCGCCCGCGATCGGACCGAGCTTTTGCGGGTGGTTTGTCGCCGGTTGTGAACGCGTCGTCGCTTTCATAATTACAAGATTACTGCATTTTTATGCCATTCGCAATGCATGGAGCGGCAGCCATGTGTCAATCAACTCCTGATTGGCGAGTTGCTTCAGCAAACAAACGCAGAAGGATCGGAGAGCGCTCCTCCCCCGCTTGCCGGGGGAGGTCGGGAGGGGGTAAACCCTCTCGCCGGAAAGTCCACACGAGAGTGACCGCCGCCTTCATACCCCACCCCAGCCCTCCCCGGCGAGCGGGGAGGGAGTCGTGGCCCGGCCAGCGTGATACGTACCACGCCATTGCCGAGCCACATTGCCAATCAGTATTCAACTTTTCTGCAAGAGCGTTATTCACATTGGGTAAAGCAGCACAATTTATGCAAAGTCGACTTTCTCACTTTTCGTGCTGTAAGCCCACTTCAGATTGGGCACAACGTAAAAAGTCATTAGCGGCGCAAGTTCGGTTTTGCCCTGCCGGCCATCGGGCAAGGCGAACGTCCGCTGCAATCAGCGCCGGGTGCGCGCTGCTACGCTTCGGGGATGCCAGAGCCCCAAACCCGTTACCAAGCCCGCAAACCCTTCACCCGCCACCGCATCGCCGTGCGCAGTCACACGGCCGAGGTGCTGACCTGGGGCGATCCGTCGCAGGAGCCGGTGCTGATGCTGCATGGCTGGATGGACGTGGCGGCCTCGTTCCAGTTTCTGGTCGATGCGATGGCGCGTGACTGGTACGTGATCGCGCCGGACCAGCGCGGTTATGGCGGCACCGAGGCGTCGCGCGAGGCGGCCGGCGGTTACTGGTTCCCCGAATACGTCGCCGATCTGGAAGCGGTGCTCGACCACTTCAGCCCGAGCGCGCCGATGCATCTGGTCGGCCACAGCCTCGGCGGCAACGTCTGCTCGCTCTACGCCGGCCTCCGGCCCGGGCGCGTGAAGCGGCTGGTCTCGCTGGACGGCTTCGGCATTCCGTCGACGCCGCCGTCGAAGGCGGCCGCCCGTTACGTCGAATGGCTCGATGCGATCAAGGCCGGCGCGACGCTGTCCTCCTACGAAACGCTGGAGCGCGTTGCCGACCGGCTGCAGAAGAACAACCCGCGCCTGACCCGCGAGCGCGGCGTCTGGCTGGCCGCGCACTGGGCGGAGCAAAAGGACGACGGCCGCTGGCATCTGCGCGCCGATCCGGCACACAAGCTGCCCTTCCCCACCGTGTACCGGCTCGACGAAGTGATCGGCATCTGGCAGCACGTCACGGCGCCGACGCTGTGGCTCGGCGCCAGCGAATCGGACGCCAAGAAGTGGGTGGGTTACTCCGACGAGAGTTTCGTGCCGGAAACGCGCGACGGCCACGCGCCCGGCAGCTTCGCGTCGAGGCTGGCGGCGTTTCGCGACATCCAGTTCAAGGTCATTGCCGGTGCCGGGCACATGCTGCATCACGACCAGCCGGAACTGGTCGCGGCGAAAGTCGAGGCGCATCTTGCCGGTTGATCCTGACCGCGCGATCTGTAGGAGCGGCTTGCCGCGACCCACGCCCCGGCGACCGCAGTCGCGGCAAGCCGCTCCTACAGTTGGCGCCGCGACGGCATGAGCCTGCGAGAACAGCCGCCGTTGCGCGTCGCGCTGGTGGCCGCGGTGCTACTGCTCGCCGCCATGCTGCTATCGCTCGTGGTGGGCGCCTATCCGCTGCCGTTCGCCAAGCTCGTCCGTGGTGAGCTGAGCGACGCCGAATGGGCGGTGCTGACGCAGTTGCGCGCGCCGCGCGTGCTCGCTGCCTGTGCCGGCGGTGCTGCCTTCGCGCTGGCCGGGGCCGCGTTGCAGGCGCTGTTCCGCAATCCGCTGGCCGATCCGGGGCTGCTCGGCGTGCCCTCCGCCGCCGGCCTCGGGGCGGCGATCGCGCTGATCGTGGTCGGCGCCGGCGCGGCGTTATGGATCGGCGCGCTGGCCGGCGCCGCCATCGCGATGGCGGCCATGCTGTTCGTGGTGCGCCGTGGTGCCGGCCCGATGGCGGGCGGCACCGTGACCCTGCTGCTGCTCGGCATCGCCATCAACGCGGCCTGCGCGGCCGGGCTGGCGCTGCTCACCGCGCTGGCGTCGGACGGGCAACTGAAAACGCTCTCGTTCTGGATGCTCGGCAGCTTCGCCGCGCTCGACTGGCCGGTGGTGATCGCGATGTTCACCTGCACTGCGCTGGGCGGCGTGGCGCTCATCGCGCAGTCGAATTCGCTCGCGGCGCTGACGCTCGGCGAGCGTGCAGCGCGCACCGTCGGCGTCAATGTGCAGCGGCTGCGCTTTCGGGTGGCGCTGGTCGCGGCGGCCATGGTGGCGGTGATCACTGCGTTCTGCGGCGGGGTCAGCTTCATCGGGCTGGCGGCGCCGCACATCGCGCGGCTGACGGTGGGGGCGTCGCCGTGCCGCACGCTGCCGCTGGCGGCGCTGACCGGTGCCCTGCTGTGCGTGCTGGCCGACGTCATCGCGCGTTCGATCGCGCCGCCGATCGAACTGCCGGTCGGCGCCATCACTGCCGTGCTCGGTGTGCCGCTGCTGGTGTCGCTGGTGACCCGCAAGGCGGGCCCGGCATGACCGCCGATCGCGCGCCCCTGTTGCGGGTCGACGCAGCGTCGGCGCGCGTCGCCGGCAAACGGTTGCTGCACGACATTTCGTTCGCGCTGGCAGCCGGCGAGGTGCTGGCCCTGCTCGGCGCCAACGGTGCCGGCAAGAGCACGCTGATGATGATGCTCGCCGGCGAGCTGGCGCCGGCCAGCGGCGGCATCGATCTCGATGGCCGGCCGCTGGCCGCGTGGTCCGCCGCCGGGCTCGCCGAACGGCGTGCCCTCAACGCGAGCGAGCCGCCGGTGCCGTTTGCGCTGGCGGTCGCGGATTACGTGGCGCTCGGTCGGCCTTTCGCGGCACCCAACCGCGACGCCATCGATCATGCGCTGGCCGAATGCCATGCCGGCGACTGGCGGCAACGCGACTATGCAACGCTGTCGCAGGGCGAGCAGACCCGCGTGCAACTCGCGCGTTCGCTCTATCAACTGGGTCTCGCCGAAGGCCGCGAACGCTGCCTGTGGCTGCTCGACGAACCCTGCGCCCATCTCGACATGGCGCAACGGCATTTCGTGCTGACGCTGATCGCACGCATCGCCCGTGCGCGGCGCTGGGCCGTCGTGTTCTCGACGCACGACCCGATGGAAGCGCAATTGATTGCGGATCGCGCGCTGCTGCTGCGCAGGGGCGAGGCGCTGGCGTGCGCACCGGTGAACGTCGCGCTGACCGAAGAAAAACTGTCGGCTTGTTACGACCGCAACGTTGCGTTGCGCTCGGCGTTTGTAGCGGTGTAATTCCGGCAACGCGTCGCGCGTAGGGTGGGCAACTTGTTGCCCACGCGGACGGACTTGCCATGATCGTAACGCGTGGGCACGGCGTGCCCACCCTACGGCTACGGCGCGATCACCCGCGCAACAGATGCTCGCCCAGCGCGCGATAGGCCGGCAGCGAAGTCGGATCGAGATACACGTTCGCCGCCAGCGGATGCGAGGCGTAGCGCGCGATGACCATCTCTGCCACCGGATCGACCCAGATCAGTTGTCCGTGAATGCCGCGTGCGGTGAAGCACCGGTGCGCGTCGTGCGCCACCCACCACATATTGCGGTACGACCAGCCGGGCAGCGTGGCGTAACCGGCCGACGCAAAGTGCGAGCGGTCGGCACCGCGACGAATATCGTCGACCACGGCGGCGGGCACGATCTGCTGCCCATTGAAACTGCCGTCGCAGCGCATCGCCTCGCCGAAGCGCGCCAGATCGCGCAGCGTGGTCGACAGCCCGCCGCCGCCGGACTCGGTGCCGACGCTGTCGACCTGATACAGCGCATCGTGCTCGCAGCCAAGTTTCGCCCAGATCTGCTGCGACGTCAGTTCGGCCAGCCGCTCTCCGGCGACGCGCTTGACGATCCACGCCAGCACCTCGGTGTTGATCGTCTTGTAGGTGAAGCCCTTGCCGTGCTCGCCTTCCTTTTGCAGGGTCACGAGATAGTCGTAGAACGTCGTCGGACCGGCGTAACCCGGCGGCCGCGCGCGGGTGCCGCCGGCCCAGGCGTAGGCCCAGATGTCGGCCTTCGGGTCGGCATAGACCTCGGAGTATTTGACGCCGATGGTCATGTCCATCACCTGCCGCACGGTGGCGTCGGCGTAGGCGGTGCCGGCGAGTTCGGGCACGTAGTGCGTCACCGGCGCGTGCTGGTCAAGCGTGCCCGCGTGCACCTGCATGGCCGCGAGAGTGCCGACGAAGGACTTGGTGACCGAGAACGCGCTGTGCGGCAAATGCGGCTCCAGCGCGCCGAAGTATTTCTCGTAGACGATGCGGCCGCGATGCAGCACCACCACGCCATCGGTGTAGTTGGCCGCGAAGGCGTCGCCCCAGGTCGATGGCCGGCCGTCCAGCGTGGTGAACGCCACGGCATCGAGGTCATCGCGATCGGCCCGCGGCAGCGCGCACAGCGGCCCGCCGCCGCGCGCCACACAGGCCGTGGGCACCAGCTCGCGCACATGGCTGAACGCCCAGCGCCGCTGCGGAAAGTCATAGTAGGAACCGTCGGCGAAGCGGATGGTCTTGTCCGCGGGCGGCGGAAAGCCCTGCATCCAGCCGAGTTGGCGCGGGTCGGTGTCGGCGTGCGAGGGAAAGGTCGGGAGCGAGGCGGCGTTCATGCGGCATTGTTGCGCATGAACGCCTTTCCGGCGCGGCGAATGTTTCGCGATCAGCGCGGAATCGAGTTCACTTCCTTCTCCCACTTTTCGAGCAGGCGTTTGCGCTCGGCCGACGAGCCGTATTTCTTGAAGTCGTACTGGATCAGCTTGATGCTGGAGAAGCGCGGCGCCTCCGGCGGCTGCGGTGCGTTCTTGTTCGACGGCAACTGATACTGCTTGGCCTGCGCGGCGAGCTTTTGCGCCTCCGGCGTCAGCGCCCAGTCGTAGAACTTTTTGGCATTTTCCATGTTGCGCGCGGCCTTGAGGATCGACATCGAGCCGACCTCGTAACCGGTGCCTTCGCAGGGCGCCGCCATCGCCACCGGGAAGCCGTTCTTCTGCTCGCCCGGCACGTCATGCATGAAGCTGACGCCGATCGCCGTTTCGCCGCGCGCAGCGGCCTTGACCGGGCCAGTGCCGGACTTCGGATAGTTCGAAATGTTCTTGTGCAGCGCCTTCAGGTAGTCGAAGGCCTTGTCCTCGCCGAAAATTTGCACCAGTGTTGCCAGCGCGGTGTACGCGGTGCCGGACGCCGCCGGATTAGCCATCTGCACGTCGCCCTTGTATTCCGGCTTGATGATGTCGGCCCAGCAGGCGGGCGCCGGCAGCTTTTTCTTGGCCAGCACTTCGGTGTTGTAGCTGAAGCCGAGCGCGCCGGCGTAAATGCCGACCGTCCGGTAGCCGGAAATCTGCGCCTGGTACTGCGCCCAGTTGTGCAGATCCTTCATGTTGGGTGACTGGTACACCTCGGACAGCCCCTCCTCGGCCGCCTGCAGATGCGGGTCGCCGGTGCCACCGAACCAGACGTCGCCCTTCGGGTTGCTCGCCTCGGCCTTGACCTGGGCGAAGGTCTCTCCTGAGCCCTTGAACGAGGTGTTGACCTTGACGCCGGTCTGTTTGGCAAACTCGTTGGCGGCCAGCGTGCACCACTCGATCTGCATCGAGCAATAGATATTGAGTTGACCCTTGTCCTGCGCGAACGCGGACTGCGCGGCGAGCGCCGCGGCGATGAGCGTGAGGGTGTGAATTCGGCGCATGGAAGCCTCCTTGTGCTGCGTGTGCGTTGATCTGTCTGTTGTGGTCGCGACGAACGTCGGTCAGAGGAGAAGTATAGGAGCCGGAAGCCGGTGTAGCCCGCGGTCTGCTGCGGTCGCCCCGACTGCCCGGGTAATTTGTCTGAATCGGCCTCGCCGGGGCCGGTATACCGTCGGTGCCCGCAATTGCGGGCTCGCGTTATGCTACGAATGGGTCGTTGACAAAACTCGCGACGGAGCAGCAAGCCATGGGACACCTGAATACCGAACAAATCCTGCAATGGCTGACCACCAAGGGCGCCGAATTCGGCCTCAAGGTGCTGGCCGCCA
This sequence comes from Betaproteobacteria bacterium, assembly GCA_027492485.1. Classification (GTDB taxonomy): domain Bacteria; phylum Pseudomonadota; class Gammaproteobacteria; order Burkholderiales; family Casimicrobiaceae; genus Casimicrobium. The sequence continues at coordinate 32,416 of JAPUER010000072.1, forward strand.
TCGCCGTCTGGATCGTCGGGCGCTGGATCATCGGCTTCACGCTCAAACTGGCCGGCAAAGCGTTCGCCCGCAGCAACCGCATCGAGCCGACCCTGGCGCGCTATCTGGCCTCGATCCTCGGCGTGCTGCTCAACGTCATCCTGATCCTCGCCATCTTCGACATCTTCGGCGTGCAGACCACCAGCTTTGCGGCGCTGCTGGCTGGCGCCGGACTGGCCATCGGCACCGCGTGGGGGGGCCTGCTGGCACACTTTGCCGCCGGCGTGTTCATGCAGGTATTGCGGCCCTACAAGGTGGGCGACTATGTCAACGTCGCCGGCATCGAGGGCACGGTGTCGGAGCTGGGGCTGTTCACCTCCACCATCATCTCCGGCGACAACGTGACAAACATCGTCGGCAACAACAAGATCTTCAGCGACACCATCAAAAACTACTCGTCGCAGCCGCATCGCCGGGTCGACACCGAGGCCAAGATCGCCAATAGCGTCGACGTGCAGGACGCCATCGAACGTCTGAAAGACGCGCTGCCGCTGGTCACCAACGTACTGCAGACGCCACCGCCGGAAGTCGAAATCAGCAAGTTCACGCCGGAAGGCCCGCTGCTCACCGTGCGCGCCTACACCCACACCGACCACTACTGGCAGGTTTACTTCGACGTCAACCAGATGATCGCCAAAACCTTCGGTAAGGCCGGCTATCCGGTGCCCGAGACGCCGCAGGTGCAGCGGCAGGTGTGACGATGTGACGCCATTCCCGCGCCAACGGCGCGGGAATCCAGAACCGTCGCCGGCGCAGAAACAGTTGCCGCCGCTACTGAATGTCCGGCCAAAGATCACGCCACCCGGGATTCGCGCGCTCGATCAATGCCAGTTTCGCCTTGCGCAACATCTTCTTCACCTGCTTTTCGCGAGCAATCGCCCCCGGCATCGATGCGAAAAACTCAAAGTGGACCAGTGTTTTGACGCCATATTGCTTGGTGAAGCGGTCGACCAGACTTTCGCGATGCTGATACACGCGCTCGCGCAATGCGCCCGTCACACCGACATACAAGGTGCGGTTTCGCTTTGACGCCATGATGTAAATGGCAGGTTGAATTGACATGTCGCCAGCCTACTGGATTCCCGCGCCGTTGGCCCGAGAATGACGGCGGGGGTGAAGGCAATGGCAGCCTCGGGCATTTGCGTGCATCGCCCTCGCCCCCTCCCGGGCGTCATCCTCGGCCAAAGGCCGGGGATCCAGAAAGGTGGCAAACGCAACGACCATGCAGGATAGGTGCCCGTGCCCGCCCTGAAACTACGGCCTACACCGCCTTGCCATATACCTCATTAATCTGCTGCGTCACCCGCACAAAAGTCGTGCATTTGGACAGTGCCTTGAGCGTGCGGGCGCCGACGTAGGTGCAGGTTGAGCGCAGACCGCCGAGGATTTCCTGCACGGTGTGGTCGACCGGGCCGCGGGCTTCGAGGATGACTTCCTTGCCTTCGCTGGCGCGGTATTTGGCCACGCCGCCGGCGTACTTTTCCATCGCCACGTCGCTGCTCATGCCGTAGAAGCGGCGATAGGTCTTGCCGTGCTGATGCACGATCTCGCCGCCCGATTCGTCGTGCGCGGCGAACATGCCGCCCAGCATCATGAAATCGGCGCCGCCGCCGAAGCCCTTGGCGACGTCGCCCGGCACCGTGCAGCCGCCGTCGCCGCAGATGTGGCCACCCAAGCCATGCGCAGCGTCGGCGCATTCGATGATCGCGGAGAGCTGCGGATAGCCGACGCCGGTCATCTTGCGCGTGGTACAGACGCTGCCGGGGCCGATGCCGACCTTGACGATGTCGGCGCCGGCCAGGATCAACGCTTCGGTGATGTCCGCCGTGACCACGTTGCCCGCCATGACGGTCACGTTCGGATAGGCGTCGCGGAAACGCTTGACGAAATCGATGAAGGTCTCGGTGTAGCCATTCGCCACGTCGATGCAAACGAACTCGATATTGCTGCCGGTGTCGTCGCGCACGGCGCGGAATTTTTCGAGATCCGGATCGGAGATGCCGAGCGAATAGAACGCGTAGCGATGCACCGGGTGATTGTCGTCGTTGAAGAATGTGACGTAGTCTTCCACCGGATAGTGCTTGTGCAGCGCGACGTGCATCTCGTGCTTCGCCAGCGCGGCGGCCATTTCGAAGGTGCCCACGGTGTCCATATTGGCGGCGATGATCGGCACGCTCTCGCTCGTGCGGCCGGAATGGCGGTATTTGTAGTTGCGCTTCAGTTCGACCCGCGCGCGCGAACCGAGCGTGGAGCGCTTGGGGCGGAACAGGACATCCTTGAAGTCCAGTTTCAGTTCTTCTTCGATACGCATGAGCTAGCTCCAGTCACCCCGCTTGCAAACAGCCGGGCTGTGATGATTGCACAGCAACCAACCTTGTGGGAGCGTCCTTGGCCGCGAATGGCGCGCAGGCTATCGCGGCCAAGGCCGCTCCCACAAACAACGCAACAAAAAAGCGAGGTGCCGGCAAACTCTCGTTCGATGGCAACCCCGCTTGGTTGCACGAGATTATAAGAATGAAAAGTTAGACTTCGGCTTATGCCCGACATCAATTCCAGCCACGCCGCCTACGCCCGCACGGCACTCGATAACGTGCGCCGCGAGTACCCGAACTTCGTGATGCACTTCGTGCACTCGGCAGACGAGGCGCGCGCTTGCGTCCCGTCGGCGTTGCACCCGGTTTTTTACGGCAGTTACGACTGGCATTCCTGCGTGCACATGCACTGGTCACTGGCGCGCCTGCTCAATCTGGACGCGGAAGCGACGCATTCGCGCGCCATCGTGTCGTGGTTCGATCGCCAGTTCGACGAGGGCAAGGCGCGCACCGAGGCGGCCTACTTCGACCGGCCCGGCGCCGCGCTCTGGGAGCGCCCCTACGGTTGGGGCTGGCTGCTCAAGCTCTATGCCGAACTGGCGGTTTGCGTGCACCCGCATGCGGCGCGCTGGCGCGCTGGCCTCGCGCCGCTCGCCGATCGGCTGGCCGACGCGATGTTCGATCACCTGAAAACGGCACCGGCACCGGTGCGGCATGGCGTGCACTCCAATACCGCGTTTGCGATGATTCATGCGCTGCGCTACGCCAACACCGTTGGCGATGCGGAGTTCGCCGGTCTGATCGGGCGAACGGCCGGCCAATGGTTCACCAACGATCGCGACTACCGTCTGGCTTTCGATTTCTCTGGCGAGGATTTTCTGTCGCCCGCGCTGACCGAAGCCTTGCTGATGGCGCTGGTGCTGCCGCGCGACGAATTCCTGCCGTGGTTCGATGCCTTCCTGCCGGAACTGGCGCGCGGTGACTACGCTTGCCTCGAACCCGCCTGCGTGGTCAACGAGAAAGATGCGCGGCAAGTGCACAACCACGGATTGAATCTCTCGCGCGCCTGGGCGATGCGCGGCGTGATGCAGATGCTGACGCCGGGTGACGATCCGCGCTGGCAGCGCTTCGGCGAACTCTCCGGCGAGCATCTGCGCGCCGCCGAAGCCGCGATCACCGGCGGCGATTACGTCAGCACGCACTGGCTGATCTCGTTCGCGCTGCTGGCCGAGACGGAGTGGCATTCGTGACGCTCGTCGATATGGCGCTGGCGCTGATCATCCTGCTGCTGGTCGCGATCCTGATTCTGGTTGCGCGGCAGAAGGGCGGCATCGTGCGCCGCGTCAACGACGAGCTCGGCACGCAGCTCGAAAGCAAACACCGCGCGATGATCGGCGACGTTGGCGGCATGTTCAACCAGGTCAGCGAGCGCGTCGGGCGCGACCTCACGGCCTCGTCGTCCGGCACCCGCGAGGTGATCGGCACCCTGCAGGTGCAGGTGATCCATTCGCTGTCGCAGCAGACCGAAGCCTCGCTCAAGCAGCTCGCGCTGTTGCAGCAAACGCTGTCGACGCAGCAGGATGCCTTGAAGCGCGAGGTGCTCGAACAGATGCTCGGCAAGATGGCCGAGCAGACGCGCGCCAATCAGGAGCTGCTGCAGAACACGCTGCGCAACATGAGCGCGCAGATCACGCAGCAGGCCGAGACCATGACCAAAACCGTGGACGGCCGGCTGGAACAGATCAGCGGCAAGGTCAACGAGCGGCTCGACGAAGGCTTCAAGAAGACCAACGAGACCTTCGCCAGCGTGATGGCGCGGCTCGCGGTGATCGACGAGGCGCAGAAGAAGATCGACGGTCTCACCACTAACGTCGTGAGCCTGCAGCAGGTGCTCTCCGACAAGTCGGCGCGCGGCGCCTTCGGCGAGGTGCAGCTCGAAGCGCTGGTGCGCGACACTTTGCCTCCCGATGTTTACGAATTTCAGGCCGCCGTCGGTGGCGGTCGCGAGAAAGCCGACTGCGTACTGACGATGCCGGACGGCACCTCGCGCATGGCGATCGACTCGAAGTTTCCGCTGTCGAACTACCGCACCGCGATCGACGCCAGTCTGCCCGAGGCTGAACGCAACGCCGCGCGCAAGCAATTCGCCACCGACGTCAAAAAGCACATCAACGACATCGCGGGCAAGTACATCCAGCCGGGCGCCGGGGCTGACTCCGCCGTGATGTTCATCCCGTCCGAGGCAGTGTTTGCCGAGATCGTCGGCAACCATCCCGAGATCGTCGCGCAGGCGCAGGCGCAGCGCGTGTGGATGACCTCGCCGACCAACCTGATGGCGGTGCTGCACACGGTGCGCGCGGTGCTGCGCGACGCCGAGATGCGCAAGCAGGCGGCAGTGATCAAGACCGAGCTCGACAAGCTCGGCGGCGACTTCGGGCGCTTCCAGGAGCGCATGGACAAACTCGCGACGCACATCAAGCAGGCGCACGACGACGCCGAACTGGTGCAGATTTCGAGCCGCAAGATCAGCGGGCATTTCGAACGGATCAAATCGGTCGACATCGAGGCCGGCGCGGACGCACTCGCGAGCCCGACGGCAACCAAGTCCCCTCCCCTTCAAGGGGAGGGCTAGGGTGGGGATGGGTTTCGGCGGCTTGATTGCGGTTACGGCGCGGGGCAACCCCATCCCCCTCCCAACCTCCCCCTTGAAGGGGGAGGAGCCAATCAGTTGACGTGCACGAATGTTCTCTTGGCTAAAAAACAAGCGCCGCGAACGCGCGCTTGAATCGCATGCGATCCCGGATGGCGAATGGGCCGCGGCGCTGCACGAACTTTCGTTTCTCGATCACTACGAAGCCGCCGCGCTCGCGCGGCTGCGCGAACTGACGACGCTGTTTCTGGTCGAGAAGAACATCGTTTCCGGTGCCGAGGACGGGCGGCACGCGCTCACGGTCACGCCGCACATGCGCATCCTGATCGCCGTGCAGGCCTGCCTGCTGATTCTCGGCCGTGGTGCGACCGTGATGGAAGCGATGCATGACTTCGACGGCTGGGACAACGTCGTGGCGCATCCCGGCGATTTCCCGCGCAGCCATGACTATGAAGACGAAGCCGGTGTGGTCCATCAACTCGACGAGCCGATCGCCGGCGAGAGCTGGTACAACGGGCCGGTGCTGCTGTCGTGGCCGGCGGTGGCGGCCGGCTACGACGAGACCGGCATGGCGCTGGTGATTCACGAGTTCGCGCACAAGATCGACATGCTCGATGGCGAGGTCGACGGCATCCCGCCGCTGCGCGGTGACGCACGTGACACCTTTGCGCGCGAGGTCAATGCGGCCTACGCCGATTTCTGCAAACGCGTCGACGACGGCGAGGACACCGCGATCGACCCCTACGCCGCCGAGCTGATCGACGAGTTCTTTGCGGTGAGCTGCGAGGTGTTTTTCGCCGAACCGGAATTGCTGCGTGCCGAATACCCGGCCTACTACGCGCAGCTCATGGCGTACTTTGGCGTCGATCCCGAGGCCGGCCGGCTGCTGCGCTGACGACGGCCGTCTGTGCCGGATCGGCGATTTTTGCTAACAGCTTCGTGGTGAAACGCCCATTGCAATTGGGCTAAAACGCCGAAATGCAATAAAGTCGACTATTTGGCAAATCGCGCCCTGAGCCCTTATGGCAAGCGGCTTTGACGGAAAAGCTATCCCCTGGCGTCGTTCACCTGTTCGTTGAATTCGGCCATGCTCTGCGCCGCGCCGATCTCACGCGGCAGCGCGTCGCGCACCGAAAACACGCCGAGGATTTTTGCCGCCGGCCCGACGATGGGCAGATGCCGGAAGCCGCGCTCGATCATGATCAGCACCGCATCCGACACCAGCGTCTCCGGCGTCACGCAGTAGGGATTGCGCGTCATGATGTCGCCGACGATGGTCTTGTCCGGCGGCAGCGCCCTGGCCAGCACGCGGGTCATCAGGTCGCGCTCGGTGACGATACCCAGCAGCTTGCCCGGCGGCTCCACGATCAGCACGCTGCCGCAATTGGCGCCGGTCATCAGGCAGGCCGCCTCCCACACCGTGGCGTGCGCGCCGAGGCTCACCACGTGTTTTTGCGACATCGACTGGAATACGGTTCGTTCGGCCATAGGTTGCCTCCAATCACCAATTCTGAGGTGCATCTGTAGGAGCGGGGGGGGCCCCGGAGACCCGGCCGGGGACCGGGCCAGCGCGGGCCAGCCCCCGCCAACCAGGGCGGGGTGTGGGCCCCGCCGGGTTGTTGTTGTGCAG
>JAPUER010000072.1:39056-39588 GCA_027492485.1 Betaproteobacteria bacterium
ACTTTATTTGGTTTCTTTCGGCCTTCGTGTCCCACAACTCACCATTTCTTTGGTGTTTGTGTGGGTGGGGGCCTGCCCGCGACGCCGCCCCCCACCACCGCCCCCCCCCCCCCCCCCCCGCTCCTACATGGACGTTGTTAGCGCAACGCCGTGTTGATCTTGTCCAGCGCCCTGGCGCCGGGGCATAGCTGCGCGGCGGCCAGCGTGTTGAGCGCATGATCGCTCGTATTGAGCGCCGTGTGCAAGTCCGTCGCCAGCGGATCGACGTAGAGCAGTCCGGTGACGATTTCGCCGCGCGCCTGCTGCTTGTGCATGTAGGTCATCGCCGCCAGCCGGTCGGTCGGATCGTAATCCCGATGCAGCTTGCGCAGCCTGAGCGTGCTGCCGTCGTGCTGCTGCACCTCGACCACTTCGCCGGGCGCGTAGGACGTCGTGATCTCGCTCTTGGAAGTGATGAAGTCGATGCGGCTCACGGCGTCGTTGTGCTCGCGCACGTAGTCGTAGCTCTTGGTGCTGCCGGCGTGGTTGTTGA
>JAPUER010000073.1 GCA_027492485.1 Betaproteobacteria bacterium
CCCCCCCCCCCCCCCCCCCCCCCCACGACGTATCGTATTGATTTGGAAATGGAATCACTCGGGCAGTTCGACTTGCGGCATGCGTGCAAGGATGATGCCGGTCTTGCGGCGCAGTCCCGGTGCGGAGAGGTTGCGTTCGTAGAAGCGCGGATTGGGCGCCATCGCCGCAAGTTTTGCCGCCTGCTCGGCGGAAAGCTGGGCCGCGGACACGCCGTAGTAGCGACGCGCCGCCGCTTCGGCGCCAAAAACGCCGTTGCCCCACTCGATCACGTTGAGATAAAGCTCGAGGATGCGCTCCTTGTCGAGCATGTTTTCGAGCATCAGCGTGATGATTGCTTCCTGGCCCTTGCGCAGATAACTTTTCTCGGGCGACAGAAACAGGTTTTTTGCGAGCTGCTGGGTGATGGTGGAACCGCCAGCCACGGTCTTGCCGCGAGTACGGTTTTTCTCCAGCGCCAACTGGATGCCGTCCCAGTCGAAGCCCTCGTGCTCCACGAACTTCGAGTCTTCCGCTGCGATCAGTGCCCGTTTCAGATTGCGCGATATCTTGTCGTAAGGAACCCACTGATACCGCAGCATCGCATCGGGTTTTTTGTCGTGCAGTTCGCCCATGCGATAGGCCATGAAGGCCGTTTCGCGCGGCGCGTGATCGGCGTACCACCAGACCAGCAACGCAAACCAGCCTTGAACGGCGACAAACAGCAGCGCCATGCCGATGAGCGCTGCCACGATCATGCGGGCGAGAGTGCGCAAGGTCGCCAGCATTGCAATGCAGACGGGCTACGACGCCAGCAGCTCGGCGCGCAGTTGCGCCATGACCGGTGCCGCTGGCGGCAATACGCCGCGCCATTGCACGTAGCTCTCGGCGGCCTGCTCGACGAGCATGCCAAGGCCGTCGCAGATGCGGGCAGCGCCGTGCTGCGCGGCCCACCGCAGGAACACCGTCGGCGCCTTGCCGTACATCATGTCGTAGGCCAGCGCGTCTGGCGCAAAGACCGACGCCGTCTCCGGCAGCGGCAACGCACCGCTGAGGCTGGCCGAGGTGGCGTTGATCACCACGTCGAAACGCTGCGCACCGGCGACGAGCTGATCGGCAGTCATCGCGGTGACCGGGTGCTGCGCCGAGTAGTGCGCGACCAGCTCGACGGCGGTAGCGTGGGTGCGATTCACCACCATCAGCGCGGCGGGTTCGCGCAACAGCAGCGGCCCGATGACGCCGCGCACCGCGCCGCCGGCGCCAAGCAGCAGCACCCGCTTGCCGCGCAGCGCAACACCCTGATTGCTTTCGATATCGCGCACCAGGCCGGCGCCGTCGGTGTTGTCGCAATACCAATGATCGCCCCGCCACATCAGGAAGTTCGCGGCACCGGCCTGCCGGGCACGCAGCGATGCCTCGCGCGCCACGGCGAAGGCATCGAGCTTGAATGGCACGGTGACATTGGCGCCGACGCCGCCTTCATTGCGAAAGCGTTCGAGGTCGTTGTCGAATTCGCCCAGCGGACACAGGCGCGCCACGTAGTCGATCTGCTGGCCGACGCTGGCGGCAAACATGGCGTGAATGCGCGGGCTCTTGCTGTGCGCGATCGGGTTGCCGAACACGGCGTAGCGGCCGGCGGCGGGCGAAGGTGTGGTCATGGCGTCTTCGGCAGCGAACCGGCGGAGCTTTCCAGTTCGCCCGCGCGGGTGAAGCTCCAGGTTCGGGTGATGTAGAGGATGTCGGTGTCGTTACGGATGTCCGGCGGAAACGGCGCGTAAGGCGCCGCCAGTTCGACGATCTTCAGCGCCGCCGCATCGAGAATCTTCTTGCCGGAGCCGCGGTCGATTTCAATCGTTTCGATGCGCCCGTCGGCCTTGATGCCGACGGTCAGCACCAGCGAGCCATAAAGCTTCTGGCTGCGAGCCGCCTCCGGGTAGTTGGCGTTTCCCACGCGTTCCACCTTCTGCCGCCAGTCTTCGACGTAGCGCGCGAAGCGGTACTCGGTGGCACGGGCGCCGATGTGCTTTTTCTTCGGACGCTGCTGGTAGCTGTCGAATTCGCGGGCGATCTGGGCTTCCAGTCGCTGCAATTCGAGCGCCTTGGCCGACAGCTCGCGGTAGGTGTTGGCGGCATCGACCTTGCTCGATTCCTTGGCCTCACGATCGGTATTGGTCTGGCTCTTCGATTTCAGTTGTCGCAGCAGCTCACGGGTCTGGCGTTCGAGCGCTTCGACCTGCTCGCGTGCCGCCGCCAGCTGTGTCTGCTGCGCATCCATCGCGGCACGCGGCAGCGGCGAGCTCAGCCGTCGTTTGGCGTCGGTATTGCCGCCGCCATCGAGATTGGCCTGCGCCAGAAAATCGGACTGCGACGGCTTCGAGCTCGTCTTCGCATTGACCAGCGACACTTCCAGCGGCGGTGAAACGGCCGGCGCCTTGAACAGCTTGGGCAGCTCGAAGTGCAGCGACAGTACCAGCAGATGCACCCCCAGCGAAGCCGCCAGCGTCCAGCGCAGCAACGGCCCCATTCCCGGCGCCGCCGAGACCGGCACCGGCGCATGGATGACCTTGGCTGCGCGCTTCACGAGAGCATTTTAGGGGGTCGCATCCGCCGCAGCGGCGACCGATTCAACGTAGCGAAGATGCAGCGCCGGCTCGAACAGGTCGACCTCGGCGACCGCCAGCACCACCTGCACACCGGGCGCCTGGTTCGGCATGTCGGCGATGCGCTGCACGATCGGCAGGCGGTCGAAGCGCACCAGATTTTCGCGGATGACGCGCGCCGTCAGTTTCTCGATGCCTTCCTGCTGGATGAAGCGCAGGCACCAGTAGAACTCCATCTGTTGCTGGAACTCGGCGTAACCGGCATAGGTTGCGTCGAAGTCTGCGACCGCCGCCAGCAGATCGGCGCTGCCGCGCTGATACGGCGCCGGTTGCGAACCAATCGCTGCCAGCAGCTGGCGTTGATTGACCAGGTCGGCATAGCGCCGCAGCGGCGAGGTTGCCCACAGATAGTGCGGCACGTTGAGCCCTTCGTGCGCGCCGGCAGCCGTCGACATCTTGGTTTTGCCGGCCGCCTGTACGCGGAACATGCCGGCCCAATGCCGCTCGGCAAGCAGCCCGGCCCAGGTGACGTTGGCAAAAATCATCAGTTCCGACACCAGCGTGTCGACCGGAGAGCCGCGCTGGCGCGCCGAAATCTCGACGCGACAGTCGGCAGCATCGGCGTCACCCTGCACTGCGAAGTTGTAGTCGACGCGGTTGACCGTTTGCTCTCCTCGCGCGGCGGCCAGCTTCTGCGCCAGTTGGTGCAGCACGCGCAGTTCCGCCGCGTGCCGTGCCGTGGCGTCGTGGTCGTTGACCGGGTCCAGCCAGCGCAGTTGGTCGAGCGCGGCGATGCGCAGATTGCTGTCGATGCGCACCCGTTGCAGCCGGGTTTCCGTTGCGGTGACGTTGAGCGCTGCATCCAGCGTCGCGTAAAGCGACAGCGCCACGGGCGCCTTGCCTTCGTCGAGCGAGAAGGCGGCCACGACGTCGTCCGGCAACATCGTGATCTTGTTGCCCGGCATGTAGACCGTCGACAGCCGGTCGCGCGCGACGCGGTCAAGCGCGCTGCCGATGGCGATGGCAGCCGCCGGCGCCGCAATGTGGATACCCAGCCGAAAGCCGCCGTCGGCCAGCGCAGCGAGCGAAAACGCGTCGTCGATCTCGGTGGTGCTGTCGTCGTCGATGCTGAATGCGGCCACCTCGGCGAGCGGTAATTCCGGCGATACCGGCACCGTTAGATCCGGCGGGAAGGCATCGCCTTTCGGGAAAGTGGCGCGCAGAAAGCGGTCGTAATGCAGCGCATGCGTCGACGGAATCGCCTTCGCACGCGCCAGCAGGTGCACCGGCGACATGCGGGCGCGGTCGGCGGCGGCAACCAGCGCCTTGTAGGCCAGCGACTGTTTGTCCGGCGCGTGCAGCAACTGCGACCATTGGCTGGCGATCTCCGGCGGTGCGTTGCCGGCTGCCAGCGCGAGCACCCAGGCCTCCATCTGCTCGGCCTCGCGCGCCTTGCGCTCGATGCTCGCCAGCGCGGCCTGCAACGCATCTTCTGGCGCCCGCCGGTAGCGGCCCTTGCCGCGTTTGTAGAAGTACATCGGTGCCTGCTGCAGTGCGAGCACGGTGGCGGCTTGTTGCATCGCGCCGGCCTCGGCACCGAAGTATTCCTGGGCCAGTTCGACGAATCCGAACTCATCGCGGCCTTCCGCGCTCTGCCACAGCAGCATCATGTCGATGTCCGCAAGCTGGCCTTGGGCATCGCTCATCAACTGGGCGGCCGACGGCGCGGCAAAGCGCAGCAGCATGTTGCCTGCCTTCACCTTGATGCGGCGGCCACCGGGCAACTCAACCTGCGCGGCGGCATCGGATTCGGACAGGATGGCGCCGGCCTTGATCTGGCCGTCGTCTTCAAATACAAGATTCATCGGAGGCTACTGTTTGTTCGTAATGCCGTGCGGAACATGCCCGGCGGTGACGACCCGGCTGGCCGATTCGACATGGCGTCGCTGGTCGTCGAAGAAGATATCGGCGCCAAAGGCGCGCAGGAATTCGGCCTTGTCGAGACCACCCAGGAAAAGCGCTTCGTCGATGCGGATGCCCCAGTCGCGCAGCGTGCGGATCACCCGCTCGTGCGCCGGCGCCGAGCGCGCCGTCACCAGCGCCGTGCGGATCGGTTGGCGATCGCGCGGGAATCCGGTCTGGATGCGATGCAGCGCCGCGAGGAAATTCTTGAACGGCCCGCCGCCAAGCGGCGTACCGGCCGCCTGTTGTTCGGACTGGCTGAAGGCGTCGAGTCCGGCGGCTTGATAAACGCGCTCGGCCTCGTCGGAGAACAGCACCGCATCGCCGTCGAAGGCAATGCGCAACTCCTCATGAGCAGCGCTACGATCCGCGCGTTCACCGGCCTGCGGCACGATGGTCGCCGCCGCATGCCCCGACTCCAGCGCATGGCGAACGTCCTCCGGATCGGCCGACAGAAACAGGTGGGAGCCGAGCGCCGGCACGTAACGCGAAGTGTCGGTGCCGCCGGTGAAGACGGCGCGGGTGATGCCAAGCCGGTAGTGGGCAATGGCATTGAACACGCGCAGGCCGGTGTCGGCGCTGTTGCGCGACAGCAGTACGACTTCGACGTGTTCGCGGTCGCCCTCGTTGAGCCGCAGCAGTTTGCGCGTCAGGTCGAAGGCGACGCCGGGCTGCAGCAGCTCGTTTTCGCGTTCGATCTGATGCCGCTGGTAGGCCTCGACGCCCTGACGCTCGTAAACGGCGTGACTCTCGGACAGGTCGAACAGCGCCCGCGACGAAATCGCAACGATCAGGCGGTTGTCGATCACGGCCGGCATGGTGCTGCGCCAGTGCAGGCAGAGAATGATTGCAAAGCGCCGGACATACGAACGCTGGCTACGCGAAAGCGTGCGATGAAAGTTGAAGTTGTTTGAGCAATTTGTCGTGAATACCGCCAAAACCACCGTTGCTCATCACGAGAATATGGTCGCCCGGCCGCGCGTCGCTTGCCACGGCACGCACCAGTTCATCGAGATTGCGATAGTCGGCGGCACGCGCACCCAGCGGCCGCAGCGCCTCCGCCACGTCCCAACCGACAGCACCGGAGTACGAATACACGCGGGCGGCATCGTCGAAGCTCCCCGGCAGGCGAGCGCGCATGGCGCCCAGCTTCATCGTATTCGAACGTGGCTCGAACACCGCCAGGATGCGCTCGCCCGGTTTGACCGCGCGCTTGAGTGCGGTCACGGTGGCATTGATGGCCGTCGGGTGGTGCGCAAAGTCGTCATAGAGCTTCACGCCGCCTGCCTCGCCGCGCAACTCCATGCGCCGTTTGACGCCCTGGAAGCTCGCCAGCGCGGCAAGCGCATCGCGGGGGGAAACGCCGATGTGGCGTGCTGCCGCAATCGCGGCCAGCGCGTTGAGGCGGTTGTGCTCGCCCGGCATCGCGAGACGCAGAACACCAAAACGCTCGCCGCCGAAATCGACCTGATCGCCGCCGGCGCCGGCGACGTAGTGCCAGCCCTGCTCGACGCCAAACGCTTCGCGCCCGCTCCAGCAGCCCATCGCCAGCGCCTCGGCGATTTCACCGTCGGTGCCGTTGAAGATCACGCGGCCGCTGGCGGGCACGATGCGCACGACGTGATGGAACTGGCGGCGGATCGCGGCGACGTCCGGGAAGATGTCGGCGTGGTCGTATTCGAGGTTGTTGAGCACCAGCGTGCGCGGCTTGTAATGCACGAACTTGCTGCGCTTGTCGAAGAAAGCGGTGTCGTACTCGTCCGCCTCGATGACGAACGGATGGCCGTCGGCGAGTTTGCCGAGCGCCGCCGAGACGCCAAAGTCCTGCGCCACGCCGCCGATCAGAAAGCCCGGCTCGCGTCCGGCATGGGTGAGGATCCATGCCAGCATCGACGTGGTGGTCGTCTTGCCGTGGGTGCCCGCCACCGCCAGCACATGGCGATGGCGCAACACGTGATCGGCCAGCCACTGTGGGCCGGAAACATAGTCGAGATTGGCGTCGAGAATCGCCTCGATCAGCGGATTGCCGCGGGTGATGACGTTGCCGATGACGAAGCAGTCCGGCCGCAGCTTGATCTGCTCCGGCGAATAACCTTCGATCAGTTCGATGCCCAGCGCCTGCAACTGGTCCGACATCGGCGGGTAGACGTTGGCATCGCAACCGGTGACGGTGTGGCCGGCTTCGCGCGCCAGTGCGGCGAGGCCGCCCATGAAGGTGCCGCAAATGCCGAGAATGTGGATGTGCATGAAAGCGATTGGGGAGGGCGCGAGATCGAAACGCCGCGCCGCCTGACTCTGGGTAACCGGTAATTATCCCAGCCTTGACCGATCGCAGTTCGACGCGGTCGCCGGCGGGAGACAATGGCAAGCTGTCCTCCACTTTCTGTGTCCGACGCGATGAATTCGCTACGCCCGATGTGTCTCGCCGCGCTCGCCGCCCGCAGCCCGGATGACAAGCTGTTGCTGGTTAGCGAGTTAGCAAGCGCCAACAATGCGCTCGACATTGGCGAACGACTGGCCGAGCCCGCCGGCTTGCCCGGCCGCCCACCGCGACCGCCGATGGTGGCGCCGAAGGATGTACCGCAGCGCTCGCTGGGCAGCGCCGACGGCCGCGCGGCGCTGCTGCATGCGCTGGCGCATATCGAATTCAACGCCATCAACCTCGCGCTCGATGCGGTCTGGCGGTTTGCCGGGCTCCCCGAAGCGTTCTACCGCGACTGGCTCAAGGTGGCGATCGAGGAGGCCTATCACTTTCGATTGTTGCGCGATCGCCTGGCGAGCCTGGGCCACGCCTACGGCGACTTTCCGGCGCACAATGGTTTGTGGGAGATGGCGGAGAAGACCAAAGACGACGTGCTGGCGCGTCTGGCGCTGGTGCCGCGCACGCTGGAGGCGCGCGGACTGGATGCCTCGCCGCCGATTCGCGCCAAACTCGCGGCGGCAGGCGATCATGACAGCGCCGCGATTCTCGACATCATCCTGCGCGACGAAATCGGCCACGTTGCCATTGGCAACCGCTGGTACCGGCATGTGTGCGGGCAGCGCGGACTGGACCCGGTTGCGACCTACGCCAGGCTGGCGACAACCCACGGCGCGCCACGGTTGCGCGGGCCGTTCAATCTCGAAGCCCGGCGCGCAGCCGGGTTCGAGCAGGCCGAACTGGACGCCCTGCAGGAACGGTTGCCCTAGCAAGTTTGAGCGAAACTGCTCGCTGCGAACTTACCCCGAAAACCTGATCTTGCCGGTCAGCAACTGAAACCACATCACCCAGTCGCCCATGAACGAATACAGCGGCTGCTTGAAGCTGGCCGGCTTGTTCTTCTCGAAACCGAAATGCCCGGCCCAGGCCCAGGCGTAGCCCTGCACAATGCCGACCGGAATCAGCCACCAGAGCCGGGTGACGAAGGCTGCAACCAGCAGCGCGAGGCCGATCGAAGTGCCGATGAAGTGCAGCGTGCGGCACGTCGCGTTGCGGTGCTCGCCGAGGTAGAACGGATAAAAGTCCGCGAAGGTGGTGAATTTCTGCGCGATCGCATCGGCCATGAGGTCCTCCGGTTCGGCGCAATGCCGGTGCGCCCGTTGTCAACGATAGCGCGGAATGAGTAACGCAACAACTTCTCTGCGCCGTTTACTGCGCATACAGGCCGCCGCCGTCGAGCAACCGGCATTTTGATCCCGCCAATTTCAACCGTTGCGCAATTTCTGTTTATAGAATCGGACGCAGTGCAGGTAGGGCTGGTCTGTACTCGCGGCAAGCGCGCCACATACTACCGGTCCGTACTTGCCGGATAGCGGTTTCCCAGGGGGTTGGGCATGTTTTCTTGTGTACTCGCGTTTTTCAACCCGGTCTTGCCGCGGTCGGCGCGTGCATCGATAGTGCGTCGGGTTGCGCTGCTGGTCTGCGCATTTACCTGTGTGGGCGTCACGGCCCACGCAGCGGGCTGGGGTCCAGCGGCGAGCATGGCAACGTCCAGCCAGTCGCACACCGCCACCCTGCTGCCCTCGGGCAAGGTGCTGGTGGCAGGGCGCGGCAGTCCGAACGGGAGCACCCCCGTCGCCAGCACCGAACTCTATGACCCGGCCAGCAACACCTGGAGCAGTGCCGGCAACCTCACAGCCGCGCGGCTCGGCGCCACGGCCACGTTGCTGGCTTCCGGCAAGGTGCTGCTGGTCGCGGGCGCCGGCAGCAGCGGTTTCCTCAACAGCGCCGAGCTGTATGACCCGGTCAGCAACGCCTGGAGCAGTGCGGGCAACCTCACCACGGCGCGCTACGGCCATACCGCCACGCTGCTGCCATCAGGTAAGGTGCTGGTCGTCGGCGGCAACAATGGCGCCGCATTGGGTAGTGCCGAACTTTATGACCCCGCCACCAACACCTGGAGCGGCGCCGGCAACCTCACCACGGCACGCACCAGTCACACCGCCACGCTGCTGCCCTCGGGGCGGGTGATGATCGCCGGCGGTGCCGCCTCACTCAGTGGCGTTGCGTTCAACAGCGTCGAAATCTATGATCCGTCGGGCAATTCCTGGGCTGCTGCGGCAAGCTTCACCACGGCGCGCAGCCTGCACACCGCCACCCTGCTGGCCACTGGCAAGGTGCTGCTCGCCGCCGGAATGACCACCAACGGCGGTGCCGCACTGAACAGTGCCCAGCTTTACGACCCGGTCAACAACACCTGGGCCGCGGCCGGCAGTCTCATCGACGCACGCGCGTTCCACACGGCGACCCTGCTGCCGTCGGGCAAGGTGCTGGTGGCGGCGGGCTTCGGATTGTCCAGCACCGAACTCTATGACCCCACCACGAACGCCTGGAGCAGCGCAGGCAACCTTTCGACCACGCGGATGTATCACACCGCGACACTGCTGGCCAACGGCAAGCTGCTGGTCGCCGGCGGAACAACCACCTTCGGCGGCAGTTCGTTGAACAGCGTCGATCTCTATGACCCGGCGGGCAGCACCTGGTTTGTTGCCGGCACGCTTGCGACCGCGCGCGCCGCACATACCGCCACCCTGCTGACCTCCGGCAAGGTGCTCGCGGCGGGCGGTGGCAGCAGCGGCGGGGTCCAGGCCAGTGCCGAGCTTTATGCCCCGGCGACCAATTCGTGGAGCAGTGCCGGTGTGTTGGGTGCTGCGCGCCGCACCCACACCGCCACGTTGCTTGCGTCCGGCAAGGTGCTGGTCGCTGGCGGGCACAACGGCAGCGCGGCCTTGAGCAGCGCGGAGCTTTACGACCCTGCCACCAACACGTGGAGCGGCGCCGGATCACTCGCCACGGCGCGCTACCAGCACACTGCCACGCTGCTGCCCTCGGGCAAGGTGCTGGTGGCGGGCGGCTTGGTTGCCACGAACCCGCTGAGCAGCGCCGAGATATACGATCCGGATACCAACACCTGGAGCGCTGCCGTCGCCATGACGCAGCAACGCTACGGGCACACGGCCACGCTTCTGCCGTCAGGCAAGGTACTGGTCGCCGGCGGCGCGGCGAACGTCGTCGGCACACCGCTTAACACTGCCGCGCTTTACGACCCGGTGGCCAACACCTGGGCGGCGGCAGGTTCCCTCGCCGCCGCGCGTGCCCAGCACAGCGCAACCTTGCTGCCGTCCGGCAAGGTACTGGCCGCCGCGGGCACCGGCAGTGCAAGCACGTATCTGTCCAGCGCGGAACTGTACGACCCGGTGACCAACACCTGGGGTTCGGCGGGCTCGGGCGCCTTCTCGCGCTCCCTGCACAGCGCGACGCTGCTGCCCTCCGGCAAGGTACTGATCGTCGGGGGCAACAACGGCGGCACAGTGCTCGACAACGCCGAACTCTACGATCCGGTCGGCAACACCTGGAGCGACGCGGGCACGCTCATGAGCGCGCGCTATTGGCACACCGCGACGCTGCTGCCGTCGGGCAAACTGCTGGTCGCTGCCGGAAATGGCAGCAGTCAGGTTGCCACCGGCAGCGCCGAGCTCTACCTCGAGGACTTCGGCGTCAACGACGCCCGTCGCCCGGTGATCGCCACAGCGACCAATCCGGTCGTACCCGGCGGCAGCATCACCTTGAGCGGCACCGGCTTCACGGGGGACAGCGAAGCCTCCGGTGGCGGCAGCAACAGCAGCGCAACCAACTACCCGCTGTTGCAATTGCGTCGCGTCGACAGCGAACAGGTGATCTGGGCAACGCCGGCAAGCGGTAACACCCGCTCGGCAACGGTCTACCAGAGCGCCGCGCTGTCCAGCCTGGTCAAGGGTCAGTATGTGCTCTCGGTTCTCGTCAACGGGATCGCCAGCGCTTCCACCATGATCAACATTGGCGTTAGCGGCCAGACCATCAGCTTTGGCTCAGCCCCGACCATTGTCTTTGGTGGCACCGGTACGGTCACCGCCACCGCCACGTCTGGCCTGGCGGTCACCTACAGCACGTCGAGCCCCGCCTGCACCGTCAACCCAAGCTCGGGGCTGGTGACCGCAGTCGCCGCCGGAACCTGCGTCATCGCCGCCAATCAGCCCGGCAACTCGGCCTACGCCCCGGCACCGCAGGTAACGCAAAGCATCACCATCGGCATCGCCAGCCAGACCATCAGCTTCGGCGCCTCGCCGGCGCTGGTGGTGGGTGGCAGCGGCAATCTCGGCGCCACCTCCGACAAGGGGCTGGTGCCGGTGACGCTTGTCAGCACCACGCCGTCGGTGTGCAGCGTCTCCGGCAACACCGTCACCGGCCTCAGCGCCGGTGTTTGCACTATCCAGGCGAACCAGGCCGGCAACGCCAACGTCACGGCGGCCAGCGCCAGCCTGAGCTTTGGCGTAAGCGGCGGCTTCCAGACGCTGATCTTTGGCCTGGTGCCAACGATTACCGTGGGCGGCACCAGCAGCCTGGGCGCAACCTCCGACAAAGGGCTGACGCCGGTCACGCTGGGCAGCACCACGCCATCAGTCTGCTCCATCAGCGCAGGCACGGTGACCGGGCTTGCAATCGGAACCTGCACGATTCAGGCGACACAGGCCGGCAACGCGACCTACAACGCCGCGAGCGCAACGCTGAGCTTCAGGATCAATGCCGCGCCCGTCGTTTGCGATCTGCGCATGAACGGCGTCAACCCGTTGCAGGCGACGGTGGAAGGCCTGATCCTGATGCGCGCAATGCTTGGCATCACCGGCAGTGCCGTCACCGCGGGCACCGGCATCCTCACGCCGTGGGAGACGATCCGCGACAATCTCAACGCCAAGTGCGGGACGTCGTTTCAGTAGCGTTTTCGCCGCGGCGTTGGGATCGCCGTGACGCCTGTGCCGGCGGCCGACTCCGTTGCACGGCTGTCGACATCCGGTGGCCTTCACCCGATGTTGCGGCTGTATAGCTTTTCGGCGAAAACGCAGTTTGAATATGGCTCAGCGCGTGTTTTCGTATAAAGTCGATAAACCGACAAAACAATGCTTTTGCCTTTGTCGGATAACGTTTTCACTGAAAAGCTGATAGCCAAATTACCACCTGCGGTAGCCAGTGGACGGGCAGCGACGCGGCTATTCCAGCGGCCGGAACTTGAGCGCGAGTTGCCGCTGGAAAACCTCGGCCTGATCGGGCTTCGGCAAGGGTGAGGACTTCAGGATCGCGCGCTCGACCGCGTCGTCGTAAGCCTTGTTGCCGCTCGATTTGGTCAG
Source organism: Betaproteobacteria bacterium (assembly GCA_027492485.1). Taxonomy (GTDB): domain Bacteria; phylum Pseudomonadota; class Gammaproteobacteria; order Burkholderiales; family Casimicrobiaceae; genus Casimicrobium. The sequence continues at coordinate 12,181 of JAPUER010000073.1, forward strand.
CGTCACCGACAACACCTCGCCGGTCGGCAACTGGGTGACGCTGAACTGCGCCTCCGGATTCCCCGGCACCTCGGCGGCGAGAATGATGTTGCCGCGCACCTTGCCGCGAATCCTGGCCACGTAATCCGCCTCGGATTTGGCGCGGGCGCGAGCCGCGGCGGCATCGGCGGCGGCCTTGGCGGCGCGCTCCGCCTCCGCCTTCGCAGCGGCATCCCTGGCCGCCTTCTCGGCGGCGGCTTGGGTCGCCTGCTGCTCCTTCAAGGCCTTGTCCTGCGCGGCTTTCAGCTCGCGGGCACGGGCTTCGTTCTGCTTCTTCGCGGCGTCGGCATCGGCCTGTTTTTTGGCCGCGTCCTGCTTTGCCTTTTCTTTCGCAGCCTCGGCGGCTTTCTGCTCGTCCGCCTTGCGTTTGGCTTCCTTCTCGGCAGCCTTTTGACGCGCGATGTCGGCGGCGCTTGGTTGCGGCGGAGGCGATGGCGGTGCCGCTTTTGGCGGCGGCGGAGGCGTCACTTTTGGCGGCGCCACTTTTGCAGGCTGCGGTGGCGGCTCGGGACGCGGCGGCGCGACCGGTGGCGGTGGCGGCGCAGCGGCCTCCGGCGGCGCGACGGGGGTCGCGTTGGACACCAGTTCGACGGTGACCGGTTCGTGCGCCACCTGCTTCCAGCGCACGCTGAATACGAGCCCCGCGATCAGCACCACATGCACGACGATCGCGCCGATCCAGGCCGCGGTCTTCGAGCCGTCGTTGCCGTTGCCGCTCATCGTCTGCCCATCCGGCGGTCAGCCGCCTTCTTTGGCGACCAGCCCCACGCGCTTCACACCCTGCGCGTGCAGGGCGCCAAGCAGCCCAACCACTTCGTCGTATTTGACGTTGCGGTCGGCCGCGATGACCACCGGACGGTCTTTCGTCTTTTGCAGTTCCAGCACGCGGGCGACCAGCGTGGCGCGGGTCAGCTTGCCCGGCACGGCGGCGCCGCCATCGCGCAGCGACAGCGCGCCGTCGGCCCTGACCGTCACCTCGATCGGGTCGGCCTGCGACGGCGTCAACGTCTGGCCGACACTCGGCAGTTCGATCTCGCCGGTGCGCAGCGACGGCGTGGCGATCATGAACACGATCAACAGCACCAGCATCACGTCGATGAAAGGCACGACGTTGATCTGGCTGACGAGTTTGCGGCGGCGCACTGACCTCGCCTCGCTCAGGCCTGACGTTGCAGGATGTTGAGGAATTCCTCGGCGAACGTCTCAAGCTGGGTGTTGATGCGGTCGAGCTGCGCCATGAAGCGGTTGTAGGCCACCACCGCCGGGATCGCGGCGAACAGACCGATGGCGGTGGCAATCAGCGCCTCGGCGATGCCCGGCGCCACCTGCGCCAGCGTTGCCTGTCCGACGCTGGCGAGGCCGCGGAATGAATTCATGATGCCCCAAACAGTGCCGAGCAGGCCGATGTAGGGGCTGACGCTGGCCACTGTCGCAAGGCCGGGCAACTGATGTTCGAGCCCGTCCATCTCGCGCTGCGTCGCCGCCTTCAAGGCGCGACGGGTACCGTCGACCACCGCCTCTTTCGACGCGGTGGCCTGCCGCTTCTGCTTGATGAACTCGCGGAACCCGGCCGCAAACACGTCCGCCTGCGGGCCAAAGCGTTCGCGGCCATCGGCGATGCGGGCGTAAAGCTGGTTCAAGTCCGAGCCTTGCCAGAACGAGTCATCGAAGCTGGCGTTGCGCTTTGCCGCGCGCTTGAGCGTACCGCCCTTGTAGAAGATCAGCCACCACGACCACAGCGAGAGCAGCACCAGCAGCAGCATCACCGCCTGCACCGGCACGCTAGCGCCGGTGATCAGGTGGAGGAACGAAAGATCGGCGGTGGGTTTCATGCGGGCGCCTGGGCAGTGGAGGTAGGCATCATGGCTTTCAGCGTATCGCGCATCGCCTTCGGCATGCGCAACGGACCGGACAGATCGGCAGCGATAAACGCTACTGTGACCATCGCCGCGAACAACAGTTCTTCGCCGTTGGCGCCGGCGCGCAACACGCGCTGACGGATCACCATGCGGCTGGCGCCCACTTCGGTCGGCTCGGCCGTGACCGTGAGCAGATTGCCCAGCGTTGCCGGCGAAAAATAATCCGCCTCGACGCGGCGCACGACGAACACCGCGTTCTGCTCGCGCTGGATCACGTCCAGCTCGAAACCCGCCGCGCGCAACCAATCGCTGCGGGCGCGCTCGATGAAGCGCAGGTAGTTCGCGTAGTAGACAACGGCGCCGACGTCGGTGTCTTCGTAGTAGACGCGGACGGGGATGGCGAAGATTCCCTCCCCCGCAGCACGAGAGAGGGCGGAGGGTGCGGGCAACAACGACTTATCCATCGTTACCAAACAGTTCCCCGGTCCCCATCGCCGCCGGCGGCACCAGCCCGAAGTGCCGGTACGCCCGTGCCGTGGCCATGCGGCCGCGGCTGGTGCGCTGCACGTAGCCCTGCTGGATCAGGAACGGTTCGATCACGTCCTCGATCGTCTCCCGCTCCTCGCTGATCGCCGCCGCCAGATTGTCGACGCCGACCGGGCCGCCCGAGAATTTCTCGACAATGGTGGCGAGCAGCTTGCGGTCCATCACGTCGAGTCCGCTGGCGTCGACGTCCAGCATCGAGAGCGCCGCGTCGGCCACCTCGCGCGTGACGTGCCCCTTCGCGCGCACCTCCGCGAAGTCGCGCACGCGGCGCAGCAGGCGATTGGCGATACGCGGCGTGCCGCGCGAACGACGTGCGATCTCCAGCGCACCGGCGTTTTCCATGTTCACGTTGAGCAGGTTCGACGAACGCACGACGATGCGCGACAGCTCCTCGTCGCTGTAGAACTCCAGCCGCGCCACGATGCCGAAGCGGTCGCGCAGCGGATTGGTCAGCATGCCGGCGCGCGTGGTGGCGCCGATCAGCGTGAACGGCGGCAGGTCGAGCTTCACCGAGCGCGCACCCGGCCCCTCGCCGATCATGATGTCGATGGCGTAGTCCTCCATCGCGCTGTAGAGCGTCTCTTCGAGCACCGCGCTGATGCGGTGAATCTCGTCGATGAAGAGCACATCGTTCGGCTCGAGATTGGTCAGCAACGCCGCGAGATCGCCCTTCTTCTCCAGCACCGGGCCGGAGGTCTGGTGCATCGTCACGCCCATCTCGCGCGAGATGATGTGCGACAGCGTCGTCTTGCCCAAGCCCGGCGGGCCGAACAGCAGCACATGATCGAGCGCTTCGCGGCGCGACTTGGCCGCCTCGATGAAGATCGAAATCTGGCCGCGAATCTTTTCCTGACCGACGTATTCGTCCAGTTGCTTCGGCCGCAGCGCGCGCTCCAGCGCGTCCTCCTGCGTGCCCTCGCTCTTGGGCGCGATCAGCCGCTCGCCCGCGTCCGTGCCCGCAGGCGCACGGGCAGGCGCCGCGCTCGCGAGGGAATCGTCATGAATGGCCATACAGGTATTGTATGAGGCAGAAGAGCACGCTGGCTGGCCGATTCGGTCGCCTGCCCGCCGACAAGTTAGCGCAGCAATGTCATCCCGGCTCGCCGGGCGGCTTTGGCATCAAAAGTCACTGTTGTGCTGCAACCCGCAGCTTCGCCAAGAATCGCGACGAGGCAATCCTGAAAATCGGCGCGTCGGTCGCGCGAAGCGGCGACCGCGCGGGTGACGGCAATGCGCTCTGCAACTTCCAGCGCTTCCACAGCGAGTAAGTCGTCAACCACGGCCATTTGCTGCTCGGCGTTGAATCCGTACAGCGAATCCAGCACCCACACTACTTCAAGCAGGGTCACGAGGCTGACGTAACCGGGTTGCGCTGCCGAAATCTCGTCGCGCATGAAGCGCAGCGCGCGAGCCGACTGACGCGCATCGTCCTTCAGCAAAAAGCGCAGCAGGACATTGGTATCGATGCCTGTCATGCAGCAAAGCGCTTCTTCATGCGGTTGCGGATCGCGACATCGATTTCCTCAATGCTGTGCGGTTGCGAGACGAGGTGTGCATATTTGCCGTGCAGGCTCAGCACCGACTGCTTGCGCGGCACGATCTCGAACCCGTTCGCCGAACGCACGAAGTCAATCTTGTCGCCGGCCGAAAGCCCCAACTCGTCCCGAACCGCTGCGGGAATTGTGACTTGGCTTTTGCTGGAGATGGTGGCAGTGTGGATGCTCATGGCGTAGCTCCTTACTATCGGTAAGGAGAATAGCACAACTGCCGCTACAACAAACTGAGTGGCTACAGCAGTTGGTGTTGCATTTGCGGAATGCTGGGTCGGTGACCCAGCCTACGGGCTTGGTCGCTTCGCGATAGGGACTACGAGAACCCGGATGCGAGGGTCCGAGCGACGCCCCTCATTTGTATTTCTAGGAGATATGAACGCCGCTCGTCACTGGTGCTTTGTTCTGGCGCATGCTACGAATGGATGACAACATGCGAAAGGTAGATATGACCCACACCGGCATTTGCCCTGTTTGCTCATCAATTTGCCAGATCGGGCAATCCGATGGTGGCAACTTGGTCGTCTTTACTTGCCCGTCGCACGCACCTATACGAATCGCTGTTAGCGTCCTGGGGCTCTTTAACTCCGAGAATCCAAAGTACGCGCAAAAGCTGAAACAAGCAGTCATGCATTCGCGGCAGAACGGGAACGGGCTTTGGGTGGTGAAGCCAAAGCCTGAGGAGTGGAGTTATAAAAGATTTGACGTCCGTTTTGCCGCGCCGTAGCCCGGATACTCGCATCCGGGTTTCCGTGGCCAGCTTGGCGAAGCGGGCAGCTACTTGCGGCGGGCAGTGCCCGCCCTACTTTGTCACGGGTTCCTGGTCTGGATTCCCCGCGCGACCGCAGGTCGGTCTACCCTGGGCCTGACGAAGGGCGGGAATGACGGCGGACAGTCGAGGAGAGGCTACTTCGCCTTCGACAGCAACTTCAACGCCGCCCGAATCGCGTCGTTCAGCGGCAAGTCGGCGGGCAGGTCGCGGCAGGCGGCGCCTGCTTCCTTTTCGCTGTAGCCGAGCGCGAGCAATGCGTTCACCACGTCGTCGGCGGGGCTCGCCGCGGCGGGCGCTGCGCCGGGTGCGCTGCTCGCGGCGACCGCTTTGCCTTTGAGTTCGAGCAGCAGCCGCTCGGCAGTTTTGTTGCCGATGCCGGGCACGCGGGTGAGGCGCTTGACGTCCTGCAGCGCGATGGCCTGGTTGAGCTCGGCGACCGAGAGGCCGGAGAGCACGGCCAGCGCGACCTTGGGGCCGATGCCGGTGACCTTGATGAGCTGGCGGAAAGCGGCGCGTTCGTCGTTGGTCGCGAAACCGAACAGCAGATGCGCGTCCTCACGCACGACGTAATGCGTCATCAACTGCACGCGCTCGCCGGTGGCGGGCAGCGCGTAGAAGGTGCTCATCGGCACGTCCACCTCATAGCCGACGCCGCCGACGTCAATGGTGATCTGCGGCGGTTGCTTGGCGACGAGCTGGCCGGTGAGGCGTCCGATCATGATGTGTCTCTGTCAAAAAACTTAACAACTTTTTCGTCAAATGGCTTCAGCACTGGGCACCGCACCACAAATCGCCACAAGTCGACTATTTGGCTATTTAGCGTTCCAGCCCTTATTCAATGGCGCTTACAGCGCAAAGCTGATCATACGATCCGCCCGCCGCGCTGCCGTATTTTCCGCTTGGCGAGCAGTTCCGGCGCCAGCGCGCCCAGGCCCTGGCGCGAGTGCGCGTGAGTGATCGCGGTGGCGAGCGCGTCGGCGGCGTCGGCCTGCGGCGTGGCGTCGAGCTTGAGCAGCCGTTTGACCATTTCCTGCACCTGTTCCTTCGCCGCCTTGCCGTGGCCGACTACGGCCTGCTTGACCTGCAGCGCGGTGTATTCGTGCACCGTGGCGCCGGCGAGCACGGCGGCCGTCATCGCCGCGCCGCGCGCCTGACCGAGTAGCAGCGTCGACTGCGGATTGACGTTGACGAACACCTTTTCGACGACGACATCGTCGGGCTTGTGCTGCGCGATGATGCTCTGCACGTCCTGGGCGATCGTCAGCAGCCGCTCGGGCAGCGTGCCGGCGTCGTCCGTCCTGATGCAGCCGCTGGCGATGTAGGCGAGCGCGTTGCCGCGCTGCGCGATGAGGCCGAAGCCGGTGCTGCGCAGGCCGGGGTCGATGCCGAGGATGGTGCGGGCGCTATTCAATCTGTGGGAGCGGCCTTGGCCGCGATTGTGTGGGTACAGCCGGGAATCGCGGCCAAGGCCGCTCCCGCGAGGCGTCCACTACATCTTCACCGCGGTGCCGCTGACGGCCACCATCATCATGCCGTTGGTCTCGCCGAGCACTTCGTAGTCGAAATCGACGCCGATGATGCCGGTGGCGCCGAGTTCCTTTGCGGCCGCGATCATGTCTTCCAGGGCCGCTTCGCGCGCGCCCGCGAGCGAGCGCTCGTAGCCGCCGGCGCGGCCACCGACCACGTCGCGCACCGACGAAAACATGTCGCGGAAGATGTTGGCGCCAATGATCGCCTCGCCGTTGACGATGCCCAGACACTGGCTGGCCTCAATGCCCGGCGGCGTGATCGTGGCGAGGAAGAAACCGTCGTCTTTTTTCGAGAACCAGCCCATTGCGTACTCCTGATTACTCTTCGATCACTGCCGACGTGTAGACGTCCTGCACATCATCGACGGCATCGAAGGCGTCGAGCAGTTTCTGCATCTTGACGGCGTCGTCACCGGTGAAAACAACCTCGTTCTGCGCCTTCATCGTCACCTCGCCGATCTCGGACTTGAAGCCGGCTTTCGCCAGCGCTTCTTTCACGTTGACGAAATCGTAGGGGCCGGTGATGACTTCAATCGAACCATCGTCGTTGCTCAGCACGTCCTCGGCGCCTGCTTCGAGCGCGGCTTCCATCAGTTTGTTCTCGTCGGTGCCCGGCGCGAACAGCAGCGTGCCGCAATGCTTGAACAGGAAAGCGACCGAGCCATCGGTGCCGAGATTGCCGCCGTATTTGCTGAAGGCGTGGCGGACTTCGCTCACCGTGCGCTGGCGGTTGTCGGTGAGGCAATCGACGATGATCGCGGCGCCGTTGATGCCATAGCCTTCGTAGCGGATTTCTTCGTAGTTGACGCCTTCCATCTCGCCGGCGCCGCGCTTGATGGCGCGCTCGACGGTGTCCTTGGCGAGGTTGTTGTCATATGCCTTGTCGACCGCCAGCCGCAGCCGCGGATTGCCATCGATGCTGCTGCCGCCCATCTTGGCGGCGACGGTGATTTCCTTGATCAGGCGCGTCGAAATCTTGCCTTTTTTTGCATCCTGACGCCCCTTGCGGTGCTGGATGTTTGCCCATTTGCTGTGACCGGCCATAGTGTGCAGGCGCGCACCACGGCGCACCGGAATGAAGTGACGAAAACGATGATTTTACGAAGCGGCGGCCGTCGGGGCGCCGCCGCCCCGTGCCAGCAGTTGCCGGACCGTCTTCAGGCGCAGTTCGGCGTCGTTGATTTCGAGCAGGCTCTGCTTGATGCCGGGGGGCAGTTGCAGCATTTCCACCAGTCGCGAACCGACCCAGGATGCGTCATCGAGCTCGATGGGTTCGGCGAAGCGTTCGGCACCGTTCTGCTCGATCACCCGCGCCAGCAACTGGCCCAGTTCGGCATACTCATCGGGCAATTTGACCTTGGGCTCCGGCCGAATCCAGCGCACCGCGGCGTGGTTGAGCCCGCTGCGGCCCAGCGACGAGCGCACGATCTCGAAGCGATCCTCGCCGACCACATCGAGCAGGAAAATGCCCGCCTGCGGCACGTCGTAGGACAGCACGCGAACGGCGGTGCCGACGTTGGCAAAGGTCTGCTGCGCGCCGACCTCGGCGCCGCTGGTCAGCGTGACCACGCCGAACAATTCGCCATCGGCAATCCGCGCCTTGGCCAGTTCGAGGTAGCGCTGCTCGAAAACCTTGAGCCCGACCCGCCCGCCGGGAAACAGCGTGGCGCTGAGCGGAAACAGGGACAGGACTTCCGGCAGTTTTTTCTCCGGTTTGCGGGTGAGAAACGACAGCATGATGGGGTGACGCCTGGCTCTCCGGCGCTTATTCCGGTTGTGGGTGTTCGCGATCGTGGCGCAGCACGCGGGCATCGGGTTCAAGCCGCGCCTTCAGCGCATTGGCGACGTAAACCGAGCGATGCTTGCCGCCAGTGCAGCCGATGGCGATGTGCACACGGGCGCGGTTGTCGGCGACGAAGCCGGGCAGCGAAGTGCGCACATAGGCCGCAATTGCGTCGACCAGCACGGCGGTTTCCGGCTGCGCCCGCAGATAGTCGATCACCGGTCCGTCGCGCCCGGTGAGCGCCGCGAGCCCCGGCTCGTAGAACGGGTTGGGCAGAACGCGGGCGTCGAATACCAGGTCGGCGTCGGGCGGTATGCCCTGGCGGTAGGCGAACGACGAAATCTCCAGCAGCGGCAGATCGCTACGCTCGCCGATCGCGGCGGCGAACTGGCGCACGCGCTGGCGCAGCAGATGGGTGCTGGTGGCGCTGGTGTCGATGTCGAAGGCCCGCCCGGTAACGGCCCGCAGCCGCGACCGCTCGGCGACGATGGCGTCCTGCAATGTGGTGTCGTCGCTGGCGAACGGGTGCTTGCGGCGGGTTTCGGCGAAACGCCGTTGCAGCGTCAGGTCGCTGGCGTCGATGCGCACGATGCGCAGCGGCAATGCCGGATGCAGCGCGCGGATGCGCTCGACGCCGCGTTCGAAGTCGGCGACGAAGGTCGGCGAATGCGCATTGACGCTGACGCCAAGCGACTGGCTGTGCGTCGCCAGCATGGCGTCGACGGTATCGGCCAGCAGCGCGGCCGGCAGGTTGCTGACGATGGCGAAGCCGACATCCTCCAGCGCGCCGAGCGCGACGTTCTTGCCGGCGCCGGAAACACCGAGTACGAGGATGAGCTGTACGGGCACGATGGAGAGGGCTCAGCCCTCCTCCATCAGCTTGGCCTGGCGTTCGATGAATTCGCGCGTCGAATCGATGCCGCGCAGGTTCAGCACGAAGTTGCGCACCGCGGTTTCGACCAGCACGGCGAGGTTGCGGCCGGCCGCCACCGGGATCACGACCTTGCGAATCTTGACCCCCAGAATTTCCTGAAACGTCGCGTTGACGCTCATGCGGTCGAGCCGCTTGAACTGCTCGTCGGTGTGATCTTCGAGGTGAACGATCAGCTTCAGCGATTTGCGCGGCCGTACCGCCGTTTCGCCGAAGGTGGTGCGAATGTTCAGGATGCCGATGCCGCGCACTTCCAGAAAGTCCTTCAGCACGTCCGGGCAACGGCCTTCGATCAGCTCCGGCGACACCTTGTAGACCTCGACGATGTCGTCGGCGATCAGGCCGTGACCGCGGCTGATCAGCTCCAGCGCCAGCTCGCTCTTGCCGATCGCCGAGGCGCCGGTAATCAGCACGCCCATCTCGAGCACGTCGAGGAACACGCCGTGCAGCGTGGCGTTCGCCGCCAGCATGCGCGACAGATACAGGCGCAGCACATCGACCACATGCGGGCTCGGGTGCGGGCATTGCATCAGCGGCACGTGCGCGCGATCGCACTGCTCGAGCATGTAGGCCGGCGGGGCGCCGACCCCGCAAACGAAAACCGCGCCCAATTCGTCCACCAGCAGGCGCGAAAAGGTGGCCTGCTGTTCCGCGGCCGGCAGCGTGCCGAGATAGGCAATTTCGGCCGGCCCGATCAGCTGGATGCGAAACGGGTGGATGAAATTCATGTGGCCGACGAGACCAACGTCGGCCTGCGCGGTGGTGTCGCGCGACAGCATGCGGCCGCCGCCATCGCGGCCCGCCAGCCACACCAGATCAAGACGCTCCTGATTGTCGGCAAACAGCCGGGAAAGCTCGACGGTTCGCATGGGCGGATGCCGTCAGCTATTGTGGCGCGCTGAACAAGGCATGAATGGCCTTGGGCTCGATCGCGGCCGACAGCGCGTCGCGGAAGCTGCGGTTGGAAAAGCGCTGCGCCAGTTCGGACAGGATCTGCAGGTGCTCGTCGGTCGCCGCCTCCGGCACCAGCAGCACGAAGATGTCGCGCACCGGCTGGTTGTCCGGCGCCTCGAACGGAATCGGTGTCCTCGGCCGGGCAAAAAACCCGATCGCGCGGTCGAGCCCGCGAATGCGGCCGTGCGGAATGGCGATGCCCTGGCCGAGCCCGGTCGAGCCCAGCCGCTCGCGCGCCAGCAGGCTGTCGACGGTAACCGTCGGCGTCAGGTCGTAACGCAGTTCGGATTCGAGCGCGATGACCTCGAACAGCCGGCGTTTGTTGGCGACGTCGAGGTCGAGCAACACATTTTCTGGCGTCAGGAGATCAGCGAGGTGGCTCACAGGTGGCGATATCCGTAAAGCCCATCCCGCTGCGGGGCAGCGGGATGAACGTGACTAAGGCCGGCCAGACGGACGTTGCCACTGGCCGGCGACGAAATCCTGCGATTCTAGTGCAGCGCATCAAACACCAAGCTGACGAAACCGCAGGATCCGGCCACCCGCTTCAATTGAGGTCGACGCGCTTGCGCACAAAGCCCTCGTCGCGGCTGACCTGCAGCCGCTCCTTGTGCCGCAGCACCTGGCGATCCAGGCGGTCGGCCAGCTCGTCGATGGCGGCGTAGAGATTTTCGCCCTCGCAGGCGGCATGGATTTCGCGGCCGCTGACATGCACATTCGCCTCGACCTTTTGCCTCAGCTTTTCAACCGACATGACGACGTTGACGTCGATCACGTGATCGAAGTGGCGATTGACGCGATCGAGCTTCGACACCATATAGGCGCGCAGCGCATCGGTCACCGCAACATGATGGCCGGTAATGTGCAGATTCATGAACGTACCTCTCGATAACTGGATTGAATGTCCGGCGCAGCCATCCCTTCCCCGCGGAATCAGTTGCGCCTTCTCAGGTTGACCGGGGCGATGTTTTGCAGTTCCCGGTACTTGGCCACAGTCCGGCGTGCAACGATGATGCCCTGTTCTCCGAGCAATTCAGCGATGCGGCTGTCGGTCAGCGGCTCGTTGGCGTCCTCCTCTGCGATAAGTGACTTGATCATGGCGCGTATCGCCGTCGAAGACGCAGCGCCGCCGGCATCGGTCGCCACATGGCTGCCGAAGAAATACTTGAGTTCGAAGGAGCCGCGCGTCGAAGCAAGGAACTTCTGCGTGGTGACGCGGGAAACGGTCGATTCGTGCAGGCCGAGTGCGTCGGCCACCTCCCTGAGCACCAGCGGTCGCATGGCGACCTCGCCGTGATCAAAGAACGCCTGTTGTCTATCCACAATCTCGCTGGCTACCCGAAGAATCGTGTCGAACCGTTGAGCCACATTCTTAACCAACCAGCGCGCTTCTTGCAACTGGGTCGACAGCGGGGTGGAACGGCCTTCTTTCTGGCGTTGCAACATGTCGGCATAAACCGTGTTGACGCTCAGTCGCGGCACCGCCACCGGATTGAGTTCGGCCAGCCAGCGCCGTTTGTTGCGGCGCACGATAACGTCGGGAATCATCTGTACCGACGACACATCGGCGAATGGCGCGCCGGGCCGCGGTGTCAGCGACCTGATTACCGCATGTGCGGCCTTCAGATCCTCGTCGTCGATGTCGAACAGCTTGCGGATGTGCACGTAGTCGCGGCGTCCGAGCGCATCGAGCGCTTCGGCGACGATACGGCGGGCGAGGCGGACGTCGGCGTTGTTGCGCAGCGTCGCCAGTTGCAGCAGCAGGCATTCGCGCAGATCGCGGGCGCCGACACCGGCAGGATCGAAGCCCTGCAGCAGCCGCAGCGCCTGCTGCCAGTCCTGCTCGGAGATGAGCGCATCGCCGATGCCACTATCGTCGCCATCGCCGCCGTGCGGCAGCAGCGCCTCGATGTCCTCACGAGTGACGCCGAGAAAGCCGTCGTCGTCGAGGCTTTCGATCATCGCGCGCAGCAGTAGCGCAACTTCCGGCGCTGCGTCGACGAATGCCGCCTGCGCACGCAGATGCTCGGTCAGGCTCTCGGGCGCCGAGCGCTGCGACTCGAACGATTCGTCATCGTCGTCGAAACTGCCGGCGCCGGAACTGCCCCATTCCGAAAAATCGAGCCCCGGCTGATCGCTGTCGCCGCCGTCGGTCGCCGTGGATGGTGTGGCGGTCGCGCCGTCGTCACTGACGCCGGATTCGAACGCGCCAGCTTCGAACGCATCGTTGCCGCCGGGCGCATCGACACCGCCGTCAGCGTCCGTGGCACCGGTTTGCGTTTCGGCAGTGGCGGCGCTGTCGCCGTTTGCCGATAAGGCGGCCGGCGCCGCCGACAGCACGTCGCTGCCGTCGAGCACGCTGTCGCGCTCGGGCGCAACCGCCAGGGCGTCGAGCGACACCATCAGGCTGCTGTCGCCGTCGTCGCCGGCGTCCGCTTCGCCAAGTTCCAGCAACGGGTTTTCGGCGAGCGCGGCGGCGATCTCTTGCTGCAATTCGAGCGTGGACAACTGCAACAGGCGGATCGACTGCTGCAGTTGCGGCGTCAGCGTCAGGTGCTGCGCCAGTTTGAGTTGAAGCCCTGCCTTCAATGTCGCCTACAAGCGGAAGTGTTCGCCGAGATAAACCTTGCGTACCGATTCGTTGCCGATGATCTCGTCGGGATGGCCGTCGGCCAGCACCCGGCCTTCGCTGATGATGTAGGCGCGATCGCAGATGCCGAGCGTCTCGCGCACGTTGTGATCGGTGATCAGCACGCCAATGCCGCGTTCGCGCAGGAAGCGCACGATGCGCTGGATTTCGATCACCGCGATCGGGTCGACCCCGGCGAATGGCTCGTCGAGCAGGATGAAGCGCGGCCGCGAGGCCAGCGCACGGGCAATTTCCAGCCGGCGGCGTTCACCACCCGACAGCGCGACGGAAGGCGTGTCGCGCAGGTGGGCAATGGCCAGATCGTCGAGCAGCGCCTGCAGTTCGCGGGCAATGACCGCGTCGTCCTTTTCACGCAGTTCGAGGATGGCGCGGATGTTTTCGCCCGCCGTCAGCTTGCGGAAGATGGAGGCTTCCTGCGGCAGATACGACAGCCCCTTGCGCGCCCGTTCGTGAATGGGCAGGTGGGTCAGTTCGGTCTGATCGAGCTTGATGATGCCGCCATCGGCCGCCACCAGGCCGACGATCATGTAGAAGCAGGTCGTCTTGCCGGCGCCGTTCGGGCCGAGCAGACCCACCACCTCACCGCTGTCGACGGTGAGCGACACGTCGTGGACGACGGTGCGCGATTTGTAGCGCTTTTTAAGCGCAACGGCTGAAAGCTGGCTCATTGCGCTTCGGTGGCGTGGCGGATTTCGCAGGGGCGGGTTTGGCGACGGGTTTGGCAGCGTCGGCAGCGGCGCCTTCCTTTTTGGGCGTCTCGTCCTTGTCGCGCGGTTGCAGCACGAAGGTCACGCCTTTGCCTTCGCTGGCGCGCTGTTTCGATTCGCGTGCTTCGTACTTGCTGGTCTGCGTGTTGTAGGTGATGTAGTTGGCCCGGGTTTCATCCTCGCCAACGAACAGGATGGCGTTGCCGAACAGTTCGACGATGCCTTTGCCGCTGTCGTAGTCGACGCGATCGGCCACCCCCTGCGCCCAGTCGCCGTTGTCGGTGCGCTGCCGGAAGCAGACCGGTTTGCCGGTCAGCGTGGTGTTGTAGTTCTCGTCCGCGGTCGTCTGCGCAGTGCCCTTGTCGGCCGTGATGCGCAGCGTGCCCTGCACGATGGCCACCGATTTTTCGAGCCGGTAGAAGCCCTTGGCGTGGTCGGCGTCGCCATCGATTGCGTTGATGGTGACTTTCTCCTTGCGGTCGGCCTTTTCGGCATGGGCCGGCAGCGATGCCAATCCCGCCAGTACGACGGCAGCGGCGAGCGCCGATAGAGGTGGCAAATGCTTCATCGACATTCCTTGGTCAGTCCTTGTTGCCTGCGTCCCGGTTGCCTGTGTCTTTCGGGCGCAGTTCGATTTCGATACCGCGATGGGTCTGCCCCTGCTTCTTCTCGGCATCCACGTGCAATCCCTGGGTCACCATCACCCGGTCGCCGCTGATGGTGCGGGTGGTCGACTCGGTGCGCGCCTGCCGTGTTTTCGGGAAGACGGTGAGCGTTTCGCTCTCGTAAGTCACGGCGTCGCGGCCGGGGCTGGCGGCCTGGCGGGCGACCACCTTGCCGGAGAAATCCACCTGTTCGAGCCCGCTGTTGGCCGTCGCGCTCCGCAGCACGGCACGTTCGGCGCGGACATCCATCTTCGGCTTGCCCGCCGGTTCGCTCTCGTATCGCGGCTGGTCGACGACGGTGCTTTGGCTCGCCGGAAAATGCGCGGCGCGGGTACCGATCATGGTGTTTTCGATCCGCCCGCCGCTGTCCGTCCGCTCGATGCGGAAGCCTTCGATAAAGTGATCCGGCGCCGGCTGCGACGATGCCTTTTGCGCCCGCGCGCTGTCGGTGACGCGGGCGTCGAGCCAGAAGGTGAGGATGGCGAACAGCGCCACCGCGAACAGCGGGAACAGCGTTGCCAGCCGGTCCTGCCGCTTGCGCCAGAGCAGCGTGCCGCTCATGGGCCGCCGCCGTTGAGGTAACGCTGCACCAGCTCATCGAGTCGGCCCTGCACGCGCAGCACCGCTTCGATCATTTCGCGCACCGCGCCATCGCCGCCGTTGAGGCTCGCCAGCCAGTGCGCGCGCTGGCGCACGGCTGCCGCCGCATTGGGCACCGTCGCCGCCAGACCGGCCTGCACCAGCGCCGGCAGGTCGAGCCAGTCGTCGCCGATGTAGGCGACGTTCGCCGCCGGCAGCGCCCAGCGCTCGCAGATTGCGGCGAAGGCGATGCCCTTGTTGCGTTCGCCGCTGACCAGCTCGACGTCGAGCTCCCTGGCGCGGCGCTCCACCGCGGGGCCGCCGCGGGCGGTGAGCATCGCCACCTTCCAGCCGGCGTGTTTGGCCAGCGTGATGCCAAAGCCGTCGAGCACCGAGAAGGATTTCATCTCGTCGCTGCCGAAGTAATTGAGCTTGCCGTCGGTCAGCACGCCGTCGACGTCGCAGACGAGGCCGCGCACGGCGAGCATGCGCTCGGCGACGGTAGGGGGACGGGGCGTATTCGGTCGGGCCATCGCTACACCGGTCAAACCACTTTGGCACGCAACAGATCGTGCATGTGCAGCGCGCCAACCAGCCGGCCGGCGGCGTCCACCACCAGCAGTTGCGTCTTGCGGCCTTCTTCGAGCACGGACACGGCCTCGACGGCGAGTTCGTCCGGGCCAATGCTGACCGGTTGGGTGGTCATGAAGTCGGCCACCTTCGCGGCGTTGAAATCGGTGACTTTCGGCAGGCAGCGGCGCAGATCGCCGTCGGTGAAGATGCCGGCGACGGCGCCGCTGGCGGCGACCACCGCCGTCATGCCCATGCCCTTGCCGGTGATTTCGAACAGCGCCTGCGCCACGGTGGCGTCGGGCGCGACGGTCGGGATCGCGCTGCCGGTGCGCATGACGTCGCGCACATGGGTGAGCAGGCGGCGGCCGAGCGAGCCGCCGGGGTGCGAGCGCGCGAAGTCCTCGGCGGTGAAGCCGCGCGCTTCCAGCAGCGCCATCGCCAGCGCGTCGCCGAGCGCCATCGCGGCAGCGGTGCTGGCGGTAGGCGCCAGACCCAGCGGGCAGGCCTCCTCGCTGACGCCGGCGTCGAGCGTGATGTCGGCCTCGGTGCCGAGCGTCGATTTTTCGTTGCCGGTGATCGCCACGATCCTGGCGCCGACGCGCTTGATCGGCGACAGCAGTGCGTTGACCTCGGCCACCTCGCCGGAATTGGACAGCGCGATCACCACGTCGTCCGCCGTGATCATGCCCATGTCGCCGTGGCTCGCCTCGGCCGGATGCACGAAGAACGCCGGGGTGCCGGTAGACGCCAGCGTGGCCGCCAGCTTGCGCCCGACGTGGCCGGACTTGCCGATGCCGGTGACCACCACGCGGCCGGGCGCGCCCAGAACCGCCTGCACCGCAGCGACCAGCGGCTGCCCGAGGCGCGATTCCACCGCCGCGATAGCCGCCGCCTCGGTGGCCAGCACCGAACGCGCGCGTCGCAGAACGGCGACAGAATCTACTGCAATATCCATGCTAGGCAGTATAGCGGGCTGCGCCGGCATTGTCGTTACGGACGCAGGATTGGCAGGCGCACAGGTTTCAGCTTTTCGATGAAAGCCTCATTGGTAAAGGGCTCGGCGCCGTTTTCGCAGCAAAGTCGAGTATCTGCCATATTGGGCTCTGAGCCCGATGCCATAGGCGTTATGCGCAGAAAGCTGCTGCCGTGTCGAGCAGTCCTTTGCCAGCCCCCCCAATAGACCCGACGCGCGCCCGTCGGGATCAGTCCGGCAGGAATTTTTCGAGCATCCGGTTCAGGAAGCGCTGGCCGTGCTCGGTCGGCCGGATCGTCTCGTGCGTGCGAACCAGCAGCCCTTCGCGCTCCGCGTCGTCGAGCGCACGGCTGACCAGCGAAATCGGATAGCCGGTGCGTTCGGCGAACCACGCCACCGGAAAGCCCTCGGTCAGACGCAGCGCGTTGAGCATGAATTCGAAGCCGACCTCGCTGCGCGTCACTTCGCGGCGCTCGAACACGCAACGCGACGGATCGGCGCTTAGCGCCTTCTGCATGTAGTCGCGCGGCTGCTTCACCCGCTCGCTGCGCACGATCTTCGCCGGCTGTCCGGCGCCCGGCGGCCCGCCCGGCATGGTCAGCTTGCCGTGGGCGCCGGCACCGATCGCCACGTAGTCGCCAAAGCCCCAGTAGTTCAGATTGTGCTGGCAGCGCCGGCCCGGCCGCGCATAGGCCGAGGTTTCGTAGTGTTCGTAACCGGCCTCCGTCAGTAGGGCTTCGACGCGCAACTGCATGTCCGCCGCCAGGTCGTGGTCCGGCAGCGGCGGCGGCTTGCGGGCGAACACCGTGTTCGGCTCCAGCGTCAGTTGGTAGAACGACAGATGCGGCGTGGCGAACCCGAGCGCAGCGCGCACGTCGGCCTCGCATTGCGCCATCGTCTGCGCCGCGCCGCCCGTCCGCGCGACCGGCAGCGCGAACATCAGATCGAGGTTGACGTTGCCGACGGTGGCGAGACCGATCTCGATGGCACGTCGCGCCTCGGCGGCATCGTGAATGCGCCCGAGCGCCTGCAGATGAGCATCGTTGAAGCTCTGGATGCCGATTGAAAGGCGCGTCACGCCGGCCTCGCGAAAGCCCGCGAATTTCTCCATCTCGAAGGTGCCGGGATTGGCCTCCAGCGTGATCTCGGCTGCCGGCGACAGCCGCGTGCGTGCCCTCACGCCGGCGAGGAGGTCGTCGATGCCGCGCGCCGAGAACAGACTGGGCGTGCCGCCGCCGATGAAAACCGTGTGAATCGTGCGTCCCCAGAATGCGGGCAACTGCACGTCGAGGTCGCTCATCAGCGCGTCGATGTACTCGCGTTCCGGCAACTGCTCGCCACGCTCGTGCGAGTTGAAATCGCAGTACGGGCATTTACGCACGCACCACGGGATGTGGATGTAGAGCGACAGCGGCGGCAGCGAGGTGAAATGGGGGCCGAGCATGGGCGAAGTATAATTGACCAAACTTGACCAACATGGTTTGTTCAAGCGTCTTGACTCGCCGGAGGTCACAGCCGTGGAAATCGTCAACCTGTACGAAGCCAAAACCAATCTCTCGCGCCTAGTCGATCAGGCCAACGCGGGCGAGCACATCGTGATCGCAAAGGGCGGCAAACCAATGGCACTGCTGACGCCGCTCACGCCCAAAAAGCGCACGATCCGCTATGGCATGATGAAAGGCCAGTTCACCGTGCCGGCCGACTTCGACGCGCCGTTGCCCGACGAGATCATCGGCGCATTCGAGCGATGAACCTGCTGCTCGACACCCATTTTTTACTGTGGATCGCCAACGGCGACCCGCGCCTCACCGCAAAAGCCAGAAAAATCATTTCGGCGGCAGACGCCGTACACATGTCGGCCGCATCCCTATGGGAAATTTCCATCAAGGTGGGCATCGGCAAACTCGCCGTCGACGTCGACGCCCTTGCCGAATGTCTGGATGCCGCCGGTTTGATCGAACTGCCGGTGACGATCGCGCACGCCCGGACACTTAAATCGTTACCCAATCATCATCGTGACCCGTTCGATCGTCTGCTCGTCGCGCAGGCGATGACCGAGCCGATGTATCTATTGACAGCAGACGCGGGGCTTGCGGCGTATGGTGCCGTCGTGAAGTTGATCTGATGCCATTGCGTTGCGGGAGCGGCCTTGGCCGCGAATCGTCGTGGCGCTCGGGTGCCGAACTGTCGCGACCAAGGCCGCTCCCACGGCCATAGGAGTCGGCGTCAATACCCGTGCAGCGCGTTGTCGGGAAACGTTCTTGCTTTCACGTCCGTCACATACGCGCCAATCGCCGCTTCGACGCTGCCGTGTCCGGTCATGAAATTTTTTACGAAGCGCGGCAGCTTGCCGCGGGTGATGCCGAGCATGTCGTGCAGCACCAGCACCTGGCCCGAGCAATCGACGCCGGCGCCGATGCCGATAGTGGGAATTGGCAGTATACGAGTGACCTCGGCGGCGAGCGTGGAGGGGATCAGCTCCAGCACCAGCAGCGCGGCGCCGGCGTCGGCCAGCTCGCGCGCATCTGCCTTGAGCGTCGCGGCGGCGGCATCGGTCTTGCCCTGAATGCGATAGCCGCCCAGCGCGTGCACCGACTGCGGCGTGAGGCCGAGATGCGCGCAGACCGGGACGCCGCGTTCGGTGAGGAAGCGCACCGTTTCCGCCGTCCAGCCACCGCCTTCGAGCTTGACCATCTGCGCGCCGGCCTGCATCAGCGTGGCCGCGCTCGCCATCGCCTGTTCGCGCGACTGCTGATAGCTGGCGAACGGCAGGTCACCGATGACAAACGCCGTGCGATTGCCCGTTGCGACGCAACGCACGTGATAGGCCATCTCCTCCAGCGTCACCGGCAGCGTGCTCGACCGCCCCTGCAGCACCATGCCCAGCGAATCGCCGACCAGCAGCATCTCGACGCCCGCATCGTCCGCCACCCGCGCAAAGCTGGCGTCGTAGCAGGTGAGCATGGTGAGTTTTTCGCCACTCGCGTGCAATTCGCGCAGGCGATGCAGGGTGAGCGGTTTGCGGCCAGTCGCCGGGTCCGGAGGATGAACAGACATTCGTGCAATGGGTTGCGATGGAGGAGCACAATTATGCGGGCGTCCGGTGTCGCTCGCCGGCACCGGACGCCGTCTTACTCCTTTAACCACTCGCTGGAGTCGACCATGCAACTGCGCCTGTTACACAACGCCCAAAGCCGCGATTCGACGCTGATGCCGATGAACGACCGCATGCTCCACCTGATACTGCATTTCAAAATCCAGCTCGTCCGCTGCGAACCCACCACCCACTTCAACGCGGCGAGCGCCTATTGCACCGGCAACGGCATCCTGCACGCCGACCACTACCGATTTCACCTCGAGACCTGGTCCGACCAGGAGTGGAACGAATTCAGCCGCAACTTCGCCAGCATCATCACCCGCTATTGGGACGACAAATTCGAGCTCACGCCCAATCAGCCCTGGTATTCGCCGCGGCCGAACGTCACCACACCGGCGGCCATCGCCTGCCACCTGTCGCTGCAGCTGGTCGCGACGGCCGCTGCCGCGCACCACCGCTACTACATCATCAAGCCGCACGAGGACTTCTTCCGCTCGTTCGCAGCGCCGAGCCTGCGCCTGGCCCTGCTCACCCATCGCGATCTGGCTTACGACTTGCGCGATCGCGCGACGAGGATCGGCGGCGAGCGGCACCGTGTGACTTATCTGCAAAGCGCGGCACTGCACGAGTTCGGTCACACGCTCGGCCTCGATCACGTCAATGGCTCGGGTAACAACGGCGCCGCCTATGGCGTCTCGCTTGAGCAACGCGAGGACCTGATGGGCATGGGCGTTCATATGACCGCACGGCACGCACAACCCTGGCGCTCGCAGTTGCAGCATCACCTGATCCCCGGCCACAACCGAAGCGACGCCGCGCTGCGCTTCACCGCCCGCGTCACCGCGCCGCAATTGATCACCTACTGGGACTACGACTGGCACCCGCTCGCCGCAGCAGCCGCCGGCCGCGCGGCGCATCCCTAGACCGCGCGCGGTTCAGGCGCCCAACTGCACGCGCAGCGCCGTCAGCGCGTCTTCCAGTTCCGCGACTTTCGCTTCGAGCGCGGCCACGCGCTCGGCCAGCGCCGCGTCACGGTCCGCTTTTGACGGCGGCAACAGTGGCGCATCGGCCTCCGGCAACTCGCCACCAAACAGCATGTGCTGCCACTTCGCGGCGCGGGCACCGGCCTCGCGCGGCAACTGCACCACCAGCGGCGGCGTCAGTTCGCTCATCGCCTTCAGCGTGGTTTCCACTTCGGTCAGATCGGCAAACGCATGCATGCGCTCGGCCCGCGAGCGCAACTCGCCGGGCATCTGCGCGCCGCGCAGCATCAGTTCGCTGAGCAGCGCGGTTTCTTTCGACTGCAAGCCGAGCCGCTCGCAAAATGTCTCCGCATACTTCGGCACCCGCGTCGCGGCGCCGGTGTAGAGCGAGGTGAAACCGCGCTCGCGCAGCCGCTCCACGGCGGACGTCACCTCGCCCTCGGTCAGCGAGGTCACCGGCGCGCGATTGTTCGACTGGTTGCAGCCGTTGACCAGCGTGTTGATGGTCAGCGGATAGCTGTCCGGCACCGTGATGCGCTTCTCGATCATGGTGCCGATCACGCGCGCTTCGATCGGGTCAAGGACGGCTTGCATGGTCGCTTCCAAAACGTTCTTGCAGTGCTGCGACCAGCCTGGCGAAGGCGCGGCCGCGATGCGAGCGCGCGCCCTTCTGGTCAATCGGCATTTCGGCGCCGGTGAGTCCAATTTCAGGGTCGAGAAAATACGGGTCGTAACCGAAGCCGCCGCTGCCGCGCGGCGTGTCGATGACTTCGCCGTACCAGCGGCCTTCGGCAATGACCGGCTCCGGGTCGTCTTCGCGCATCACCAGCGCGAGCACGGCGGTGTAATGCGCGCCGCGATCGGCGACGCCGCGCAGGTCGGCCATCAGTCGGGCGTTGTTGTCGGCGTCGCTTTTTTGCTGACCGGCGTAGTACGCGGAATTGACGCCCGGATTGCCGCCCAGCGCGTGCACGCAGATGCCGGAATCGTCGGCCAGCGCCGGCAGGCCGGTGTGCCGCGCCGCGTTGCGCGCCTTGGCGAGCGCGTTTTCAAGAAAGGTGCAATGCGGCTCCGGCGCCTCGGGCACATTGAACGCGCTTTGCGGCAACACCTCGATGCCAAGCGGCGCCAGCAGGCGCTCGAACTCCCTGAGCTTCTTCGGGTTGCCGGTGGCGATGACGAATTGTCGAGGGAGCTTCATGGCACTAATTTTGCCGGAGCGGTTTGCCGCGACCGGCAGTTGCCATTTGTCTGCGGCCGGGATCGCGGCAAGCCAATCCTGCGGACGTCAAGCGGCGGCAATTGCCGCCGCCTGGTCGACATTCAACTGCTTCAGTCCATCCGCCGCCAGCGCCAGCAGCGCATCCATTTCGGCGCGGCTGAACGGCTTGCCCTCGGCGGTGCCCTGAACTTCGACGAAACCGCCGCTGCCGGTCATCACCACGTTCATGTCGGTTTCGCAGTTGGAATCCTCGTCGTAGTCGAGGTCGAGCACCGGCGCGCCCTCGTAGATGCCGACCGATACCGCCGCGACCGAATCGGTGAGCGGCGACGCTGGCAGCGTGCCGGCGGCAACCAATTTGTTGCACGCAATCGCCAGCGCGACGTAGGCGCCCGTGATCGATGCGCAGCGGGTGCCGCCGTCGGCCTGCAGCACGTCGCAGTCGAGCGTGATCTGCCGTTCGCCGAGCTTTTTCAGATCGACGACCGCGCGCAGGCTGCGCCCGATCAGCCGCTGGATCTCCTGCGTGCGTCCGCTCTGCTTGCCACTCGCCGCCTCGCGTTTGGAGCGGGTGTGCGTTGAGCGCGGCAGCATGCCGTATTCGGCTGTGACCCAGCCTTCGCCGGAGCCCTTTTTGTGCGGCGGCACGCGCTCCTCGACGCTGGCGTTGCAGAGCACGCGCGTGCGGCCGCATTCGATCAGTACCGAGCCTTCGGCGTGGACGGTGAAGTGCGGCGTGATGGCAACGCGGCGCAGTTGGTCGGGGGTTCGCTGGGAGGGACGCATGTTCTGGTTCTGCTGATCGGTCTGGTCGGTCTTGTCGGCGACCATTGTAGGTGTCGTCCAGACTCCTAGCACCAGCGCCAGCCGTGCGTATTGAAGAAGCGCAGCCCGCTGCGCAGAAAGAGGCGCAGATGCGCCCAGCCCTTGTTCGCCGAATGGCCGCCATGATGAACCAGCGTGACGCCGGGATCGCTGACCACGCGGCCCTGCGCATGCATGCGCAGCGACAGGTCGAGGTCTTCGAAATGCAGGAAGTAGCGCTGGTCGAAACCGCCCACCGCCTGCAGCGCCGCCGTGCGCGCCAGCATGAAGGCACCGGACACGAGCGTGACCTCGCTCACGCCCTCGCTCGCCAGATCGCGATATTCGTAGTGCGCAAGCCGTGCGTCGCAGCGCCGCCGCAGCCATGCCGGCGCGAAGCCGCGCAGGAAGAACACCCAGACACTGGGCATCCGTTTCGACAGATAGCCCGGCCGGCCGGCGCCATCGCGCCCGACGGCGCCCACCAGCACGACGCCCGGCAGCGCCAGCGTGGCAAGGCCGGCGCGCAGCGCATCGGCATCGAGTTCGATGTCGGGATTGAGCACCAGATACGCATCCGTGGCGGCGACGCGCAGCGCCAGATTGTGGCCCGTGCCATAGCCGACGTTGCCGTGCCCGGACAGCACCCGTGCGTCGGGCCAGCCGGCCGCAGCCGCCAGTGCGGCCAGCGCGGCACCCAGTTCGCTGGTCTCGCTGTTGTCGATCAGCACCAGTGGCACCGACAGCCCAGGCACATTCCCGCTCGCCGCGTGCAACGTTTGCAGGGTACGCAGCAACTGGTCGCGGTGCAGGCGGTGCACGACGACGCTGACGGTCAGCGAACGAAGCGGTGCGGCAATCTGCGCGTCGCTGGCAGCGGGCGAGGACGTGACATTGGCGGACGACATCGGCACCAGTGTAGGGGAATGATGGCTATGCGGCTGGCAGCGAGCCAGCAGTGGAAAACCGGCGGACCGCGGGCGAATGCCGGTACGGATAGCGGCTATCGGGGCTAGGGCTCACCGAGCCCGATGGCACGCGGCGTTACGATGCCGGCGCTTGCCTGGCAAAGGCCATCAGCTTTTTGACGCATGCCGCATTCAAACTGGGCATAACTGCGAAAAACATGCCAAGTCGACTTTTCATCAAATCGGTTTCCCAGCTCATATTGAATGGGCATGAACGCATAAAGCTGAACCAAAAATTCGACCGGCGCACCTGCCGGCCGGGCACGATCAGACGACGACGATTGCCTCGATCTCGAACTGCGCACCCTTCGGCAACGAGGCGACGCCGACCGTCGAGCGCGCCGGATAGGGCTTCGGCAGCAGCGCTTCCAGTTTGCCGTTGACGGTGCCGAAATTGCCCAGATCGGTGAGGAACAGCGTGAGCTTGACGATGCCGGAGAGCTCGCCGCCGGCGGCCTTGATCACCGCCTGCATGTTGGCCAGCGCCTGCTCGACCTGCGCCTCGAAGCCGTCGCGCAGATTGCCGGTCGCCGGGTCGAGCCCGATTTGCCCGGAGCAGAACACCACCGTGCCCTTGAACGCGAAGTTGGCGCTGACCGCCTGCGAATACGGGCCGATCGCGGCGGGCGCCTGATCGGTGTGGATGGGGTGAAGGGCGTTGTTGCTCATGTTGGTGCTCCGTTGGAAGGTTAGCCACGCAACCGCTTGACGATTTCGGCCGTCAGCGGCGCCTGATTCATGGTGTAGAAGTGGAAACCGGGTGCGCCGCCTGCATCGAGGCGTTCACACAATGCGGTGACGATGTCCAGGCCAAATGCGCGCACCGATTCCGCGTCGTCACCAAAGTCAGCCATGCGCCGAGCAATCCAGCGCGGGATTTCAGCGCCGCACATTTCTGCGAACCGCGCGACCTTGCTGAAATTGTGCAGTGGCATGACGCCCGCGATGATCGGCAGCGTGACGCCCATGCGGCGCGCGGCGTCGACGAACGCGAAATACGCGTCAGCATTGAAGAAAAATTGCGTCACCGCAACGTCGGCACCCAGATCCTGTTTCGTTTTCAATGCACGCAGATCGGCTGCAGCGCCAGTCGCCCGTGGATGCACTTCGGGATAGGCTGCGACGTTCAGCTTGAAATGGTCGCCAGTTTCGGCCCGGATGAACGCGACGAGATCGCTGGCATAACGAAATTCGCCACTCGCAACCATGCCCGATGGCGGATCGCCGCCAATGGCCACGATGCGGCGAATCCCTTGCGCACGGTAACCCGTGATCAACTCGGCCACACCCGCACGCGTCGCGCCCACGCAGGAAAGATGCGGCGCCACGTCGGCACCCAGTGCCTGTACGGCGCTCACCGTGGCGATCGTCTTGTCACGAGTCGAACCGCCAGCACCGTAAGTGACGCTGAAGTACTGCGGTGAAAGCGTCATCAGCGTTTGGGTGACGACGAGCAGCTTGTTTGCGCCCTCGGGCGTGTTGGGCGGGAAGAATTCGAAGGAGATGTTGTTCATCGGGAGGGCGTAGGGACGAATGTAGTTATCGGTATCCGTTGCCTGTCGTCCCCGCGAAGGCGGGGACCCAGACCGGGAGTCGGTTGCGGACACCACGACAGGCGGGCGGGCAAGCTGCCGGGGCTGGATTCCCGCCTTCGCGGGAATGACGGCTCGTGGTGATCATGGCGGCGATCAGGACCGGGCCTTCGGCTTGCCCTTGCCCGCCGCCGCGCGCAGCGCCGCGCCCCACGCCAGCTCGGCCCAGGGCTTCATCAGCGCAGACGACTCCATCACCTCCGGCGGCACCGTGTAATAGCCCATCGTGCGCAGCTTGCCGTCGGACTCGTAGGTGAAGATCGCGCAGCCGGCCTTCTCGAACGCCGCACGCGATTGGTCGTCGCCCTTGAGCCAGAGCTGGTCGAAGGCGATGATTGCAAACGTCTTGCCGTCCATCGAGAAACCGGTGCCGCCGAACATGCGGCGCGCTGCGATGCCCGCGATACCGCCGCGCGGTGCGATCGGTGACAACAGCTCGATGCAGTAGTCGCGGAACTCGTCGGCCGCGGCGCGCGATGGTTTGCTCATGGTTTCCCGGCGTAGACGAAGAACTCGCGGTTGCCGTCGCTGCCCGTGATCGGGCTGGCGAACCAGTCGAACACGGTGAGGCCTGCCGCAGCGCAAGCGGCGCAGATGTCGCGCTCGACCACGGCGTAGAGCGACGCATCGCGCACGATGCCGCCACGGCCGATGTTGTCGGGGCCAACCTCGAACTGCGGCTTGACCAGACTCAGCACGCGCCCGCCCGCCCCGAGCAGGGCGGGCCATTGCGGCAGCACCTTGGCGAGCGAGATAAAGGAGACATCGGCGACGATCAGGTCGAAAGCCGCCGCCGGTTCGCTGTGGGAGCGGCCTTGGCCGCGAACTGCCGGAACTTGCGGTGATGTCTCGACATGAGCATTCGCGGCCAAGGCCGCTCCCACAAACGTCGATACATCGATTGTTCGTGCGTTCACGCCCTCGATGCAGGTCACACGCGGGTCGTTGCGCAACGACGGGTGCAACTGGTCGTGACCGACGTCGACGCCGGTCACCTGCGCCGCGCCGCGCCGCAGCAGGCAATCGGTGAAACCGCCGGTCGATTGGCCGACGTCGAGGCAGCGCAGGCCCGTTACGTCAAGCCGTGTGCGGTCGAGTGCGCCTTCGAGCTTGAGTCCGCCGCGCGAAACATAGCGATCGAGTTCGCTCGCCTCGACCTCGATGGCAACGTCGTCATCCAGCGTGACGCCCGGCTTGGTCAGTGCGACGCGTGTGCCCTTGCAGCCGACGCGCGTGTAGACATGGCCGCCCGCGATCAGGCGCTGCGCGGCCGTGCGCGAAGGCGCCAGGCCCCGCTCGACGAGCAGTACATCGGCACGCATGGCGAACGGTCGGTGCTTACTGCTTCCTGCCGAACGGGATGACCAGCGCGAGCAACCACGAGATCAAACCGTACAGCAGGCCACCGAACACGGCCGTCCAGAAACCGTCGACCGAGAAGCCCTGCAGCAGCTTGCCGACCATCCAGAACAGCAGGCCGTTGAGCACTAGATAGAAGAAGCCGAGTGTGAGCACCGAGATCGGTAGCGTCAATAGCGTGAGCAAGGGCCGGATCAGCGTGTTCACCAGACCAAGCGCGAGCGCCGCGAACAGCGCCGACAGAAAACTGGTGACGGTGATCGACGGCATCAGATAGGCCACGGCCATCAGGGCCACGGCGTTGAGTATCCAGACGATGATGAGACGGGTCATGCGAGTGCTCCTATTGCGTGCGTTACTCCTCTCCTGCTGCGGAGAGGCTTTGACCCCTCCCCCTTCAAGGGGGAGGTTGGGAGGGGGATGGGGGTCCGTTGCTTCACGCTGATCTGTGCAGTTAAACCCCATCCCCACCCTGACCCTCCCCTTGAAGGGGAGGGAACTTTCGATGCTTAGTAGCGATAAGTATCAGGCTTGTACGGCCCCGACTTGCTGACGCCGATGTAGGCGGCCTGTTCGGTCGTGAGTTCGGTGAGCTGGGCACCGAGTTTCGACAGTTGCAGCCGCGCGACCTTTTCGTCGAGGTGCTTCGGCAGCACGTAGACTTTGCCAGCCTCGTAGGCGTCGGGCTTGGTGAACAGTTCGATCTGCGCGATCGTTTGATTCGCGAAGCTCGACGACATCACGTAGCTCGGGTGGCCGGTGCCGCAACCGAGGTTCACCAGGCGGCCTTTGGCGAGCAGGATGATGCGTTTGCCGGGCTTACCGCCTTCGGAGGGGAAGATCACATGATCGACCTGCGGCTTGATCTCTTCCCACTGGTATTTTTCGAGCGAAGCGACGTCGATTTCGTTGTCGAAGTGGCCGATGTTGCAGACGATCGCCTGATCCTTCATCGCAGCCATGTGGGCATGGGTGATGACGTCCTTGTTGCCGGTGGCCGTCACAAAGATGTCGGCCTTGTCGGCGGCGTAGTCCATCGTCACCACACGATAGCCTTCCATGCAGGCCTGCAGCGCATTGATCGGATCGATCTCGGTGACCCATACCTGGGCCGACAGTGCGCGCAGCGCCTGTGCCGAGCCCTTGCCCACGTCGCCATAACCCGCGACCAGCGCGACCTTGCCGGCGACCATCACGTCGGTCGCGCGCTTGATGCCGTCGACCAGCGATTCACGGCAGCCGTAG
>JAPUER010000074.1 GCA_027492485.1 Betaproteobacteria bacterium
TCGGCGACAACGGCTCGGGCATGCACGTTCACCAGTCGGTCTGGAAGGACGGCAAGAACCTGTTCGCCGGCAACGGCTACGCGGGCCTCTCCGAATTCGCGCTGTACTACATCGGCGGCATCATCAAGCATGCCCGTGCGCTGAACGCCATCACCAACCCCGGCACCAACAGCTACAAGCGTCTGGTTCCGGGCTTCGAGGCGCCGGTCAAGCTGGCCTACTCGGCGCGTAACCGCTCGGCGTCGATCCGCATTCCGTACGTGCAGTCCGACAAGGCCCGCCGCATCGAAGTGCGCTTCCCGGACCCGATGGCGAACAGCTACCTCGCCTTCGCCGCGATGCTGATGGCCGGTCTCGACGGCGTGCAGAACAAGATCCACCCGGGCGAGCCGTCCGACAAGAACCTCTACGACCTGTCGCCGGAAGAAGATGCCAAGATCCCGACCGTGTGCTCGTCGCTCGACCAGGCGCTCGAATATCTCGACCGCGATCGCGAGTTCCTGACCCGCGGCGGCGTGTTCAGCAACGACATGATCGACAGCTACATCGCGCTCAAGATGGAAGAAGTCACGCGTTTCCGCATGACCACGCATCCGGTTGAGTACGACATGTACTACTCGATGTAAACGGGTTGGCGCGCGGCTCCGGCAGTGGAGCAAGCGCACCACCCGGCGAGGCGGGCGGAACCGGAAGCGGTGCCGCCCACTCCAACGAAGGCAGGGCAACCTGCCTTTTTTATTGTCGTTTCCGCGAAATTTGCGCTAAGTGTCTGTTTTGACTAAACTTTCCGGTATGTTCTCCGTCGATCGCCCCGCCGCGGCAAGGTTCGCAGCGATGAGCCTGATGCTCGTCGCCGGCTGGGTGCAGGCGGAAATCTACAAATACGTGGACCCGGTCACCGGCGCGGTGGAGTACACCAACCAGCCCAAAAAGGGTGCGGTGCGCATGAGCACCGGCGACACGCTCTCCGAGATCCCGACCGGCAACAAGCCCAACCGCGGCGCCGCGGTGAAGGTGTCGACGTCGGGCAATGCCAGCGCCGGCACCGCCGCGGCGGCGGTCGACTCCGGCACTCAGAAAACGCGCGACGGCACCCGCCGCCAGGTGCTCGCCGACGAGCTGGCATCGGAAGAAAAACTGCTCGGCGAAGCCCGCCTGTCGTACAACAACGGCAAACCCTTGCCGCTTGCCGATGAAGGCCTCGGCTCGCCGAAGTACATCGATCGCGTCAAGCAGATCGAGCAGACCATGCGCCACCACGAGCGCAACGTCGCCTCGCTCAAGCAGGAACTGGCGAACCTCAAGCTGTAACGGCGGATCGTCACCGCGACGACACGCTGGCCCCCTTCTTGCTAAAACGGGGCCATGACCGATACGGCTGGACTCGATCTCATTTCGACTGCGGTGCTGCTGCTGAAGCGCGACCACAAGATCGTCTACGCCAATGCCGCCGCCGAAAACCTCTTTGCGCAATCGCGCCGGCAGTTGCTCGGCGCCCGCATCGCCGACGTGCTGCGCGACGCCGACCGGCTGGTTCCCGCGCTCGAACTCGCCCTCACCCATCGCGCCAGCTACACCGAGCAGGAGCTTGAACTGCACCTCGCCAGCAAGGTGGCCGGATCGAACGGCGCGTCGCGGCTGCTGGTCAACTGCACCGCCAGCTTCCTCGACAGCGTCGGCGCCGACGAGCCGCAACTGATCGTCGAGTTCCGCCATATCGACCAGCAGTTGAAGATTGCCCGCGAAGCAAAAATCGCCGAACAGAATCAGGCCAACCGCGAACTGGTGCGCAACCTCGCCCACGAAATCAAGAACCCGCTCGGCGGCATCCGCGGCGCCGCGCAGTTGCTCGAAGGCGAGTTGAACGAACCGCAACTGGTCGAGTACACCCAGGTCATCATCGCCGAGGCCGATCGCCTGCAGAATCTGGTCAACCGCCTGCTGACGCCGCACAAGCTGCCGCGCTACGTGCGCACCGACATCCATGTGCTGCTCGACCGCGTGCTGCAACTGCTGAAAAACGAGTTCGGCGCCAGCCATCGGATCGAGCCCGATTTCGACGTCAGCCTGCCGGACGTCGAATGCGACGCCGAGCAGATCACCCAGGTGCTGCTCAACATCGCCCGCAATGCCTGCCAGTCGACCGCGACGGTGAAATCACCGCACGTCACCCTGCGCTCGCGCGTGGCGCGGCAGGTGGTGCTGGCCAAGCGCCGCTATCGCATGGCGCTGGAAGTCTCGGTCATCGACAACGGCCCCGGCATTGCGCACGACATCCGCGACCGCATTTTTTATCCGCTGTTCACCACCCGCATCGACGGCACCGGCTCCGGCCTCGGTCTGTCGATTGCGCAGACCTTCGTCGCCCAACACTATGGCGCCATCGAGGTGGACAGCGAACCGGGACACACCGAGTTCCGGGTCATCCTGCCGTTCGGCCACCCGTCGGAAGCAGACAAGTAGCAAAGTGAGCAGACATGAAGAACGTGTGGATCGTTGACGACGATCGTTCCATCCGCTGGGTGCTGGAAAAGGCGCTGTCCCGCGAGGGGCTGCCCTGGCGCAGCTTCGAAAATGCGATCGACGTGCAGAACGCGCTCGACAACGAAACACCTGCCGTGCTGGTAAGCGACGTGCGCATGCCCGGCGAATCCGGCCTCTCGCTGCTGAAGAAGATCAAGGCAGCGCATCCGCAGGTGCCGGTGATCGTAATGACGGCGTTCTCCGACCTCGACACCGCCGTGCAGGCGTTTCAGGGCGGTGCCTTCGAATATCTGCCGAAGCCCTTCGACGTCGAGCAGGCGCTCGATCTGATTCGCCGCGCCGCCGCCGTCACCGAGGCGGCGCCGAGCAGCGAAGAACGCACCGCCGGCGAGCGCGAAATGCTGGGCAAGGCCGCCGCCATGCAGGACGTCTTCCGCGCCATCGGGCGGCTGTCGCAATCGCATGTGACGGTGCTGATCACCGGCGAATCCGGCACCGGCAAGGAGCTGGTCGCCCGCGCGCTGCACGAGCACAGCCCGCGCAAGGGCAAGCCCTTCATCGCCATCAACACAGCGGCCATCCCGAAAGACCTGCTCGAAAGCGAACTGTTCGGCCACGAGCGCGGCTCGTTCACCGGCGCCGCCGCAACCCGCCAGGGCCGCTTCCAGCAGGCCGAGGGCGGCACCCTGTTCCTCGACGAAATTGGCGACATGCCGGCCGATCTGCAGGTGCGTCTGCTACGCGTGCTGCAGGACGGCGAGTATTACCGCGTCGGCGGCCAGGCACCGATGAAATCGAACGTGCGCATCATCGCGGCTACCCACCAGAACCTCGACGAGCGCGTGCGGCAGGGCATGTTCCGCGAAGATCTGCTGCATCGCCTGAACGTCGTGCGCCTGCGCCTGCCGCCGCTGCGCGAGCGGCGCGAGGACGTGCCGCTGCTGATGAAGCATTTCCTGTCGAAAAGCGCACAAACGCTCGGCGGCGAAGCCAAGGCGTTGACGCCGGCGGCGATGCAGGTGATGCAGAATTTCAATTTCCCCGGCAACGTGCGGCAACTGGAAAACATCTGCCACTGGATCACCGTGATGGCGCCGGGCAGCGTCGTCGATGTTGCCGATCTGCCGCCCGAGGTGCGCGGCGCCGTCGCCGGCGATGCGGCCGCGGAATCGGCGCCGGCCCCGACGACAGCGCCGCTCGCGGAACGGGTCGCGACGACGGTGCCGCTCGGTCCGGACAGCGGTGTCGTCGCATCGCCACCCGTTGCCGCCAGCAACGGCGCCGGTCAAACGGCAGCTACGCCTGCGCTCAGCGGCGACTGGCAGCACGCCCTCGCGGCGGCGCTGGCCACTGCCATCCAGCAGGGCGAACGCGCGCCCGGCGAACGGCTGACGCGCGAGTTCGAAGCCACCATGATCCGCTCCGCGTTAACGCAAACCAGGGGCCGGCGCATCGAAGCCAGCGAATGGCTGGGCTGGGGCCGCAACACACTGACGCGCAAGATTCACGAGCTGGGGATGGATGGCGAGGTGTGAGCGCGTGCTCACAAAAAGCGCGCTTCTCCGGTTATCAGCTTTTTCGTGAAAGCCCCATTACGTAAGGGTACAGCGGGCATTTTGACTGAAAGTCGACTGCGGCGATTTTCTTGGTTTAGCCCTTATCGAATGGGCACACTGGCGAAAAGTTGATCGTCAAGTCGCGTCGCTTTCTCCGGCACGTCGCGGGTCGCCGCGCGTGCCCGAACGCAAGGCCGCAACGCCGGCGAGCAGCAGTGCCAGTAGGCCCAATGCGTAGCCGCTCAACGTCGGGATGGCGTCTGACACCACATTCAGCGTGAAGACCGTCGAAGCGATGTTGCCATTCTGGTCGGTCACCCGCACCGTGAACGTGAACGCGCCCGACGCCTGCGGCGTGCCGGCCAACGCGCAACTTGCGCTCAGCGTCAGACCCGGCGGCAACGCGCCGCCTGAAATCACGCAGTTGTAAGGCGGAAAGCCGCCGGATACCGGCAGTGTTGTGTCATACGGCGTCTTCACCATACCCGGTGGCAACGCGGTCGTGGGCAACGCCAGCGGCGCCGTAATCAAATTCGTCCCGGCGCCGACCACGGCCTCGCGCCCGTCGGCGTCCGTCGCCCAGATCTGAAACGGTACCGTGGCCGGCATCGGCGTGCCCGACAGCAGTCCGGCCGGCGTCAAACTCAGGCCATTGGGCAAACGCCCGACCTCGTTGGTGAACGTATAAGGCGCGACACCGCCGCTCGCGGTGAGGCTCACGCTGTAGCTGCTGCCGGTCGTGCCCGGCGGCAACACCGGTGGCGCAATGGTGACCGCGCCGGCCGCCGCCCACCACGAAGTGGCCGTTGCTAGCGTCACCAGCCAGCGCCAACGCCGACTGCCGGTGCGGCCGCAGCCTAATACTTCAAGCTCGTCCATGACGCGCCTTACTTGCGGTTGCCGGTGACGATTGCTTCGAGCGTCGCCATGCGTTCGCGCAACGCGGTCAGTTCGCGATCCTTTTCCGCCAGCGCCGTGCCGAGCGCCTGAATTGCGCCGAGCGCTACGCCAGCAAGATCGCCCGGCGCGATGGCTTTCGGGTTGCTGCCCAGCGAGAAAATGCGGTGAAAGTCTTCCGCCGTCGGGCCAAGATGCTGTTCGCTCTTGGGCGCCGTGAGGTAGTTCCAGGTGTAGATCGGCAACGACTGCACCGCCAGCAGCAGTTGTTCACTACTGACCGGTACGATGTTTTCCTTCAGCGTGACCGACGACGCCTGCGTCAGCGCGCCGCCGATGTTCAGGTTGCCATTGGCGGCGAGCGTCATTTGCGGTGTGGCAGCACCGGCGAGCGCGACGCTATATCCGCCGTTGCCCGCGATCGTTTCCCAAGTCGTGACCGGTACAGCGGTGGTACTGAAACTCAATTTGACGTCGCCGTTGTTGACGAAGCTCGCCAGCGTGCGGGTGGCCGTGGTGCTGCTCGCCTCCTCGACCAGCGACTGCGCACGGCCGTCATCCCGGCGAACATGCAGCGGCTGCGCGGGGAAGGCGGTGCCGATGCCGACATTGCCGACCGCGCTGACATCGATCGAACTGGTCGGCGCACCGGGCCGGATGCGGAACGGCAGCTTGCTTCCCGACGTCAAGTCGCGCACGAAAAAGTTAGCCTCGTTGCCGGCAACATCCCAAGTCTGGGCGACGAAGCCGTTACCGTTGGTCTGTTCCAGCCGCAGGCCTGGCGTATTGCCGTTCGTACCGTGCAACTTCATTACTGGTGTCGACGTGCCCAAACCAACACGTCCGGCCGCGTCGACGAAAAGACTGTTGGTCGGCGCGGCTCCGATCACCTTGAACGGAACCGTCCCCGCCGTCACATCCTCGATCGAGAACTGGTTGGCACCGCCACTTGCCGAGTCGTTGGCTGTCAACTGCCAGTCGGTGCTGGGAAAGCCGATACCGGTGCTGGTGTCGTCGAACTTGATCCG
The DNA here is from genome assembly GCA_027492485.1 of Betaproteobacteria bacterium. Taxonomy (GTDB): domain Bacteria; phylum Pseudomonadota; class Gammaproteobacteria; order Burkholderiales; family Casimicrobiaceae; genus Casimicrobium. Next base: position 5,966 of record JAPUER010000074.1, read on the forward strand.
TGTATTGTTTTCTTTCAGGCGAATGGTGTCGAAGCCGAAGCTCTCGTTGTTGACACAGTCAAGACCGACGCAGAGGCTGCCCTGCACAATCTGGTCGTCGGCAACGACGGCATCCTTGGCGCGTTCGCTGCTCTTCGCTCGCGCGCCGCTGCCGACAGCGTCGGCACGGTCGACCACCGTGGAGCCCGATACAGTTGTCCGCTTGCTGCCGCTCTCCGTCGGCGCCGGCGACATGGTCGCTGTATAGAGCATGCCGCCCTGCACAAGAAAGTTGGCCGTTGTTTGCGCCACCTGCGGCGGCGTGCGCGCCTCCGAACGGGCGGCCGGTGCCTGCGACACGAACGTCACTTCCACTACATAGCTACCCGCCGCCAGCGTCGACGGATTGGCAGCGAACTGCACCGGCTCGGGGCCAAATTTCTGCTCGACAACGCCATCGGGCCCGGAGACCCGCAGCAACGCCACGGCGTGAGGGAAAGCAGCCGTCCAGCGCAAAACGCTGCCCGCCTGCGATTGCGTGACGGTAGCGCCCGGGGGAGCAGCGAATGACGGCGATGCGACGAGCAGCGCAGCAGCGACGGCCAGCGCGAGCGTTGTACGTTTCATGGTTCCCCCAAAAGAAAAGACGCGAATCGATTGTTGCGTCCAGTTTAATGTCGCTCGCAACCTCGGTGTCGGATTATTCCTGGAATTTGAAATACAGTGGTGCGCAGCGGAGCAACCACCGGCTCAGTCGCGAAATTTCCACGGAGCGGCGAGCTCCGGCTTCGCCCCGCGATTGCCAAGGTCGCGGTAGTAGCCTTCGATCGCGGCGAGATCCGTGGCAGCGTCGCCGCACGGCGTGAGGAAGGTATCGACGACGACCCGCTTGTTCGGAAAGTCAAAGGCACCGAGCGCGATCGGCACCCTGGCCGCAACCGCCACGTAGTAGAAGCTCGACCGCATGTGCGGCACATAACTGCGCGTGCCCTCCGGCGCAATCACAAAGCGCATGCGCTGCTCCGCCGCGAAGCGCGCCGCCATTTCGCCAACGAAGCCGGTCGATGCCTTGCGGTTGACCGGAAAGCCGCCGACGCCGCGGAAGAACCACGCCCACGGCCACTTGAACAGGCTTTCCTTGCCGGCAAAGCGGAGCGCGTCGCGCTTCAGCGTGAGGCCGACCGCCCACTTGGTCAGCAGTCCGATCGGAAAATCCCAGTTGCTGGTGTGCGGGTACATGATGATCACGCACTTATCCGGCATCGGCTCCGCGATTTCCATGCGCCAGCCGCGGCGATGCATCCACCATGCGGACAGGCGCGATAGCGGGCCATAACTGCCGGCCACGCGATGTCCCGGCGCCCGGTCGAGACGTGGTCCCGCTCCGGCCTCCGCGCCCGCGCCCGACAACACCGCCTGCTCCACCATATATGCGCCGCCGGCAACGACGGTTCCACGATAATTTGCGCGATGTTAGCCGCTGCCGAATCGCCCGACCTTGATGCAATCGATGTTTTGTTGCCGCAGACGCAATGCCAGCGTTGCGGCTACGCCGATTGCCGCAGCTATGCCGCGGCGATGCGCGCGGGCGAAGCCGAGGTCAACCGTTGCCCGCCGGGTGGCGAGGCGACGCGCGTGGCGCTGGCGGTGTTGCTGCGGCGCGCGCCGCTGGCGCTGGCCGACGACGTCGATGCCTACGCGCCGGAACACGTGGCGCTGATCGACGAGGCCGCCTGCGTCGGTTGCGCGGCCTGCCTGCCGGCGTGCCCGACCGACGCCATCGTCGGCGCATCGAAGCGGATGCACACCGTGATTGCGGCGGACTGCACCGGCTGCGAACTTTGCATCATCGCCTGCCCGGTCGATTGCATCGCACTGGTGCCGGCCGTGACGCCTGCCAACCGCGTCCACGCGACGCTGACCGCGCGCGCACCGCAGGCGACGGCGTTGCGCAATCAATACCTGGCCCATCAGCGCCGCTACGCCGCGCGCGCCGCCGAGAAGACCGCCGCGCATGTGCCAAAGCCGGCCAGCGACAAGCAGGCGCTGCTGGCCGCCGTCCTCGCCCGTGCCAAAGCGCGCGCGGCGCAACCGCCGCGCCCGTGAACAGTTGCCAATGAACGCCGAAAAACGCCGTCGCATCTTCGCCGCGCTCGCACGGGCGAACCCCGATCCGAAGACCGAGCTCGAATACGGCAATCCGTTCCAGTTGCTGGTCGCGGTGCTGCTCTCGGCGCAGGCGACCGACAAGTCGGTCAACGCCGCCACCCGCAAGTTCTTCCCGTTCGTGAAGACGCCGGCCGACCTGGTGGCGCTGGGCGAAGCGCAACTCGCGGAATACATCAAGACCATCGGACTTTTTCGCAACAAGGCGAAGAACGCGATCGCCGCTGCGCAGCAGTTGATCGAACGCCACGGCGGCGCGGTCCCGCATGACCGCGCGGCGCTCGAAGCCTTGCCCGGCGTCGGTCGCAAGACGGCCAACGTGGTGCTCAACGAGGCCTTCGGCGAGCCGACGCTGGCCGTCGACACCCACGTGTTCCGCGTCGCCAACCGCATGCAGCTCGCGCCCGGCAAGACGGTCGACGAAGTGGAGCGCAAACTGCTGAAGTTCACGCCACCGGAATTTTTGAAATCGGCCCATCACTGGTTGATCCTGCACGGCCGCTATACCTGCGTAGCGCGTAACCCGAAGTGCGGCGAATGCGTGGTGTTCGACGATTGCGAATTTGCTGGCCGCACAGGACGAAAGACGAGTGACGGCGCTCCCGCTGGTCGCTAGGACGCAAAGGTATGCAAACTATTTTCATCATTCTCCGCGGCACCGATTGCATAGTTTTGCGTCCTGGCGAGCGCAAACTCGCGCCATCTTGCGTCCTTGCGCGGAGCACGAATGTTTAATCCATCGCGCGATCAGGCGCGCCAGTTCTTCATCGACAGTTGGGCCAAGTTCCGTCGTGGCGACATGCTGACGCCACTCGAAGAAAAGACCGTCGCCATCATCCATCTGCACCCGGAATATCAGCGCATCCTGCAGAACCCGGAATCGTTCATCGCGACCGATTGGCGGCCCGAGGCCGGCGACATCAATCCCTTCCTGCACCTCGGCTTTCATCTGGCGATTCAGGAGCAGCTCGACATCGACCAGCCGCCGGGCATCCGCGCCATTCACGCGCAACTCGCGGCAAAACACGACGACGAGCACGCCGCCAAGCACGAAATCCTCGAATGCCTCGGCGAGACGCTGTGGCAGTCGCAGCGCACCGGGCAGGCACTCGACGGCGCGCTTTACCTGAGCCTGATGCGGCAACGCTTGCCGGCGCAGCAGTAGTCGCCGTCGCCAACGCGTTCGTCACGGCAACGGGGCGAATCGGTGCTATAGCTTTTTCACGAAAGCGCCTTGTATAGAGGGCTTGGCTGCCTATTCGATTGAAAGTCGACTTTGACTGTTTTCAGTCTTTATGCCCTGTCTGTACGCCATTTCGTAGCAAAGCTGCTTCCTAACGGCGCGCAGTTACGCGCTCGCTGACCCGGTTTTGACGCGCTGCGCTTTGTAGGTATCGGAACTCCTGTCCGTTCGCCAAATGCAGCGCTTCTTTTCACTCCCGGCCAATAGTCGCCGCTTTGGTGGCGATGCCGTTCACGCCCCGCGCAACATGCTCGCGACACTGGCAGCGCTGGCGTTGAGCGCGTGCGCAGGCACGCTGGCCGCGCAGCCCTACACACAAATCGTGGCCGGCGAATACCATAGCTGCGCCCTGCTCGACAGCGGCGGCGTGCACTGCTGGGGCGACAACTTCCGCGGCCAGCTCGGCAATGGCATGTCCGGCAACGGGCAGGAATCGCCGCAACCGGTGCGCGTGCTCGGCCTCAACACTGCCGTGCACATCGCCGCCGGCACCTCGCACAACTGCGCCGCGCTGCGCGATGGCCGCGTGCAATGCTGGGGCTACAACTTTCGCGGTCAACTCGGTAACGGCGGCACCACGCAAAGCAGCACGCCGGTGCTGGTCGGCACGCTGACCGACGCCATCGCCGTGGCCACCGGCGGCGACCACAGTTGCGCCCTGCGGCAGGGCGGCGCCATCAAGTGCTGGGGCTACAACGGCGACGGCGAGCTCGGTCACGGCGGCAGCGAGCTCTATCTCGCCAGCCCGGTCGACGTTGCCGGCATCGCGACGGCCACCGCGATCAGCGCGCGCCATCTGCACACCTGCGCGCTGCTCGCCAGCGGTGCCGTCAAGTGCTGGGGCCGCAACAGCGATGGCCAGCTCGGCGACGGCAGCTACACCTCGCCACGGCGCACGCCGGTGGACGTACAGGGGCTGACCAACGTGAGCCGCATCGCGGCCGGCTGGCTGCACACTTGCGCGACCCTGCTCTCCGGTGGCGTCGTGTGCTGGGGCAGCAACACCTACGGCATGCTGGGCACGGGCAACACCACCGGCAGCAATACCTGGGTCAGCGCGTATCCGTCGCTGACCGGGGCGACGGCCATCGCCGCGGGCGAGCAGCACAGTTGCGCCGTGCGTACCGGTGCCGGGCGCATCGAATGCTGGGGCTACAACGGCAACGGCCGGCTCGGTTACGGTGTCATCGCCGCCACCGGCATCACGGTGGGCACGGCGAAAGTGCTGGGCAACGACAGCTTCGTCAGCGTCGCGGCCGGGCGCACGCACAGTTGCGCGCTCACCACCGGCGACAGCGCCAAATGCTGGGGCGCCAACGCGGCCGGTCAGATTGGCACGACGCACTTCGCCGCCGGCGGCGATGACCACAGCGTGCCGCAATTCGTTGCGCCGCGTTGCGAGCTGGACATCGACGGCGACGGCCTCTACAGCGCCGCCACCGACGGCGTGCTGGCGCTGCGGGCGCTGGCGGGCATGAGTGGCAGCGCGGTGACCACCGGCGCCGTGGGCGGCGGCGCCACGCGCACGAGCTGGCCGCAAATTCGCAATTTCCTCATTCGCGCCTGTGGCGTCGCGGGGCTTGCACCATGACTACGAAATTCTCCCGATCCGCGCGGCTGCTTGCCGGCGCGGCGCTGACGACTTGCCTGGCGGCCAGTGCGCCGGCGCAGTCGCAGACGATCTACACCCAGCTATCGGCCGGCGACAGTCATGGCTGCGCCGTCACCAGCAACGGCCGGGTTCACTGCTGGGGCGCCAACACGACGTTTGGCGTGCTCGGCAACGGCGGCACCGGCGCCAGCAACGTGCCGGTGCCGGTGCGTGGCATCGGCAACGCCGTGGAGGTGCGGGCTGGCGTGTCGCATACCTGTGCGCGCCTGACCGATGGCAGCGCCCGCTGCTGGGGCAAGGGCGTCGACGGCGCGTTGGCGCAGGGCAGTTTCGACAACAGCACGCTGCCGGTCACGGTGTGGGGTTTCGGCCCGGCGGGGCCGGCCCGGCAGATCGGCGTCGGCGCCCAGCACACCTGCATCCTGCAGCAGGGCGGCCAGGTGTTTTGCGCCGGCCGCAACGATTGGGGGCAAGCGGCGCTGGCGCCCAACCCGTCCAGTCAGCCGTGGTCCGTGCCCCTCCTCAACGTCGATGAAATTGCCGTCGGCCACTATCACTCGTGCGCGCGTGTTGGCGGCACGGTGTCCTGCTGGGGCCGGAACAGCAGCGGGCAACTGGGCAACGGCAGCGCGGTCGCGTCAAGCAGCACGCCGGTTGCCGTGACCGGCATCGGCACCGCAATCGCGCTGTCCGCCGGTGCGTCGCACACCTGCGCGCTACTGGCACCGGGCGGCGTCCTCAGTCTCAGCAGCGTGGTCTGCTGGGGCGACAACGCGTCCGGGCAACTGGGTAGCGGCGGCATCGGCGGCAGCAGCAACACGCCGCTGACGGTGGCCAGCCTCGGCGCCAGCGGCAACACGCCGGATACCATCGCCGCCGGCGCGCAACACAGCTGCGCACGTCTGCTCGATGCCACCGTGCAATGCTGGGGTCTGGCACTGTACGGCGCCATCGGCGACGGCGGCGATGGCAGCGTGGCCTATCGCCCCAGCCCAACGACCGTGGTCGGGCTTGCGCCAGCGGCAGCCGGCGTCAATACGACCACGACGGGCATCGCGGCCGGCAACAACAGCAGTTGCGTCATCATGAACGACGGCGGCATCCGCTGCTGGGGCTACAACGAATTCGGTCAGGCCGGCCACGGGCATGGCGGCACCTATCAAACCACCCCGCAATACGTCGCCGCGCCCGGTTGCGCGCTGGACATCGACGGCGACGGTGTCGCGCGGCACAGCACCGACGGCCTGCTGCTGGCGCGTGCGCTCGGCCTGCGCAGCGGCAGCGCAGTCACGCAGGCGGCAACCCATCCCGACGGCACCCGCAGCAGCTGGTCCGCCGTTCGCGGGCAACTTGCCGGCCCGTGCGGCATACCGGGGCTGCCGCTGTAGCGCCCCGCGGCCATACCGCAGACTACCGGCGCGGCGCCGCAACGGCCGCAGCGACCGTGTTGCAAGCGCGCAGCTCGGCATCGGCGCCCGCGAAACCATCGGCGTCGATCAACGCCGGGTCGGCGGCAGCCAATTGCCGGGCCGCGGCGATCTGCCGTGTCGCGCCGGCGCATGCCTCGCTGCGGGCGCGGCTGCCCGCCGCCGCCTGCGCCGCTCGTTGCGTCGCCAGCCAGGCCTGCGCGAGCAGGAGCTTCAGTTGACTCTGCCGCGCGACATAGTGCCCCTGCAGCTTGGCCGCGAGCGCCGCTTGTGCGTGCTGACCGCGTTCGACCATTGCGCCGGTTTGTGCCGCGTCGCCGGCACGCCGGTAAAAGTCTGCAAGCGCAGCGATAGTCTTCAGCACGTCAAGCGCCGCATCCTCGTTGGCCGCGTCCGAGCGCTTCAGTGCGTCGAATTCGTCGAGAATCGCCCGCGCCTCGGCGATCGCCGGGCCCGGCTCTCCCGCCGCGGCATAGGCATTGGCCAGTTCCATGCGGGCGTTGAGCGTGCTGCGCCGATAGCCGACGTCGCCCGGATGCAACTGCTCGTTGCTGCGCATCAGCTCGGCACCGCGCTGGTGCCAGGCGACTGCCTTGCGGGCGCCATCGACACCGCCGCTGCGGCGCGACGCTTCCGCCAGCGCCGTATAGCAGCGCCAGAGAATGGCACGAATCGTCTGCGCGTCGTCCGACGCCGGCGCGTAGGCGGCGAGCTTTGCCGCCAGCGCGCTCGCACTCTGCTCCATGCCGGCGCGGTCGAAACTACCGTTGCCCAGATAAAGCGCGGAAACATTGCGTGCGACGATCGCCTTTTGCACGGCGTAGAACAGGTCGGCGTCGTCCGCTGCGCGCGTCGTGGCCTCGCTGCCGAGCGCCGCCGCACGGGCAAACAGCGCTGAGGACTTCGGGAAATTGCGATACAAGCCCTGCTGTTCGGCAAACTCGGTGAGCGTCTTCAGCTGCTCGACGGCGGTTGCGGTCTGCGGCCGGATGGCGAGCGCGGCAGCGAGCGCTGTCACGGCCTTTTCGTAAGCCTGCTCGCTGGCGGCAAGCTCGCCGGTGTTGGCGCCCTGGATGCCACCGAGGATGCGCCCCAGACGGCGGTAGCCTGCCCCCACCTCATGCAGCAACGCGGCATCGCCGGCAGCATCGGCGCGCAGGCCATCGAGATAGGCGAGCGACTGCCCGATCAGTTCCTTCTGCAATTGCGTGGTGCCGGGGACGGCGGCGAGCTTGCGGTGCAGATCGAACAGCAGTTGATTGGTCATCTTGCGCACCGACGCGAAGTGCTGCTCTGCGCGGGCGCGCTGCGCGCTTGCCTCGCGCTCGGCGGCGCGCGCAAGCTGCGCCTGATACAGCGCAATGGTGGCCGCCACCAGCACGCCGAGCAGCGCCAGCGTCGCCAGCGCCGCGCCGCCGGCATGCCGCTGCACGAAGCGCCGCGCACGATAGCCGACGCCACCACCGCGCGCCTGCACCGGTTCATGCGCGAGATAACGGCGCACGTCATCCGCCAGTTGCGCCACGCTGGCGTAGCGCTGCGAAGGCTCCGCCGCCATCGCTTTGCCGGCAATGCAGCGCAGATCGTCGTCGGCTGCATTGGCGCCCGCCGGCCCCGGCTCGTCACCCACCGCCAGCCGCAGCAACAGGGCACCGAGCGCATGCACGTCGCTGGCGGTGGTGACTGCGTCGCCGCGCAGTTGCTCCGGACTCGCCCACCCCGGCGTCAGTGCAACGGCAGCGCCTTCGCCCGGTGCCGAACCGCCGGCGCGATCGCTGATTTGCGCGATGCCGAAATCGATCAGTTTGACGCGCACGTCGTGCGTCACCATCACATTGGCCGGCTTGATGTCGCGGTGCACGATCAGCCGCTGGTGCGCGTACTGCACGGCGGCGCAAACATCGAGAAAGCGCGCCAGCCACTCGCGCGGCGCCGCCTTGGTGCGCGCGCACCAGCGATCGATCGCCTCGCCCTCGACCAGCTCCATGACCAGATACAGCGTGCCGTCATCGGCCGCGCCACCGTCGATAAGCCGCGCGATGCCGGGATGCGACAGCGAGGCGAGCAGTTGCCGCTCGTCGCGAAACCATTGCTTACTGGCGCCGCCGCGTGCGCGCAACAGTTTGACCGCGACCGTCTGTTCATAGGCCGCGTCGTCCCGCCGTGCCCGATAGACAATGCCCATGCCGCCGCTGGCCAGCCACTGCTCGATGCGCCAGGCGCCGACCCGACGGCCGATCCAGTGCGCCTGCGCGTCGGCCGCCGCAGCCGCCGCGTCGTGCGCCAGCGTCGTCGCATCCAGCCAGCGCGTCGCCGGCAGCACCCAGTCGGCCTGCGCATCGGCGGCGAGCAGCGAGCGCACTTCGGCAAGCAAGGCCCGGTCGTCGGCGCAGGCGGTGTCGACGAAGGCGGCGCGTGCCGCAGTATCCGGGATAGCCAGCGCGGTTTCGATGATTTCGCCGATGCGTGACCACGTCGCCTCCGCCAGCAGCGGGCGCCCGCGGGCAGCGTCCGTCGTGCCGGTCGTACCGGTTGCCGTCCCGTCAGCTCTCGATCTCGTCGCCATCTGCCCGCCACCCCGTTGCCGCTGCGTCGCCCGCCCACAATGCTGAAAGCGCGCTGCGGCGGAATCGGCTCACGTCGCGCCGTCCTGCCCGGCCCGGAGGGCGGCCAGCTCGCGCAGCAGGAACAGGCGGGCCACGGTCCATTCGCGTTTGACGGTGGACGGCGAGGTGCCCAGTTGCCGCGCGATGTCGTCGATGCCGACATCGGCGAAGAATTTGAGCTCGACGATCTCGGCCTGACGTGGGCTCTGGCGGGCCAGCGCGTCGATCGCGCGGTCCAGCGATTCCAGGTCCAGTTCACGCCCGACGCGGCGCAGTTGCGTGGTTTCGCCGGACGCCGGATAGAGCCCGTCGGCGCAGGCCTGCTCGTAGTCGTGCACCGTATTGTCGAAAGCGACCGCTGCCACCCCGCCGCCGCGCTTCGCGGCGTTGCGTTGCCGCGCATGATCGACCAGCAGGTTGCGCATCACGCGCGCGGCCAGTCTGAGAAAGTCGGTGCGCCCGGCGGGCATGGCCCCTGCCGCCAGCCGCAGCCAGGCTTCATGCACGACCGCCGTGCGCGACAGCGTGTGACCCGCCGCCTCATGCGCAAACACCGCCTGCGCAATCTGTCGCAGCTCGGCGTAAAGCTCGTCGGTCAGCCGGATCGTCATGCCGGCAGCATAGCGCAGCGGATTGGCTTTTTTGCGCAAAGCCCTGCTGCATTGGGCTCAATGGCCAATTTTGCGGAAAGTCGACTTTCGCTGTAAATTTGCCTTTTGCCCATAGTGAATGCGGCTGTCAGCCCGTATTTTGCAAAAGCTGTAACAGCACGGCAGCGGGCGCAACACCCTGTACGGCAACCCGCTTGTGCCGGTTCAGTTCACCGGCGACCAGCGCGACGCGGTTTTTCGCGACGCCACAGCGGCGCGCGATGAAGGCGACGACGGCAGCGTTCGCCTTGCCTTCGACCGGCGGCGCCAGCACCCGCAGTTTCAGCGCGCCGTCGTGCTCGCCGGCCACCTCCGTCTTCTTCGCGCCCGGCTGCACGTAGAGCGTGATTTCGACGCCGTCGGCGGTGGCTTTCAGCCACGCCGGCATGGTTGGCGGCAGAGGCTCCGGCGTCACTAACCGTCCGCCAGCGCGCCCAGCTCGGCACCGCGGTCGCGGGCGGCGCGCACGGCGTCGATCAGCGCCTGCTGCACGCCGCGGGCGTCGATCACGGCCAGCGCCGCGGCGGTGGTACCACCCTTCGAGGTGACGCGTTCGCGCAGCACCGCGGGCGATTCGTCCGAGGCCTCGGCCAGCGCCGTGGCGCCCTTGAGCGTGGCGAGCACCAGCGTGCGCGCATCGGCATCGTTGAAACCGACGCCCTTCGCCGCCGCCAGCATCGATTCGATCCAGTGGAACACGTAGGCCGGCCCGCTGCCCGACACCGCCGTCACCGCGTCGATCATCGCTTCGCTGTTGACAGCAACGACGGCGCCGGTGGAGCGCATCAGTTCGCTGGCGGTGGCGACGTCGGCCGCGGCCAGCGACGGCGGCGCGAACAGCCCGGTGATGCCCTGCCCGATCAGCGCCGGCGTGTTCGGCATGGTGCGCACGATGCGCGCATGCCCCCCCAACCAGCGCGCGATGCTGGCGCTCCGGGTGCCGGCGGCGATGCTCACGATCAGCTCGCCGTGCAGGTGTGGCAGCAGTTCGGCACACGCCTGCTTGAGCATCTGCGGCTTGACGGCCAGCACCACGGCGTCGGCATCGGCCACCGCCTCGCGACACGCGGCTTCATGCACCACCACGTTCATGCCGGCTAATTTTTCGCGGGCCGGCGCGTAGGGCTCGATCACATGGCATGCCAGCGCCGGATGTTCGCGGCGCAATCCCGCCAGCATCGCGCTCGCCATGTTGCCGCCGCCGACGAAACAAATCTTCTTCACGCTGTCACTCCTGCTGCTGATTCACTGGCCGCGCGCCGAACAACGCGGTGCCAACACGCACCATCGTCGATCCGGCCGCCACCGCGATTTCGAGGTCGTCCGACATGCCCATCGACAGCGTGTCGATGCTGGCAATTCCGCGCTTTGCCGCGGCGTACAGGCCCGCCAGCATGGCGAACTGGCGGCGTGTCGCATCCTCGCCGATGCCGGGCTCCGGCATCCCCATCAGGCCGCGCACGCGAAGTCCCGGCAAGGTGCTGGCCGCTTTCGCCAGCGCCACGGCGTCGTCCGGCGCGCAGCCGCTCTTGGACGCCTCGCCGCTGATGTTGACCTGAATGCAGACATTGAGCGGTGGCAGTGTGGCCGGACGCTGCGCCGACAGCCGCTCGGCGATCTTCAGGCGATCGACCGAATGCACCCAGTGCATCGTTTCGGCGACCACGCGGGTCTTGTTCGATTGCAGCGGGCCGATCAGATGCCATTCGATGCCGGCGAGATCGGCGAGGGCGACGCACTTCTGCGCGGCTTCCTGCACGTAGTTTTCACCGAAGGCGCGCTGCTCGGCGGCGTACAACTCGCGAATCTTTGCCGCCGGCTGCAATTTGCTGACGGCAAGTAGCGCAACGGACGACGGATCGCGCCCGGCCTGTTGTGCCGCCGCGCGAATGCGCTCGTGCACGCGCACGAAGCGGTCTTTGGCTTGCGAAGCCTCTGAGCTTGCAGTCATAATGACAATGTCACAGTCACCACTCGAATGAAGAGCGTCGATCCGTATCTCGACACTGCAACGTTGCAGGGCGCTCAACGGGGCAAAGGATTATAGGGATGGACATCGCCGAGCTTCTTGCGTTTTCGGTCAAAAATCAGGCGTCGGACCTGCACCTTTCCGCCGGCCTGCCGCCGATGCTGCGCGTGCACGGCGACATCCGTCGCATCAATCTGCCGGCGATGGAGCACAAGGATGTGCACAGCCTCGTCTACGACATCATGTCGGACGCGCAGCGCAAGGTGTTCGAGGAAAACCTCGAGGTCGACTTCTCGTTCGAAATCCCGAACCTCGCCCGCTTCCGCGTCAATGCCTTCAACCAGGATCGGGGCGCCGCCGCGGTGTTCCGGACCATTCCGTCGCGCGTGCTGACGCTGGAGGATCTGGCAGCGCCGAAAATCTTCGCCGAACTGGCGCTGAAACCGCGCGGTCTGGTGCTAGTGACCGGGCCGACCGGGTCCGGCAAGTCCACCACGCTGGCGGCGATGGTGAACCACGCCAACGAAAACATCATGGGCCACATCCTGACGGTGGAAGACCCGATCGAGTTCGTGCACGAGAGCAAGAAATGCCTGATCAACCAGCGCGAACTGGGCGAGCAGACGCTCTCCTTCGCCAACGCGCTGCGCTCGGCCCTGCGCGAAGACCCGGACATCATCCTGATCGGCGAAATGCGCGATCTGGAAACCATCCGCCTGGCGCTGACGGCGGCCGAGACCGGCCATCTGGTGTTCGGCACCTTGCACACCTCGTCTGCCGCCAAGACCATCGACCGCATTGTCGACGTGTTCCCGGCGGCGGAGAAGGACATGACGCGCTCGATGCTGTCGGAATCGCTGGTGGCGGTGATCTCGCAATCGCTGCTCAAGCGCAAGGACGGCTCCGGCCGCATCGCCGCGCACGAAATCATGCTCGGCACGCCGGCGATCCGCAACCTGATCCGCGAGAACAAGATCGCGCAGATGTATTCGGTGATCCAGACCAGTCTGGCGCAAGGCATGCAGACCCTCGACCAGTGTTTGCAGGAGCTGGTCCGGCGCAATCTCATCACGCCGGCGGAAGCCCGGTTCAACGCCAAACAGGGCGAAATGTTCGCCTGACCCATCGCCATTTCGTCATCTGGCGCCGCTGACAGGAAAGCCGTCTTATGGAACGCGAACAAGCCACTACCTTCATGAATTCGCTGCTGGCGATGATGGTGCAGAAGAAGGCGTCGGACCTTTTCCTGACCGCCGGATTCCCGCCCGCGCTCAAGATCGACGGCGAAATCCAGCCGGTGTCGAAAACCGCGCTGACCGCGCTGCACACGCTCACTCTCGCCCGTTCGATCATGAACGACAAGCAGGCGACGGAGTTCGAGCGCACCAGCGAATGCAACTTCGCGATCAGTCCGGTCGGCGCTGGCCGCTTCCGCTGCAGCGCCTTCATGCAGCAAAACCAGGTCGGCGTCGTCATCCGCACCATCAACACCACCATCCCGCGCTTCGAAGAGTTGATGCTGCCGCCGATCCTGCGCGACATCATTATGGCCAAGCGCGGCCTGGTGATCTTCGTCGGCGCCACCGGCAGCGGCAAGACCACCTCGATGGCCGCGATGCTCGATCATCGCAACCGCAACTCGCGCGGCCACATCATCACCATCGAAGATCCGATCGAGTTCGTGCACGAGCATCGCAACTGCATCGTCACCCAGCGCGAGATCGGCACCGATACCGAGAACTGGGGCGTGGCGCTGAAAAACACGCTGCGGCAGGCACCCGACGTGATCCTGATCGGCGAAATCCGCGAGCGGGAAACGATGGATCACGCCATCGCCTTCGCCGAGACCGGCCACCTCTGCCTCGCCACGCTGCACGCCAACAACACCAACCAGGCGCTCGACCGCATCATCAACTTCTTCCCGGAAGAGCGGCGGCAGCAACTGCTGATGGATCTTTCGCTCAACCTGCGGTCGTTCGTCTCGCAGCGGCTGATTGCGCGGCGCGACGGCAAGGGCCGGGTGCCGGCGACCGAAGTGCTGCTCAACTCGCCGCTGATCTCGGATCTCATCTTCAAGGGCGAAGTGAGCGAGATCAAGGAAATCATGAAAAAGTCGAACGAGCTGGGCATGCACACCTTCGACCAGTCGTTGTTCCAGTTGCACGAGGCCGGCCACATCAGCTACGAGGACGCGCTGCGCAACGCCGACAGCGTCAACGACCTGCGCCTGCGCATCAAGCTCGAAGGCCACGAAGCTCAGGGCCGCAACATACTGGCCGGGCTGGAGCATCTCGACATCGTCAAGTAGTCGCCGCGCACGACCGCTGCATTTTCGGTTTTCCTGGCATTCCGCACTATCAGCTTTTCGTTGCGACACCCATTTCATTGGGCGTAGCGCGTGTTTTCGCCAATTGTCGACTTTAGACGAAAACAACGGCTGAGCCCTTAGTCAATGGGCATTTCACGCGAAAGCCATAGACCCGCTGTCTGCCACGTAGCATTGCAGCATGCTCGCTTACCTCTGCCTCGCCAGCGCGATGATGATCGTTGGCGCTTACGTCGGTTTCTCGAAATTGCTGGTCGCCGTGCTACCGGTGTTCCTGCTCGCCTGGCTGCGCTTCGGCATCGCCGCCGTCGCGATGGCGCACTGGCTGCCGCGCGGCGCGGATGAGGCGCCGCTGGACGCGCGCTCACGGTGGCTGGTCTTCCTCGAATCTTTTCTCGGCAATTTCCTGTTCTCGATCTGCATGCTGTTCGGTATGCGCGAGGCGACTGCCATTTCGGCCGGCGTGATCATGGCCGGCATTCCTGCTGCCGTGGCGCTCTTGTCCTGGCTGTTCCTGCGCGAAACGCTGTCGCGCCGCATGCTGGCCGCCATCACGCTGGCAGTCGCCGGCATCGCGGTGCTCGCCTTCACCCGCGCCGGCCCCGACGACGCCCACACCTCGGCGCTCGGCATGGCGCTGCTGCTCGGCGCCGTGTTCTGCGAGGCGAGCTACGTGGTGATCGGCAAGCGGCTGACCGGCAATCTCTCGCCGAAGCGCATCAGCGCGCTGATCAATCTCTGGGGCCTGGTGCTGGTCACGCCGCTCGGCCTGTGGACGGCATGGTCGTTCGACTTCAGCGCCGTCGGCGGCAAGCTCTGGCTCGGTCTGTTGCTCTACGCGCTGGCCGCCAGCATGTGGACGGTGTGGCTGTGGATGACCGGCCTCAAGCGCGTCCCCGCCGCCCGCGCCGGCGTGTTCACCGTCTTTCTGCCGCTGACCTCGGCGCTGGTCGGCATCGTGTTTCTCGGCGAACGTTTCAGCAGTGTGCATGTGCTCGCTTTCGCCTGCGCGATTGCCGGCGTGCTGCTGGCCACCTGGCCGTCGCCGGCCGCTCTGCGAAAATAGCGCCTTCACTTCCGAGGATGCGACCGATGTCCGGTCTCGAGCACGACACCCCGATCCCGAGCGAGCTGACGCTGGACCGCAAACGCCACCTGCTGGTGCTCGCCTACGACGCGCCGGGCGGCGCCGGCCGCAAGTTCGAATTGAGCTTCGAGTTCCTGCGCGTCCATTCGCCGTCGGCCGAGGTGCGCGGTCACGGGCCGGGGCAGGAGATATTGCAAGTCGGCAAACGGGCCGTCGACATCACCGAACTGGAACCGGTCGGCATGTACGCCGTGCGGCCGACCTTCAGCGACGGTCACAATACGGGCATTTATTCGTGGGACTATCTGCACAAGCTGTGCAACGAACAGGAACCGCTGTGGCGCGACTATCTGGCGCGGCTGCAGCGGGCGGGAGCGCAACGTGACTGAACCGGCCGGCAACATGGAATTCGCCGAAGGCACCACCCATTTCGGCTATCAGACGGTGGGCGAACACGAAAAGCAGCGCAAGGTGCGCGACGTGTTCGATTCGGTCGCCCGCAAGTACGACATCATGAACGACGCCATGTCGGCCGGCCTGCATCGCATCTGGAAGCGTTTCGCCGTGGCGCAACTGCATCTGCGCCCCGGCGAGCGGGTGCTCGATCTCGCCAGCGGCACCGGCGACCTGATTCGGCTGATGAGCCGCGAAGTCGGCAGCAAGGGCTTCGTGCTGCACACCGACATCAACGCCGCGATGCTGGAAGTCGGCCGCGACAATCTGCTCGATCATGGTGTGGTGGCGCCGACGGCGCAATGCAATGCCGAAAGCCTGCCGTTCGCCGACAAAAGCTTCGACGCCGTGACCATCGCCTTCGGCCTGCGCAACGTCACTCACAAGGATCGCGCGCTGGCCGAGATGCATCGCGTGCTGAAGGTCGGTGGCCGCGCGCTGGTGCTCGAGTTCTCGCGACCGAATGCGCTGCTGAAAGGCCCCTACGACTGGTATTCGTTCAACGTGCTGCCCAAACTCGGCGCCTCGATCGCTGGCGATGCCGACAGCTACCAGTATCTGGCCGAGAGCATCCGCATGCATCCGGCGCAGGACGAACTGAAAGCGATGTTCGAGACGGCGGGCTTTCGTCGCGTCGAATACTTCAATCTGACCGGTGGCATCGTCGCGGTTCATCGCGGCTACCGGATGGGATAACCCTGTACTTTCACCCCTTGCGGTTTGCCGGACGAATCCGCATATTCCGCTTTGTGCGTTGATGTTTTTTAGAGGAGGACGCATGCTCAAATCCCTTTCCACGGCCATCATCGCCGCCACGGTTGCCCTCAGTGCGGTCGAGGCCGATGCCAAGAAATTTGGCGGCGGCAGATCGGTCGGCGCGCAACGCAGCGCGCCAACGCAGTCCGCCAGCCCGTCGGCGACGTCGACGCCTGCCGCAGCCCCCGCCAGTGCCGCGACCGCCGCCCCCGCGGCCGGCGCCGCCGCAGCGGCGGCTGCGAAACCAAGCCTGATGTCGCGCATGGCCGGACCGCTGGCCGGCATCGCCGCCGGTATCGGTCTCGGCTATCTCTTTTCCAAGATGGGCGCCGGCGGCTTCCTCGGCTTGCTGCTGATCGTCGGCATCGCCATCGTGGCGCTGGTCTGGTTTGCGCGCAGCGCAGGGCGTCGCGGGCAGCCGGCTGCGGCGGGCGCCGGGGCGGGCGGCTCGAATTTCGACGCGGCGCCGCAAGCGCAACCGATGCAGTACGCGGGCACCAGTGCCGGCGGTGCTGCGGCACCGGTGATGGCCAGCGGGCTGGCGGGCGGCTTCGGCATCCCGGCCGGCTTCGACAAGACCGGCTTCGAAGACAACGCCAAGAAGCAGTTCATGACCCTGCAGGGCGCCAACGACAAGGGCGATCTCGACGGCGTGCGCAACTTCGTCACCGACGAGCTGTACAACGAGATTGCCAAGGACGTTATCAGCGGCAACAAGGATGCGACTGTGGTGGACGAACTGCATGCCGAACTGCTGGGCATCGAGACCGAGCGCAACCAGTACTGGGCGAGCGTGCAGTTCAGCGGCAAGATGCGCGAAGACGGCATGATGATGGCCTCGCCGTTCCGCGAAATCTGGAATCTGGTGAAGCCGGTCGACGGCAGCAAGGGCTGGCTGGTCGCCGGCATCCAGCAGGCCTGACGCCACTCGTTCCCGCAAAAAAGCTGGCCGTGCGCCGGCTTTTTCATTGCTGCGGATAACCTATCGATGCCGGCGAACGGCGCCAGTTTGCGAAAATAGCCGCATGATTCCCGCCTCGCTGATCGCCCGCGCCCTGTCCCGCCTGCTCTCGCACGACGATGCCGCCCGCAAGCTGCTCGCCGCCCACCGCGGAGAAACCCTGCAGGTACGCATGCCGCCGTTCGCCACCACGCTGCGCGTGACCGACGACGGTGACTTTGTCGCGGTCGACCCCGGCTTCGACGAGCGCGACGTATCGGTCAGCGTGGAGTTCCCGTTGACCTCGCTGCCGCTGCTGGCGCAGGGCAAGGAGGCCGCGCTGCGCAGCGCGAAAGTTTCCGGCAAGGCCGCCCTGCTGCAGGACGTCTCGAAGGCGTTTTCGTCGCTGCCGCTGGCGGCCGAGGCCGAACTGGAGCGCGTGGTCGGCCCGATCCTCGCGCACGAAGCGGTGCGCTTTCTGCGCGCGCTGAAAGCGCTTGGCGACAACGCGCAGGCCAGTCTGCACGAGGCCGGCAAGCGCTATCTGCACGACGAGGCGCGACTGGTTGCCGAGCGCGACGATGTGGCCCGCTTCGCCGCCGACATCCAGCGCCTGCGCATCGACGTGCAGCGGCTGCAAGCGCGGGTGGCGAAGCTCGCCTGACCTGGTCAGGCTTTTTCAGTCGGCAGCTCGAACACCAGACAAGTCGTCGACGCATGCGCGTAGAGCGTACCGTCGGCGCCGTACAGGCGGCCTTCGGCGGTGGCGGTCTGCCGTCCGACGTGCACCGTATAGCCTTCGGCGCGCACCAGCGGCACCTTGAGCGAGATGCCTTTCACGATGTTCAGCTTGAGTTCCAGCGTCGTGTAGGCGCGGCCGACCGGCATCGCGGTGTGCACGGCGCAGCCCACCGCCGAATCCAGTAGCGTCGCATACCAGCCGCCGTGCACCGTGCCCATCGGGTTCAGCAGGCGCGGCGACGGTGTGCCCTGGAAGATGGCGCGGCCATGCGCTACCTCGATCAAGGTGAAATCCAGCGTCTCGGAAATGGGCGGCGCCGGCGCCTTGCCGTCGAGCAGCAGTTGCATCTGCTGCAAACCCGTTAGCCCCGCCAACTGCTCGCGCGTTGCCACGCCACGGCCAACGATGCGGGCGCGCACCGCCGCCTCCTCGTCCTGCCAGCGTTTGAGGGTTTCTTCTGCGCTTGCGTCCTGCTTCATGCCTTCACCTTGTTCATGGTTTGCGAGTACGGCCCACGATTCCGTCCGGGCCGGGCTGGCGTTTGTTTTTGCCGCAGCATTTGTTTGCAGCTACAATAATTGTATATGCAATATTATTTTGCCAGCACCAAACCATGACTAGTCAACCTCGCGGCTGTACCAACTTCAAACTGCGGCAACTGCTGCGCCGGGTATCGCTGGTGTATGACCACGCGATGGCGGAGAGCGGCCTGAAGATCACGCAGTATTCGCTGCTGACCCATGTCGACCGCCTCGGGCCAATCACGCAGGCCGATCTGGCGCGCGCCATGGCGATGGATTCGTCGACGTTGTCGCGTAACCTGAAACCGTTGCAGGCCGCCGGCTGGATTGCCGTGCGCGCCGGCGACGACGCGCGCAGCAACGCGCTGGCGCTCACCGCCGCCGGTCGGCGCAAGCGCAGCGACGCGCAGGCACTGTGGAAAAAAGCGCAGTTGCAGTTGAACGAAACGGTCGGCGTCGACGACGTCATCGCGCTGCACGCGCTGATCGATCGCATCAGCGATGCGCTGACGCACGACACCAGCGACGAAAGGAACGCCGCATGAACGGCAGCGCACCCCGATACGCTGTCTGGATGATTCTGCTCGCCGCCGCCGGCACTTTTGCGCTGACCATGGGGACGCGGCAGACGATGGGTTTGTTCCTCGCCGACGTCAATACGGCCACCGGTCTCGGTATCGCCAACATCAGTCTTGCCTTCGCCTTTGGGCAACTCTGGTGGGGATTGACGCAGCCGTTCGCCGGCGCTGTGGCGGACCGCATCGGCGCGGGGCGCGTGCTGCTGATCGGCGTCAGTCTGGTGGCGCTCGGCACCATCCTGACGCCGCTGATGACCAGCACCGTCGGCCTCATCTTCGCCATTGGTGTGCTCGCTGCGGGCGGCGCCGGCATGGCTGGCCCCTCGGTGCTGATGGCGGCGACCACGCGTCTGCTGCCGCCCGAGAAGCGCGGTATGGCCACCGGCATCGTCAACGCCGGCGGCTCGTTCGGGCAGTTCGTCATGGCGCCGATCGCTGCCGGGTTGACCGCCGCGCTGGGCTGGATGACCTCGATGCAGACGCTCGGCTTGATCGTGCTGTTCGCACTGCCCGCCGCCTGGGTGCTGCGCGGCAACTCGGCGGCTCCGGCGGCAGCCGTCCCGGCCACGGCACCGGCAGCCAGCAGTGCTGCGGCAACGCCCGCGCGCGAGGGCACCCGTGCCGCCATCGCGCGCGCGTTGGCCGACCCGAGCTATCGCCTGCTCGCCTGTGGCTTCTTCGTCTGCGGCTTCCATGTTGCATTCCTCGCGACGCATCTGCCGAACGTGGTCGCGATGTGCGGGCTGCCACCGTCGGTCAGCGCCTGGTCGCTCGCGCTGCTTGGCCTGTTCAATATCGCCGGCAGCCTGTGGATGGGCTGGGCGGTCGGCCGCTGGCGCATGAAGTCGCTGCTGTCGCTGGTCTACGCGGCGCGCGGCATTGCGGTGCTGGTCTTTCTACTGTCGCCGAAGACGGCGACGACGATGTTCATCTTCGCCGCGGTGATGGGCTTGACCTACCTGTCGACGGTGCCGCCGACCGCCGGCCTGGTCGCCAAATTCTTCGGCCCCGCCAACATGGCCACGCTGTTCGGCATCGTCATGCTGTCGCACCAGCTCGGCGGCTTCCTCGGCGCCTGGCTCGGCGGCAAGGTGTTCACCATGACCGGCAGCTACGACACCATCTGGATCATCGACATCCTGCTCGCCTTCGGCGCAGCGCTGGTGCATATGCCGATCAGGGAGGCGGTGTTGCCGCCGAAAGCACAAGCAGCGTAAGACCTGTAGGAGCGGCTTGCCGCGACCCACGGCAGCCTTAAAGCCAAGTCGAATCCCACCAGGAATAGTCGCCCAACCGGGCGACAAGCCCCGCCCGCAAAGGATTGGCCACAACGTAGCGAGCAACGGCAAGCAGATCTTCGTCGCGCCGTATAGCACGATCAAAATAGCCTGCCTGCCATACAGACGTGGCCCTCGCAGCGCCAAGCGCATCGTTGCAAGCCCCGGCGCTTGCGTTCTTCAGTCTCGCCACCAGATGGCTCAGATCATCGAGTTCGCCAAGTTCGATCAGCCAATGCGCGTGATCGTGCATCAGCACCCACGCAAGGAGTCGAGCGTCGCTATCGGCTTCAATCTTGTGAAACGCTGCACAAGCCGTGAATGCAGCAACGGGATTCGCAAAGACGTGCAAACCCCTTTTCGTTCGCGCGGTGACGTGATAGACCTGCCCCGGGATTGACGTTCGACCTTTGCGCAGGGCTCGAGAACCGGGGCGCGTCGTATTCATCGAGCTGGATTGGTCACCTACCGTTGGTCGCGGCAAGCCGCTCCTACAAACGGCCGAACAGCGCTTACTCCATCTCCGCCTTAGCGGCTTCCACGTCAAGGCACTCCATCGCATCCTTCGGCTCGCACGCCGCGGCTTCGCCGTACAGCCGCTCGACGTCCTTCATCTTCTTGTCGCCGAACAGTTTGTAGAGACCATCGGCCATTTCGGTGCGGGCGACGGCCGACTCGGGATTGAGCTTGACGGCCTTTTCGTAGTTCTCGACGGCGGCTTCCTTGCTGGCGCCGTAGGTCATCTTGCCGATCATGCTGCCGACCTTTTCGATGACTTCGGCGTTGAAGGTGCCCAGCGCGATATGTGCGTCGGCATGCTTCGGGTCGAGCTTGATCGCGGTTTCCAGTGCGGTGCGCACCTTGCCGCCGATACCCTGCGTCAGCGCCTTGGCGACGCCGATCAATTGGCCGTAGCGGCCCAGCGCGTAAGCGGCCAGGTAGTAGGCGTTGGCGTTCTTCTTCTGCGCGGCCTGCAGCTCCTCGCAACGGGCTGCGATTTCCTCGTAAGCCTTCTGCTTTTTGGCGTCGCTGGTTTCGAGGTAGTTGTTGTAGATGCAGGCGGCCTTGTTGGCGGCGTTGTAGCCATCCAAACCCGCGGCGAGGCCCGCCTCATACGCGCCCTGGAAATCACCGGCGTGATAGAGCCGCCAGGCTTCTTCGACCGCCTTGTCGGTCGGGAACGGTTCGGCATCACCCTTGTGCAGGCGGGCCCAGTTTTTCTTGAGCGCGGCGCCATCGTAGACGAATGCGCTGTTGTCGTGCGGGAAATCCATCCAACCACCCTTTTTTGCCATTTTCAGTTTCCTTCCAGGATATGCCAGTAATCTTTCGTTCCCGTTCGTCCTGAGTGCAGCGTCCTTCGCAAGCTCAGGATGATCGGAGGCTTTGATCTCCCGTCCATCGAACCCTTCGACAAGCTCAGGGCGAACGGAGAAAACACTGCGCCACGCTAGCGATACTCCGCTGCGAGCTTTTCAAACAACAAACGCGCGTCGCCCTGAAAATACGGCGCCAGCAGCACCATCACTTGGAACACGCCGTGCCCCATCGCCTCGGCCTCGTCCATCTTGCGCGGGTTCATCACGTAGGAATACGAGTGCCAGTAGGTGGCAAGCATCACGAGATTGGTTGCCACCGCGCGAATCTCGCCGTCGGTCGCCTGCAACTGCTTGATCGAGCGCATCTCGGTCATCAGTCGCTCGGTGTTCTTCTGCGCGTTTTGCAGGATGGTCTTGAAGTGCGTCTCGATGATGCGGTTCTTCGACAGCAGGTCGTTGAGATCGCGATAGATGAAGCGGTACTTCCAGATTTTTTCAAACAGCAGGTGCAGCCAGAACCAGGTGTCCTCCACATTGGCCGGACGGTCCTTGCCCATCGCGAACAGCTCGTCCAACTCGCGCTCGAACTGGCCGAAGATCTTGGTGACGATCTCGTCCTTGCTGCGGTAGTGGTAGTAGAGATTGCCGGGCGAGATATTCATCTCGTCGGCGATGGCATTGGTGGTGACGTTCGGCTCACCGAACGAATTGAACATGCCGAGCGACACTTCGAGAATGCGCTCTTTGGTGCGGCGGGGGGCCTTACGCTCCATAGCGGCTCCTGCGTCCGGCTCCATAGCGGCTCCTGCGTCCGGCTCCATGGCGGCTCCTGCGCCAAGCTCCAGGGCGGGTCCGTGCTTGCGGTTCCACTCGCGATCCTCCGTTGGCTGATTTCTTCCTCTACGTCTATTGTCGGAGAAGCGTCGCGGGGTGGCAAGAAATTAGAGTAAGTCGATCATCTTTTTTACGGAAACGACCTACGTACGCGGCGTAGCGGCACAAAACGTAAAAAGTCGAGTTCTCGTCAAAATGCGACCGTAGCCCTCATTGAATAAGGCTTTGACGAAAAAGCTGATCGCTCAGCCGTGCTCGACCAGTGCCAGTTCGAGGTCGTCCAGCGTGCCGGTCAGACGCGACACCACCGCGCCGGTGCCGCCGCGCGAGACGTGACGCGCCGTCGGCAGCAGGCGACGGTGCGGATCGCGCAGCGCGTGCAGGTTGAGCTTGACGCCGTACAGCGCGAACTCCTTGCTCAGCACGTCGGCACGTGCCAGCAGTTGCTCCCGCGTGTGCTGATAGGCGTGCTCGGCGAGGCGGCGGCGATTGCCGTAGCTGAACAGGTTGGAGAAGAACAGATCGGCGTCGCCCTTCGAGGGCTCGAGCACGATCAGCCGCGCATCGCGATAGGTCGTCGCATAGCTCGCCAGACTGCGCGCCATCCGCGAGTGGATCAGCGCGCGGAAGGTCTGCGACAGCACCGTCGGCAGCCCCTTGTCGACCAGATGCGATTGCGCGTGCCGCGCCATGGTGCTGTCGAACGGCACCAGCGGATTGACGCAGATGACCAGCTTGGCGCCGGCTTCCAGCGCGCTGGAGGCATGCAGTGTCTTGTTCAGCGCGCCGTCGACATAGTGTCGCGCGCCGATCTTGACCGGCGTATACATGCCGGGCAGCGCGGCGCTGGCCTGCACCGCCTGCGAGATCGGCACGTGGTCCATGCCTTTGGCGCCAAATTCGACGGTCTCGCCAGAGTCGAGATCGGTGGCGATCAGGAACAGCTGCGACTGCAATTCGCGGAAGTCGTTGCTGCGCCCCGGCTTGCCCAGCAGCTCGCGCATCGCGCGCTCGATGGCGCGGTTATCAAACAACCCGGTCGGGATCGCGGCGGCCAGGCGCTGCAGCTCCGACAGCGCGCGGCTCGGCCGCAGCGATTTTGCGCTGGCCCACAAGGCGGCCAGCACGGCACCGGGCAGGTTCGCCACGCGCGACGCATACTCGCGCAGCGCCGGACGCATGAAGACGCCGGGCGACAGCGCGTCGCCGTCCTCGCCTTCGTTCTCGATGAACAGTTGCACCATCTCGCGCGGCGTGATGCCATTGGCAAGCCCGGCCGTGACGAAAGCGCCGGCGCTGACGCCGACGTAGGAATGCAGCCGCGTGAAGTCGAGTGTCGGCAGCGCGTCGTGCAGCGCCGCCAGCGCGCCCACCTCGTACACCGCGCCCAGCGGCCCGCCGCCGGCGAGGGCCAGCGCGATGGGTGGACGATCCGAAGATTTTTGCTGCGTCATGAAATTTCCATGTCTGGCCGGTTGTAGCGGTACCCGTCAAGCATTCGATTGCGACAAATCTGCCGCGCGTCAATCAATCATAGGTCGCAACGAAAACGGCCACCGAGGTGGCCGTTTCGTTTTTGCATCTGCATGCCATTGGTGCGGTGCGCAACGACACGGACGAGACTCGAGGAGGAGGATTCGTTCGTCAACCGTTTGCGCCCGCAACGGGGCCTGGCTTACGCTGCTTTTTTCGCGGCCGGCTTGCGTGCCGCCGGTTTCTTTGCCGCAGCCGCCACCGCCGGAGCGGCCTTGCCACCGTTGAGCTTCTGCACCTGTTTGGTCAGCTCTTCGACGCGCTCGGTGAGCTTCTGGATGTCGACCTTGGTCGGCACGCCCAGGCGGCCCACGGCGCGGCCAACGCGCTCTTCGAACACGGTTTCCAGGCGATCCCAAGCGCCGGCGGCCTTGCTGGTCGCCTCGGTGATCTTGCCCGAGACTTCATTGGTCACGTCGCTGACCTGTGCGTCGGCGAACTGGCGGAATTTCTTTTGCAGGCCTGCGCCTTCCTTGACGAGCGCTTCAAACACTTTGCTACCTTCTTCCTGAGCTTTGGCAAACGCACCGAGACCGGCCAGCCAGATCTGGCTCGACGATTCCTTGACCGTGCCGATCAGATTGTTGTCGGACGCGCCCGCTGCGGCGGCGGCTTTGCTGAATTTCTTGACCATCGTGTAACTCCCTGTGATTGCCGGAATGTTGGCGGGTTGCGATAGATGAACTTTATGCACTGCTCATAGAGCGCGCATCCTAGAAACCCTCGATTTCGCTAGGAGCTTGGCTCTAGAATGGATTGAGCAGTTTTCAAGCAACATTGCATCAGGCACGACGGGCAGCAGCCCGCAGCATCAACAACAGGAGGCAACATGACTTACTTCGTTACCGGCGCATCGGGATTCATCGGCAAGCGACTTGTCCGCAAGTTGCTGGCGCGCAAGAACAGCACGGTCTACTTCCTCATTCGCGCCGAGAGCAAGAAGAAGGTCGACAAGCTGCTCGCGTTCTGGGGCGACGATGCGGCGAAGCGCTGCATCCCGATTGTTGGCGATCTGGCCAAGCCCTTCCTCGGCGTGCACCCGAACGATCGCGCCAAACTCAAGGGCAAGATCAAGCACTTCTTCCATCTCGCGGCGGTGTACGACATGACCGCGAGTGCCGAGGACAATCACACCGCCAACGTGCTTGGCACCGAGCACGCCGTCGCGCTCGCCAACGACATCAAGGCCGGCCTGTTCCATCACATGAGTTCGATCGCGGTGGCCGGCAACTACGAAGGCGTGTTCCGCGAAGACATGTTCGACGAGGCAAAGGACTACCTCGATCACCCGTACATGCAGACCAAGCACGAGAGCGAGGCTTACGTGCGCGAGCACTGCACGATGCCGTGGCGTGCCTACCGTCCCGCCATCGTGCTCGGCGACTCGAAGACCGGAGAGATCGACAAGATCGACGGGCCGTACTACTTCTTCAAACTGTTGCAGCGCATGCGCTCCATGCTGCCGCCATGGATGCCGACTATCGGCATCGAGGGCGGCCGCGTCAACATGGTGCCGGTGGATTTCGTGGTCGACGCCACCGATCACATCGCGCACAGCGCCGACAAATCGCTCAACAAGCGCGCCTTCCATCTCACCGATCCGTCGCCGCTGCGCATCGGCGACTCGCTCAACATCTTCGCCCGCGCCGCCCATGCGCCGCAGATGACGATGCGCATCAACGCGGCGCTGTTCGGCTTCATCCCGCAGAGCGTGCTCAAGGGCATGATGTCGCTGCCGCCGGTGCGCCGCATGAAGAACGCGGTGATGAAGGATCTCGGCATTCCCGACGACGTGCTCGGCTTCATCAACTATCCGGTGCGCTTCGATTGCCGCGACACGCTGAAAGCGCTGGAAGGCACCAAGATCGCGGTGCCGGAGCTCGACAGCTATGCGGCGAAACTGTGGGACTACTGGGAACGCAACCTCGACCCCGATCTGTTCATCGACCGCACGCTGAAGGGCCAGGTCGAAGGCAAGGTGATCCTGATCACCGGCGGCACCTCCGGCATCGGTCAGGCCACGGCGCTGAAGATTGCCGAAGCCGGCAGCGCGAAAGCGGTGATCGTCTGCGGTCGCGATCAGGAAAAGATCGACGAGACGCTCAAGATCGCGAAGAAGCGCGGCGTCAAAATCGTTGCCTACTCGGCCGACGTGTCCGACGAAGTCGGCTGCGCCGAATTCGCCAAGAAACTGCACGACAACCACGGCGGCGTCGACATCCTGGTCAACAACGCCGGCCGCTCGATCCGCCGTGCGCTGGAAAACAGCTACGACCGTTTCCACGATTTCGAACGCACGATGCAGGTCAATTACTTCGGCGCGCTGCGCATCACGATGGCGCTGCTGCCGCACATGAGCGCGCAGAAGCGCGGCCACGTCATCAACATCAGCTCGATCGGCGTGCTGACCAACGCGCCGCGCTTCTCGGCCTACGTCGCCTCCAAGGCCGCGCTCGATGCCTGGACGCGCTGCGCATCCTCCGAGTATTCCGATCGCGGCATCAACTTCACCACCATCAACATGCCGCTGGTGAAGACGCCGATGATCGCGCCGACCAAGATCTACAACAACGTGCCGACGCTGGACCCGGACGAAGCAGCCGACATGATCATCCGCGCCATCGTCTACAAGCCGGTGCGCATCGCCACCCGCCTCGGTGTGTTCGGCCAAGTGCTGCACGCCTTCGCCCCACGCATGGCGCAGATCGTGATGAACACCAGCTTCCGCATGTTCGGCGACAGCGAAGCGGCGAAGGGCAAGAAGAACGAAGTGGTGGGGCCGTCGGTCGACCAGCTTGCGCTGTCGAACCTGATGCGCGGCATCCACTTCTGATGCCGGAAACGCCGTTCGTCATGCCATCGGAATGCGGCAATGACTCTCGCGTGAAAGCGGCGCCCGACAAGGGCGACAGCGCCGTTTATGCCTGAAGTCGACTTTCGGCACTTTCGGGCGCCAGGCCGCATCTCCTATCCACACGACGGGAAAAGTTGATGCTGTTGCGGCGAGTGTTGCGCGGAGGGTACGCTTCCGCGCAACATCGCGAAAACTCTGCGCCATTCGCTGGTCACTGCACAGGAAATGGTCTTTAATCCGCGTTGAACTTGGCACCGCAGGTCAGAGCGAAATCGTGACCTGCAGCAGCGAGGTTCACCACACATGTGTGCACTGTTATCAATCGATTGAAATTGGGAGAATCCATCCATGGCAGCCGCCAAGAAACCCGCAGCCAAAAAGCCCGCCGCGAAAAAGCCGGCAGCTAAAAAACCCGCCGCCAAAGCCGCAGCCAAAAAGCCCGCCGCGAAGAAACCCGCAGCGAAGCCGGCCGCCAAAAAGCCCGCAGCCAAAAAGCCCGCCGCAAAGAAAGCAGCCGCCAAGAAACCGGCCGCCAAGCGCAAGCCCAATGCCGCGTTCATGAAGGCGATGACGCCGTCGGCCGCGCTGGCTGCCATCATTGGCGCCACGCCGATGCCGCGCACCGAAGTCACCAAGAAGATCTGGGACTACATCAAGAAGAACAAGCTGCAGGACGCCCTCAACAAGCGCATGATCAACGCCGACGCCAAGCTGAAGGAGCTGTTCCAGAAGGCCCAGGTGTCGATGTTCGAGATGACCAAACTGGTCTCGAACCACCTCAAATAACAACGTCACCGCAAAGGGGTAAGCCGGCGTTCGCGCCGGCTTTTTTTTCGCCCGTCAATCCAGTTCCACTTCGTCGCGATACTCCGGCACCGAGCAGTGCCAGCCAAAACGCTCGCCGATCCGCTTGCGCAGCGCGTCGGCGGCCGCCGGCTCGCCGTGGGTGATGAAGACGTGACGCGGCGGCCGTTTGAACGCGGCCAGCCACTGCAACAGTTCTTCGTAGTCGGCATGCGCCGACATCGTCTCGATGTTCGTCACTTCGGCGCGCACCGGCACGTACTCGCCGAAAATCTTCACCACGTCGGCACCGCCGACCAGCGTCGCCCCGCGCGTGCCGCCGGACTGGAAACCAGTGAACAGGATGGTGTTGCGCTCGTCGGGCGCCATCTGCACCAGGTGATGCAACACGCGCCCGCCGGTCGCCATGCCGCTCGCCGAGATGACGATCATCGGCGTCTTCTGCTGGCAAAGCCGCTTCGACTCCTCCGGCGTGCGGATGAACTTCGCCAGCCGGCACATGCCGGAATAGTCGCGCTCGGAGAGCTTGTGTTCGTCGGCAAATTCGCGATAGATGCCGGTGGCGTCGATCGCCATCGGGCTATTGATGAAGATCGGCACCGGCGGCAGTTCGCCGCGCAACTGCAGCTGGTAGAGGTGGAACAAAATCACTTGCGCGCGCCCGACCGCGAAGGCCGGAATCAGCACGCTGCCGCCGCGCGCCACCGCGCGCGTCACCACGTCGCACAGCGTGGCCGCCGTGTCGCCGGCCGGATGCAGGCGGTCGCCGTAGGTCGATTCCACGACCAGGTAGTCGGCGCTTTCGATCGGCGCCGGTGGCCGCATCAGCGGATCGTTCATGCGACCGACGTCGCCGGAAAACGCAATCGTCACGCCGGCGTGGGCGATCTCGATGCTCGCCGAACCGATGATGTGTCCGTTCGGCCGCCAGCAGGCGCTGATCCCGTTCGCGCCTTTCACCACCTCGATGCGATGGCGATAGTCGACCGGCGCGAGATGCCGGCATATCGCGCGGGCATCCTCGGCGGTGTACAGCGGCAGCGCCGGCTGGTGGCGCGAGAAGCGATGCTTGTTGGCAAAGTTTGCTTCTTCCTCCTGCAGATGCGCCGCGTCGACCAGCAGAATCTCCGCCAATGCCTGCGTCCCCCGCGTACAGTAGACGCGGCGGCGGAAGCCGCGCTTGCCGAGCACCGGCAAATAGCCGCTGTGATCGATATGGGCGTGGGTCAACAGCACCGCATCCAGCGAGGACGGCGAAAACGGCAGTTCGGCCCAGTTCTTCAGCCGCAACTGCTTCCAGCCTTGGAACAGACCGCAATCGACCAGCACGCGATGGTCGTCGGTGCTGAGCAGGTATTTGGAACCGGTGACGGTGCCGGTGGCGCCAAGAAACTGCAGGCGAAAACGGCTGCTCATGGCGCATCCGCCGCGGCAGTTTTCGCCAGCGCCGCGATCAGCACTTGTCGCGCCGCAATGCCACCGGGCATGCTGACGTGGCCGATGCCGGCCATGCGCACGTTGTCCGCCCCCGGCATCAGCGACGAATCCTGCGGCGAGATCACCGTGTCATGCACGCTGTAGATGCTGGTGAACGGCACCGTCACCGTCACCTCGTTCAGTGCGCGCAACCAGGCGTTGCCCGGTCGCATCTGATGACCGTTCTCGCCGTTCGCAGCGTAGGCGTGAAAGGTGCCGTGATGCGGCGACCCCAGCGTGACGAGCGCATCCACCTTGCTGTCGCCGAAGCTGCGCAGATAGGCGCGGCAGACCAGACCGCCCATGCTGTGCGCCACCAGCGTCAAGCGCGGCGCGCCGGTCGCGGCTAACACTTCATCGACGCGAAGCGCCAGCCGCGCGCCCATGGCGTCGATCGAGGCGAACGCCGGCTGATCGCAGGTGAACACGCGATAGCCCATCGCCGAGAGTGCACGGGCGGTCGGGAACCAGACGCCGCTGTTGTTGAGGTAGCCATGCTGCAGCAACAGGACGCGACCGTTGGCGCCACCGCGCCCGCATTCATCCGGCGTGCGCAACAACCGACGAAACGGAATCAGTAGCAGGTTCTGCACGCAAAGCTGCCAATACTCGACGACGAAAAACCGGCACCATGCGATCGGGCCCAATCGCAGCTCGGCAGGGATGGCAATGCCCTTGGCCCGCGACAGCAGGTAGCTGGCAAAGGCAATCAGCAGCCGCAAGGCCAGCGGCGCCAGCAGCAGACAGGCCAGGCCGGCGGCGGCGCCATCGCGCTGCCACACGGGCAACACCAGCAGCCACAGCCAGAGCCCGAATTCGAACGCGAGCGCAACGCTCGCCAGCGCCCACATGGGCACGCCGCGGGCCGGTTGGATTGCCGGGCCCGGTGAATCGGGAGTGAGGTTGGTTGGCACCATTGCGGTCGGCGGTGGTTCGGCGATGCCGACAGTATCAACCCCGGCGCAGTTCCCCCGCAAGCCGGGCGGCATTGCGCCAGGTCAAACCGTAAATCGAAAGCTGCGGGTTGGCGCCGATCGAGGTCGGAAACACCGAGCCATCCATCACGCTCAGGTTCTCGATCTGGTGATGCTGTCCGTAGCCGTTGACCACGCCGTCCTTTTCGCTCGCCGCCATCGTGCAGCCGCCCATCACATGCGCGCTGGCGACGCGGGTGGAGAACGGCCGCAAATCGAGCGCGGCAAGCCCCGCCTTCGCCTCGGCCCAATTGCGATAGCCATTGATGCGTTCGTCGACCGGGAAAACTTCCCTGGCGCCGGCCGCGAACTGGATCTCGGCCATCGCCAGCAGCGCCCGCTTTGCCGCCTCGAAGAAATAGCCGTTGAGGCCGTAGTCCAGTTGCGGCAAACCGTCGCCAAGCAGTTTGACGGTGCCGCCCTCGCTATCGGCATGAAAGCCATCGCGGCAGATCGCGATCATTACCTGGGTATTGGTCATGTTGGTGATGCGGGCACGGTGATGCTCGGCCATGCCGTTGACCGTGATCGCGTAAAGCACCGGGTGCACCGGCGCGGCTTCGAGCTTGAAGCCCATCGGCCCGTCGACCGGCTGGGTGGCCAGAAAGTGGTCGCTGTACATGGTCTGCGGCGCGCCGGACCAGCCCTCCACCTTGCTGCCCATGTCGGCGCCGGAGATCAGCGACGGATGCAGGAAGGTACGGCGACCGAGGCGAGCATGCGGATCGGGCAGCTTCGAGCGCATCAACAGCGCCGGCGAGTTGATGGCGCCGCCGGCGACCACGAAGTGCTTTGCCGTCACCCGCACCCGCATGCCGGTTTCGTCATAGCCGGTGCCGCGCAGCGCGCTGCATTCGAGTCCGCTGACGCGGCTGCCCTGCCACAGCAGGCGATCGGCGCGCGCCCGGCTGACCAGCACCGCACCGCGCGACAGCGCTGCCGGAATGGTGGTAATCAGCATCGACTGCTTGGCGTTGGTCGGGCAGCCCATGCCGCAGTAGCCAAGGTTGTAGCAACCTTTGACGTTGCGCCGGATGCGCTCGACCTTGATGCCGATCTTCTGGCCGCCGCGTTCGAGCACGCTGTTGTTCTCGTTGGCCGGCACCGACCAGTCGCTGATGTTGAGCAGTTGCTCGGCCAGCTTGAACCAGCCGGCCATGTGCTCGTCGGTCAGGTCACCGAGGCCGAACCGTTCGCGCCAGTATTTGAGCGTCGGCGCCGGCGTGCGAAAACTGCTGGTCCAGTTCACCGTGGTCGAGCCGCCAACGGTGCGTCCCTGCAAAATATTGATCGCCTTGTCCGCCGTCTTGCGCGAAGCCGATTCCTGATACAGCGTCGGATAGGCCTCCGCCTCCATCATGCGGAAATCGGTCGAGCTTTGCAGCAGCCCCTCCTCGATCATCACCACCTTGAGCCCGGTGCTGGACAGCACGTCCGCCGCAATGCCGCCGCCGGCACCGGTGCCGACGATGCAGACATCGGCCTCGAGCGCGGCATCCTTGCCGAGCTGCGAGGCGTCGATGTGCAGCCAGCCTTTGGCCAGACCTTCCTTGATCGGATCGATGAACATGAATGCGTTTGCCCTTTATGGCGTTCCGGGGTTGCGCTCAGGCGAGCTTCGGCGGACCGGGGTAGCCGGTGGCGGCCCAGGTCACCGGTTGCGCGTAAAAACTGCCCAGCACCATGTCGTGCAGCGCGAAGTACGCCTGCTGCTTGAGGCCGACACTGCTGTCGCGCAGCCCGGCCAGAAAGGTGCCGACCGCCTTGCCGTCGGCGTCCGGCCAGTCGCCGCCATAGCCGAGCAGCATGCGCGCCGGCTTCAGTGCGAGCAGGCCGAACAGTTCGCCCACCTCCCGCCGTGTGCTTGGCGGCAGGTTGTCGATCAGTGCGGCGCAGGCCTTAAGCACAGCGTCGATCTGCGCGTTACGCTCGGTCGCCGTCTGCGGCAGCGCCGGTGCGAGCAGCGCCAGCGTGACGGCGCGCAGCATGTCGCCGTGCGTCGCGATCAATGCGGTTCCTGCCGGAGCCGGGCCGGAGGCGAGCAGACGCGGCAACACCACGGCGGCACCCGCCGCCACCGCGCCGGCAACGCCCACAAAAATGACCCGACGGCGTGACCACATTCCGGCATCCTCCTGCTCGTGTTGCGGCCGATTGTAGGGACGGGCGCTAGAGCTTGTGGCCTACGCAGCGACCGCCGGCATCGCCGCTGTCGCGTGGGGAGCTTGATCCAGGTCCAGCACCCGGCGCGCGCTTTGTCCTACGCTTGCCGTATGTCCAGGTCAGGAACGTCATACGAATCCACGCTGCGTGCGCACTTCGCTGCCGCACGGGCCGAGCGCGCAGCCGCACGCAGCACGGCGGCGAGCGCCGACGATCGCCTTGCGGTGCGCCGCTGGCAGCAGCAGCGCCTCGCCATCACCCACGGCGACTTGCTGGCGTCCGACGAATTCGGCCCGGCGGCGCGCTTCTTCCTGTCCGAGCTCTATTCGACCGAGGATCTGACGCAGCGCGACGCCGACATCGAGCGGGTCATTCGCATCCTGGTGAAGTTTCTCCCCGACAAGGCGCTGGCCACGCTTGCCGCGGCGCTGGAAATGGATGCGCTGTCGGAGCTGCTCGATGCCCGCCTCGCGAAGGCGCTGCGCGAGCAATGCCGCAACGACGCGGCGCTGACCATCACGGCGGAAAGCTACGCGCTTGCCTATCGTGCGATGGGCGATCACGATCTGCGCCTGCGCCAGATCGCACTGACCGAGGAGATCGGCATCGCGTTGAACAAGCTGGCGCGCATGCCGCTGCTGGCGGGTCTGTTGCGCATGATGCGCGGCCCGGCCCATGCCGGCGGCGTCGGCGGGCTGCATGAATTCCTGGAGCGCGGCTACGCGGCGTTCGCGCACATGAAAGACGGCCGCGCCTTCATTCAAACCATCGTCGAGCGCGAGCGGGCGGAACACCGGCGGCTGACGGACGGGTCAGCCTGACACGGTCGTTACCGCGATTGCCGAGACGACAGGCGCAAGGCGCGACGGGCGTTTCGGGGCGGTGCTTGGGTTGTGGTTGCGGTCTGCTGCCGGCGCTGCGCGCACGGCCATAGAGCAATCAGCTTTTGCGTCGAAGCCCTATTGCAATAGGGCTGCGCGCGTGTTTTCGCGTTTATCGAGTTTGCGCCGAATCGAGCGCTTTGCCCATATTGAACGCCGCTTCCGCGAAAAAGCTGTACACCAGATCGTCCCGCTGCATTCGGCAGAAATTTGTTCGCGATTCGCGATTCAAAGCAGGCTGGCATGGCGCGCCCGACAGGAGTCGAACCTGTGACCCTTGGCTTCGGAAACCAATACTCTATCCAGCTGAGCTACGGGCGCGT
>JAPUER010000075.1:0-5841 GCA_027492485.1 Betaproteobacteria bacterium
CTACCCTCGCACCTCATCTCGCCGATTTCGACGGCTTGTTCAGCGTTGCCCTAACGCGCAACCGGTGGGCTCATGGTGCGGGTCTACGACCGCGCGTTGCTCCGCTCCTCGGGGCGAATCCATGGGGATCCGGTCGAACCGATGCTTGATCGCTGTGCGATGGGCTAACAAAACCTCGATTCCGCTTTGCTGCATCGAGGCTACAGGTGGCTTTCCACTCGTTACACCGTAGCCCGGATGCTCGCATCCGGGTTCTCGTAGCCCCATCGCGCAGCGATCAAGTATCGGATTGATCGGCCCTTCAGCCCGCGCCGAGGAGCGGAGCAACGGCCGGTCCAAGCGGCGCAGCATGAGCCCACTGGTTGCGCGCAGCGCAACATTCGGGCGATTTCTGCGACGCCCGGCCGTTGCGAGCACCGGAGGGAGAAGCGGGCTCCAGGGCCTAGCCTTTTTGCCTACTTTTTGGGCAATGCCAAAAAGTAGGTGGCCCCGCGCGGCCACAGAGCGCGCTGGTGGCGTGCAATCTACGTGGGCGCTTCCAGCCATTAGACCCTTCGACGGGCTCAGGGCGAACGGTTGTGCGGCTGGCGTCTTCACGCTGCCACCTCGCCCCACAACCCACTCATCCACTCGCCAATCTTCTCGACTGTCGCCTCGCCGGTGCGGATCGAGGGCGACAGCCGCCCTTTCGCGATCACGTGCATGCGGTCGCACACCTCGAACAGCTCGTCGAGTTCCTCGCTGACCACCAGCACCGCGCAGCCGGCGTCGCGCAGTTCGAGCAGTTCGCCGCGAATCTGGGCGGCGGCGCCGACGTCCACGCCCCAGGTCGGCTGCGAGACGATCAGCACTTTCGGTTTGGCGCTGATCTCGCGGCCGACGATGAATTTCTGCAGGTTGCCGCCGGAGAGGCTTTTCGCTTCCGATTGCGGTCCGCCGGCCTTGACGTTGAACTTCTGGATGATGTCGGCGGCGAGTGCCGCGGTCCTGGCCGGCGACACCCAGCCCAGCGGTGGTCGGCCGACGAGCTGGCCGGCGCGCGACAGCAGCGTGTTCGCCGCCAGTGACAGCGTGGGCACGGCGCCGCGGCCGAGGCGTTCTTCCGGCACGAAGTAAAGGCCGCCGGCCCGCCGCACCCGCGGGTTGCGCCGCGCCACGTCGTTGCCGAACAGCCGGATGCTGCCGACGGGCGCCCGCGGGCTCTCGCCAGAGAGGGCGGCGAGCAGCTCCTGCTGGCCGTTGCCGGAGACGCCGGCGATGCCGACGACCTCACCGGCACGCACCTCGAAGCCGATGTTGTCGAGGGTGACGCCGAATGGGTCGTCGGTGGCGAGATCGAGCCCGCTGACCGCGAGCGCCACCGCACCGGCAGCAGTTGCCCGCGGCGCATGTTTGGGCGGCTCGGCGCCGATCATCAGGCGCGACAGCGAGGCGTTGCTCTGCTGCCGCGGATCGACGGCGCCGGTGACCTTGCCGCCGCGCAGCACCGTGCAATGGGTGCACAGCTCGCGGATTTCGTCGAGCTTGTGGCTGATGTAGAGAATGCTGCAACCGGTTGCGGCGAGCTGGCGCAGCGTGTCGAACAGCCGGCGCACGGCCTGCGGCGTCAGCACCGAGGTGGGCTCGTCGAGGATCAGCACTTTCGGGTTGGTCAGCAGCGCGCGCACGATCTCGACGCGCTGCCGCTCGCCGACCGAGAGCGAATGCACCGGGCGGTCGGGCTCGACGTCGAGGCCGTATTCCTTCGCCTTCTGCGCCGTGCGTTCGCGCACTTCGGCGAGCGCGAGCGATTTGTCGAGCCCGAGCCAGATGTTCTCGGCCACGGTCACCGTCTCGAACAGCGAGAAGTGCTGGAACACCATGCTGATGCCCAGTTTGCGCGCTTCCTGCGGGTTCCTGATGTGGCTGGGCTGGCCGTCGAACAGCACTTCGCCTTCGTCGGGCTTGACGGCGCCGTAGATGATCTTCATCAGCGTCGATTTGCCGGCGCCGTTTTCGCCGAGCACGGCGTGGATTTCACCGGGCGCCACGGCGAGGCTGACATCGCTGTTCGCCACCACGCCCGGATAGCGTTTGCTGACGTGGCGGACTTCGAGGCGCAGCGGCGTGCTCATCGGCGGTCCCGGCTGGCGCTCCCTCCCCGCTCGCCGGGGAGGGTTGGGGTGGGGTATGCGGATTGCCGTGGCGCCAACAATGAAGCGCGGTGGCGACGCGTTACCCCCTCCCGGCCTCCCACGGCAGGCGGGGGAGGAGCAAATTGCGAACTTCGGCATTTCGATCGCCGATAACTTTTTCGCGAAACGCCCATTCGATGCGGGCTCAGTGCGATATTTGCCATAAAGTCGACTATTCCCCGTTTTTTATTGCGAGCCCATATTCGATGGGGCTTTGCGCTAAAAGCTGTTGCCGCCCGATCAGCGCGGACACGACGTTGACCGCAATCACCCCCGGATGCTTGCGCAGCGGCCAGCCGTCGCCGACCGCCGCATCGCGCCCGATCGGGCAGATCATCCGGGCAACGGCGGCGTCGGCCAGCCCCCGCGCCGCCAGCCGCTTGCGAAATGTAGCGGCTTTCGTGCCAGAACCGATCACCCCGACGTAGCCCAGATCGTCGCGCTGCAGCAGCGGCAGCACGATGTCGAAATCGAGCGCGTGCGAGTGCGTCAGCACCAGCACATCGGCACCCGCGGGGATGCCGGCGACGGCGCGCGCCGGGTCGTCGGTGGCGACGGTGCGCACGCCAGCCGGGACGTTTGCCGGAAAGGGTTCGTCGCGGGTGTCGAGCCAGGTCACGCGGCACGGCAGCGTCGCCAGCACGTCGACGATCGCGCGCCCGACGTGCCCGGCGCCGAACACCCAGACATGCCACGGCGCAAAGTCGAGATCGAGCTCCGCCACGCCGCCGCCGTCAAGCGGCAACGACCAATGAAAGTGCCCACCGCGCTCGGTCGTATCCAGCAGCCGCTGCCAGTCGGCATGATTGGCGGCTTGCACCGGCACGAAGGTCAGCTCGACGGCGCCGCCGCAACATTGCCCGAGCGCCGGACCAAGCGGGAAGTGGCGCTGCGTGGCCAATGTCTGCCGCTGCGCAATTCGTTCGCGTGCGAATTCGATGGCCTTGTATTCGAGATGGCCGCCGCCGATGGTGCCCGTGATTTCGTTCGCGGTGACCAGCATCGCAGCGCCGGTTTCGCGCGGCACCGAACCGCGGGTAGCGGTCACGCAGAGCCATACGGCGGGCGTGCCGGTATCCAGCGCTGAAAATATCAAGGTGGTGATGCGATCCACGCTCACGCCCAGTGCCACCGTTGTTCCCTCCCCGCTAGCCGGGGAGGGTTAGGGTGGGGTAAAGCGGCAAACAAAGCGCCGACGGATCGCGTTGTCGCCAAGGCTTTACCCCCTCCCAACCTCCCCCGGCTGGCGGGGGAGGGGCAATTGGCGCGCTCAACCACGACGCACCGCCATCACCGCATTCAAAATCGCCTCCGCCGTCGCCGGCGCACTCAGATGGGCCACCCGGTGGTAGTCGGCCGCGGCGCTCACCGCATCGCGAATCGCGTGATACACCGCGAAGGCGAGCATGAACGGCGGCTCGCCGACGGCCTTGCTGCGATAAATCGTGTCCTCGCGGTTCGGCGAATTTTCGACCAGCGTGACGTTGAAAATCGCCGGCACGTCGGCCGCCGTCGGGATCTTGTAGGTGCTCGGCGCATGGGTGCTGAGCACGCCCTTCGCGTTCCACACCAGCTCCTCGCCAGTCAACCAGCCCATGCCCTGAATGAAGGCGCCTTCCACCTGCCCCTTGTCGATGGCCGGGTTCAGCGAGCTGCCGACGTCGTGCAGCAGATCGACGCGCTCCACTTTCATCTCGCCGGTCAGCGTGTCGATCGCCACCTGCGCGCAGGCGGCGCCATAGGCGAAGTAGTAGAACGGCCGGCCCTTGAAGGTCGTCGCGTTCCAGTGAATCTTCGGCGTGCGATAAAAGCCCTGCGCCGACAGCGACACGCGGGCGAACCAGGCCTTGTGCGCGAGCTCGTCGAAGCCGATGCGCTTGCGGCCATCTGCCGTTCCGGCCGTCACGCCGTCGTCGGTAAAGCTCAGACTCGCGGCATCCACGTTCCATTTCTGCGCGATGAACTCAGCCAATCGCACGCGCAACTTGCGACAGGCGTCCTTCGCCGCCATGCCGTTGAGATCGCTGCCGCTCGACGCCGCCGTGGCGCTGGTGTTGGGCACCTTGCTGGTGTCGGTCGCCGACACGCGCACCCGCGACGGATCGACGCCCAGCTCCTGCGCCACCACCTGCTGCACCTTGGTGAACAGGCCCTGGCCCATCTCGGTGCCGCCGTGGTTGACGATGACGGAGCCGTCGGAATAGATGTTGACCAGCGCGCCGGCCTGATTGAGATGCGTCGCGTTGAACGAAATACCGAACTTCACCGGCGTCAGCGCGATGCCGCGCTTGACGATCGGGCTCGTCGCGTTTTGCACGCGCAACGCCGCACGACGGGCGCGATAGTCGCTGCGGCGTTCCAGCTCGGGCACGATGTCGTGCAGGATGTTGTCCTCGACTGGTTGGCCGTAGTGCGTTTCGTTGCGTTCGTTCAGTCCGTAGAAATTGACAGTGCGCACATCGAGCGGATCGCGGTTGAGCGCATGCGCAATCTCGTCCATGATCTGCTCGATCAGGAACATCCCCTGCGGCCCGCCGAAACCGCGGAAGGCCGTGTTCGACACCTTGTGCGTCTTGCACAGAAAGTTGCGGATGCGCACGTGTGCAAGGAAGTACGCGTTGTCGACGTGGCAGACGGCGCGCGCATTGACCGGGCCCGACAGATCGGCCGAGTAGCCGCAGTCCGACGCCAACATGAAATCGGCGCCCAGAATACGGCCGCTGTCGTCGTAGCCGACGTCGTAGTCGAACTGGAACGGATGCCGCTTGCCGGTGATGATCATGTCGTCATCGCGGTCGAGCCGGAGTTTCACGGCAACGCCGAGCTTCGATGCCGCAATCGCCGCGAGCGATGCGAACAGCGCGGGCTGCGACTCCTTGCCGCCGAAGCCGCCGCCCATGCGCCGGCATTCCACGCGAATCTTTGCGTCCGCCACGCCCATCGCGCGCGACACGATGTGCTGCACTTCGGTCGGATGCTGCGTCGAGCAGTGAATGTGGAGCTGCCCGTCTTCCAGCGGCAGCGCCAGCGCGACCTGGCCTTCGAGATAAAAATGATCCTGCCCGCCGTGCTGCGTCCTGCCCTGCAGGCGATGCGGGGCCTGTGCGAGCGCGGCGTCGGCATCGCCGCGACCGGTGGTCATCGGGTCGAGCACGTAACTCCGCGCGGCGAGCGCGGCGTCGATGCTGAGGATCGGCGGGCGCAGATCGAGATCGTACGTCGCCAGCCGCGCCGCCCTGCGCGCGTTCAGGTGCGTGTCGGCCACCACCAGAAACACCGGCTGGCCGTGATATTCGATGAGGTCGGTGGCGAGCAGCGGATCGTCGAGCTTGATGCCGCCGTAGTTGTTCACGGCCGGCACGTCGGCCGCCGTCAACACCGCGACCACGCCCGGCGCCGCACGCACGGCAGCGAGATCGACGCCGCGCAAACCGGCGTGCGCCGCCGGCGCGTAGCCGATCGCAGCCGCCAGCGTGCCGCGCGGCGCCGCGATGTCGTCAGCGTAGACCGCCTCGCCGGTGACGTGCAGGTGAGCGGATTCGTGCCTGACGCTCATGCCCGTCTCCCCTGTAGGAGCGGGGTTGCGCGCCCCCCCGCCGCCCCCCAACGCCGGTGGCGGCCAGCCCCGCCTACCCTCGCCCAACGAAAACCCCTCCGCCGCACAACA
>JAPUER010000075.1:5851-21729 GCA_027492485.1 Betaproteobacteria bacterium
GGTGTTGGGGCCTGCTCGCACTGCCCTCTCGCCGCGGGGGGAGGGGGGGGCCCCCCCCCCCCGCGCCCACCCGGGCCGGGGCCGCCACCCCCGCTCCTACAGTCGCAAATCGAAAGCGCATCGGCATCACAACACCCGCACCTCGGCGACTTCGCCGCTGGTTTCGTACCAGAAGCGCAGCAGCAGATTCTGCGCGACCTGCATGCGGTAGGCCGCCGTGGCGCGCATGTCGCTCATCGGCGTAAAGTCCTGCGTCATCTCCCACATCGCGGTGCGCACCGTCGCTTCGCACCACGGCTGGCCGAGCAACGCCTGCTCGGCATGCGTTGCGCGTTTGGGGATGCCGGCCACGCCGCCGTAGGCCGCGCGCACCGCCGCGACGCTGCCGTCGCGCAGCGTCAGCGTAAAAGCGGCAAACACGGCGGAAATGTCCTGTTCGTTGCGCTTCGAGTTCTTGTACGCGGCGACATGAAATTCGCCGACGGCGGCCGTCGGACGCGGCGGCAGCAGGATCGCCTCGACCCATTCGCCCGGTTCGCGCGACTGCTTTTTGTAGTCGATGTAGAGATCTTCGAGCGCAATCGTGCGCGTCGTAGCGCCACGGCGTAGCACCACGCGGGCACCCAGCGCGATCAGCGCTGGCATCGAGTCGCCGATCGGCGAGCCGTTGGCGACGTTGCCGCCGAGCGTGCCGCTGCAACGGATCGGCCGCGAGGCAAAGCGCGTCCACACCTGCGCCAGCTCCGGGTAAACGCGGTTCATGGCGTGGAACGCCGCCTCCAGCGACACGGCAGCACCGATGCGCATGCCGTCGGCAGTGTCGTCTATCCGTTTCAGTTCGGCCACTTCACCGGTGTAGACGATGGTCGGCGCCGTTTGCAGCGCTTTGGTAACCCAGAGGCCAATGTCGGTGCCGCCACCGAGCAGCCAGGCCTCAGGATGCGCC
This sequence comes from Betaproteobacteria bacterium, assembly GCA_027492485.1. Lineage (GTDB taxonomy): Bacteria > Pseudomonadota > Gammaproteobacteria > Burkholderiales > Casimicrobiaceae > Casimicrobium. The sequence goes on from JAPUER010000075.1 coordinate 6,798, forward strand.
AGCACGGCATCGGCCAGCGCCGGGATGTTGCGCGGCGCGACGAAGCGGCCCTGCGCGCTTTCCATGGTCAGCGCCGCGTCGCGTTGCAGCGTGCGCAGGCGGGCCGCCAGTTCGGCCTCGCCGGGCATCGGTTCGGCCGCGTCGGTCGCGGGCGCAAATAGCCAGCGTTCGACCGCGCTGCCAGCGCCGTCGCCGGCATGCCGATACATCACTTGCGCCGCGTCGAGAATCGGCCGGTAGCCGGTGCAGCGGCAAAGGTTGCCGGACAGCGCTTCACAGGTGGCGGCGCGCGTCGGCGCGGCGTCCGTTTTGAACAGCGCGAACAGCGACATCACAAAGCCCGGCGTGCAGAAGCCGCACTGCGAGCCGTGGCAGTCGACCATCGCCTGCTGCACCGGATGCAGCGCGCCGCCGGCGGCTTTCAGCCCTTCGACGGTGAACACCGCCTTGCCGTCCAGCGTCGGCAGCAGGCGGATGCAGGCATTGATCGGCGCCAGTGCCACGCGGTCGCGACCGGCGGCATCGGTTGCCAGCTCGCCGATCACCACGGTGCAGGCACCGCAATCGCCCTCGGCGCAGCCTTCTTTGGTGCCGGTGCGATGCCGATCCTCGCGCAGCCAGTCGAGCAGCGTGCGATGCGGATCGACGGCGGTCAGTTCGACCGCCTCGCCGTTCAGCAGGAAGCGCAGAAAGTTGCTCGGTGACGCCATGACAACACGTTGCATGCAAAATCCATGCACTATAGCCGCACGATCTGGCGCCGCTGATAAGCTTTGCGTTATTTCAGGCATCAGCGTCGGCACAGACGCGTCGGGGTGCGACGGGGACAACATGGCCGAGCCGCTGGACACTCATCTGTTGCGGGTGCTGTATCTGGTGCTGCAGGAGCGCAGCGTCTCGCGCGCGGCCGATCGCCTCGGCATCACGCAGCCGGCCGTCAGCAGCGCGCTGAAGCGCCTGCGCGAAATTACCGGCGACGAGCTGCTGGTGCGAACCCGCAGCGGCATGACGCCGACCGAGCGCGCGGAAAGCCTGCTCGGCCCCACCCGCGCCGCGCTCGACGCCATCGACAGCATTCTGGTACAGGCCGAGCCGTTCGATCCGGCGCGGTCGAAGCGCGTGTTCGGCGTCGGCGCGCCGGACTACTTCGACGCCTTTTTTCTGTCGAACCTGATCGAGCGCTTCCGGCGCGCGATGCCGCATGGTCGCCTGAATGTGCGGCCGTTGTCGCTGGACGTGGATTTCGAGCGGCTGCTGGAGGAGGGCGAGCTCGACGTGGTGATCGGCAACTGGCCGCGTCCGCCCGAGTATCTGCGCACCACGCCGCTGTTCGACGACGAGGTGGTGTGCATGGTCGGCGAGCGGCATCCGCTGGCGAAAAAAGACACGATCGGCGCCGACGATTACCTCGCGGCGCAACACCTGGCGCCGGTGCGCTACGCCGGTGGCGTGCGCGGCGCCATCGACGACCATCTGCACAAGCTGGGCATCAAGCGCGACATCCGCGTGTCGCTGCCTTACTTCCATATCGCGCCCTACGTGCTGACCACCACCGACCTGATCTTCACCACCGGTCGCCGCTTTGCCGCGCACTACGCCAAATTCCTGCCCATCCGCATCCTGCCGGCGCCGCTCGACTTTCCGCCGCTGCGCTTCTACCAGCTCTGGCACGAACGCACCCACGCGGCACCCGCCGCACGCTGGCTGCGCGAGCAGGTGACGCAGGTGGCCACGAACGGCGCCTGATGGCGGACGCGTCCTCCCCCCGACCAAAAGTCGTCATCGTCGGCTGCGGTTTCGGCGGTCTGGAAGCCGCGAAGGCGCTGCGTTCGGCCGAGGTCGACATCACGCTGATCGACCGCACCAATCATCATCTGTTTCAGCCGTTGCTTTATCAGGTCGCAACGGCCGGCCTTTCGGCGCCATCGATTGCGGCGCCGGCACGGTTCCTGTTTCGCAGGCAGCGCAACGTCACCACGCTGCTTGGCGACGTGGTGGACATCGATGTTGCGCAGCATGCCGTCGTGCTCGAAAACGGCGAGCGCATCCCTTACGATCATCTGATCGTCGCGGCAGGTGCGACGCACAGCTATTTCGGCAACGATCAATGGGCCATCCATGCGCCGGGATTGAAGACACTGGAAGACGCTTTCGAGATCCGCCGTCGCGTGCTGCTGGCCTTCGAGCATGGGGAACGTGAAATGGCCCCGGCGGCACGCGAACCCTGGCTCACCTTCGCGGTGATCGGCGCCGGGCCAACCGGCGTGGAGATGGCGGGCACCATGGCCGAGATCGCGCGGCACACGCTGCCGGAGGAGTTCCGCCGCATCGATTCGCGCAAGGCGCGCGTGCTGCTGGTGGAAGGCGGGGATCGCGTGCTGCAGGCGTTTCCGCCGGAGCTTTCCGCGAAGGCGAAGACGCAGCTTGAAGCGCTGGGCGTCGAGGTACTGCTGGCGCACAAGGTCACGCAGATCAACGACGACGGTATCCGCGTGAGCGTTGCCGGTGCCGAGCAAATCATTGCCTGCAAGACCGTCATCTGGGCTGCCGGAGTCGCAGCCTCGCCGCTTGGTCGTCTGCTGGCACGAGCCTGCGCGCTGCCCGAAAGCAGCGTTGACCGCGTCGGGCGTATCGCCGTCGAACCTGACCTGACGCTGGCAGGACATCCCGACATCTCGGTCATCGGCGATCTCGCGCTAGCGAAGAGCCATGAGAAGGGCGGCAGTACGAAACCGGTGCCCGGTGTCAGCCCCGGCGCCAAGCAGATGGGTCGCGTCGCTGCGAAGAACATCCTCGCCCGCATCGCCGGCCGGCCGATGCAACCGTTCCGCTACGTCGACTACGGCTCACTCGCCACCATCGGCCGTCGCTCGGCGGTGGTGGACGTGGCGTTGCCCATCGTCGGCAAGCTGCGCTTCAGCGGCTATTTCGCCTGGCTGTTCTGGCTGTTCGTGCACGTCTACTTCCTGATCGGCTTCCGCAACCGCTTCATCGTGCTGATGGACTGGGCGTGGTCGTACCTGACGTTCAATAGGACTGCGCGGGTGGTGGCGGGGACCGAGAAGTTTGAGGCAGCCAAGACGCGCGACCTGTAGGAGCGGCTATTCGCCGACGTCGCGCAATACCGCCTGAATGACGGCCGCGCCGATGCGGAAATCGCTGCCGTGCAGTCGCTCGAAGCGCGCCTTCGCGGATGCGATCAGTCGCCGCTTTTTGGCCAGACCAATCACGGCGGCCGTTCCGGCAACGTGGAGGCCGCGTTCGGTGGCAACGGCGCGGCCGGCGCGCTCGTCCATCAGGATCAGCGCGTTGCCGTGGCCGAGCGACAGGGCGATGCGCAGGCAATCCGTCTCGCCTTCGTCAAGCTCGGGCAGCGCGTCCGCTGGCTCCGGGATCGCCCGTTTCCAGACGCTCACCGATTTCTGCCTGATGGCGGCAGCGATCTCGACCTCGCCGCGCGCGGCAACGCCGGGCAATACCTCGCGCTGCACGGCGGGCGGAATCCATACTTCGCCGAATAACTGCGGCAGCCAGGCCAGCCCGTCGACGATGGCGAGCCCGATCAGCGGGCTGGCATCGCTCAGAACGTATCGTCGCGTCATGCGCTCAGGATGCGGCGAGCCATTGATCGAGCGTTTCCATATCGCGCGCCACCTCGACGGCGTCGTGCGCCACCACCGGAATGCCCAGCCGTGATACGTGCGCGATGAAAGCGGCGAGCGGCATCTGCGCCAGTCGCGCGCTGCGCGCGAGCGAGAGGCCACCGTCGCGAAACAGCGCCGTTGCCAGCGCCGCGCGGGTGCCTGCTTCCGACAGCAATTTGCCCGATTGCAAGCCGATCATCACCGCGTCCGGCTGGTCGCGGTTCATGACCACCACCACGTCGTCACGCGCGCTGCGCAAGGCTTCACTCGGGTTGTTTTTCAAACCGGAGACATTGACGACTTGCATTTATTCCCCTTTTATATGGGAAGATTACATGGGAATATTATACGGGATCAGCGAGGCGCCCAAGGCGCGTGCGACGCCGTCGGAGTGCGCGAATCTGCGCCGAACCTTCGATTGACGGCGAGCGACGATAATTCGCTCTGTTCTCTGTTCTTGGTCCCGCCTCTGGATTCCGGCCTGCGCCGGAATGACGAAAACATGACTGCCGTCCACACCTCCCAACTTACTTCCCTCCCCCTGCTCGCCCGCGGCAAGGTGCGCGACAACTATGCGGTGGGCAATGACCGCATCCTGATGGTGGCGTCCGACCGCATCAGTGCGTTCGATGTGATCATGGGCGAGCCGATCACGGGCAAGGGGGCGCTGCTCACGCAGATGGCGCTGTTCTGGTTCGACAAATTGACGGGGATCGTGCCCAATCATCTGACCGGGGACGACCCGGAGAGCGTGGTGACGGCGGCGGAGCGCGCGCAGGTCACCGGCCGCTCGATGCTGGTGAAGCGGCTGAAACCGTTGCCGGTGGAGGCTGTGGTGCGCGGTTATCTCGCCGGCTCCGGCTGGGTGGAATACCAGCAGTCGCAGTCGGTGTGCGGCGTGCCGCTGCCGGCCGGGCTCAAGAACGCGAGCAAGCTGCCGGCGCCGATCTTCACGCCGGCGACCAAGGCCGAGATGGGCGAGCACGACGAGAACATCTCGTTCGCGCGCATGTGCGAAATCGTCGGCGAGCCGCTCGCCAGGCAGGTGCGCGAGGCCGCGATCGCGCTCTACACGCGCGCCGCCGACTACGCACTCACGCGCGGCATCATCATCGCCGACACCAAGTTCGAATTCGGCCTCGACGCCAACGGCACGCTGACACTGATGGACGAAGTGCTGACGCCCGATTCGTCGCGCTACTGGCCGGTGGAAGGCTACGAAGCCGCGTTTGCCGCCGGCAACAATCCGCCGAGCTACGACAAGCAGTTCCTGCGCGACTGGCTCGAGAGCGTTCGCATCGACGGCCAGCCGTGGGGCAAAAAAGCGCCGGCGCCCACGTTGCCGTCCGAGGTCGTCGCACAAACGGCGGCGAAATATCGGGAAGCGTTTGAGCGGTTAACCAGGGATTGAGGAAAGTTCATCTTTTTAGTCTGATGCGGCGTCGGCAATGGCGTTGCGCCCGTTTTTTACGGAAGTCGACATACAGCTAATTTACCCGCTATGCTACGCGCCAATGCGCGTAACACTGAAAAGCTGTATGTCGGACGGCGCGCGCCTCAGCGGTCCGCCGCCCAGGCCGTGCGCTACGCCGACCGCGATCGCTGATAGTTGAACGGCCCGCCGGTGAACGGTGCGAAGCCGCAGCCGAAGATCGCGCCCGCATCGCCGAGTTCGTCGTTAGCCACCACGCCTTCGGCCAGTGCCTTGTTTGCCTCGTTGAGCATCGGCGTGATCAGGCGCTCGGTGAGGCCGGCGGGCACGCTGCCGGCACTGCCCTTCTGCGGCTTGCCGTTGGTCCACACGTAGAAGCCCTTGCCGGTCTTCTTGCCGAGTTCCTTCGCTTCGAGTTTGGCGGCGAGTTTTTTCGGCGCGTTGTTCAGCGCCTCCGCGCCGCCGACGACCTGGCCGACCGCGGCGCAGACGTCGAGTCCGACCACATCGGCGAGTTCGACCGGCCCCATCGGCATGCCGAACGCGAGCGCTGCCTCGTCGAGCGTCTCCGGCGCGATGCCCTCGTCGAGGCAGCGCATCGCCTCGGTCAGATAGGGCGCGAGGATGCGGTTGACCCAGAAGCCCGGCGCGCTCTTGCAGGCGAGCGGCAGCTTGTCGATCTGGTCGACGAAGGCGGTGGCGTTGCGCGCGATGGCCGGGTCGGTCTGGGCGCCGCTGATGACCTCGACCAGCATCATCTGCGCGACCGGGTTGAAGAAGTGCACGCCGACCAGCCGCGCCGGGTTCTGCAGCACGGTCGCGATTTGCTCCAGCGGAATCGACGACGTATTGGTGGCGAGGATCGCATCCGGCCGCGCTTTCGCTTCGAGCTGGGCGAACACCTTCTGCTTGACGCCGAGGTTCTCGACAATGGCCTCAATGATCACGTCGGCCTTCTTCGCGCCGTCGCCCGCGACGTCGGGCTGCAGGCGATCCATCGCATCGCGGATGCGGCGCTCGTCGCGCAGGCGCTTCTTGTACATGTCGGCGGCACGCTTGATCGCCGGTGCGATGCGCGCGGCGTCGAGGTCCTGTAGCGTCACCGTGAGACCGCGCAGCGCGCACCAGGCCGCGATGTCGCCGCCCATCACGCCGGCACCGATCACATGCACGTGCTGCGCCTTGAAGCCGATGCCCTTGGCCTGGGCCTTGAGCTTCTCGCGCAGCCCGAACACGCGGATCAGGTTCTTCGCTGTCGAATGCGACAGCAGCGCCTGCATCGAGCAGGACTCGCCCGCCGCCGGCTTGTGCACGTCGCCGTTGTACTTCTGCCAGAGATCGATGATCGCGTAGGGCGCCGGATAGTGTTCCGGCCGCGCGCGCTTGGCGACCTGCTTCTTCGCCTGCGCGGCGACGTAGCCGCGCAGCAGGCCGTTGGTCATCAGGTTCTGCGCGAACGACAAGCGGCGCGGTGCGGGCGCAGCGGCGAGCACGCCGGACGCCGTGTTCCACATAATGCGCGGCGGCACCGCGTCATCGACCAGGCCGAGCGCCTTCGCCTTGCGGGCGTCGACCGTCTTGCCGGTGAGCATCAGATCGAACGCGGCCGGGGCGCCGACGACTTGCGGCAGCCGTTTGACGCCGCCCCAGGCCGGCAGGATGCCCAGCATCACCTCGGGCAGACCCATGCGCGTCGACGGATCGTCGACCGCGACGCGGTAACGGCAGGCGAGCGCGAGCTCCAGCCCGCCGCCCATGCAGAAGCCCTTGATCAGCGCGAGCGTCGGGTATTTCACCGCGGCCAGGCGGTCGTAGAGGTCATAGCCGGTAGTGATGAGTTTGGTCGCGGCGGCGACGTCGTTCGTCTTGCCGATCGCCTCGAATTCCTGGATGTTGGCGCCCGCGATGAAGCCCGAGGACTTCAGCGAATGGAATACCACGCCCTTGGGCGGCGCGGCGTCGAAGGCGTCGAGCATCGCCGCCAGCTCGGCCAGTACCGGCGTGCCCATCGTGTTGACGTTGCTGCCGGCGACGTCGATGCCAACCCAGGTAATGCCCTGTTCGTCGGTGCGGAGTTTGAAGTTTTCGTAGTTCATGTGAATTCCTGTCTGTCGCCGTTCTACTCCCTCTCCCTTGATGGGAGAGGGTCGGGGAGAGGGTGACGGCAGATTTCCGGTTCGCCTCGTCTGGCTCGCCCCCTCTCCCCTGCCCCTCCCCCACGAGGGGGGGTTCTAAGCCGATTCCAACAGCATCGCGCCACCTTGCCCACCGCCGATACAGATGGTCGCCAGCGCGCGTTTGCCGCCAGTGCGCTTGAGCGTGTTCAACGCGTGCAGCACGATGCGCGCGCCGGAGGCGCCGACCGGGTGGCCGAGCGCGACGGCACCGCCGTCGACGTTGAGCTTCTCCATGTCGATCGAGCCGAGCGCGCCGTCGAGGCCCAACTCGTCCTTGCAGAACTTTTCGTCTTCCCAGGCGCGCTTGCACGCCAGCACCTGCGCGGCGAAGGCCTCGTTGATCTCGATGGCGTCGAGGTCGGCGAGGCCGAGGCCGTTGCGCTTGAGGATGGGCGTCGAGGCGTACACCGGGCCGAGGCCCATCTGCGCCGGATCGCAGCCGGCCCATTGAGTGTCGACGATCTTGCCGAGCACCGGCAGCTGGTACTTCTCCACCGCCGCTTTGGTGGCGAGCAGCAGCCAGACGCCGCCGTCGGTGATCTGCGAGCTGTTGCCCGGCGTCACGTTGCCGTACTTCTTGTCGAAGAAGGGCTTGAGTTTGGCGAGCTTTTCGGGTGTGGAGTCGGCGCGGGCGCCGTCGTCGTCGGCGTAGACATTGCCTTTACCGTCGATCAGCGGGATCACTTCGCCCTGAAAGCGGCCTTCCTTCTGTGCCGCGAGCACGCGCTGGTGGCTGCCGGCGGCGAAAGCGTCCATCTCGGCGCGCGTCACGCCGAAGCGGAACGCGATGTTCTCCGCCGTCTGCCCCATCAGCAAACCGACCTTGGGATCGGTGAGGCCCTTCATCAGCGCGATGACCGGCGACAGCAGCGCGGACGGCGACAGTTTGGCGAAGGTGCCGACCTTCTGGCCCATCGTCTTGGCGCCGGCGAGTGCGGCGAACCAGAGCACCATCTTCTCGCTGTACAGCAGCGGCGCCCGCGACAGCGCGTCGACGCCGCCGGCGAGCACCAGTTCGCTGCGGCCGGCGAGCATGTTGTTGACGGCGGAATCGAGCGCCTGCATGCCGCTGGCGCAGTTGCGCATCACCGTCCAGCCGGTCACCTTGTCGCCGCAGCCGAGGCGCATGGCGACGTAGCGGCCGATGTTCACCTCGTCCGGCGACGGATTGGCGCAGCCGAGGATCACCTCGTCGAGCGCTGTCGGGTCGACCGGCAGCCGCCCGAGTAGCGCGCGACCGGCGGCGACCGCGAGGTCGGAGGCCGAGAACGGCCCCGGTGCGCTGCGCGCCTTGAGAAACGGCGTGCGGGTGCCGTCGACGACGTAGATGGGTTCGCGAAGGGCAGAAGCCATGCTGAATCCTTTTTGGTTCTTTGGTTCTTTTGTACTTTGGTACTTGCGTACTTGTGGTTAAGCGAACGCCAGCACGGCGCGGATGGCGCGCACCTGCGCGCTCTGGTTGACGCGGGCGCGCAGCGAGCCGGCCAGGAAGGGCGCGAGGTGCGCCAGCACCGCGGCGTCTTCTTCCAGCGCGCCCTTGCTGGTGGCGGCCAGTGCGGTCATCAGCTTGCGCGCATCCTCGCTGGCCAGCGTCGAGGAAATGGCGTCGAGCACGAAGTGCAGGCGCATGGACAGATCCTGCGCGGCGAGCTCGGGCAGCGCGCGGGCGAACGCCTGCACGAAGCGGGCATCCTGCGCGGCGTAGCGCTCGGCGAGCAGGTCGTGCACGAAGGGCGAAGGGTCGGCATAGGCGCGGCCGAGCAGCTTGAGGAAGTCGCTGCCGCCGCGCTCGGCGTCGCGCGCCAGTTGCAGTGCCGGCAGGAACATCACGGTGATCAGTTGCTCGACGCTGTGCGAGCCGTCGACGCCGGCCGCTTCCAGCGCGTCGAGCAGGCGCACGCGTTCGAGATTGAGCACGTCGAGGCGGGTGGTGAGCACCAGCGCGAACAGCTCTTCCTTGCTGCCGAAGTGATAGTTCACCGCGGCCAGATTGACCGCCGCCTCGGTGGTGATGGCGCGCAGGCTGGTGGCGTCGTAGCCGTGCTGGATGAAGAGCTTTTCGGTAGCCGCGAGGATGCGAGTTTTGGTTGCGGCGCGACCATCGTTGCGGCCGCCGGCCGCCTGCCGTTCGCGGATTTTCAGCGCTGGAAAATTGCCATTCATGAGCATGTCGAACGCCATGTTGTCCCCCTTGTGACGTGGTGCGTTGCCGGCGCGGCCGCTGCCCGGCGTCGCCGTGGTGGCTGCGTACTGCGGTGGTTCGGGCTTGAATCGATTGATTCAAACATTTGTTTGATTCTGCCTGAAAGTTCGGCAGGAAAGCACGAAAAATCGGTAGAAAAAACGCTCTAGAGGTTGGGACTGAGAATCGGGCTGGCTAATGGCTTTTCATGCGAAGCGCCATTCACAATGGGCACATCGGCCGAAAATGCATGAAGTCGACTTTTGCGATTTCGAGCCGATTGCCCATGTTGGATAACGCTCGGAGCGAATAGCTGATGATCGCTTGGCCGTCTGAAATGCGCCCGGCGCCACGCCCTTTAGCGGTGCCACAATGCGGTTTTCATTGCACTGCGGAGCCCGCCCATCATGCGCCTCGCTCACTTGTCACCGGTCCGGACCGCGCGTGCCGGGCGCATCGGTCTTGCACTGACGGCAGCGCTGTTTGCCGCTGGTTTCAGTGCCGGAAACTCCCGCGCGCAGGGTACGCCCGCGCCCGCCGCGCCGGTGACGGTGGCGGCGCCGGTCGTCGCGCCGTGGACGCCGCCGCAGCGCCGCCGCATTTATCTGCTGCGACACGGCGACGTGGCGTATTTCGACGCTCAGGGCAAGCCGGTGGCCGACCCCGATCTGGTGCCCTTGAGCGAGAAGGGCCGCGCGCAGGCCGATGCCGCCGGCAAATATCTCGCCGCGCTCGGCGTCAAAAAGTTCGACCGCGTCTACGCCAGCACGCTGCCGCGCACGCAGGAGACGGCGGCGCGGGTGCTGGCCGCCGCCGGCATCGCCGGTGAGCCGGCCAAAGTCGCGGAGTGGCGCGAGATGAAATCCGGCGGCACCAGCGGCATCGCCACGGCGGATTTGCCGCGCGCATTCCTGGCGCTGACCGAGGCCCGCGTCGGCCCCGACGGGCGCTTCGGCAACGGCGAGACGGTGCGCGAGGTGCAGGAGCGGGTGCTGCCGAAGCTGCGCCAACTGCAAACCGACCCGAGCTGGGACAGCGCGCTGCTGGTGCTGCACGGTCTGGTCAACAACGCGATCCTGTCGCACGCACTCGGCGCCGGCAACGATTATTTCGGCCGCATCGAGCACAGCCCCGGCTGCATCAATGTGCTCGACGTCGGGCCCAACGACTGGGTGATCCGCGCCATCAACCTGTGCCCGGACGCCGGCAACTACGCCGACAGCGGCCCGGCGTCGCGGCTCAACACGCTGGAGAAATTGCTGGCCGGCTCCTTGCGGTCGCGGTTGCAGCAGGAGCAACGGCCGGCGCGGACGTGGTGAGCGCCCGGCCGCGACGTTGCGGCGCTTGACCTGACCTATTGCGCCAGCTGCGCGCTGTGGCGGCGAATCCAGTCGGCGAAGGCCGCCTCGTCGAGTTCGCCGGCGGCGACCGCGAGCATGGTCAGCGTCGCTTCGGCTTGGCTCGCCGTCAGACGATAGCCGTTCTTGCGCAGAAACAAGCCAACGGCCAGGAAAGCGGCCCGCTTGTTGCCATCGACAAACGCGTGATTCTTTGCCAGCCCAACGCCGTAACTCGCCGCAAGCGCTGCGTAGTCGGGTTCGCCGTAGGCCGCCAGATTCTCCGGCCGCGCCAGCGCCGATTCGAGCAAACCCTGGTCGCGCACGCCGGAGGCGCCGCCATGCTCAGCCAGGCTCATGTCGTGCAGCGTCACCAGCGCCTGCTGGTTGATCCACTTCCAGTCCATGGCGAGCTATTTGGCGAGCGCGTGGAAGGTATCGCGGTATTCGCGCATGAATTCCATGCCCATGCGCACTTCTTCTTCAATCGCCGGGTCGTAGGGCGTCAGTGCGTAACCGTCCGGCGTCTCGGTGACGAACACCGTTTGCCCCTTTTCGAGCTTCATGCGTGACAGCATCTCCCGCGGCAACACGACACCGACGGAGTTGCCGATCTGGGTGAGTTTGAGGGTGTGCATGGGGGGCTCCGCGCTCGGTAGTGGGAAAGGGCAGTGAGGGGCAATGAGAAAACGTTATTACAATTGTAATACCAAACGCTACCGCTTGCAGTGCCCGGCCGGCGGCTACTTCTCCGGCCGCACCATCAGCGCATTGAAGCGCCGCTCGGGCCGGTGCGTCACCTTCAGGCCTTTCTTCGCGGCGTAGTCGAAGATCGGGTAGAAGACCGGGATGAAGGCCTGATCCTCGACCGCCACCTCGATCGCCTTCTCCAGCCACGCGCTGCGTTTGCTCTCGTCCATCTGCATCAGCGCCTCGCGCGCCAGCGCGTCGACCTTGCCGTTGCTGTAGCGGGTGCGGTTGGCGGTGCCGGCGCCGATCGCCGGGTCCGGCGTCATCAGCAGCGCGCGGATGCCGGAGCCGGCTTCCTCCGAGCCGTATTGCGCGGCGAACGCACTGAATTCCTGCTTGCTGGCGCGGCCGAAGAAGACGCTGCCGGGAATCGCCTCGACCTCGGCCTTGAGCCCGAGTTTGCTCCACATCTGGGCGATGGTTTGCGCGATGGCGGCGTCGTTCGGGTAACGGTCGTTGGTGGCCGTCAGCACGATGCGGAAGCCGTCGCCCCAGCCCGCCTGCTTGAGCAATGCCTGCGCTTTCGGCAGATCGAAAGCGTCCGCTTTCAGTTTCTGGCTGGTGCCGGGATAGGTGGTCGGCAGCAACTGCGCAGCGGGCACCGCGCTGCCCTCCATCAGCCGCTCGGCGATGGCGTTGCGGTTGATGGCGAGCGACAACGCCTTGCGCACCCGCGGGTCTTGCAGCGGATTCTTCGCCAGCGGCCTGCCGTCCTTCGCGGTGACGTTGGGCGACACCTCGCGCGCCGAGTCGAGCGCGATGTAGTGCACGAGGCCGGCGGCGCCCTTGCTGAGCGTGAAGCGCTGGTCGGCACGCAGCCGCGGCAGATCGGCAATCGCCGGCAGATCGATGGCGTCGACTTCGCCGGTAAGCAGCGCGGCCACCCGCGTCGGGTCTTTCGCGATCACGCGCTCGGTGGCCCTGGCCCACGGCGGTTTTGGCCCCCAATAGGCGTCGTTGCGTTCGAGCACCAGGCGGTCGCCGTTGCTCCAGCTGACGACTTTGTACGGGCCGGTGCCGATGGCGGTCTTGTTGGCGTTGAAGTCAGCCGTGGTCGCCGTGCGTGCGACCCTGGCCGGCACGATCAGCACGCGCGACAGTTCGAAGGCGAGCTTCGGGTTCGGCGTTTTCGTCTTGATGATCAAGGTATCGTCGCCCTGCTTCGCGATGCTGGCGATGCCGCGTACGAATTGCGCAAACGAGTTGGGCGAGTTGGGCACGTTGGGCACCCGCTCGTAGGTGGCGATCACGTCGTCGGCGCCAAAGTCGCTGCCATCGTGGAACTTGACGCCGCGGCGCAGCTTGAATTCCCAGGTGGTGTCGTTGACCACTTTCCAACTGGTCGCGAGCGCCGGCTGCAGCTTCTGGTGCTCGTCGTTGTTGACCAGCGCTTCGTAGATCGTCGAATGCGAGGAACCGGTCGGGAAGGCGTTGAAGAAATGCGGGTCGAGCGTGTTCAGCTCGAGCTTGGTGCCGAGCGTGAGCGTCTGCGCGGCGAGGGTGCAGGAAAGGAACGCGGCGATAGTGCCAATGAATCGAATGCTCATAATCCTTCCCACTCCTGGACAGTTCAGTTGATTGCCAATCCATTCTGTCGTCCCCGCGAAGGCGGGGACCCAGGCCGAACGCTGGACGACACGGCGCCAACGGTCTGGATTCCCGCCTTCGCGGGAATGACGTAATCTAAGCTACACGATTCGCCATGCACGCCACACCGAAAATTCCACGCATCGCCATCGGCAGCTTCATGCTGGAATCGAACGCGCATTCGCCGGTGGCGACGCGCGAGGAGTTTGCGCAGAACGTGCTGATCGAGCCGGCCGATCTGCTTGCCGATCTCGCCGGCGGCCATCGGCGCGCGCCCGGCTGCCTGGCTGGCTTTTACGACGCCATGCAGGCCAGCGGGCCGTGGACGCCGCTGCCGATGATTGTGGCGGCGGTGGGCGCCAGCGGGCCGGTCGCTCAGGACTGGTTCGACGCCATCGTGGAATCGATGCAACGCTCGCTGCGGGCGGCGCTGGCGGACGGCCCGCTCGACGGCGTCTTCCTGTCGCTGCACGGCGCCGCCATCGCCATCGTCGAGCCCGACCCCGATGGCGCGCTGCTCGCCGCCGTGCGCGCCGTCGTCGGCGAGGCCGTGCCGATCCTCGCCACGCTCGATCTGCACGGCAACGTGTCGCCGGCTATGGTGCAGCAAGCCGACTATCTCGCGGCGTACCTCAGCAACCCGCACGTCGACACCCACCAACGCGGCGCCGAGTGTGCCCACGCGCTGCGCGAGACGCTGGCGAGCGGACAGCGCTGGCATCGCGCCTTCGTCAAGCTGCCCTTCATCCCGCCGTCGGTGACGCAAAACACCGAACGCAAACCCGGCGCCAGCACGCCCTATGGCGACATCATTCATTACGGCCAGTCGCTGCTGGACGATCGGGTGCGCAACGTCAGCGTGCTGTCCGGCTTCACGCTGGGCGACACGCCCAAGGCCGGCATGAGCGTCGTCGTTTGCGCGCGGGACGCCGACGCGGCGCGCACGGCCGCGCGCGACGTCGCCATCCGCGCCTGGGCCGACCGCCTGCGCTACGTGCCGCGGCTGACTTCGCTCGCCGACGCCACCGCGCAGGCGCTGGCGGTGGCGCGCGATGCGACCGCGCCGCCGCTCCTGTTCGCCGACGTCGCCGACAACGCGGGCGGCGGCGGTCGCGCCAACACCGTGTGGATCCTCAAGGCCTTTCACGACGCCGGCGTGACCGGCTGCACGCTGGCCATCTTCTACGACCCGGCGCTGGCCGCCGAGGCGCACCGGCTGGGCGTCGGCGCGCGCTTTCACGCCGCCTTCAATCGCGACGAGACGCATCCGTTGTCGGGCCAATTCTCGGCACCGGCCACGGTGACGCAATTGCACGACGGCGAATTCGTCGGCCGCCGCGGCATCGCGGCCGGGCACGCGATCAGTCTCGGCCCCTGCGCGCGGCTCGATCTCGGCGGCATCCAGGTGATCGTCGTCAGCGTGCGCCAGCAGGCGAAAGACCCCGTGTTCATGGAGGCGCTTGGCGTCGACATCCGCGCCCAGCGCTCGCTGATCGTCAAATCGCGCGGCCACTTCCGCGCCTGGGCCGACGAGTTCTTCGACGACGCGCAGATCGTCGAGGTCGACGTGCCCGGCCTCACCACGCCGGTGCTGAAGAACGTGCCGTACCGGCACGTTCCGCGACCGATCTTTCCGCTCGACGACGACTGGGGCTGGCAGGTCGGCGCGGCGGAATGGTTTGCCGCGCGCGGCTGATCCGGCACGGTACTGTCTGAATTTCTTGTGGGAGCGGGCGTGCCCGCCCCACGTCGGCGTTAGGGGGCCCGCCCCCAGCCCCACATCACACGTCAACGTGCCGCCCCCAGACATCCCGCAGGCGGGC
>JAPUER010000075.1:21739-75764 GCA_027492485.1 Betaproteobacteria bacterium
CGGGCCGTGCCCGCCCCGTGTGTTGTTGTTTTTGGGGGGGGGGGGGGGGCCCCGGTCAGTCGCCCGCGGCCCCCCCCCCCCCCCGCTCCCACAGTTCACACTTCATCGTGCCGACCAATGACTGCCCGCTGCCGGGCGCGGCGACGGATGACCGACGGCCAGTTTTGTCATGTTGAGCGTAGCGAAACATCAGTTGGCCTGCGCGAAAGCACGCAACAAGCCCCATGTGCGCCTGCCGATCCTTCGCTTTGCTCAGGATGACGATTCGGATGGGTGACGTTCTCGGTCATTCCACTATCACCTTTTAATGTTTTTGCCCATTCACACGGGGTTAACAGGCTGTTTTTGGCAATAGTCGACTATTGCGAAAACGCCGCCTCATGCCCATGCGCAAAGGGTTCTCCACAAAAAGCCATAGTCGCAAGCGCAGCCGAGTATCGCGTCTCGGGCCGCGATAACAGCCCAAACAAATAAAGCCTTGACAACAATTGACTAGGCAACTATATTTCCGATCCTTGCCATCTCCATCGCGTCGAATCCATCGTGTCACGCCCCGTCCCGCCCGCCGATTTCTACCAGCCGCATGCCTATTGCGCCGAGGAGAGCGTCGGCTATCTGATGAAGCGCGTGATGATGTCGATCGTCGCGCAGGCCGACAAACGGCTGGTCGAGCACGATCTGACCAGCGCCCAGTGGGGCCCGCTGATGCGGCTGCGGGCGAGCGGCGGCGCCACCGTGGCCGAGCTGGCGCGCTGGCTGCTGGTCGATGCCGGCGCCATGACGCGGCTGCTCGATCGCCTTGAGAAAAAGGGCCTCTGCAAGCGCGTGCGCTCGACCGCAGACCGCCGCGTCGTGAAAGTGGAGCTGACGCCCGCCGGCGAGGCCGCCATCGAGCAGGTGCCGGCGGTGCTGGCCGATGTGCTGAACGCGCATCTGGCCGGTTTTTCCAAAACCGAATGGCAGGCGCTCAAGACCTACTTGGGCCGCATGCTGGAAAACGGCGACGCCCTGCGCGACGCGGCCTGACTGTTCCGCTGCAACTGCCATCCGCCGCTCGCGAACTGCGCCGAATTAATTGCCTAAGCAAATGAAGCCACAACAAATAAATTCCACCACGCTGCTCCACCCGGCCGTTCGCGCCGCGACGCGGGCCCGCGAAGGCGCCCGCCGCGCGGCCGATGCCATGACGCGCTTTCCGGCCATGACGCTGGTGGCGGTCGCCGTTGCCTGCGTCCCGCTGCTCGGGCTCGGCGGTTGCGCCAGCAGCGCCGGCATCGCATCCACCGCGAAACCGCTGCCGGCGGCCACGGTCGGCGTCGACGGCAACGCGACGACCACGCCCGCCATCGCCGCCGACTGGTGGCGCGGCTTCGGCGACACCGCGCTCGACGATCTGGTGACGCGGGCGCTGGCCGGCAATCCGGGACTGAAAGTGGCGCAGGCCCGCCTGGCGCGCGCCGCGGCCGCGGTCGACGGCGCCCAGGCCAGCGACGGGCCGCAGATTTCGGCGGCGGTCGACGCCACGCGACAACTGTTCAGCGCCACCAGCATCTACCCGCCGCCGCTCGGCGGCTCGGTGCGCACGCTGGCGACCGCGCAACTCGGCGGTGGCTACGAATTCGATTTCTTCGGCCGCAATCGCGCCGCCATCGAGGCCGCCATCGGCAACCAGCGCGCGGTGCAGGCCGACGTCGAGGCCGCGCGCAGCGTGCTGGCCAGCAGCGTCGTGCGCGGCTACGTGCAGCTCGGCCGCCTGTTCGCGCAGCGCGAGGTCGCCGTGCGCGCGCTCAAGCAGCGCGAGGACATGCTGACGCTGATCCAGCAGCGCGTGCAAAGCGGGCTCGACACCGCCGTCGAGCTGCGCCAGGGCGAGGGCGCACCGCCGGAAGCACGGCAGCAGATCGAGCAGCTTGACGAGCAGATCGCGCTCGCCCGCCACGCGCTGGCGGCGCTGAGCGCACAGCCGCCGACCGCGCTCGATGCGCTCAGCCCGTCGCTGCGCGCGTGGCCGGCAGTCAAGCTGCCGGCCACGGTGCCGGCCGATCTGCTCGGCCGCCGCGCCGACATCGCCGCCGCACGCTGGCGCATCGAAGCCGCCGGCAGCGACATGCAGAGCACGAAGGCGCAGTTCTATCCGAACATCAATCTCACTGCCTTCGTCGGTCTGTCGAGCATCGGACTCAACAAGCTGATCAATGCCGGCAGCGAGCAATTCGGCGTCGGCCCCGCGCTGCGCCTGCCGGTGTTCGATTCCGGCCGCCTGCGCGCTAATTTGCGCGGCAAGGCGGCCGATCTCGACGCCGCCATCGAAAGCTACAACGGCGCTGTGCTCGACGCCGTGCATGACGCCGCCGACCAGATCGGCTCGCTGCAATCGATCGCCCGCCAGCAGGCGCAGCAGGCCAGCGCGCAGACCGCCGCCGAGGCGGCCTTCGACCTCGCCACGCAGCGCTACAAGGCCGGCCTGAGCAGCTATCTCACCGTGCTCACGGCCGAATCCAGCGTGCTCAACCAGCGCCGGCAGGCGGTCGATCTCAAGGCGCGCGCCATCGACACCGAAATCGCACTGATCCGCACGCTCGGCGGCGGCTACGTGGCGACCGGCAATTCCGGCAGCGGCACGGCGCGCGTTGCCGCGCTGCAATGACGCGTCGCCCACCCCATTCCCGAACACCCGCATTCGCCCCGGAGTAACCCATGGCTGCCAACGACAACACTGCCCCGAACGACGCGCCCGCCGGCAACGGCAACCCGAAGCGCAAACGGGCGCTGACCGCGGTCGCGGCCGCCGTCGCGCTCGCCGCCGTCGGTTATGGCGCCTATTGGGCGCTGGTGCTGAATCACTACGAATCGACCGACAACGCCTACGTGCAGGGCAACGTGGTGCAACTGACGCCGCAGGTCGGCGGCACGGTGATCGCCATCAATGCCGACGACACCGACCACGTCAAGGCCGGGCAGGTGCTGGTCAAGCTCGACCCGGCCGACGCCCGCGTGGCGCTCGATCAGGCCGAGGCGCAGCTTGCGCAGACGGTGCGCGAAGTGCGCACGCTGTACGCCAACAACAGCACGCTGAAGGCGCAGATCGCCCTGCGTCAGGCCGATCTGGCGCGCGCCGAGAGCGAGCTGGCACGGGCGCAGGACGATGTGTCGCGCCGCTCGCCGCTGGTTGCCACCGGCGCCGTCGGCAAGGAGGAATTCAACCACGTCACGGCGCAACTGACCGCGGCCAAGAGCAGCGTGGCCGCCGCGCAGTCGGCCACCCAGGCCGCCCGCGAACAGCTCGCCGCCAACGAAACGCTGACCGACGGTACCTCGATCGAGCAGCATCCGAACGTGCTGCGCGCCGCCGCCCGCGTGCGCGAGGCCTATCTGGCGATGAAGCGCGTCGATCTGCTGGCGCCGGTGGACGGCTTCGTCGCCCGCCGCAGCGTGCAGCTCGGGCAGCGGGTGCCGGCCGGGGCGCCGCTGCTATCGGTGATCGCACTCGATCAGGTGTGGGTGGAAGCGAACTTCAAGGAAAGCCAGTTGCAGAATCTGCGCATCGGGCAGCCGGTCACCCTCGCCGCCGACGTCTACGGCAAGAAGGTCGAGTACCACGGCAGCATCGAAGGCCTGGGCGCCGGCACCGGCGCGGCGTTCGCGCTGCTGCCGGCGCAGAACGCCACCGGCAACTGGATCAAGGTGGTGCAGCGGGTGCCGGTGCGCGTCGCGCTCGACGGCAAGGAGCTGGCGGCGCATCCGTTGCGCGTCGGCCTGTCGATGGAGGCCAAAGTCGACGTCAGCAAGACCGACGGCCGGGTGCTCGCCGATGCCACGCGCGACGCCGCGCGGGCGCAGACGGCGGTGTTCGATCTCGATAGCGCCGCGGCCGATGCCGAAGTACGCAAGATCATCGTCGCCAATGGCGGCAACGCCGCGCGCATCGCCAAACTGGCGTTCACCGGCAGCGAGCGCACGCCCGCGGCCGGCGCCGCGGCAGCAACGGCCGGTGCACGCGCCGTCGCGCTGGCGACGCCCGCCGTCAGCGGCAAATCGTCGAAGTAAGCCGCCGCCGGAACGAACCCATCATGGCTACCACCTCTGGCGCGCAGGCACAGCCTGCCGCCACGCCGCCGCCGACGGCGCCTGCCCGCCCACCGGGGCCGGTTGCTTTTCCGCCTCTGAAGGGCAGCGAACTCGTGCTCGGCACCGTGGCGCTGTCGCTCGCGACCTTCATGAACGTGCTCGACACGTCGATTGCCAACGTGTCGATCCCGGCCATTTCCGGCGACATGGGCGTCAGCCCGTCGCAGGGCACCTGGGTGATCACTTCGTTCGCGGTGGCCAACGCCATCTCGGTGCCGCTGACCGGCTGGCTGACGCGCCGCTTCGGCCAGGTGCGCCTGTTCACCGCGAGCATTCTGCTGTTCGTGCTGGCGTCCTGGCTGTGCGGTCTGGCGCCCAACATCGGCATGCTGATCGCGTTCCGCGTGCTGCAGGGGTTGGTCGCCGGGCCGATGATTCCGCTGTCGCAAACGCTGCTGCTGGCGAGCTATCCGCCCAGCAAGGCCGGCACCGCGATGGCGATGTGGGCGATGACGGTGCTGGTGGCGCCGGTCGCCGGGCCACTGCTCGGCGGCTGGATCACCGACAACATTTCGTGGCCGTGGATCTTCTACATCAACGTGCCGGTGGGCCTCGGTGCGGCGGCGCTGACCTGGTCGATCTATCACAAGCGCGACCCCGGTCCGCAGCGCGTGCCGCTCGACGTGATGGGCCTCGGGCTGCTGGTGCTGTTCGTCGGCGCGCTGCAGATCATGATCGACAAGGGCAAGGAGCTCGACTGGTTCGCCTCCAGCGAGATCGTGGCGCTGGCGGTCGTCGCCACCGTGAGCTTCATGTTCTTCCTCGCCTGGGAGTTGACCGAGGAGCACCCGATCGTCGATCTGCGGCTGTTCTCGCGGCGTAACTTCGTCACCGGCACGCTGTCGCTCGCGGTCGCCTACGGCCTGTTCTTCGGCAATGTGGTGCTGCTGCCGCTCTGGTTGCAGCAGTTCATGGGCTACACCGCCACCTGGGCCGGCCTCGCCACCGCGCCAGTGGGCATTCTGGCCATCGTGCTGTCGCCCTGGGTGGGCAAGAACGTCGGCCGCATCGATCCGCGCAAGCTCGCCACCGTGGCCTTTCTCGGCTTCGCCGGCGTGCTCTGGATGCGCTCGCACTTCAATGTGCAGGCCGATTTCATGACCATCCTGATCCCGACCATCCTGCAGGGCGCGGCGATGGCGTTCTTCTTCATCCCGTTGCAGGCGATCGTGTTCTCCGGGCTGACGCCGGATCGCATGCCGTCGGCCGCGGGGCTGTCGAACTTCGCGCGCATCACCGCCGGCGCGGTCGGCACCTCGCTGTTCACCACGCTATGGGACAGCCGTGCCACGCTGCATCACGCGCAGTTGGCCGAGGCGATCAACAACGGCAGCCAGAGCGCCACCCAGACCCTCGCGCAACTGACCGCCAGCGGGCTCACGCAGGAGCAGGCGCTGGCCAGCATCAACCGCATCATCGACCAGCAGGCCTACACCATGGCCGTCACCGACCTGTTCTATCTGTCGGCAGTGCTGTTCTTCGTGCTGATCGGCGTGATCTGGGTGTCCAGACCGAAGACCGGTGCCGCGGCCGGCGGCGGTGGCGCGCACTAGCGACGCGTTCCGCGGCACCGGAAATGAAAAAGCCCCGCTTTGGCGGGGCTTTTGAATCTGGTGCTTCAGTCCCTCGTATGTTGTATTTAGACAACGGTCCGATGCGCTTTCTATCAATGTGATGAATTCTGTTACCCGCAAAGTTACCCATTTAGTTTTCTTCAGTCGCCCCGCAACCTTTCCACGCGTCTGGTTGACAATTGCAGCGCGTGTACGTCGGGGGGACTTATGCCTTTCATTGTGTCTTTGCGCCGACTTCCGGTGGCGACTGTGTTGTCCTTTGCAACGGTAGCCGACTCCGGACTGTTCCAGTAGAACCGGACCGAAGGGCAAATCGACCACGATGCGGCAGCCGGCGCCGGGGCGGGCACCAGCAGTACACGATACCTTGCAGGACAAACCGCGACACCATACGAAAGTTCAGCAGAGCCGAAGGAGGGGCGATGATGACGCTAGAGCAAACCCGCAGTAGACCCTGGATTCGCAGCAAGCCGCAAGTGGATCGAGTCACGGGCGAGATAACGTGGGTTCCACCGCTGCCACCGGAGGTCGTGGAAAGCCTGCGGTTGGGGATCGAACAGCATCGCGAGCAGCATTGTTCGATGCCGCATCACGCGATGCTGGCGCGGAACGCGGAGAGAGCGGGACGCCACGAGATGGCGTATTGGGCCGTGGATTTTCTGTCCTCGATCAATCTGCGGCCGATGGAGCGCTTTCCTCGCGACGTCGATATTGGCCAAGCGATCAATCCAGCCCCTGCGGGCGATTGCAGCAAGTGACGATTGATTTCGCATGATTGTTTTCAAAGGGCGTGAAGGCCATCTGTAGTCGGATTGCAGTTAGATTTGCAGTCTTCGGCGACAACTGCCACGCTGACCGATGCGCGCGATCTGGAGCACAGATGAAGAAATCACCGCAATCCTCGGGCCTGACGCCGAAGCAAGCCGCAACCCTGCTGGCACAGGCCAAAGCCAACCCGCAGCAGATGCGCAAACTGATCGCAGCGGAACAGCAACGCCGGAAGCGCGACCAAACCTCGAACTAACCGGCCAGACCAAAGGCCAGATTCGCGGCGAAGAAGCACAACGCGCACGACAGCAAGCCGACCAGAGGGTGCGCGATAACGCACCATCGCCTGACGAATTCACGTTGACTGGTAGCAACCGGGCGGCTGACGTTGGTGCGGCGCATGGACAGGTGGCGATGTTCAGCCGCAGCACCAACACCAAATCCGCCTACGAAGCGCGCATTGATGCGCTGTTCGACGGCGAGAAGGCGCGAGCTGGGACGCGCGTACTTGACCGTTCTGACGTGATGGGGCTGTTGGGGTATCCCGATGTGCCGCTTTTGCTTAATGAGCGGCACTTGCTGGACGGCCAGACGCAGCATCCGGAGATGACGACAGCGCTGTGGAAGCAAGTGCCAGAGTGGCTGGAAAGCCCTGCGGCGGTGTACACCGATCCGAACCATCCAGGCCGCTTGACCGTGATTGCCCCGCAAAAGGTGGCAGGGTTTCCGGTTGTAATGGCGGTGGAGCCGAACCCGACGCCTGCGCAGCGCGGCAAAAGCGATCCATTCCAGTTGCTCGTGACCGTGTTTGCCAAAACGACGGGCCACTTACCGGCGTTGCGCACCTTGGCGACCGATGGCCGTTTGCGCTACGCCGATACGAAAAATGCCCCAGCAATGTGGTTGCGCGCCGGGGACAACCCCCGGACAGGCAACCCGCTTGCAGGGGCACCGGGAAGGATTCTAACCGAAAAGAATCTCGCTGGCTATCGCCGAGCGCAGTCGGGAGCGATGTTCCAGCGCGCCAAGGCAATGCCGACCGAGGCAGAAGCGCTCAAGGCTTTCAGTGAATTGCCTGACCTGTTCCACAACGTCAAGTCTGACAGGAAAGACCTTGCCGGCGTCGCGCGCGACATCGACCCAAGGCTTGATGTATCCAAGGGCAGCAACATTGTTGGCGAGCAGCTTTATACGATCACTCGCCCAGGCTACCCTGGCGAGGCGCGAGCATTGGCGCTGTGGCTTCGGGCGTCGTCGCGCTGCCTAGCGCTACCGTGGCTGTTTTTTTGTTGTTAGCAGCAGTCATCGAGTGCTCCGCCTGATGATTCGCGGACGCGCTTGCGCACACCATTCGTGCCTCCTGTATGGCAACAATGCATAGGTGCTCGAAATTCGAAGCCGGTGCACAGTTTTTAGGCAGTTGCGTCGTTTCATCGTGAAAGCCTCAGTGGATAAGGCTTGCAGCGAAATCACAGGGCGTGCTGCCGACTCGAAATTCAGCACCGGAAATTGGTTCCGCCTTCATTTTTCGAGTAGAGCCGCTGTCGTTTTTCGAGTTGAGCCGGTGCAGTTTTTCGAGTCGGTGATTTTTTTCTTCGAGAACGGCTACCTTGTTCGCTGCCTGCCGCGCTTCGCGTTGCCGTGTAGCGCTCGCGTGCCGTGCCCTACCTTCTTCCGCTGCCACTGTAATCGCCGCTTTCGCTTCAACAACTGTCGCCAAGCGCCGCCAGTCGTCGGTAACCTTGTGCGCCTGGATGTGTAGCGTCCGCCACTCGTGCGATGGTTCGTCGGTGAAGCGGTAAAGCGTTGGGATTGCCTGTCCTCTACCTACCCAGCCGCCGGGCCGCGTCACCGCAATCAGGCCGACCGCAATCAACGCCTGCAAGCCTGTCGCAAGCGATGACGGCGCGATCTTGAACCCTTGTTCGCGCAACATTCCTACCGACGCCGCGACGTTGCCATTCGAGTTTGACGTCAAACGACGCCGCATTGCGACGTAGAGCGCCTGCTGCGAGAAGCTGAGCGCCTTCCACGCCGGCGAGTCCGTGATCGCCCAGTAGAGACGGACATGGCCGCCGCGCGGGTCAGACATGCGGTGCTTGCTCATGCGTGCACACTCCATTCTGGCCGCGCGTGGCGCCGACGTGCTTGGTCATTGGCGAGCCGCTGCCGCGCTACTTCCATCGCGTCCCTGAGCAGCACGTCGGCGTCCAAGGGCACGGGTCTGGTGGAATCCCACTCGATCAGGAAATGCAGGTGGGTCTCAGGCTGACTGAGCGGAGTCGGCAGTTGCTCAACTCGGAAGCGAGTGCTCATGCAGCCTCCTTGACGAGAACGTACCGCCCGACTCGATGCAGGACACCAGCCTCGGTTTCGTCACGAGTCCATACAGTATCGATCCGATGGCCCTGGGCGCGAAGCTGGAAGATTCGTGCTGGTGGGTCGTAGACGTCGAGCTTGCGTTGCGCCTCCGTCGTGGTCAGTGGTCCATTCCGAAGCCGCGCGAGCAAGCGAGCGCACTGTGCCACACCGGTGTTGCCGGTGGTATGCTCCGCTTTGCTCGGTTTCGAATTGCCAGCACCCGCCCCGGAAGCGTTGCTGCGCTTGCCGGGGTTTCTTCTTTCTGCGACCTTCGTCATTGCGCACCGCCTTGCTGCGCTCGTTTGGCGAGGAATGCCTTGATGTCTGCCGCACGCCAACGCGAGCATCGTTGCCCAAACCGCAACGGCTCAGGTGCTGCGTTCTCAGCGATCATGCGATACCAGGTTGATCGTCCAATGCCAGTCAGGGCAATGACAACATCTAACCGAAGTTGTGCATCGGGATAGTTGATTGCGTCGAGCGGTTGCGGCCGGAGTGGCCGAGGCGTTTTGCCTGAGGTAATGCGCTGGGTTTGCGCCATACTTCATCCTCCGTGGCTGGCCGGGGCACGATGTACCAAGCTGCGGCGCCATAGGGACAATGCTGTTTGCGAAGAAAGCGTGTTGGCGTTTCTTCGCAAATATCTTTAGCGATACGGTATCGCCTGTTCCGACTTGAAGAACATCATGACCATTTCGTCGTATGCGCCCTTTGGGCGCTGGCCGGTTTGCTCTTCTCGGTAAATCCGAAGAAAGAGCAAAGGCCGGGGGTGTTTCTTTTTCACCCGCTGATAGCGCCTCACCAGAGTATCGGCAGTACCGGTCATCGAAACGCAGAAGGTCTTCCAGGGCTCGATCTTTGCCAGTTTTCCAGCCAACTGCTTTTGATTTAACAACGGGTGTTTCTGCGCCGCCAACATCATTGCGTGCACCAACGCTTGGTCGCGCCAATCCGTCCAAGCTTTCGGACGACAAGCCTGCTGCTTGTTGGGGTCCGCGACGTCGAATCCAGGTACGAACTCACGTAGCAGCCGACGCGCGAGGACTTCGGCGGTCTCAGGCGACCACTCCCCTGCAATGCCGTACTCCTGCAGCACAAGCTTACGTTTGGCCTCGACCAGTGCCTCCCGCTCCCGCCAAGCTGCTTCGCGGCTCGCTTTGTTGTCGAGCAACGAAAACGTCCACGTAAAAATCGGAGGAAGCGGTTCAGCGAGAGCGCCCGCGAACTTGCGCTGAACCTGTGGCTTCCATTGCGGTTGAGTTTCCGCCTTGGCATTGCGCTTCACGGTTGTTGCCTTTTTCATGCGCTGCTTGATCGCTTGTCTAACCTTTGAAAACGTCTCGATACACGGCCTCGACCGTAGCGACCACTACCAGCGGCGCGATAGAGTCATACGTTCCCCATTCGCCGGTTCCGGTGTTGTCAATCGAGATGCCGTTGGGCACGCGCATCATTCGCCTACATCCCGACCAAATCAGAGCGCCGTTGCGCCATTCTTCGACAAGATACATACCGCCCCCTGTCTCGACGCGGCGGCGCGCAAAGTTGGCCTTGACCCAATCGCCGGGCTTGATTGCCTTCCCGCAAACGCACCGAGCGCCGTCGACAAAGCGCGTGCCATTTCTGCTGGTGGCGTCGTGCTGCGTCGGTGCGTCGTCTGCGGCATCGGGCTTCGGAACTCTATCTTGAAGAGATTGCATACCCGCTCTCCCTAGTCCACGTAGATGATGGCGCTGCCATGTTTTTGGCGCATGATTTGCAATGCGGTCTGCGCGGTACTGGACCGGAGGAACCAAGGGCTTCGAAGTTCGCGTCCGTTTTTCAGGTACAAAACTGCGTATCGACGCCCGATCATCGCGTCGTTATCGCCCGAGCGGTCGTCGGGCCACCCGCTGCACGAAGCGCGAAGGCGATCAGCGCGCACCCGTCGAATCTCGGAAGCAAGAGTGCTGGCCCTTGATTGAGCATCGGTGCCCGCGAACCCCTGTCGTTCGATGACATCCTTCGCCAACTGCTCGACAGTCGGGTTAGGCTCGATGACCCAAAACGTGCCGAAACTCGCGCCCGCAATATCGTTGCTAGCCATGAAACAAGCTCCTCTTGGTTTGTGGTCAGACGGGTGCGGCGCTGTACCGTCGCGTCCCGTCGCTTTGCCCTAAGTGATCCGCGTCAGGGCGTCGCGGTTTTCTATGCCGCCTTGTTGGCGAACGGAATCACCGTCGCGCCCGCGCTGATCGTGTCCAGGTAATCGGCCCACTGCTGCATCATCGCCTTGCGTTGCGGCAGGTACGTGGTGCGGTTGTACGCACGGCCCAGCGGGTCGCGAACCGCGTGCGCAAGCTGTGCTTCGATGACGTTCGGATCAACGCCGAGCACTTCATCGAGGATCGTCCTTGCAGTCGCGCGGAAACCGTGAGCCGTCATGTCGTCGCCGGAGTAGCCGAGCGAGCGCAGCGCTGCCGCGATGGTGTTTTCACTCATCGGGCGGTCATGGTCGCGCTGGCCGGGAAAGCATAGGCGCCCGTGCCCCGTAATCGGGTGGAGGTCGCGGAGCAGTTGTACGGCTTGCGTAGGCAGCGGGACCAGATGCGGTTGCCCCTGGAGCTTGTCCTTCTTCGAGCGCTTCATGCGTTCCGCCGGAACGGTCCACATGGCGGCGTCAAGATCAAGCTCGGCCCACGCCATGCCGCGAATCTCGCCGGGACGCTGAAAGAGCAGGGCCGATAGTTTCAACGCGGTACAGACGGCGGGCGATCCCTTGTGTCCGTCGATAGCACGCATCAGGCCGGCAACGTCCTTCGGCTCGGTGAGTGCCGCCATGTGCTTCGACTGAACCGGGGCAAGCGCTCCCTTCAGATCGCCGCACGGGTTGCGCTGGGCCTTACCGATTGCCACGGCATAGCGGAACACCTGCCCGAGACTTTCGAGCACGCGATGCGCCGTTTCGTGGAAGCCACGTCGCTCAATCGGGCGGAGGATTTGCAGCACGTCCGGCGGTTCAATGGCGCCGACATCGCGGGCGCCGAGCCATGGGAAGACTTCGCGTTCGAATCGGCGCATCACCTTCTGCGCGTGTGACTCGCTCCACTTTGCCGATTGCAGGCCGTGCCATTCGCGGGAGACCGCTTCGAGGGCATTGGCAGTGAGCGCAACCTCAGCCGCTTTTTCCCGCTTGCGCGATTGGCCAGGATCGATCCCCTCGCGCAGTTGCGCCCGCAGCTCGTCACGACGTTCGCCCGCTACCTTGAGCGTGACATCCGGGTAGACGCCGAGCGACAGCATCTTTTCGGTTCCGTGAAACGAGTATCGAAACCGCCACCACTTGGAGCCGTCGGCGTTCACTTGGAGTACGAGCCCGTCGCCAACCGCGATTTTCTTGAATCGCTTGTCTGGCGGGCATTTGGCCGCTTTGAGCGTCTTGTCCGTAACTGCTGGCACGGGTAACTTTCCACCCGAAAACGGGTATCGAGAAGAGTTACCCGCAAAGTTACCCGTTCGTTACCCGCGCTGCAAGGGGACGATTTGGGACGTTCGGGGAGATACTTTTAGGGGTAAGCCCCTGATTATCCTCGTCTTTTTGGACTTATTGGGACAATCAGGGACTAGGTACTGGTGGCGCTTCAGGGACTCGAACCCCGGACCTGTGGATTATGATTCCATCGCTCTAACCGACTGAGCTAAAGCGCCTTTTTCGCGTCGTCGTTTTCGGCGACTTCTTTACGCAGCGAAGCCGTAAATTTTGGCGCAAGCAGCGCCATTTGTCAAAACGGCCCGGTTGGCGCATGCCAGCGAACTGCCATCAGCTTTTAGCGGAATGCGCCGGTGAAAATGGGCTCGCAGCGCGATTTGTGCAAAAGTCGACTTCTGCCCAATACCGCTCCGGTGCCCTTATGCAACAAGGCTTTCGTCGAAAAGCTGCTAGCTTGCCGGCGATTCGTCGAAGCGCTGCCGCACGGCCTCGACCCGCGCCCGGTTGACCCCGTGGTCGCCATAGCCGAGGCGCGACGCCGAGCGCACGTGAATGACGTGGGCGGCGGTGTCGAGCCGCGCCTCGAAGTCATCGACGAAGCGCATGGTCCTGGTGCGACATTCCGCATGCAGATAGCCGTCCTCGACCTTGATGAGCGTGACGCCGCCCATCGTCTGCAGAACGCCGCCGAGCTTCGCCATCGCGGCGACGCCATCGCCACGGTAGGCAATCGGCGCGATGTAGGCCGGGTGCGTCGGCGCGATGCCTTCGCTGACCACGCTGTTGGGCGTGCGCTTCGGTGGCGACAGGTGCCCGCCGTGAACGCCAAGGGTGCTCGGGCGACCGCCAAACCAGATCGATTTCTCGCGCCCGAAGAGGTTGACGAACAGCACCCACAGCAGAAAGCCGGTGACCAGCACCAGCAGCAGCAACGCCAGGACGCGCAGCACCACGATCATGATCGCCCGCCGTCACGCCGCGCGTCGATCAGGCGGCCGGCGAATTCGACGAAGCCGGCGCCGCATTCCCTGCTGCACAGCCAGGCGGGCGGCACTGGGATCTTGCCGAGCGCCGCGGCGACGTTGGCAACTCCCACCGACAACGGCATCTGCGCGAACAGCGAGGCGTCGTTCGGCGAATCGCCGATGAAGGCAGCACGCAAGGCCAACTGTTCGCGGTCGAGACCGAACGCCTGCTGCATGAGCGGATAGACGCCGTCGGCCTTCTCGTTGGCCGGATAGTAGGCGTGGATGTGGATGCTGCTCACGGCCGTAAGATAGCCGGCGTCGCGCATCAGCGCAACGATCTGCGCCACCACGTCGTCGCCGGCGCGCGGCACCTGCTCGGCGTAGTCGACGGCAAGATCGGTCAGGCGATACGGCTGGTCGGCGCTGACCTTCACCTGCGGAAAGCGCATCGCGATGCGGTCGCCGAAGTCGCGCAGTTTTTCGATGTAGCCGGCGCCGCGATGCTGCTCGTGAATTACGCGCTGAATGGCGCGGCCGCTGGCCCGATCCTGCCATGCGATGACGCCGCCGTTCTCGGTCACGCAGGCGGCGATCGGCCAGGTCGACAGCATCACGTTGCCCCAGCCCGACGGCCGCCCGGTCACCGGCACCGCCACGATGCCCGCATCGCGCAGCGCGAACAGCATGGCATAGGTTTCGGCGTGCATCAGGCCATGCGTGGTGAAAGTCTCGTCGACGTCGAACAGCAGGTAGTCGATGCCGCGCAGTGCTTCACGAGAGAGATCGGACAGGGGTTGCAGGCGGGGCATTGGTTTTCTTTGACGCAGATTTGCGCAGATTTGACGCAGATTAGCGCTGATTAGTTGTGTGTTGAGTGTGCGGTCATCTTGCTATGAACGCTGCGCGGCGTGCCTTCACTGCGTTCACGGCGGCGGTAATTCGGCCATCGCAACAGGAAAGAAATCTGCGGTAATCTGCGTCAAATCTGCGCAAATCTGCGTCAAAGCTCATAGAGCGCACGAGCAACCAACTCACGAATGCGAACGAGCGACTCGGGCGAAGCGAGCAGGTTGGTTTTGGTGCGCCGTTGCAGCATGGACTCGATCGAGCGCGACCATTCGTGATCGCGCAGATAGGCGATCTCGGCTTCGCTGAAGGTGTCGTCGAACACTTCGCCCATGTCGCGCTGCGCCAGCGCGTCGGCAGCGAGCCCGTAACGGTTGGCCAGGCGATGCGCATAGCCATTGCCGAGGCCACGTGCGGCGATGTCGACCGCCAGCGCGGCCAGCGTCGCCGGCGTGGCGCCGGCCTGCAACGGCGTGTCGGTCCACGAGGTTTTCTTCGCGTCGGGAAAAAACGGCAGCAGCTTCTCGAGCGCGTGTTCGGCAAGCTTGCGGTAGGTGGTGATTTTGCCGCCGTAGATGTTGAGCAGCGGCGCCCCACCGTCGTGATGATCGAGCTTCAACGTGTAGTCGCGCGTGATCGCGGAGGGATCGTCATCGCCGTCGTCGTACAGCGGACGCACGCCGGCATAGCTGGCGACGATGTCGGCACGGCTGAGCGGTCTGGCCAGATAGCTGTTGGCGAGATCGAGCAGGTACTGCGTCTCGTCGTCGCTGATCTGCGGCGCATCGAACGCGTCGACGGCGACATCGGTGGTGCCGATCAGCGAGAAGCGTTCGAAATACGGAATCACGAACACGATGCGACCGTCGCGGTTTTGCAGGATGTAGGCATGCGGCGCGTCGTGCACGCGTGGCACGATGATGTGCGAGCCCTTGACGTGCTTGACCGTTTCCTTCGTTGGCGGCGTGGCGATGCTCGACAACAGCGCTTTGACCCACGGCCCCGAGGCATTGACGATGGCGCGGGCGTGCACGGTGTGCTGCGCGCCGGTCGCATCTTCGAGCGAAGCGCGCCACGCGGTGCGCGCCTCGCCGTCGACCGCGACGCGCTCCGCGTGCGCGAAGCGCACTCCCACACGCACGTCGGCGCCGCGGGCGCGGGCGTCCTTCGCGTTTTCCACCACCAGACGGGCGTCGTTGACCTGGGCGTCGGAGTAGACGAAGCCGTCGGTGAATTGCGCCTTGAGGCCGGCGCCCCAGTGTGCACCCTTGCCGTCGGATGCGAGCGAGGTGGCAAAGGACTTCGGCAGCGACTGCTTCTGGCCGCTCCAGCCGCCGAGGCGGTCGTACAGAAACAGGCCCGCGCGCAGCATCCACCGGGGTCGCAGATGCGGCTCGTGCGGCAACACGAATTGCAGCGGCTTGATCAGGTGCGGCGCCACGCGCAGCAGCACTTCGCGCTCGGCCAGCGCCTCGCCGACGAGGCGAAATTCATAGTGCTCGAGATAGCGCAGGCCACCATGAATGAGTTTGGATGACCACTGCGAAGTATGCGCCGCGAGATCGTCCTTCTCGACCAACAACACCGACAGACCGCGACCGACGGCGTCGCGCGCAATGCCGGCGCCGTTGATGCCGCCGCCGATAATCAGCAGATCAACGGGCGGCGGGACAGACGGAGCGGCGGCAGGCGACATGGCGCAATGGTAGCGAAGCGCACGGGCGCAGGCGGTCGGGGCGTTCATTGCGCCGCCCACATTGCGCCAAGGGATATGCCGGAGCCACTAAAATGATGGCTTCCAACGAGCAACAACGAGTGCCCCATGACAGACAGTGCGCGTGACGTACAAGCCGAAATCGACAACCTCGTTCGCGGCAACCGGGTGGTGCTGTTCATGAAGGGTACGCCGCAGTTTCCGCAATGCGGCTTCAGTGCCGCGGCGACGCGCATCCTCGATGCCGCCGGTGTCGACGAGTATGCGGCCGTCAATGTGCTGGCGGACGACGAGGTGCGCGAAGGCGTCAAACAGTACGCGCAGTGGCCGACGATTCCGCAGCTCTACGTCAATGGCGAGTTTGTTGGCGGCGCCGACATCATGCGCGAGATGCATGAGTCGGGCGAGCTGGCGAAGCTGCTCGCCGCGTAAGCTGCCTCGCATGACCACCGGCGGCGCGCGAATCGCATTCGTCGCCGGCACTGCGCAGACAAAAAAGAAAGGGCGACCGAAGTCGCCCTTTTTTATCGGCTGCGGCGATGCCGTGCTATTTGCGGCGCAGCTTGCGGATCGCGGCCAGTTGCGCAACCGCAGAAGCCAGTTCGGCCTGCGCGGCGGCGTAGTCGAGCGCGGCATCCTTGTTGCGCAGCGATTCTTCGGCGCGCTGCTTGGCTTCGTTGGCCTTGGCTTCATCGAGATCGTGGCCGCGGATCGCGGTGTCGGCAAGCACCGTCACCACATCCGGCTGCACTTCGAGGATGCCACCGGCGACGAAGACGAACTCTTCGCTGCCATCGGCCTTTTCGATGCGCACTGCGCCCGGCTTGATGCGCGTGATCAGCGGCGTGTGCTTGGGCAGAATGCCCAGCTCGCCCGCTTCACCCGGCAGCGCGACGAACTTCGCCTCGCCCGAGAAGATCGAGGCTTCCGCGCTGACAACGTCTACGTGGATGGTGGACATCAGCTTGCCTTAATTAGTTAAGGGTCTTGGCCTTCTCGAAGGCCTCTTCGATGGTGCCGACCATGTAGAACGCCTGCTCGGGCAGGTGATCGCATTCGCCGTTGACAATCATGTTGAAGCCGCGGATGGTGTCCTTGAGCGACACGTATTTGCCCGGTGAGCCGGTGAACACTTCGGCGACGTGGAACGGCTGCGACAGGAAGCGCTGGATCTTGCGCGCGCGGGCCACGGCCAGCTTGTCTTCGGGCGCCAGTTCGTCCATGCCCAGAATCGCGATGATGTCGCGCAGTTCCTTGTAGCGTTGCAGCGTGGCCTGAACCGAGCGCGTGCAGCTGTAGTGCGCTTCACCGATCACCAGCGGATCGATCTGGCGCGAGGTCGAGTCGAGCGGATCCACGGCGGGGAAGATGCCCAGCGCGGCGATGTCGCGCGACAGCACGACGGTGGCGTCCAAATGCTGGAAGGTGGTCGCGGGCGACGGATCGGTCAAGTCGTCGGCCGGCACGTACACGGCCTGGATCGAGGTGATCGAGCCGGTCTTGGTCGAGGTGATGCGCTCCTGCAGACGGCCCATTTCTTCGGCCAGCGTCGGCTGGTAACCCACGGCGGACGGCATGCGGCCGAGCAGCGCGGACACTTCGGTACCGGCCAGCGTGTAGCGGTAGATGTTGTCGATGAAGAACAGGATGTCGAGGCCTTCGTCGCGGAATTTTTCGGCCATCGTGAGGCCGGTCAGCGCCACGCGCAGACGGTTGCCCGGCGGTTCGTTCATCTGGCCGAACACCATCGCCACCTTGTCGAGCACTTTGGACTCTTCCATTTCATGGTAGAAGTCGTTGCCCTCACGGGTGCGCTCGCCCACACCGGCGAACACGGAGTAACCACCGTATTGCTTCGCGATGTTGTTGATCAGCTCCATCATGGTCACGGTCTTGCCCACGCCGGCGCCGCCGAACAGGCCGATCTTGCCGCCCTTGGCGAACGGGCAGACTAGGTCGATCACCTTGATGCCGGTTTCGAGCAGTTCGGTGGTCGGCTTCAGGTCTTCCATCGCCGGCGCCTTCTGATGGATCGCGCGGCGTTCCGCCGTCGGGATCTCACCGGCATCGTCGATCGGGCGACCGAGCACGTCCATGATGCGGCCCAGCGTGGCCTTGCCGACCGGCACCGAGATCGCCGCACCGGTGTTGTTCACCGCCATGCCGCGACGCAGACCGTCCGACGAGCCGAGCGCAATGGTGCGCACCACGCCGTCGCCGAGCTGCTGCTGCACCTCGAAGGTGAGGCCGGCTTCGACACCCGCGTGGCTGGCCGACGCGTCGAGCGTCAGCGCGTCATACACCTTGGGCATCGCGCTGCGGGGGAACTCGATGTCCACCACCGCGCCGATGCACTGAACGATACTGCCTTGATTCGTGCTCATCGTCTTGTCCTGTTTTTCAATCGCTAGATTCTTGGTTCCGGTTCGTCAGACGGCGGCCGCGCCGCTGACGATTTCGGAGAGTTCTTTGGTAATGGCGGCCTGACGCGCCTTGTTGTAGCTGAGCTGCAGCTCGGCAATCACGTTCTTCGCGTTGTCCGACGCCGCCTTCATCGCCACCATGCGCGCCGATTGCTCGGACGCCATGTTCTCGGCGACGGCCTGATACACGAGGGCTTCGACGTAGCGGACCAGCAGCTCGTCGACTACGGTCTGCGCATCCGGCTCGTAGATGTAGTCCCAGCTATAGGCGCGCTTTTCGTCGCTGCTCTGCTCGAGCTTGTCGGCAGTGAGCGGCAACAGTTGCTGCACCACGGCTTCCTGCTTCATGGTGTTGATGAACTTGGTGTACGCCAGATACACCGAGTCCACCTCGCCTTTTTCGTAGGCGTCGAGCTGCACCTTGACGGCGCCGATGAGCTTTTCGAGGTGCGGCGTGTCTCCAAGGCCGATCACGTGCGACACCAGATCGGCGCCCATGCGGTTCATGAAGCCGAACCCCTTGTTGCCGATCGCCGTCACCTGTACCTTGTTGCCGGCGGCATCCAGTTCCTTGAACTTGGCCACCACGGCGCGCAGGATGTTGGTGTTGAGACCGCCGCACAGCCCCTTGTCGGTGGTCACGACGATCATGCCCGCCTTGTTGGCGCCGGTGCGCTTGACGAGGAAGGGATGACGGTATTCGGGATTGGCCCCGGACATGTGCGCGGCAATGTTGCGCACCTTGTCGGCATACGGACGCGCTGCCCGCATGCGCTCCTGCGCGCGCCGCATTTTGGATGCGGCGACCATTTCCATCGCCTTGGTGATCTTGCGCGTGTTTTGCACGCTCTTGATCTTGGTTCTAATCTCTTTTGAGCCAGCCATGATTTGCTTTCGCTGTTTTTACTTGGCGCTTGTTTGGCAGCTCTGGATTAGTAGGAACCGTTGGCTTTGAAGTCTTTGAACGCGGCGTGCAGCGCGGTCTCGTCGTCTTTCGAGAGATCCTTGGTGTCCTCGATGCGCTTGGTCAAGTCGGCGTACTTGGTTGCCATGAACTTGTGCAGCGCCTTCTCGGCGGCCAGCGCCTTGGCGACCGGCACGTCGTCGAAGTAACCGTTGTTGACGCCGAACAGCGTGAACGCCATTTCCGACACTTGCAGCGGGGCATACTGCGCCTGCTTCATGAGCTCGGTCACCAGGCGGCCACGTTCGAGTTGCTTGCGGGTTGCCTCATCCAGGTCGGACGCGAATTGCGCGAAGGCCGCGAGTTCGCGGTACTGCGCGAGCGCGAGACGCACGCCGCCGCCGAGCTTCTTGATGATCTTCGTTTGCGCTGCGCCACCGACGCGCGACACCGAGATACCGGCGTTGATCGCGGGACGGATACCGGCGTTGAAAAGGTCGGTTTCGAGGAAGATCTGGCCGTCGGTAATCGAAATCACGTTGGTCGGCACGAAGGCCGACACGTCACCGGCTTGCGTTTCGATGACCGGCAGCGCGGTCAGCGAGCCGGTCTTGCCCTTGACGGCGCCCTTGGTGAACTTCTCGACGTAGTCTTCGTTGACGCGAGCGGCGCGCTCGAGCAGACGGCTGTGCAGATAGAACACGTCGCCCGGGAACGCTTCGCGGCCCGGCGGACGGCGCAGCAGCAGCGAGATCTGGCGATAGGCCACGGCCTGCTTCGACAGATCGTCGTAAACGATCAGCGCATCCTGGCCGCGATCGCGGAAGTATTCGCCCATCGTGCAGCCGGCGTAGGCCGACAAGTATTGCATCGCGGGCGAGTCCGAGGCGGACGCGGCGACCACGATCGTGTATGCCATGGCGCCGGCTTCTTCGAGCTTGCGCACCACGTTGACGATGGTCGAGGCTTTCTGGCCGATCGCGACGTAAACGCAGATCAGGTCCTTGCCCTTCTGATTGATGATGGCGTCGATCGCGACGGCAGTCTTGCCGGTCTGACGGTCGCCAATGATCAGTTCGCGTTGACCGCGGCCGACCGGCACCATCGAGTCGATCGACTTCAAGCCCGTCTGCACCGGCTGCGACACCGATTTACGTGCGATCACACCCGGCGCGACCTTCTCGATCACGTCGGTTTCTTTGGCGTTGATCGGGCCCTTGCCGTCGACCGGTTCGCCGAGCGCGTTGACCACGCGGCCGATCAGTTCCGGGCCGACTGGCACCGAAAGGATTCGGCCGGTCGATTTGACGATGTCGCCTTCGGTGATGTGTTCGTAGGCACCGAGCACCACGGCACCGACCGAGTCGCGCTCGAGGTTCAACGCGAGGCCGAAGGTGTTGCCCGGGAACTCCAGCATTTCGCCTTGCATCACGTCAGCAAGACCATGCACGCGGCAGATACCGTCGGTCACCGAGACCACCGTGCCCTGGGTCCGCACTTCGCTGCCAACATCGAGGTTCGCGATCTTGGCCTTAATCAGTTCGCTGATTTCAGAGGGATTCAAATTCATTGCTTACTCCAGCACGGAGGGATTTGGTTTAAGGACGAAGGACGAAGGACGAGTGACGAGAACACTCGTCACCGCTTCTCTTCTGTCGTCATTCGTCATTGGTCATTCGTCCTGCGCGTAGCGCTACGCCTTGATCTGGCGCGACATCTTGTTGAGTTGGCCAACGACGCTGCGATCGATCACCTGATCGCCGACGATGATGCGGGCGCCACCGAGCAGGCTGGCGTCGACTTCTTCGACCGTTTCGATCTGGCGACCGTAGCGCTTGGCGAGCGCGCCCTTGAGTTCGTCGCGCTGCTGGTCCGTCAGCGGAAAAGCCGACACGATGGTGGCGCGGGCCACGTTGTCGTTGTCGCGCTTCAGCGCCTGGAAGTGCTCGTTGATCTGCGGCAGCAGTTTGACGCGATCGGACGCGAGCAGCACCTTGACGAACTGCGTGGTGCCGGCGTCGAGCTTGTCGCCAAGCACGGTGGTGAACAGCGACTGCTTCTGCGCAGGCGAGAGCTTCGGGTTGTCGACGGCGCCGGCGACCTTCGGGTCGGCGACGACAGCGGCCAGGAGGCTCATCGTGTCGGCCCACTTCGGCAGCATGCCGCCGTCGCGGGCCAGCGCGAACGCGGCCTCGGCGTAGGGACGGGCGATGGTCGCGAGTTCAGCCATGGTTACAGCTCGGCCTTGAGTTGCGCCAGCAGGTCGGAATGCACCTGCGGATTGATTTCGCGATTGAGGATGCGCTGCGCACCCACCACCGCGAGATCGGCCACGCGATCGCGCAGCTCTTCCTTGGCCTTGACCGAGAGCTGGGCGATTTCGTCCGCAGCCATCTGCTTTTCACGCTCGCCGGCGGCCTTGGCATCGGCTTTCGATGCTTCGATCGTGGCGTTGCGCTGCTTGTCGGCCTGCGCGACGATGTCGGCCGCCCTGGCCTTGGCCTCCGCGATGAGCTTGTCGACTTCTTTCTGCGCCAGCGCGAGCGAGGCTTTGCCCTTCTCGGCCTCGGCCAGACCGTCGGCGATCTGGCGGCGGCGGCCTTCTACGGCGTCTGCCAGCGGCGGCAGCACGAACTTGTAGACGACGAACAGAAAGATGAAAAAGCCGATGCCTTGCAGCAGGAGTGTCATGCCGAGATTCATGCGGCGACTCCGTTCAAAAGTGTTGTTCGGCGGTGATTACTTGACGTTGAGAACGGCGTTCAGCAGCGGGTTGTTGGTGGCGAGGAACATCGCGATACCGACACCGATAATGAACGACGCGTCGATCAGGCCGAGCAGCAGGAACACTTTGCCTTGCAGTTGCGGGATCAGTTCCGGTTGGCGGGCAGCCGATTCCAGGAACTTCGAGCACATCACGCCGACGCCGATACAGGCACCGAGCGCGCCGAGGCCGATGATGATGCCGACGGCGATGGCGGTGTAGCCCTGAACCGAGGCCAGCACCATCATTTTTTGAATGACTTCCATGTTGTTTCCTTTCAGTAAGAGACGTAGTTAAGTAAGTAAAGAAATCCGTACGAAATCGGGGCGGGGCTCAATGCCCCTCGTGCGCCATCGCCAGATACACGGCGGTGAGCATCATGAAGATGAACGCCTGCAGCGGTACGACGAGGATGTGGAAAATGGCCCAGCCGGCGTGCAGCACCGCACCGAAGATGACGCCGCCGATGCCGGCAGCGGCCAGCAGCGAGATCAGCAGGAAGATGACTTCGCCGGCGTACATGTTGCCGAACAGACGCAGCGCGAGCGAGAGGGGCTTGGACAGCAGCTCGATCAACTGGAATGCAAAGTTGATCGGCAGCAGGATGATCTTGGCGATGATGTTGCTGCCGTGGAAGGGCGTCATCGTCAGTTCGTGCAGGTAGCCGCCGAGGCCCTTGGCCTTGATCGCCTCGATCATCACCAGAATGATCACCGACAGCGAGATGGCCAGCGTGGTGTTCAGATCGGCGGTCGGCACCGGCTTCCAGTTGTGGACGTGCAGCACATGCTCGGTGAACCAGGCCACGGCATCGACCGGCAGGAACTTGACCGAGTTCATGATCAGGATCCAGACGAACACGGTGAAGGCGACGCCGACGATCCAGCGGCGGTTGCCGTGGAACATGTCCTTTACCTGGCCGTCGACAAAGTCGTACAGCAGCTCGAAGAACGCCTGCGCCTTGCCCGGCACGCCGTCCTGCTTGACGCCGCGCGACAGCAGGAAGAGGATGCCGAAGACGATGACGCCCAGTCCCCAGCCCATGATTACCGAGTCGAGGTTGATCGGGCTGCCGCCGAACGTCCCCTGCAGGTTGGTCAGGTGATGCTGGATGTATTCGGTCGGCGTGAGAACCGCGGAGCTGGCTTCAGACATGGCAGGGTGCAGTCAGGTCAGTATTGAGCAGGTTGAAGTAGGGCCGGAGCCGGTACGTCTTGTTTCTTATGGTTTGCCGGCACCGGTGAGCAAAGTCGCCCGCCACGCCAGCAATGTCACCAAAAATGTCGCGAACATCGCCGGCACAACCAGCGCATCGTAGAACTTGAGAATGACGCCAAGCTGAATGGCGATAAACACAAGCTTCACGAGTTCCGCCCGAAGGAGAGGCCAGAGGCCGGCACCGTTCGAGTGGCGTAAACCAAAATTGGCCACGAACACAAAGATCAGCGAGGCGAAGACGTTGGTCAGCCCGCCCAGCGTGGCGGAGACGGCTCCATGCTCCCCCGAGATGAACCCTGCGATCGCAGCGAATCCGACCGTGATCCCGAGTTGCAGATAAAGCATCCGGGTGATGGTCGGGTTTTGCAGACTGATGTCGTTCAACATGCGGCTGGACGGTACGGGGGTTCCATGAAGGCCGCCACAAAACACCGTGACGACCGCTTCCTGTAGTTTCCTGTTGCCAGCGGCAGTTGCCTGACGCCAATCGAACAAAGCCCACAATTATAGTCAGTTAGAAGACTTTGGTGCAACGCACAAACGGTCGTCGCGAGCCGCCCGGCGGTCGCCGTGAGCGATCAGCTTTTGCGCAAGACGCCCATTCGATATGGGCTCATGGCCATAAACGACTAAAAGTCGATATGAGGTCGTTTATTGCTTTCTGCCCAATGTAGATGGGCATTGCAGCGAAAAGCTGTTAAGTCCAGCGATGCGGCAGGCGTACCAGTCCAAGTTCGCGCGAATCGCCGCCGACCGTGAAATCGCGCTCCACGGTGTCGTAGACGCGCATGCCTTCCGGGTCGAGCGCATGCGCGCGCAGGCGATAGGCGCCGGGCAGCAGGCGCCAGTCAGCGAAAGTGAGCGCAAACTCAAAGGTGCCGGCGGCGGTTTCGCCCGCCGCGACACCGTCGATTTCGCTGGTGGTGCCGTAGACCGGCGTGCCGTCGATGCGGACGACGCCGAGCGCGACGTGCGGGCGGCGGCCGTCGCGGCTTTTCAGGCGGCCGCGCAGGCTAAGGCCGTCGCCGTCGCAGCGCTCGATGGTGAGATCGGTCACCGCGTATTGCCCGAGCGCCGCCGAATCCTGCGCCACGGCAGCCGCCTTGGCGTCCGCCTGCTTCGCCTCATGAAACGCCTGATAGGCAATCGCCACGTCGTGGCTCGCACCAATCATGCGCATGCGGCCATGATCGAGCCACACCGCACGCTGCGTGAGTTTCTTGACGTGATACAGCGAATGCGAGACGAGCAGCAGCGTGCCGCCGTCGGCCAGATAGCGCTCCATCCAGGCGATGCATTTGTTCTGGAAGGATTCGTCGCCGACCGCGAGCACTTCGTCGGTGATCAGCAAATCGGGCTTCAGCGCCGTCACCAGCGCGAAGCCCAGACGCACCACCATGCCGCTTGAGTAGGTCTTGATCGGCGCGTCGATGTGTTCGCCGATGTCGGCGAAGGCGACGATTTCGTCGAGCCTGGCGTCAAACGCGGCGCCCGTGAGGCCCTGCAAGGCAGCGGCGAGTTTCAGGTTTTCGCGACCGGTGTACTCGGGATGAAAGCCGGCGCCGAGCTCGAGCAGCGCGCCCACGGTGCCGATGCGCTGTACGCTGCCCGAGGTGGGTTGCAGCACGCCGGCGATGATCTTGAGCAGAGTGGACTTGCCGGCGCCGTTTTCGCCGACCAGCGCGAAAGACTCACCGCGCCGCACGCTGAAATCGATGTCGTCGAGCGCCACGAAGCCATCGCCCGATGGCCGCGCCAGCAACAACCGCGCCAGCGCCGCCACCCCCGCGCCATGGCGCCCGATGCGCGGGTAGACCTTGCCGACGTGATAGATGCCGAGCAGGGTTTCACTCATGGTCGTTGACTGGGCGATGACGTTGAAGCTGATCTTTGACGCAGATTGCCGCAGATTTGACGCAGATGAACGCAGATTTCTTTCTTGCTTTGTGGCATGGAAAATCTGCGGCAATCCGTGTCAAATCTGCGCAAATCTGCGTCAAAAAAAGCAGCAGGCTCATCACAGGTAGTCGTCCACATGTGGCGACACGCGGCGGAAGAACGCGTAACCGGTAAGCGCCACGACCGCGCCACCCGCCAGCAACCACGCGTCCGCGAACGCGAAGCCCGCGCCCGCAAGGTAGGTGTCGTGCATGCGCGCGATCGCGTGGGTGAACGGATTGGCGAGTACGGCATCGCGCCACGCAGCGGGTATTGCGTCGAGCCCGTACTGGATGCCGCAGACGAACGACAGCAGCATGAACAGCGGCCCCAGCATGCCCTCGATGTCGCGCACCAGAATCTGCGCCGTCGAGACGGTCCAGGCGAGCCCCATCGCGGTGAGCCCGAGCGCCAGCCACGCCGGCAACGAGAACAGGACACCGCTCAGGTGTAGCGAAAAACCGAGGCCTTTGAACAGGATGACGATCACCGTCAGCGCCAGCCAGTTCAGCGCAAAGGTCACCAGCACTACCGACAGCGGCACCCAGGCCCGCGGCAATGCGGTCTTGGTAATCAGCGCAGACTGCGCGATCAACGACGTCGCGCTGCGCGTCACGCTCTCGGCGAACGCCAGCCACGGCCAGAGCCCGACTGCGAGGTAGGCAACAAAGCTGTCGCCGTACTGCGCCGGCACCGGCGAGCGCATGAACAGCCCGAACACCAGCGCATAAACGCCCAGCGTCAGCAGCGGCTGCGCCAGCCACCACACCGGCGACAGCGCGCCGCCGAGGAAACGGTTCTTCAGCTCGCGCTCGACGAGGGCGCGAAAGAGGGGATTCAACACGTGAGCGCGGCCTTGCTCCCCTCCCCCCGCGTGGGGGAGGGGTTGGGGGAGAGGGGGTCGGTGGCGTTCATCTCCATGCGACCGTCCCCTCTCCCTAGCCCTCTCCCACGAGGGGAGAGGGAGCCAGAACCGCCAATACCTCCTCCGCCAGCGCCCGGCTCGCTGCCGCGACGATGGTGCCGTCGCTGGCGAGCGTCAGCGGCCGGCCCGACCAGTCGAGGCAGACACCACCGGCCTCCTCGATCGGGTTCACCAGCGCCGCGAAGTCCACCGTCTTCAGGCCCATCTCGACGACGAGGTCGACGTGGCCCGACGCGATCAGTGCGTAGTTGTAGCAATCGCCGCCGTAGTAAACCCCCTTGCAGGCGCGCTTCAACCGCTCGAACACCGCGGCGCCGGCGCCGGTGAACTGCTCGGGCGCGGTGATCAGCAGGATGGTGTCGCGCAGCGGTTTCAGCTGTCGGTTCGCGTGCGCAGGTACCGCGTTGAACCACGCGCCGGCGTCCTTCACGCCGGTCCAGCGCTCGCCGGTAATCGGCTGGTCGATCACGCCAACCACCGGCACGCCGCGATGACAAAGCGCGACCAGGGTGCCGAACTGCGGCTTGCCACAGGTGAACGCCTTGGTACCGTCGATCGGGTCGATCACCCACACCCATTCGGCCGCAAGGTTCACGCTGTCATGCTCCTCGCCGAGGATGCCGTGCCCGGGATAGACGCGTGCGATCTCGTCGCGCAAACGCTGTTCGATCTCCATGTCGGCCAGCGTCACCGGGGTGGCGTCGGGTTTGTCGGTCACGCCAAGCGTCGCCGCGTCGGAGCGGAAATAGCGACGCGCGATCGGGCGCGCAAGCTCGGCCAGGTGCTCCGCGAACACCCTGAACTGGGAAAGGTCATTCATATCGACTATGATTTTCGTCGATTTGACGCGCGCGCAGCGCGCGATGACGAATGACGAGTGACGAAAATCCGTCTTCGCCGTCTGTTGTTCGTCTTTCGTCATTCGTCTTTCGTCTTTTCCTGAAAGGAACCCCCATGACCATCAAAATCGGCGACACATTTCCCGCCGGCACGCTCGTTGAATCGATCGGCTACGACGACAGCAAAAATTGCCCTATGCCGCCAGCCCCGGTTGACATGGCCGCGCTGACCGCCGGCAAGAAAGTGGTGGTCTTCGGTTTGCCGGGCGCCTTCACGCCCACCTGCTCGGGTTCGCACTTGCCGGGTTATCTGGCCAACTACGACGCACTCAAGGCCAAGGGCGTCGACACCGTCGTCTGCATGTCCGTGAACGACGGTTTCGTGATGGGCGCCTGGGGCCGCACGCAGAATGTAGGCGACAAGATCCGCATGCTCGGCGACGGCTCCGCCGCGTTCACCAAAGCGCTCGGCCTCGAGCTCGACCTCACCGCCAAGGGCATGGGCGTGCGCTGCCAGCGCTTCTCGCTACTGGTCGACAACGGTGTCGTCAAGCAGGTCAACATCGAAGGCGTCGGCCCGGCCAACTGCTCGTTCGCCGAAAACATGCTGGCGCAGCTCGGCTAAACCCGCGAGCCGTCAATCGGCCAAGGCCCGGTACGCGCGAGCGTCTCGGGCCTTTTTGTTTGCCCCGTTGCCCGATAATCTGTCGCCACCCGGAGAATCGACATGCCCAACACCCCCGCCGCCGACGCCCCGCCGATTTCGTTGCCGACCGACAAGGAGGTCGCGCTTCGCGTGATCCCGATGCCGGCCGACGCCAATGCCAATGGCGACATCTTCGGCGGCTGGATCATGTCGCAGGTCGACCTGGCCGGCAGCATTCCCGCCGTGCGCCGCGCCAAGGGGCGCATTGCGACGGTTGCCGTGAATCAGTTCGTGTTCAAGCAGCCGGTGCAGATCGGCGACGTGGTGAGCTTCTATGCGGCGGTCAAACGCGTGGGCCGCACGTCGGTGACGGTGGACGTGGAGGTCTACTCCGAGCGCAATCGCGGCACCACGGTGGTGAAAGTCACCGAGGCGGAACTGACCTATGTCGCCATCGGCGCCGACCGCAAGCCGCGCGAATTGCCGCCGGATGGTTCGACCGTACTGGTATAGCGCGACCGAGACTCAACCTCGCCGACCCACGGCGTTCAATGGCCGGGTTTTATGATTCGCCGTCTCGTCGCCGCCGGCGCTGGACGCAAGGAGGCAGCATGAACAACAACCGCTCCCGATGGCGATGGCTGGCGACATGCTTCGCGGCCATGCTGCTGGCAATCGTGCATGCCGAGGACGTGAAGATCCCGGCGCCGCACATTGGCGAGGAAAAAACCCTGCGTGCGCAGTGGTTCAAGCCGCCCACCGACAAGGCGAGCGGCGCCGCGGCGATCCTGCTGCACGGCTGCGGCGGTCTCGGCGCCAATCGCAGACTGAATGCGCGGCATGCGGCGGCGCGCGATTGGTTGCTCGAACGCGGTATCGCGGTGCTGTTCCCGGAGAGTTTCACGTCGCGCCGTTTTGAGGAAGTGTGCACGGTGAAGATGCAGTCGCGCACGATCCGCCAGATCGACCGCGTGGAAGACGTGATGGCGGCGCATCGCTGGCTGCGCGAACAGCCCGGCGTGGACGCCGGGAAGATCGTGCTCTGGGGCTGGTCGCACGGCGGCTCGACGGTGCTCAACACGCTGACCCACAAGCCGGCGTTCGGCGATTTCAGCGACGACGTGAAGTTTGTCGAAGCCATCGCGTTTTATCCCGGCTGCTCGCCGTTCGCCAAGGACAACGCGCCGGCAAAGATTTCGTCGCCGCT
The DNA here is from genome assembly GCA_027492485.1 of Betaproteobacteria bacterium. Classification (GTDB taxonomy): domain Bacteria; phylum Pseudomonadota; class Gammaproteobacteria; order Burkholderiales; family Casimicrobiaceae; genus Casimicrobium. Next base: position 50,432 of record JAPUER010000075.1, read on the forward strand.
GACCATCCTGATGGGCGAGGCGGACGACTGGACGCCCGCGGCGCCGTGCAGCGCGTTCGCCGCGCGACTCAAGAACAACGGGCAGTCGGTCAGCCTCACGCTCTATCCCGGCGCGTATCACGACTTCGACAACCCGGCCGGCAAGCTGCGAGTTCGCAGCGAGGTGCCGAACGGCGTTAACCCCGGCAAGGGCGTCACCGTCGCGCCGGACCCGAAAGCGCGCGAGGACGCGATGGCGAAGATCGATGCGCTGCTCGTGAAGCGGGGTTTGACTGCGACGAAGGCCGTGTCGACCAAGCCTTGAGAGCGTACAGCTTTTGCCGTCATGCCCTGTTGCATTAGGGCATACGGCCGTATCTCGCTAATTGTCGACTTTTGGCGAATTCGCCTGCTAGGCCCTACAGACAAAGGCGTTCAGCGAAAAGCCATTGACGCGCGGCGCCGTCAGAGCGCGGCGATCTTCCGGCGCACGATTTCGTTCACCTGCGCCGGGTTGGCCTTGCCGGCGCTGGCTTTCATGACCATGCCGACGATGCTCATCAGCGCCTTTTCCTTGCCGGCCTTGTAGTCGGCGATCTGCGCGGCGCTCTTGACGAGCACCTCGTCGACGATCTTCTCGATGGCGCCGCTGTCGCTGATCTGGCGCAGGCCCCTGGCGTCGATGATGGCGTCGACGCTCGCGCCTTCGCCCGACCACAGCGCCTCGAACACCGTCTTGGCAATCTTGTGGCTGATGGTGCCGTCGCCGATGCGCGCGACGAGGTTCGCCAGCCGCACGGCATTGACCGGCGATTGTTCGATGGTCTTCTCTTCGCGGTTCAGCGCCGCGGCAACCTCGCCAAGCATCCAGTTGGCGACCAGTTTGGCGTCGCCGCCAGCCTTGACGGCCGTCTCGAAGTAGCTCGCCGTCGCGCCGTCCTGCGATAACAGCGTGGCGTCGTACTTCGACAGACCGTATTCGCTGCTGAAGCGCTCGCACTTGGCAGCGGGCAGTTCCGGCAGCGCGGCCTTGATGCGCGCGAGGTCCTCGTCGCTCACCACGAGCGGCGGCAGGTCGGGGTCGGGGAAGTAGCGATAGTCCATCGCGTCTTCCTTGGTGCGCATCGCGCGCGTCTCGCCGGTGTCGGGGTTGAACAGTACGGTGGCCTGCACGATTTTCCTGCCGTCCTCGATCTGCTCGATCTGCCAGCGCACTTCGAAGTCGATGGCCTGCTGCATGAACTTGAAGCTGTTCAGGTTCTTGATCTCGCGGCGAGTGCCGAATTCCTTCTGGCCGAGCGGGCGCACCGAGACGTTGACGTCGCAGCGGAACGAACCTTCCTGCATGTTGCCGTCGCAGATATCGAGGTAGCGCACGAGGTTGTGCAGTGTCTTGGCGTAGGCGATGGCCTCTTTCGCCGAACGCATCACCGGCTCGGTCACGATCTCGAGCAGCGGCGTGCCGGCGCGGTTGAGGTCGACGCCCGAGGCATCGGCGAACTGGTCGTGTACCAACTTGCCGGCGTCTTCTTCGAGATGGGCGCGGGTGAGTTCGACGAACTTGGTCACGCCATCGTCGAGCGTGATGGTGAGACCGCCGCCGGCCACGATCGGCGTCTCGTATTGCGAGATCTGATAGCCCTTGGGCAGATCGGGGTAGAAGTAATTCTTGCGCGCCATGATCGAGCGCTGATTGATCCTGGCCCCGATTGCCAGACCGAACTTCACGGCACGCTCGATGGCGCCCCGATTCATCACCGGCAAAGCGCCGGGCAGCGCCAGATCGACGATCGACGCCTGCGTATTGGGCGCGGCACCGAACGCGGTGCTTGAGCCACTGAACTGTTTCGATTGCGTGGTGAGCTGGACGTGTGTCTCCAGCCCGATCACTACTTCCCACTGTGCCATGACGCGATTCCTGTCAATGCCATTTACCGTCGTCCCCGCGGCGGCGGGGACCCAGACCGCACAGCGCATCCGCTACGCGATGCCCCGGTCTGGATTCCCGCCTGCGCGGGAATGACATCAAGAAAACTAGATGTTTGGATGTCGCTTGTGCCAATCCGTCGCCAGCTGGAACTGATGCGCCGCATTGAGCATGCGCGCCTCGTCGAGGTAGTTGCCGATGACGTGCATGCCGACGTGCTGACCGTTGTCGTCGACGCCGCAGGGGTGGCTCATCGCGGGCTGGCCGGTGAGGTTGGCGCAGATCGTGAAGATGTCGTTCAAGTACATTTTGACCGGATCGTCGCTCTTGGCGCCGAACTGGAACGCGCTCTCGGGCGCGGTCGGCCCCATCACCAGATCGCACACCTCGTAGGCGCGCTTGAAGTCCTCGGCGATCAGGCGGCGCAGCTTGCCGGCTTGCAGGTAGTAGGCGTCATAGTAGCCATGCGACAGCACGTAGGTGCCGATGAGGATGCGCCGCTTCACCTCGGCGCCGAAGCCCTCGGCGCGGCTCTTCTTGTACATGTCGAGCAGGTCGTCGTACTTTTCGGCGCGATGACCGTAGCGCACGCCGTCGAAACGCGACAGGTTGCTGGACGCTTCCGCCGGGGCGACAACGTAGTACGCGGGCACCGAATACTTGACGTTGGGCAACGAAATTTCGACCGTGGTTGCGCCCAGCTTGCGGTAGACGTCAAGTGCGGCCTCGACCGCACGCGCAATGTCGGGCGCGACACCTTCGCCGAAGAATTCCTTGGGCAGGCCGATGCGCAGGCCGGCGAGCGGCTTGGCCAGATCTCGCGTGTAGTCCTCGCGCGAACGGTCGAGCGAGGTCGCGTCGTGCGGGTCGAAACCGGCCATCGCGTTAAGCAGCAGCGCACAGTCCTCTGCCGTTTGCGCGAACGGCCCGGCCTGATCGAGCGAGGACGCGAAGGCGATGATGCCGTAGCGCGAGCAGACGCCGTAGGTCGGTTTGAGGCCCGTCAGGTTGCAGAACATCGCGGGCTGGCGGATCGAGCCGCCGGTGTCGGTGCCGGTTGAGGCCGGCGTCAGACCCGCGGCGACCGAGGCGGCCGAGCCACCCGACGAGCCGCCGGGAACGCGCGTCAGGTCCCAGGGGTTCTTGACGGTGCCAAAGTACGAGGTCTCGTTGGACGAGCCCATCGCGAATTCGTCCATGTTGAGCTTGCCGAGCGTGACCATGCCTGCCGCCGCCATGTTGGCGACCACCGTCGAGGTGTAGGGCGCGACGAAGTTCTCCAGCATGCGCGAGCCGCAGGTCGTGCGCCAGCCGTCGATCAGGTAGATGTCCTTGTGCGCGATCGGCACCCCTAGTAGCGGCGCGGCGTCGCCGGACGTGCGGCTGGCGTCGGCCGCCTTCGCCTCGGCCAGCGTCTTGTCGTGGTCAAGTGTGACGTAGGCGTTGAGCGTTGGGTTCAGCGCATCGGCGCGCGCAAGGTAGTGTTCGGCGAGTTCGACCGCGCTGACTTTCTTTTCGTCGAGCGCGCGTTTGGTCTCGGCGACGGTGGCATAAGTGTTCCAACTCATGACTGCTCTCCTGTAGGAGCGGCTTGCCGCGACCACATGGCAACACGAGCGGGAAGGTCGCGGCAAGCCGCTCCTACAGGGGCTGCGCGCATCATTCGATCACCTTCGGCACGAGGTAATAGCCATCGGCGGCGGCCGGTGCATTCTTCTGAAATTTGTCGCGCTGATTGACCTCGGTTACCGCGTCGTCGCGCAGGCGCAGCACCATGTCGAGGCCATGCGACATCGGCTCGACGCCTTTGGTGTCGACGGCCTGCATCTCGTCGATCAGTTTGAAAATGCCGATGAGCTTGGCCTGTACGTCGGCCACGTCGGCGGGCGTCACGGCAATACGGGCGAGATGCGCAATCCGCTCAATGTCCTGGGTGGTGAGACTCATGGGGTCGGAGGAGTGAACCCCGCTTCCGGTGCCCGGTTGCATCGTCCGGCGGTGCCAGGACCCGGATCGGGCGGCAAGCGGCGACGCGCGGTTCTGCGCGGGGTTTGGTAGTCAATTTGTCAGAAGCGGTAGGGTAACATATCGGGCTAAGCAATGTAGGCCCCGTCCTCGCCGGAAAGGGCTTGCAGTCGATGTTTCCGGGGGATTTCGTTTACTGGCCTGAGTGCGATTCGCGCGTCGGGCCGAAATGCCTTGTGCGGCGCGCGGCAATGGTCGCACCTGCATCGGGCCCAACAAGAGTGTCCGCAGACCCAAGTTCATGTTCAAGTTTTTAAGCAGTTATCTTTCCACCGACATCGCCATCGACCTGGGTACAGCAAACACGCTGATCTATGTGCGCGGCAAGGGCATCGTGCTCGATGAGCCGTCGGTCGTCGCCATCCGCCAGGAAGGCGGGCCCAACGGCAAGCGCGTGATCCAGGACGTCGGTCTCTCCGCCAAGCAGATGCTGGGCCGCACACCGGGCAACATCACCGCGATCCGTCCGATGAAGGACGGCGTGATCGCCGACTTCAACGTCACCGAGCAGATGCTCAAGCAGTTCATCCGCAAGGTGCTCGACAGCAAGATGTTCAGCCCGAGCCCGCGCATCATCATCTGCGTGCCCTGCGGCTCGACGCAGGTGGAGCGCCGCGCCATTCGCGAATCCGCCCTCGGCGCCGGCGCCTCGAAAGTGTTCCTGATCGAGGAGCCGATGGCCGCGGCGATCGGTGCCGACCTGCCAATCTCGGACGCGACCGGCTCGATGGTGGTCGACATCGGCGGCGGCACCACTGAAGTCGGCGTGATTTCGCTGGGCGGCATGGTCTACGCCGGCTCGGTGCGCGTCGGCGGCGACAAGTTCGACGAAGCGATCATCAACTACATCCGCCGCAACTACGGCATGCTGATCGGTGAAACAACGGCCGAAACGATCAAGAAGACGATCGGTTCTGCATTCCCCGGCAGCGAAGTGCGCGACATGGAGATCAAGGGCCGCAACCTCGCCGAGGGCATCCCGCGCGCTTTCACGGTGTCGTCCAACGAAATCCTCGAAGCGCTGACCGATCCGCTCAACGCGATCGTGAGTGCCGTCAAACAGGCGCTCGAACGCACGCCGCCCGAACTCGGCGCCGACATTGCCGAGAAGGGCATGGTGCTCACCGGCGGCGGCGCACTGCTGCGCGATCTCGACCGCCTGCTGATGGAAGAAACCGGTCTGCCGGTCGTGGTGGCCGAAGACCCGCTCACCTGCGTGGTGCGCGGCTGCGGCAAGGCGCTCGAAAACATCGACCGCCTGTCTTCCATCTTCACCACAGACTGAGATTTATCGCGTGATCAACAGCCACCGGCGCTTTCAGGCAATGAGCGTAGGTGGTGGGTTCGCGTCTGAAGTGTTGCAAGCAGTATGCAAGGCCGCGTAACTTCGTTGCCGTCCGAGCCGCCACGCTTCTTCAAGCGCGGACCGAGCCCCATTGCGCGGCTCACGTTTTTTGGTGTGATCTCGCTTGCGCTGATGTTCATCGACGCCCGCTTCAAGACGCTGGAAACGGTACGCATGGCGATCGCTACGGTGGTCTATCCGATACAACAAGCCGCGCTGGTGCCGGGGCAGGCCGCCAAAAGTGTCGGTGAATTCTTCGACACTCGCGCCGAGTTGCGCGAAGAAAACACCAAACTCAAGGCTGAGCTGCTACAAGCGTCGCAGGCGCAGCAGGCACACATCGCCGCACGTCAGGAAGCCGACCGTCTGCAAAAACTGCTGCAGATGTCGCAATCGGCGAGCACCCGGGCACAGGCAACCCGCGTCGTGTATCTCGGTCGCGACCCGTTTTCGCAAAAAGCCTTTGTCGAGCGTGGCGCCACCCAGAACTTCGAGCCTGGCTCTGCGGTGGTCGATGAACTTGGCCTGCTCGGTCAACTGACCCGCGTGCATCCGTTGCTAGCGGAACTGACGTTGCTGACCGAGAAAGACTTTGCCGTGCCTGTGAAAATTGAACGCACGGGGATGCGTGTCCTGCTCTACGGTCGCGGGCCCGACAAGTTGCCGGAGCTGCGCTACGTGGCCGGCAATGCCGACGTGCGCGAAGGCGACACGCTGCTGACGTCCAGTATCGACGGGCTCTACCCCGGCAACATTCGCGTGGCGCGAATCATCAGCGTGCAACGGGACGCCGAGAGCTCGTTCGCCCGCATCGAGTGTGCGCCGACCGCCAGCGTTGCCGGCGCCGATACGGTTCTGGTTCTCGACAAACCACCAGCCCCGGCACCGCGCCCGAGTGCGGAGCTGACCGCCGAGCCGGTCGCGAGCAAGAAGCGTCGTTAGTCATGCTGCATCTTCCCGATTCGCCGCTGTTCAGGATCGCCAAGCCGGAAGACATTCTGCTGGCACCCAAGCCCTGGTTCGTTGCGCTGACGCTGGCGCTGGCATTCACCGTCAACCTGTTGCCGCTGTCGGGTTTCGCGCTTGCCTTGCGGCCCGATTTTTTTGCGCTGGTATTGCTCTACTGGGCCATTCACCAGCCGCGCTGGATTGGCATCGGCGTCGCCTGGGCCTGCGGCCTGCTGACCGATGTTGTCGAGGCCAATCTGTTCGGCCAGCATGCGCTCGCCTACGCCATTCTCGGCTTCGCGGCAGGGTACTTCCACCGCCGCGTGCTGCGTTTTCCGCTGTGGCAACAGGCCCTGCATGTGCTGGGCCTGCTGCTCGTCGCGCAGGCCGTCGTGCTGATCCTGCGGCTGATGAGCGGCGCAACGCTGCCGAGCGCCGCGTTCGTACTGGGCAGCTTCAGCAGCGCCCTGATCTGGCCGGTGGTGTCCGCGCTGCTGCAATGGCCGCAGCGCGTGCGCTCGCTGCTTGACTAGCGCAAGGCGAAGATGGCCGCCGAACTGCGCAACTACGACCAGGAGCTGTTCTGGTACCAGCGGCGGCTAACGCTCTCGGCGGTCGTCGTCGTGCTCTGTTTTCTTGGGCTGCTGGGACGCTTCTTCTTTCTGCAGGTCGTTCAACACCGGCACTTCGCTACGCTGGCAGAGGCCAACCGCATCGACGTTCAGCCGGAAGCCCCCAATCGCGGCATCATCACCGACCGCAACGGTGTCGTACTGGCCTCCAACTATTCCGCCTACACGCTGGAACTGAACCCGCAGAAAATCGCCGACCTCGAGGCTGCAATCGATGAGGTGGGCAAGATCGTCGACATATCGGCGCGCGACCGCCGCAGGTTCAAGCGTCTCTATGAAGAGTTCCGCACCAACGATAGCCTGCCGCTCAAGTCGCGCCTGACCGATGACGAGGTCGCCCGCATCGCCGCCAACCGCTACCGGCTACCGGGCGTCGAGATCAAGGCCCGCCTGTTCCGCCAGTATCCCTTCGGCGAGGTGGCATCGCACGTGATCGGCTACATCGGCCGCATCAGCCAGGGCGAGAAGGAGCGCATCGAGGCTGCCGGACTGACTGCGAATTACAAGGGGTCCGACTATATCGGCAAGGTCGGCATCGAACTCTCCTACGAGAAGGAACTGCACGGTACCGCCGGTGCCACCGAGGTCGAAGTCGATGCCTCGCGCCGCGTCGTGCGCACTCTGTCGCGCAAGCCGTCGACGACCGGCAACAACCTGCAGCTCTCGCTCGACATCCGCCTGCAGAAGATCGCCGAAGATGCTTTCGGCAACAAGCGCGGCGCGCTGGTGGCGATCGAGCCCGCCACCGGCGACGTGCTCGCCTTCGTCAGCAAGCCGGGCTATGACCCGAACCTGTTCGTCGACGGCATCGATCCGCAGAACTGGGAAGCGCTCAACACCTCGGAGGACAAACCGCTGCTCAACCGGCCACTGCGCGGCGCCTATCCGCCCGGCTCGACCTACAAGCCGTTCATGGCGCTGATGGCGCAGGAACTGGGCATCCGCACCGCCCAGCAGGCTATCAGCGACCCCGGCTTCTTCCGCCTCGGCGGCGGTTACTGGCGCGACGACAAGGCAGGCGGGCATGGTGCCGTCGATCTGGTGAAATCGATCGCCGTGTCCTGCGACACCTATTACTACCAGGTGGCGGCGGAGGCCGACATCGACGACTGGGCGAAGTTCATGAAGCCCTTCGGCTTCGGCCAGAAGACGGGCATCGACATCGACGGCGAGCTGCCCGGCATCCTGCCGACGCGGGAATGGAAGGCGAAGCGCTTCCCGAAAGATCCGAAGCTGCACGTCGGCGACCAGGTCTCGCTCGGCATCGGGCAGGGCTTCAATACTTTCACGCCGCTGCAGATGGCCTATGCCACGGCGATTCTCGCCAACCGTGGCGTCGCCTTCAAGCCGCACCTGGTCAAACGGGTGCAGGACGCCCGCACCGGAGAATCGCGACTGACGCAACCGGCGCCGGCGTACAGCATCCCGCTGCAGGATGCGCATGTCGACGCCGTGCTGCGCGGCCTCGCCGGCGTGGTGAAAGAGGGTACCGGACGCACCGCGTTCCTGAATGCAAAGTACACGAGCGGCGGCAAGACCGGCACCGCGCAGGTGTTCGGCCTGCGCGGTGGCGAATACAAGGCGTCGCAGGTGGCCGAGCGGCTGCGCGACCATGCCTGGTACATCGCGCTGGCGCCGCTGGAGAAGCCGACCATCGCACTGGTCGCCTTCGTCGAGAACGGCGGCTTTGGCGCCGAGGCGGCGGCCCCCATCGCCCGCAAGGTGATGGATGCGCATTTCGATTCGTCGCTGCTCGAGGCGGCGCTGAAGCGCAATGTCGATCGCAACGAGCAGCTTGCTGCGGCGGCACAGGCGGCGGAAGTGAGGCGCGCACGATGATGCAGCAACTGTGGGCCAAGCTCACCGATCATCTCGATCCCTTCCTGTTCGCCATCGTGACTGCCATTGCCGCGCTCGGGCTGCTGGTGCTGTTCAGTGCCGCCAACGAGACGATGGGGCGGGTTGTCTCGCAATCGCAGAAGGTGGTGATCGCGGTGGCGATCATGATCCTGATCGCCAATCTCTCGCCGCAATTCATCGCCCGCTTTGCGGTGCCGCTCTACACCATCGGCATTGTGCTGCTGCTCGGCGTCGCGGTTGGCGGCGAGGTGGTCAAGGGCGCGCGTCGCTGGTTGAAAATCCCCGGCGTCGGCAACATCCAGCCGTCGGAAATCATGAAGATCGCCCTGCCGCTGATTCTGGCGTGGTACTTCGAGCGCCACGAAGGCAGCATGAACTGGCGCAACTTCGCGGTCGCCGCGCTACTGGTCGTAGTCCCCTTCGGCCTGGTCGTGCGGCAACCCGATCTCGGCACCGCGCTCTTGATCGGTGCCTGCGGCTTCTACGTGCTTTACCTCGCCGGGCTCGACTGGCGCATCATCGTCGGTGGCGCGCTGTTCGGCGCGCTTGCCTTCTGGGCTGCATGGGAATTCAACTGGCTGCACGATTACCAGAAGGAACGCATCCTGACCGTGTTCAACCCGCAGCAGGACGCGCAGGATGCCGGCTGGCACACCACCCAGGCGGCGATCGCCATCGGCTCCGGCGGACTGCTCGGCAAGGGTTGGCTGAACGGCACGCAGACCCATCTCGAATTCCTGCCGGAGAAGCACACCGACTTCATCTTCGCCGTCTACGGCGAGGAGTTCGGTCTGCTCGGCTGCGCGCTGCTCATCGTGCTCTATCTGCTGATGATCGGGCGCTGCTTTCTGATTGCCGCCAACGCGTCCACGCTGTTCGGCCGCCTGATGGCCGGCTCAATGACGCTGATGTTCTTCACCTACGCCTTCGTCAACATGGGCATGGTGACCGGCATGCTGCCGGTGGTCGGCGTGCCACTGCCATTCATGAGCTTCGGCGGGACGGCGCTGATGACTTTGTTCATCGCAGTCGGTATCCTGATGAGTGTGCAAACCCATCGCAAGCTGGTGAATTCCTGACCATGAAGCGGCGCGCGGCATCGCTGCTTGCACTGGTGGTGGCGGTCGCCGCAATGCTGCTGGCGGGCTGCGCAAGCAAGCCGGCGCCGCGCGGCACGACGACCGCCGGCAAGTCACCGGCCGCAACCACGCCGCGCCCCGGTGCCTACTACAAGGACGATGGCCCCGCCGCAGCGACCCCGGAAGGGCTCGACCGCATCGCCGACGCCGAGCCACGGCTGGAGCCGCTGCATCGCTTTGCCAACCGGCCGTACAACGTGTTCGGCGTCGACTACATGCCGCTGACCACGCTGACGCCACTGCGCCAGCGTGGCACGGCGTCGTGGTACGGCCGCAAGTTTCATGGCCAGAAGACCGCCATCGGCGAGGTCTACGACATGTTCGCGATGACCGCTGCGCATCCGACCGCGCCACTGCCCAGCTATGCCCGCATCAGCAACCCGCGCAGCGGTCGCAGCGTGGTGGTACGCATCAACGACCGCGGGCCGTTTCACCCCGGCCGCATTGTCGACCTGTCCTATGCGGCGGCGCACCGCCTGGGCATCGCCCAGGGCGGTAGCGGCGAGGTCGATTTCGAACTATTGCTGCCGCCTTTCGCACCGTCCGCGGCGCCTCCGGTCGCGATCAATATTGCCAGACCGGCGGATCCGGTGCCGCCGGCCGAACCCGCGCCGATCGCAACCGGCCCTGCTGCCATCGCCGCCAGGGAAGCTTTTTACGTGCAACTCGGCGCTTTTGGAAACTTTGCCAACGCTCAGGCGTTCCAACAACGGATGAGCGCCGAACTCGCCACCACTCCCCGCGTGCAGCAGGTCGATTCGCTGTACCGCGTTCGCCTCGGCCCCTTCGACAGCCGCGACGCCGCCATCGTCGAACGCGACCGCGCGCAGGGCATACTCGCCACCTCACTCCCCATCACCAGCGGCAGCATTCGATGACCCCAAGATTCACGCGTTTCATCGCGCTCACTGTCCTGTTGCTCGCCGGCGGCGTCCGCGCCCAGTTGACCATCGACATCGTCGGCGTCGGCGCGCAGCAGATCCCGGTGGCGGTCGCCGGGTTCGCCGGCCCGGACGCTAGCGCGCAGCAAATGTCGTCGGTGATCGAGGCCGACCTCGGTCGCAGCGGCCTGATCAAGACCGTCGGCAGCAACGGCTTGCCGCGCAGCGCCGAGCTTGCCGCGGTGCCGTTTGCCGAACTCAAGGCGCGCGGCGCCGACGCCGTGGTCATCGGTGCCGTGCAGCCTGCCGGCAACGGCCAGTACAGCGTGAGCTTCCGGCTCGCCGACGTCCCCAAGCAGACGCAGATGACCGGGCTTGTCTTCATGGTCGGCGCGAAAGACCTGCGCGCCACGGCGCACCGCATTGCCGACATCGTCTACGAGCAATTGACCGGCGAGAAAGGCGTGTTCAGCACCCGTCTCGCCTACGTGTCGAAGTCGCCGGGGCGTTTCCAGTTGATCGTGTCGGACAGCGACGGCGCCAATTCCGTCGCGGTCGTCAACTCGAGCGAACCGATCATTTCGCCCGCCTGGTCGCCCGACGGCAGCCGTCTCGCCTACGTGTCGTTCGAAGGCCGCAAGCCGAGCGTCTATGTGCAGAACGTGGCCAATGGCGAACGTGCGCTGCTGGTGCGCGCGTCGGGCAACCAGTCGGCGCCGGCGTGGTCGCCCGATGGCCGACGCATCGTGTTCGCCTCGTCGCAGGCCGGCGGCACCCAGCTTTTCGTCGCCAACGCCGATGGCGGCAATCTGCGCCGTCTGACCAACAGCGGCGCCATCGATACCGCCCCCAACTGGGCGCCGGACGGGCGCATCTACTTCATGAGCGATCGCGGCGGCTCGCCGCAGATCTACCGCACGTCACCCGACGGCGGCAACGCCGACCGCGTGACCTACGAAGGCAGCTACAACGCCAATCCCCGCGTGGCCGCCGACGGCAAGAGCATGGTCTTCGTACGCCGCGATGGCGGGCGCGAGATGCTGGCGGTGCAGGATTTCGCGTCGCGCCAGGTGCAGTTGCTGACGCAGGGCCCGGTCGACGAATCGCCCTCGTTCGCCCCCAACGGCAAACTGATCGCCTATGCGTCGGTGTATAACGGCAGAGGCGTGCTGGCCACGGTATCGGCCGACGGCCGCGTCAAGCAGCGTCTGGGCGCGAGCAACGCCGATGTGCGCGAACCGGCCTGGGGGCCGTTGCCGCGTTGACCGGTCAGCAACACCGTATTTCCGCAGCAAGCAGATCGATAACGACGAATTAACCCGCAATGCTGACTGATCGCGAAACGGCCAGCTACAAACGAAAGGGATGGCAATGAAACAACTCTGGAAACTGGTTCTCGCAATCGCCGCAGCCGGCACGCTGGCCGCCTGCTCGTCAACGCCCGAGCAGGCAACGACCGTGGAGGATCGCAATGCGGCGGCCACGGCGGGCACCGCAGGTACCGCCGGCACGGCATCGGCGCCGACCGCAGCGGCGACCAGCGGCGTAGGCAACCAGAGTGGCGCCTCCGGCAGCAATCTGCAGGGCAGCAACATGAGCGGCAATCCGTTGAAAGACCCGCGCAGCCCGCTGTCGCGCCGCGAAATCTTTTACGACTACGACAGCTTCGTGGTGAAGGACGAGTACAAACCGCTGCTGGAAGCCCACGCCGCCTATCTCAAGGGCAACCGCAACGCGCGCATCACGGTCGAGGGCAACACCGACGAGCGCGGCAGCCGCGAATACAACCTGGCGCTCGGCCAGAAGCGCTCGGAGAGCGTCAAGCGTGTGCTGACGCTGCTCGGCGTCAACGAAGCGCAGATCGACACCGTGAGCTTCGGCGAGGAAAAACCGCGCAATCCGGCGTCGAGCGAAGCCGCGTGGTCGGAAAATCGCCGCTGCGATCTGCGTTACGCCGGGGAATAGCCGATGCCCTTGCTGCGTACTCCGTCCGTTCCCCGCTTTGCCGGAAGGCCGCTGCCGGCGGCCGCTGCCGCGCTCGCGCTGAGCCTCGCCACCGCCGCCCACGGCGGACTGTTCGACGACGAGGAAGCGCGCAAGCAAATCCTGCAACTGCGCAACCAGATCGCGGAGACGCAGCGCACGCTCGATCAGCGCGTGGCCGAGCTCGAGGCACAGGCGCGCAACCGCAGCATCATCGACCTCTTCAATCAGGTCGAAACGCTGAAGACGGAGTTCGCCCGCCTGCGCGGCCAGATCGAGCTGCTGCAAAACGAGATGGAGAACACACAGAAGCGCCAGCGCGATCTGTACGTCGATCTCGACGGCCGTCTGCGCAAGGTCGAGACCCAGCTTGCGGCGGCGCAGGCGCCGGCACCGGCCATGATGCCGACGACCGTCGGCCCTGCGGGCAGCACGCCGCCACCCGTTGTGCCACCGACCGGCGTCGGCAGCGCCGATCCGTCGCGCGCCGCCCCGCCAGCCGCGGCGCAAGCGGTGGCCGATCCGGTGGCCGAACAGCGCGCCTATGACCTTGGTCTGGAGCAATTCCGCGCCGGCCGTTTTGCCGAGGCGGTGGCGAGCTTCCAGAATTTCGTCCGCAGCTTCCCGCGCAGCACGCTGCTGCCGTCGGCGCAGTACTGGATCGGCAATTCGCTTTACGCCACCCGCGACTATCGCGGCGCCATCGCTGCGCAGCGGCAGTTGCTGGCGCAGCATCCCGACAGCGCCAAGGCGTCGGATGCCTTGCTCAACATCGCCACCGCGCAGTCCGATCTCGGCGAGCTGCAGGCGGCCCGCGGCAGCCTGCAGGAAGTGATCAGCAAGTACCCATCGTCGGAAGCGGCGACCAAGGCACGGCAACGGCTGGGTGTGCGCTGACCGTGCCGGCGCCGCTGGCGCGGCGCGTCAGCACCGACCGGCAATGACGAGTGACGATGCGGCCGGCAACTTCGCCACCCGCATCGTCGTCTGGCAACGCTGCCACGGTCGTCACGATCTGCCGTGGCAGAACACGCGCGACGCCTATCGCATCTGGCTGTCCGAGATCATGCTGCAGCAGACGCAGGTGACGACCGTGCTGCCGTACTACGAGCGCTTTCTCGCCCGCTTTCCCGATGTGCTGTCACTGGCCGCCGCCGGCGAGGACGAGGTGCTGGCGCTGTGGGCTGGCCTCGGCTACTACAGCCGCGCCCGCAACCTGCATCGCGCCGCGCAGATGGTGGCGACGCAGCACGGCGGGCGCTTCCCGGCCGCCGTCGACGCGCTGGCCGCGCTGCCCGGCGTCGGCCGCAGCACCGCTGCGGCGATCGCGGCGTTCGCCTACAACGTGGTGGCGCCCATTCTCGACGGTAACGTCAAGCGGGTGCTGGCGCGGCACGCCGCAGTCGACGGCTTTCCGGGCGCCGGTGCCGTCGAGAAGAAGCTCTGGCAGATCGCCGGCGCGCGCCTGCCGGCGTCTGCCGCCGACATCGTCGCCTACACCCAGGGGCTGATGGACCTCGGCGCCACCGTCTGCACGCGTGCCGAGCCACGCTGCGACGCCTGCCCGGTGGCGGCCGATTGCCTGGCCCGGACGCAGGGTCGCACAGCGGAACTGCCCACCGCGCGACCGGCGAAAGCGCTGCCGGAGCGGCGGCAGCGCTATCTGCTGCTGCGCCACGGCGGCGATGTGCTGCTGGTCAAACGCCCGGCGCCCGGCATCTGGGGCGGGCTCTGGTGCCTGCCGGAAATCGGCGACAGCGACGACGCGTTGCACAGCGCGCTGCGCGAACGCTATGGTGTGCACAATATCGACGGCACCCGGCAACGGCCGGACATTGTGCACAGCTTCACCCACTTCCGCCTGACGATGTCGGTGACCGAAGTCATCGCGGCCGGCCGCACGCCGGTGGCCAGCGAAGCCGGCACGCTGTGGCTCGCGCTGTCGGACACGAACGGCGCCGCGCTGCCGAAGCCGGTCAGCCGGCTGCTGCTGGCGCTTGCCGACGAGTGACGCGGTCGCTGGCAATACAACTTTTTGGCAGAAACGCCATTGCTACAGGGCTTGGCGGTTGAAATAGCGGAAAGTCGACATCCTGCTGATTTACCGCTCGCACCCTTATGCAATGGCCGTTACGGCAAAAAAGCTATATGCCGGACTGACAAAGCCGCCGCATCGCGCTATGACGCGCAAGCACCGATCTTGAACTCCACCCGCCGATCCTGCAGATCGCTGAGATCGTCGGCGCCGGTGCCGACCACGTTTTCGCGGAAGCCTTTGCCGCTGGCCTTCACGCGCGGCGCCAGCGCCGGGGTGGCGGTTTCCAGTCGCGTCTTGATCGCCAGCGCCCGCGCCAGGCTCAGCCGATCGTTCACCGGCTCCGACCCGGAGCGGCTGGTGTGGCCGACGACGTCGAGGCAACGATCGGTCTTCGCCAGCTTGCCGGCAATCTGGCGCAGCCAGATCGGGTACGGGCCGCTGACCTGACGATCGGCCCAGAAGTCCGTCTTGCCCGGCTGGAACAGCAGCTTCACGGCAAGGCGGTTGTTGGCGATGCCGGCGTCGACGATGTGGCCAAACGCCTTTTCGGCATCGGCCCGCTTGCCGAGCTTCCAGTTGGCGAGATAGAGGCCGCTGTGCACGCGCAACTGGTCGCCCGCCGCCGTGCGAACGGCGCGACCGTAGAGTTCGAGCGCGCGGCGAAAATCGCGTTTTTCGTAGGCGAGGACGGCGTCCGACACCAGCGTTGCGGCGTCGATGCGCTCGCGATACACGGGGTCGATCGGGTCGCCGAGCCGGGTGCCCTGACAGGTCTTGATGTAGGCATCGACGGCCGCATCCTTGACCCACACCGGCGTGTCGGCGAAGTAGGGCGTCGGCGTGGTGTTGATGCCTTCCGGGATCGCCCGCGCGACGCTCTTGGCGACGATCTTGTCTGCCGCCAGATCGGCCAGCGCAAAGCAGAGGCGGTACGCCTGCGGCACGCCAACGGTGCTGTTGTCGAGCTGGATGCCGGTGAAGGTGCCGACCAGCACGATCGGCGCCTTCGCCACGTTGGCCGACGAAAATTCGCGCACCTCGAAGGCCGGGAACTGCTCGCGCACGATTTCGCGCAGGCGGTTCTCGATGTGACGGCTGGCGACGTTCTGCTGGCCGCTGACGGCGTCGACCAGCGGGTCGATCACCACCACGCGCGGCCCGGCCACATTGGCGCTGGCGTTGCGGAACAGCGTCGTTGCCGCGTTGACGATGGCGGTATCGAAGGCCACCGGCGTCGGTGGTGCCGGCGGCGCAGCGGGCGCCGGGGCAGGGGCCGGTGGCGGCGGCGGAGCGACGGCAACCGGTGGCGGCTGGTGATCCACCGTCGGCGGCGGCGCGCTGGCGCAGCCGGACAGCGCCAGCAGCGCGCAGGCCAGCACGGCGACGCCCAACGGCAGCGCCGCCGCGGGGCTGCCGGCCGCGGCCGGGGATTGCGCTTGCGCGGACAGGAGGGGCTTCGTCATCGACAGTTCTCCTTCAAAAAACGCTGCTCGTCGTCGCTCAACGCATTGCCCAACTGGAACGTCTCCAACAAGGCACTGCATCGCACCGGGCGACGCACCACGGCGCGGTCGGCAGCGAATTCGTCGCCTTCGCTGTCGTCGGCGGCACGCCGGTTGCGCGCCGTGCGGCTGTCCTTGCGTGGCTCGCCGCCGCTGGCGGTCGCAGCCTCGGTGTTCGGCTCGCCGGTGCGCGCTGTTGTCTTCGGCGCTTCGCCCACTTTGTCGCCGGCCTTTGCCGATGACGGCACGGTCGCCGCCTTGGCCACCGGCGGCGCCCGCTCGACCTTCGATTCCTTCGTTTCTTTCGTGTCCTTCGACTCTGGCGTCGTCTCCGGTTTCGTTTCGGTCACCGGTGCTGTTATTGGTAAAGACGGCTTGCCGTTGCCGGTTGCGTCATCGCCTGCCTTGGTCGCGGTCACCGGCGGCGGCACCGGCGCGGCGGGCGCCGCCGGTCGCGTCAGCTTCCAGGCGGCACCGGCGATCAGCGCCAGCGACACGCCGGCGACCGCGATCCAGAGGCCGCGCCGCCCGCCCGGCGTCACCGAGGTTGCGGGCGACGGCGCCACGGCGGCTGCGCGCGATGGCGCAGGCTCGGGTGCGGGCACCGCTGCGACGGCGGGCGGCAGCGCCCGCGTGCGGTCGTCGATCGCTTCCGCCGCCATCTCGCGCTGCTGTCGCATGTGGGCAATCGACTGCGCGGCCGAGTCGGCGACTCCGGCATCGGCAGCCGCCGTCCCCGGCGCACGCGGCAAGACCGATGCCGGCGCGCGCACGAAATTGGTGGCCAGCGGCGGCGGTGGCGGCGGAGCAGCGGGCGCATCTTCCGGCAACGGCGCCGGCGCCTCGTTCCAGCCGAACAGGTCGACGAATTCGGCGATGCTTTGTGGCCGGTTTTCCGGTTTCACCGCCAGCGCGGCTTCCATTGCGTCCAGCCAGCGCTCGGGCAGGCGACCGTAGAAGCGCTCGCGCGGACGCGGCATCGAGTCCTTCAGGATGCGGCTGATAGCGGTCGGCGGCGGCTCGCCGCAGAGCGCGAAGTGCATGACGCCGGCCAGCGCGTAGATGTCGGTCCACGGCCCTTGCTTCAAATCGCCGTCGCCGTATTGCTCGATCGGCGCATAGCCGGGCTTGAGGATCGCGGTGAACACCTGGGTGCCTTCGATCGCCTTGCGCGCGGCGCCGAAGTCGAGCAGCACCGGCGCCTGGCCGTCGCTGAGCAGGATGTTGTCGGGCGCCACGTCGCGGTGATAGCAGTGCGCAGCGTGCAGCAGATCGAGCGTTTCGCACAGCGGCACCAGCAAGGCCTGCAGCGCCGCCGCGTCGGGCTGCCAGGTGCCGCGCTTGACCGCGTCCTTGAGCGTCTGGCCGTCGTACAGGCGCATCGCCAGATAGGCGGTGCCGCGCTCCTCCCAGCAGCGATAGACGCGCACCAGCGCCGGGTGGTCGAACTGAGCCAGCAGCTTGCCCTCGTTGGTAAAGCTGACGATGCCGGTGCTGAAGGTGTCCTTCTCGCGCGACACCGGCTGCACGGTGCCGTCGCGGCCGCGCTGGGCGAAGGCGGCGGGGAAGTATTCCTTGATCGCCACCGTGCGGCCAAGCGCCTCGTCCACCGCCTGGTAGACGATCGAAAACCCGCCGGTGCCGATCACCGAGCCGATCGTGTAATCGAGGATGCGCGTGCCGGGAGCAAGCGCGTGCGGGTTGGCGTCGGACGACACGGGTGGAATTGCGGATTGTGCGATGCCGGGCGGGTCGTGCAGTTTAGCCGCAAGCACGCCCCGATGTATGCGCTTGGCATGGCGGGCGCGGCGATGCGGCGCGATGGGCGCCGGCTCCACTCGCAGCGCGGCGGCGCCGGTTATCAGCTTTTTTCTGCCAGACTGGCGAGCGCCCCTCCCCCGCTTGCCGGGGGAGGTTGGGAGGGGGTACACCCTCTCGCCGGAGCGCCCACCCGAAAGTTGCCGCCGCCTTCATCCCCCACCCGAACCCTCCCCGGCGAGCGGGGAGGGAGCCGCGAATCGCATTGCCTGCCGTCGTGGCCCGTGCAAATGGCGTTTTTCGCACAAAAATGCATGCGAGCGACCCGCCCGCCGCCGTGCACCTGACCGCGCGGCGCTCTGTCCGCCGATAATGTCGGCCGCCCCGCTTTTCGCTTTTTGCGCCGCCATCCGTTATGTCTGCTGCCGATCTCGTTGCCCTCCAGCACAGCGCCGCCCTCTGGGCTTTCCTGCTTTCCGTCGTGTTCGGCGCCGTCGCCCAGCGCAGCAATTACTGCACGATGGGCGCCATTTCCGACGTCACCAATTTCGGCGACTGGACGCGCGCCCGCATGGCGCTGGCCTCGGTCGGCGTGGCGATGATCGGCGTCGCGTGGCTGAAATGGTCGGGCAGCGTCGACATGAGCAAGTCGTTCTATGTGGCACCCCGGCTGATCTGGCTGTCGCACATCGTCGGCGGGCTGGTGTTCGGTTTCGGCATGACGCTGGCGTCCGGTTGCGGCAGCAAGACGCTGCTGCGCGTCGGCGGCGGCAGCCTGCGCGCGCTGGTGACGCTGCTGGTGATGGCCGTTTTCGCCTGGTTCACGCTGCGCGGCATCCTCGCCGTGTTCCGCGTCGCCACCTTCGACGCCGTCGCCGTCACGCTGCCGACCAATCAGGATCTGCCGTCGCTGCTCGGCCTCGGCGGTGGCGCGGCGGCATTGCTGGCCGCGGCTGTCGGCGTCGCGCTGGTGGTCTTCGCCATCGCCGGCCGCGAGTTCCGCGCCGACAAGTGGAACTGGCTCGGCGGTCTGGTGGTCGGCCTCATGGTGGTCGCCGGCTGGTACGTCAGCGGGCACCTCGGCTTTGTCGCCGAACATCCGGAATCGCTCGAAGCCGCCTGGGTGAGCACCAATTCCGGCCGCCCGGAATCGCTCACCTTCACCGCACCGCCCGCCTATTTGCTCGAACTGCTGGCCTTCTGGAGCGACAAGAGCAAGTTCATCACCTTTGGCATCGCCAGCATCGTCGGCGTGATCGCCGGCGCCTGCGGCATGGCGCTGGCGACCAAAACCTTCCGCTGGGAAGGCTTCGCCTCTACCGAAGATCTCGCCAATCACCTGGTCGGCGCCGCGCTGATGGGTTTCGGCGGCGTGCTGGCGCTCGGCTGCACGGTGGGGCAGGGGCTCTCCGGCATGAGCACGCTCGCCGTCGGCTCGCTGATCACGCTGCTGGCCATCGTCGTCGGCTGTCGCGCCGCGCTGAAGTACCAGCTCTGGCGCCTGGAAAGAACCGGCTGACGGCGCAACGGCGACTATCGCCACTTTCATTGACATAACGCTAGTGCCGGCGCGGCATTCGCGCTACAGTGGTTGTGTCAACGTTGATAAGGAGCATCGCCATGACCAGCAGTCGCCCCTTCACAACTCTCGCCCGCATGGCACGTGCGCTGGCCGTCGTCGCCGCTGGCGCGCTGGCCACGTCTGCCGCTGCGCAGGAAGCGTTCACCAGCAAGCAGGTGAACCTGCGTGCCGGCCCCGACCGCGGCTACCCGCTGGTCACCTGGCTGGCGGCCGGGACGGCGGTCTACGTCAACGGTTGCCTCAGCGATTACCGCTGGTGCGACGTCACCGCCGGACCCAATCGCGGCTGGGTGTTCGCCCGCAACCTGCAATACAGCTATCAGGGCCAGCCGGTCACCATCTACGGCAACGGCGCGCAGCTCGCCTTGCCGATCATCGGCTTCGTTCTCGGCAGCTACTGGAACGATTACTACCGCGACCGTCCGTGGTATCCAAGCCACAACCAGTGGAACAACTGGCGGCCCGGCAACCGGCCACCGCCCGGCTGGCGCCCGCCACCGCGACCGCCGCAGCCACCGATCGTGCGGCCGCAGCCGCCGCGCCCGCCGGTGGTCCGCCCGCCGCGTCCGCCCGTGGTGCATCCGCAACCGCCGCGGCCACCGCGCCCAGTCCCGATGCCGAAACCGGGCGATGGCCGCCCTCACGGTTCGCCACGGTAGCAGGCAACACGTGAGCACCCGACGCCGCCGTCCCGATGCCGGTCAACGTAACGCCGGCGGTAACCGTTGCCAAGTTGACCGCTACGTCGATGGCGCGTTGCGGCGCGTCCTCACGTCCATGATTGCAGCGCGTTAAACGCCCAAGGAGAAAGCATGTCATCGATCCGTTCCCGCCTGTTCGCCGGTGTTGCCGTCGTCGCCTCGACGCTGGCGCTGGCGTCGGTCGCCGATGCCCAGCAGGCTTATGTGTCGGCGCGCACCAACCTGCGCGCAGGGCCCGACCGCAACTACCCTGCCGTTGCCTGGCTTGGCGCCGGTACCAACGTCTTCGTGCACGGTTGTACCAGCGGTTACTTCTGGTGCGACGTGTCGAGCGGCCCGGTGCGCGGCTGGGCCAATGCCCGCCATTTGCAGTACTACTATCAAAGTCGCCGCGTCCCGATTTACGGCGTCGGCGGGCGCTACGGCTTCCCGGTGGTCGGCTTCGCGGTCGGCTCGTACTGGGACAGCTACTACCGCGACCGCCCGTGGTATCGCGACCGCCAACGCTGGGATGGCTGGCGTCCGGGCTACGCGCCACCGGCCCACATTGCGCCGCCGCCACCGCGCCCGCATTACGTGCCGCCGCCGCGCGTGCACAACAATCCGCCGCCCGTGCATGTCGCACCGCCGCCGCGCCAGCACTACAACAACCCGCCGCCTCGCGTCGCCCCGCCGCAGCAGCAGCATCGTGAGCGTCCGCACGTCGTCGAGCAGGCGCCGCGGCAGCCGCAACAGCATCAGCAACGGTCGGCGCCACCGTCGCACCCCGGCAGCGGCGCGCCGCGCTAAGCCCCAGCCTGCCGGTGCGCCATCGCACCGGCAAACAATGGCGATGATCGGCCCGATTTAGCCATTTTGTTGCGGCTTTGCTGTGCAAAATGGCCGGATGCAAAATACCGCCGCCCCCAGCTTCGACATTTCTGCCAAGACGCATAACCCGAACGCCGGGCTGCGCGGCAATTACGCACGGATGGCGGCCGGCTACACGGTGCCGCAGCAGATGGCCGACTACACGGCCGCCGAACAATCGCGCTGGTCGCGGCTGGTCGAGCGCCAGTTGGCGTTGTTGCCGGGCCGTGCTTGCGCCGAATTTCTCGATGCCGTGCTCGGCAACCCCGCGCTCGACATGCGGCGCGGCATCCCCGATTTCGCGCACGTCAACGCCGCGCTGCAGGCGGCCACCCGCTGGCAACTGGTGGGCGTGCCCGGCCTGTTGCCGGACGACGTGTTCTTCACCCATCTCGCCAATCGCCGCTTTCCGGTGACGGTGTGGCTGCGCGAGGAAAGCGAATTCGACTACATCGTCGAGCCGGACCTGTTCCACGACTTCTTCGGCCATGTGCCGATGCTGTTCACACCGATCTACGCCGATCACCTCGAAGCCTACGGTCACGGCGCGCTGAAGGCCAAGCAACTGGGTGGCCTCGACTGGCTGGCACGGCTGTACTGGTACACCATCGAATTCGGCTTGATCCGGCAGCAGGGCAAGCTGCTGGCCTATGGCGCCGGCGTGCTGTCGTCGCCGAAGGAACTGCTCTACGCGCTGGAGAGCGAGGTGCCGGCAAGGCTGCCGTTCGACACCATGCGTTCGATGCGCACCCGCTTCCTGATCGACGACGTGCAGAACACCTACTTCGTGCTCGACTCGTTCCAGCAATTGCGCAGCGAGACCGCGCCGGATTTCGCACCGTATTACGAATCGCTGCGCGCCGAGGGTGCGTAACGCTGCTCTCGCCTGCGAATCAGCCGGAATACGCCGCCACGGCAACGACGTGACAAGCGGTGCCGGCAATCACAAACAGATGCCAGGCAAAGTGGAAGTAGCGGATGCGCTCCAGCGCGAAGAACACCGCCCCGGCGGTATAGGCCAGCCCGCCGGCCACCAGCCAGAACAAGCCCCAGGCCGGCATCAGCGTCCACACCCGCTCGGCGGCAATCACCACCACCCAGCCCATCGCCAGATAGGCCCAGGTTGAAATCGTGGTGTAGCGCACACCGCCCAGCGCTTTGAGCACGATGCCGACGACGGCGATGCTCCACACGATGCCGAACAGCGTCCAGCCCCAGGCGCCGCGCAACACGCCCAGCGTGAACGGCGTGTAGGTGCCGGCGATCATCAGGAAGATGGCGGAGTGGTCGAGCACCTGGAACACGCGCTTGGCGCGGCCGGGCGGCAGCGCATGAAAAAGCGTGGAGGCGAGGTAGAGCAGCACCATCGTGGTGGCGAAGACGCTGACCGCGACGATGCCGGCAATGTCGCCGCGCTGCGAGGCAGCAATCACCAGCAGCGGAAACGCGACCAGCGCGCCGGCCAGGCCGACGCCGTGGCTGATGCTGTTGGCGATTTCTTCGCCGAGCGTTTGCGGCCGTTCGGCGCGCGCAACGGTTGGGACGTTGGTCAGTGTCATTGCAATCGGTCCTGTATCCAAGTTCGATCTCGACCGCGCCGCTCCCCCACGCAGCCGGGCGGACATCGCGCATTGTCTCGCATCGAGCGCAACTGTCGGCGCTTGAAACGCGCCCGTGCTGCCGTAGCGACGTGCCGGCTCGCGTTGTCATGTTGCGCGCTGCGAAACATCAAGTGGCATGCGCCGCAGCGCCGAACGAGCCTGACCCGTGCCTGCCGACCCTTCGCTTTGCTCAGGATGACAATCCGGGTACGGCGCCGCCTGACGAAACATCTGACCAAGCGAAAGTCGACTTCGCCGCTTTTCAGGCGCGAGCCCTGATCGACTGGTCGTTGGCGGCAGAAGTTGCTGCCTCGATCGAACGCAGCCAGGGGTCGCGGGCGACGCCGCCGAATGTCTCCACCAGAAAGTCGAGGAACACCCGGGTGCGCGCCGGGATGTGCATGCGGGTCGGCATCGCGGCGTAGATCGTGGTGGTCATCACCCGCCATTCCGGCAGCACGCGTTCCATGCGGCCGCTGCGCAGCGCGTCTTCGGCCACGAAGGAGGGCAGGGCGGTGATGCCCATGTCAGCCAGCGCGGCGTGATAGAGCGTGTCCCAGTGCGCGGTCGACAGCGCCATCGGCGGCTGCTCCAGCGTCACCGGCTTGCGCGTTTTCTCGCCGGCTGCGCGGTGCACAGCCGCGCGCAGCGGGCAGGGCTCGAACGTGGTCTGCTTGTTGCCGTCGGGTGAAAACGGCAGCAGCCACTCGTGGCCGAACAGTTCGGCCGGTTCGCCGGGGCGCCCGCGGCGATCGAGATAGGCCGGCGTCGCGCAGGTGATCATCTCCGAGTGCGCGAGCAGACGGGCGACGAAATTGCCGGTCTGCAGCGGCTGCTTGAGCGTGAGGATCGAGAGGTCGTGGCTGTCGTCGACGGCCTCGACGCTGTTCTGCACGCTCAGCTCGATGGTGAGCCTGGGATACTGCGCGCGCAGCCGCGGCAGATGCTTGGCGAGCTGATGCACGGTGAACGCCGGCGAGGCGAGCACGCGCACCACGCCGCGCGGCTCGGCGGTTTCCAGATTGGCGGCGGTCTCGGCGTCTTCGATGTCGGCGAGGATGCGCTGCACGCGCTCGAGATAGCGCTCGCCGGCCTGGGTGAGCGCGAGGCTGCGCGTGGTGCGGTTGAGCAGGCGCACGCCAAGATGCTCCTCCAGCTCGGCAATCAGCCGGGTAACCACCGCCGGGGCGAGATCGAGCTTGTCGGCGGCTTTGGTGAAGCTGCCTTCGTCGACGACTTTGGCATAGACGCGCATGGCGCGGAGTTGGTCCATGGAATGAGTACCTACGTGTGCTTTACGACAACGAGCCGCGTTGGTCGCGGAAGGTTCCCGGTAATTATTGCTGAAATACGAATAAACAATTCGATTCTGCGCTATTTATTTGCGAATTGGCAATACCTAACATTCATTCCATCGACGCAGCAACAAGAGCCTGTTCAAGCGGCTCCCTCCGCAAAGGAACCCGCCGAACCGCTTGAACAGGCCCCCGGGGCCGCGCCGAGACCGGGAGCAAAAGCCTCCGGCCAATTCGAAAGCAAATCAACTCCTCGAAGGAAACCACATCATGAATACGAAATCCGTTTTGATCGCCACCCTCTTCGCTGCTGTCGCCGGTTCGGCGTTCGCGTCCGACTACACCGCCACCGCCGGCAACCCGGAAGTGCAGATCGCGCAAAGCACCGCCCGCAGCACCGTCCGCGCCAGCGTGGTCGCCGGCGCGCGCAGCACGCCGCGTAGCGACGAGGTTGCCGCCGCGCCGGCCGGCAAGGCCGACACCCGCACCCGTGCCGAAGTGCGCGCCGAAACCGCCGCCTACAACAACGGCGGCGAGGCCCGCGCCGCCCGTCTGCTCTACATCGGCGGCGCGCAATAAGCGGTCGACTGCCAGCGAAAACGCGCCTTCGGGCGCGTTTTTTGTTTCCTGATTAGCAACCTGCCTCCGCAACGGTGTGGTACGTGCCGCGCTGGCTGATTCACGGCTCCCTCCCCGCTCGCCGGGGAGGGTTGGGGTGGGGTATGAAGGTGGCAGTTTCTTTCGTGTGGCCTCTGCGGCGAGACCGTTTACCCCCTCCCAACCTCCCCCGGCAAGCGGGGGAGGTGCACTCCCCGATCCTTCCGCGCTCGTTTGCTGAGGCCGCTTGTAATCAGGTTTTGTTTTTACCTGCCGTCGTCGCCCCAGCGCCAGCGCGGCGGCTCGCCGGTGAGCCAGCAGACGACGCAGAGCGCGAGCGAAATCGCCGTCATCCAGCCGACAAACAAGAACGGCTGCGCGGCGGGCACGATCCACCAGACGCCGAGTAGCGCCAGCGCGACGTAGCCGGCCAGCACCAGCCAGCCCTGCCAGGTGGCGGGCGGTCCCCAGCCCCAGCCGTAGCGTTTGGCGGGGAACCAGTAAACACGGCGTTTTGCGGCGGGACTGGACATGGCGGCCTCCAGCCGGCAACGATACGCTATTGATTCGGCACGGTACTGTCTGAATTGTTTGTGGGAGCGGGGGGGGGCGCCAGACCACACGAAAATGCGGGCCACCCCCCCCCACCAGAAACAAAAGCTACGACCCGCGGGAGAGTGTGAAAGAGATG
>JAPUER010000075.1:75774-109054 GCA_027492485.1 Betaproteobacteria bacterium
GGGGCCCCCGCTAACGCAGCCGTTGCGGGGCCACCCCCGCTCCCACAGTTCACACTTCATCGTGCCGGAGCAATAGTTGCGCTGCGAGCGCGAGGCCAGCGCCGCCACGCGGGCGCGGCCCGACAGCTTTTGGCACTGGTGCGCTTGCCGTTAAGGCTTGCAGCCTATTTTTTTCAATAGTCGACTTAACGTTATTTAGGCCATTTTGTCCATTGTCTACGGGCGATATGGCCAAAAGCTGCTGGTGGCGCCGGCGTCCACGTAGACTGCCCGCATGACCGCCGCGCCCGCACCGTCGCCTGCCGTCCCGCCGGATTTGCCGCCCGAGCGGCGGCCGCTGGCGCTGTTCGGCGGCACCTTCGACCCGGTGCACTGCGGGCATCTGCGCGTCGCCCTCGATACCGCGATGGCGCTCGGGCTGCCGGAAGTGCGGCTGATTCCGTCGAAAACCCCCGTGCACCGCCAGGCGCCCGGCGCCAGCGAGCGCGACCGGCTGACCATGCTGCGGCTGGCGGTGGCCACCGACGCCAGCGGCACCCTCGCCGTCGACGACCGCGAGCTGCACCGCAACACGCCGAGCTACACGGTGCTGACGCTAGATTCGTTGCGCGCCGAGTTCCCGGCGCGGCCGCTGCTGTGGCTGATCGGCGTCGACGCCTTCCTGCAACTGACGAGCTGGCACCAATGGCCGCGACTGTTCGAGCTGGCGCATTTCGTGGTGCTCAACCGACCCGGTTTTGCGCAGGCCGAGGTGCTGTCGGCAGCGCTGGCGCCGGTCTGGCAGGGCCGGCTGACGACCGACGCCGCGGCGCTCGCCACCCGCACGCACGGGCTCGTCTACCTGCACAGGGTGGCGCCGCAGGCGATCTCGGCGACGGAAATTCGCAACAAAATCGCCGCCGGCGCCAGTGATGAAGCGCTCACTTCGTTGCTCCCCGCGCCGGTGCTGTCCTATATTCGTGCTCATCAGCTTTACCTGCCGGAGCACCCCCCGCTTGCGCCTCAATAAAGTTCAGAAAGCCGCCGTCGCCGCCCTCGAAGACATCAAGGCCCGCGACATCATTGTCCTCGACACCCGCACGCTGACGGCGATCTACGACACGCTGATCATCGCCACCGCGGAAAGCGCCCGCCAGACCAAGGCGCTGGCGCGCAACGTGCACGACAAGGTCAAGGCCGCCGGCGGCCACGTGATCTCGACCGAAGGCGAAGAGGGCGGCGAATGGGTGCTGGTGGATTGCGGCGACATGGTGGTGCACATCATGCTGCCAACCACGCGGGCGCTGTATAACCTGGAAGAACTGTGGACGCCGCCGACCCCGGCCAAGCCGCCGAAAGCGGTCAAACCCGCGGCACCGGAGGCGACGACACCGAAAGCCGGCACAGCGAAGAAGCCTGCCGCCAAGAAACCGGCTGCGGAGAAACCGGCTGCGAAGAAACCAGCTGCAAAGAAACCGGCTGCGAAGAAACCAGCGGCGAAAAGGCCGGCTGCAAAGAAACCCGCAGCCAAGGCCCCGGCCGCGCGCAAGCCCGCGGCGAAAAAACCTGCGGCCAAGAAGCCGGCCGCCAAGGCCGTCAGCAAAGTCGCCGCGAAGAAACCTGTTGCCCGCAAGCCGGCGGCGAAAAGGCCCGCCGCCCGACCGGCAAGCAAAAAGAAAATCGCCTGAGACTGCGGCAATCCACGCCGCCTGACCGGTGAAGCTAAAGCTGATCGCGCTCGGCCACCACCAGCCGGGCTGGGTGGACGACGCGGTGGCCGATTACGCCAAGCGCTTTCCACCCGAATGGCCGTTCGAGCTGGCCGAGCTGAAGCCCAAAAAGCGCGCCGCCAACCGCAGCACCGAGGTCGTGCTCGCCGGCGAGGCCGAACGCATCCGCGCCCAGATCCCGCGACAGGCGCTGACCATCGCCCTCGACGAACGCGGCGAACAGTTCACCACCCGCGCGCTCGCCGAGCATCTGCAGGGTTGGGCACGCGAGGCGCCGGCAGCCGCCTTCGTCATCGGCAGCGCCGACGGGCTCGATGCGTCGTTCAAGGCCGGCGCACACGTTCGCCTCGGGCTGTCGAAGCTGACGCTGCCGCACGGTCTGGCCCGCATCTTTGTGGTCGAACAGCTCTATCGTGCGATAAGCTTGCTGTCTGGTCACCCTTATCACCGCGATTAGGGCAAGCCGATCCGGTTTGCTGCGCTGCATGAACGAAATCTATCTGGCCTCCAGGAGTCCGCGCCGCCTCGAGTTGCTGCAACAGATGGGCATCGCTTGCAAGACGGTCTTGCTGCGCGAAGACAACAACCGCGCGCGCGACGTCGACGAGACGCCGCTGGCCAGCGAAAACCCGTTCATTTACGTCGAACGCATGGCCAAGATGAAGGCCGAGATCGGTGTGCTGCGCTCCCGCCAGCGCGCGCTGCCGTCGATGCCTCTGCTCGGCGCCGACACCATTGTGGTGTTCAACGGCACCATCTTCGGCAAGCCGGTCGACGCCGCCGATGCC
Source organism: Betaproteobacteria bacterium (assembly GCA_027492485.1). GTDB lineage: Bacteria > Pseudomonadota > Gammaproteobacteria > Burkholderiales > Casimicrobiaceae > Casimicrobium. The sequence goes on from JAPUER010000075.1 coordinate 78,272, forward strand.
AAACGCATGCTGAAGCTCTTGTCGGGCACCCGGCACGAAGTGCTCACCTGCGTCGCGGTGACCGACGGCAAACAAATGCTGCACGACACCTGCGTGTCGCGGGTGCGCTTCCGCGATCTGGTCGAATCCGAAATCGACGCCTACATCGCCAGCGGCGAGCCGATGGGCAAGGCCGGCGCCTACGCCATTCAGGGCCTGGGCGGCATCTTTGTCGAACGGCTGGAAGGCAGCTACTCCGGCGTGATGGGATTACCGCTTTTTGAAACTTCGATGCTACTCTCGCGTTTCGGCATCAAAGTTCTGTAGATCGCCGCACGCGTCGCCGGCTGTTGCGGCGACCGAGTTTCCGGTGCTTTCGCCATCGCCGCATGCGCTGCGGTGGCGAAAACAACAGAAATTCTTTGGGGTCAGCCGATGGCTGAGGAAATCCTCATCAACGTCACGCCGCAGGAGACGCGGGTGGCGGTGCTCGATCACGGTGTGATCGACGAGCTGCACATCGAGCGCGCCAGCCATCGCGGGCTGGTCGGCAACATCTATCTCGGTCGCGTCGCCCGCGTGCTGCCCGGCATGCAAAGCGCGTTCATCGAGGTGGGGCTGGAGCGTGCGGCCTTCCTACACGTCGCCGACATCTGGGAATACCGGCAGGCACAGCACACGCCGGAGGCGACGCCGAAGCCGATCGAAAAGCTGCTGCACGAAGGCCAGCCGCTGATCGTGCAGGTGATCAAGGACCCGATCGGTAGCAAGGGCGCGCGGCTGTCGACGCAGATCTCGCTGGCCGGACGGCTGCTGGTGCACCTGCCGCAGGATTCGCACATCGGCATCTCGCAGCGCATCGAGGACGAAGCCGAACGCACGCTGCTGAAGGAAACGCTGACCAAACTGCTGCCCGACGACGAAACCCGCGGCGGCTTCATCATCCGCACCATGGCCGAAAAGGCCACCGAGCGCGACCTTGCCCGCGACGTCGAATACCTCACCAAGTTGTGGGCGGACGTGCAGAGCCGCGCCAAATCCACCCGCGCCGGCACCCTGGTGCATCAGGACCTGACGCTGGCCGAACGGGTTCTGCGCGATTTTTCCAGCGAGAACACGCGCCGCGTGCTGGTCGATTCGGTCGAGGCGCACAAGGCGATGATCGACTTCGCGCTGCGCTACGCCCCAGCGGTGACCGACCACATCCAGCTGCACGAAGGCATGCGCCCGCTATTCGACATGTACGGCGTCGAGCAGGAGATCGAGCGCGCGCTGCATCGCCGCGTCGATCTCAAGAGCGGCGGCTACCTGATCATCGACCAGACCGAAGCGCTGACCACCATCGACGTCAACACCGGCGGCTTCGTCGGCGTGCGTTCGTTCGACGACACCATCTTCAAGACCAATCTGGAAGCGGCGCAGACCATCGCGCGGCAGCTCCGCCTGCGCAACCTCGGCGGCATCATCATCATCGATTTCATCGACATGGACCTGCCCGAGCACCGCGCCGCCGTACTCGACGCGCTCAACACCGCAATTGCCAGCGACCGCACGCGGCTCACGGTGAACGGTTTCACCCATCTCGGCCTGGTCGAGATGACCCGCAAGCGCACCCGCGAATCGCTCGCCCACATCCTCTGCGAACCGTGCCCCACCTGCAACGGCCGCGGCGAAATCAAGACCGCGCAGACCGTCTGCTACGAAATCCTGCGCGAAGTGATGCGCGAAGCCAAACAGTTCAATCCACGCGAGTTCCGCATCCTCGCCGCGCAAAGCGTGATCGACCTGCTGCTCGACGACGAATCCGCCACACTGGCCCACCTGTCCGACGACATCGGCAAGCCGGTGTCGCTACAGGTGGAAGCCGGATATTCGCAGGAGCAGTACGACATCGTGCTGCTTTGAGTTCACCGTTCGTGGTGAGCTTGTCGAACCATGAACCCGTGGGAAATCGTAGGGTGGGTTTCAACCCACCGCAAATTGATACCAACCACATTTGTTCTCCGCAAAGATGGTTGACTTGCCGCCAGCGCGCTCCATGGCCGCGCGGGGCCAGTCCCTTTCTTTGCGTCGCCAAAGAAAGGAACCAAAGAAAGGCGACCCCAGGGATTCGCCTGTTTCCTGCGGTGCTCGCGGCAGGCGGGCGGCGCAGAAATCGCCCGAAAGTTGCGCTGACGCGCAACCGGTGGGCTCATGGTGCGGGTCTACGACCGCGCGTTGCTCCGCTCCTCGGGGCGAATCCATGGGGACCCGCCGAACCGAAATTTGATCGCTTCGCGATTGGAACGACGGGAACCCGGATGCGAGCATCCGGGCTCCGCGACTAGGCGAGCACGTCGCGAATGGACGCGTCTTTGCCGAACTGGGCTTTCGCGAACGGACACAGGGGGACGACCTTGATGCCCGCACTCCGAACCCAGGCCACCAGCGCACCCAGCAATTTGCGGCCAACGCCCTGACCGCCGAGCGCGGCATCAACTTCCGTATGGTCAATGATGATCAGCGTCGCGTTGGTACGGCTGTAGGTCATCTCGGCAACGCGTTGACCGTCCATCTGGACAAAGAAGGCGCCCTTTGACCCGTCATCTTCATGTTCGATCGTGTGTTCCATAGGTTCAGATTGGAAAAGGTTGTGGCCTTTACGGCCTGAGTTTTGCGCTGAGGTGCGATCCTACCGCAACGTGCTTTTGATCCGATCGCGAGACTTGGTTGGTATCAATTTGGGGGCGTTGAAAACGCACCCTACGTCTTGCTACGAGTTTATGGTTCGACTGGCGTTTGCTCTTGAGCCGGTCGCCGTGAACGGCACGAGATCGGCGAAGCGTCGATAATCTCGCCATGCGTATCCGTTTTCTCGTTGCCCTGCTGCTGGCGGCCTTGTCTCTGCCGGTGCTGGCGGCCGATGCGCCGGCGCCTGCCGTCGATCTGACCGACCGCCTGGCCGCCTGCACCGCCTGCCACGGCAAGGAGGGGCGCACGATCAACGCGGAATACCTGCCGCGCATCGCCGGCAAGCCGGCGGGCTACCTCTACAACCAGTTGCTCAACTTCCGCGACGGGCGGCGCAACAACGCGGCAATGTCGCACTTGCTGCAGCCGCTGTCGGACGCGTATCTGCGCGAGATCGCGGCGTACTTTTCCGCGCTCGATTTGCCGTATCCATCGCCAGCGGCGACCAAGGCGACGGCCGACGAGTTGCGTCACGGCGAAACACTGGTGCTGCGCGGCGATGCCGCGCGCAAGCTGCCCGCCTGCTCGCAATGCCACGGCACGCCGCTGACCGGGGTGACGCCCGCCATTCCCGGTGTGCTCGGCTTGCCGGTTGCCTACCTGAGCGCGCAACTGGGCGCCTGGCGCGCGGGACAGCGCAAGGCGCAGACGCCGGACTGCATGGGCGAGATGGCGAAGTCGTTGACGCAGACCGACATCAATGCCGTGGCCGGCTGGCTGGCGGCGCAGCCGCTGCCGCCAAGCAGCAAGCCGATTGCGGCGCTGCCGGCGCCGTTGCCGCTCAAGTGTGGCGGGGTGCCGCAATGAAGCTGCGCCGAATCCTCTGGAGTGCGTTGATTCTGTTCGGTGTGCTGGTTGTCGCGTGGGCTGCGTTGGTGGCGCGCGAATTCGCGGCCGGCGCGCTGCCTGCCGGCGCCGAAAAACTGGCCGCGACGACCGTCCAGATCGAACGCGGCGAGTACCTTGCGCGCATCGGCAACTGCGCGGGCTGCCATACGGCGCGCGGCGGCGAGCCCTATGCGGGCGGGCGCCCGGTGGATACGCCGTTCGGCGCGGTGTACGCCGGCAATCTCACGCCCGACCGTGCGACCGGCATTGGCGACTGGTCGGGTGCGGACTTTTACCGCGCGCTGCACGAAGGCCGCTCGCGCGACGGCCGCATGCTGTACCCGGCGTTCCCGTATCCCAATTTCACCCAGGTCACGCGCGAAGATTCGGATGCGATCTTCGCTTACCTGCGCCAACGCGTGCAGCCGGTGCATCAGGTCAACACGGCGCACGCACTGTCGTTTCCGTATGACAGTTCGCTGGCGCTGGCGACGTGGCGGCTGCTTTACTTCAAGCCCGCCGACAACAAGGCCGATGACAAGCAATCGGCCGACGCCGCGTGGCAGCGCGGCGCCTATCTGGTGCAGGGCCTCGCGCACTGCGGCGCCTGTCACAGCACGCGCAACGCGCTCGGCGCGCCGCTCGCCGGACACGCCTATGACGGCGCGATGATGCCGCTGAACGACTGGTATGCCCCGTCGCTGACGGCGCGCGACGAGACGAGCGTGGCGGACTGGCCGCTCGACGACATTGCGCGCTGGCTGCAAAGCGGCACCTCGTCGCGCGGCAGCGCGTTCGGCCCGATGGCGGAAGTGGTGTTCCAGAGCACGCAGTACCTGAACGCCGACGACGCGACGGCGATGGCGACCTACCTCAAGGCGCTGCCGGTGACGCGTGGTGTGGCGTTCAAGGCATCGGCGTCGCCGGTCGCCTCCGGCAAGGGCGTCGCCGCCGACCGCGGAGCGCAGCTTTATCGCGAGCACTGCGCCGCCTGCCACGGCAAGGAGGGCGAGGGCAAGGCCGGCGCCTATCCCGCGCTGGTCGGCAATCGCACGGTGTTGATGGGCAATACCGCCAATCTGTTTCGCGTCGCGCTGTCGGGCGGCTTCGCGGCGGCCACCGCCGGCAACCCGCGCCCGCATGGCATGCCGCCGTTCTACCACCTGCTCGGCGACGACGAATTGATTGCGCTGCTCAACCACGTGCGCGGCGCCTGGGGCAACAACGCCGCGGCGCTCACCTCGCTGGACCTGATCCACTACCGCGACGCGCTGCGCAGCGCCCGGCCGTAGCCGCTGGGGAGGCGAGCCCGCCGCCGCGGTCAGGGCGCGACCGTCGCGTCCGCCAGCAAGGCCTTGAGCGCGGCGACCTGCCAGGCATGCTCCGGCGCGAACGCATCGAGGTCGTTCACCGCGTAACCGCCGTAGCCGTAGACGGTGGAGTAGGCCGCGTAGTCGGCGGCCTCCAGCGCCTTGCCGGCGAGCGCCTTGGCCACCGCGTAAGTCGCCGACACGGCGGAATGTTGCGAGCCATCGATCGACGGCGAACCGCGGTGGCGGTTGGCGAGCGCCGCGCCTTCGTCGGCGGCCTGCGCCAGCGTGGTGTCATCGACGCGGCCTTCGACGTAGCCCTTCAGCACGTCGAGCAGCGCGATCGCGCGGCTATCTTCCAGTCGGTGCCGCACGCGTTCGGCGCAGGCGTGCGCGAAGGCGTAGCGCAGCGGGCGGCGCCCGGCGGCGGCGAGGTCTTGATCGGCAAAAAGCGTGTTGAGTTCCGGGTTCATTTTGCGAGCATCGCACGGCGGCACCGTGCCCGGCAAGCCGGCCCTCGTCGTGGCGGATAATGACGATCTGGCGTTAGCAGCTTTTCGACGAAACGCGCATAGGATATGGGCTCAGCGCGATAAATCACCAATAGTCGACTTTTTCTGTTTTGTGCGTCTTTGCCCAATGTTATTGCGCATTTCAGCCAAAAGCCAATGCGCTGCCAGGCGCGACGTCGGCCGGCTCCTGCCCGGCGCGGAACCACTTGCCGGGGAAGGGGCCGTGCAGCGTGATGTCGTTGCCGCGCACGCGCAGCCAGTCGCCCTCGGGCAGGCCGAACACCGGCATCGTCGGATTGATGTGCAGAAACTCCGCCAGCCGCTGGTCGCGCGTCTCGCCCATCCAGCCTTCGGGCACCGCGTTGGTGTAGTGCGCGTTCAACTGGAAGTCGATCACGCCGAGCGCGTCGAGCCCAGCCGGATCGATGATCGGCATGTCGTTGCTGGTGCGGATGGTCGGCGCGCAGATGCCGCTGCCGGCGCTCCAACCAACGTAGGGTTTGCCGCCAAGAATTTCATTGCGCAGCGGCACGATCAGCTCCTTGCGGCGCAGATGGTGCAGCAAATTGAAGGTGTTGCCGCCGTTGACCATGATCGCATCGCTCTCGGCCAGCGCCGCCACCGGGTCCTTGAAGTGATGGATCGCGGTGATCTCCACGCCTTCGTCGCGCAGCGCCTGCAGGCCGAGGCGCACATTCTTCGCGGTCGAATCCCACACGATGGTCACGCTCGCGAACGGGATCAGCACCACTTTCTTCGCGCCACCCAGCGTCTCGCGGATGGCGTCAACCGCATGTTCAAGATAGCCACGGCCGGGCATGCGGGAGTTGGACAGGAGCAGTAGATTTTTCATGGTGTATCCGGATTCAGGTGTCCTGTTCGGTAGTTGACTCGCACGCTTCTTGCAGCGCTTTACTGGCGCGAGCCGCGTGCTCGCGAACGGCGGTGACGTACTGCGGCAGTTTGTCGTTGAGGCGAGCTGCGGTGCCCGATATGCCCAACGCAGCGACGACCTGGCCCAGCGCGTCGCGCACCGGGGCGGCTATGGCGACAACCGTCGGCGAGATTTCTCCATCGGAGATTGCAATGTCGGCGCTACGGATTCTTTCCAGTTCCTGCACGAGCTTGCCCCGATGCACAATTGTGCTGGCCGTAAACCGTGGCATCGGCATACCGAGAAAGGCGTCGCGCACGTCGGACGGCGCAAAAGCAAGCAGCAGTTTGCTGGAGGCGCCTGCGTGAAGGCTGCGGCGGCGACCTGCCCCGCTGCGAGCGCTTCCTTCGCGCGGACTCAGCCATTGATCAAGGCAGACGCTCTCGAGTCCGTCGCGAACGCGTAGCTGCACGTTTTCGTTGCATAAACGCCCCAGCGCCAGCAGGTGGATTCTGGCGCAACGAACGAGGTCAACCTGATCTTGTGCAGCGACGCCAACATGAAGCGCCTGCGCGTCCAGCCAGTAGTGGGAGGCGTTGGCATCGCGCCGCAAGAAGCGACGCTGCTCCAGCGTATGCAGCATCCGGAACGCGCGCGCCTTGGTGTTGCCCGAACGGCGAGCCAGTTCAGACACGCCCAATCCCGGACTCTGCGCCACCAGGAGCAACAACGCCAACGTCTCGTCGGCCGCTGCGATTGTGTAGTTAGCCATACGCCGTTACGCCCTGATTCATCGCCTGCGATTTCGATCGTGCAATTCTGTCAAAGCGCTCAAAAGAATGCAGGCGAATGTTTCACGCATCGAAACAAACGTAAAAAATCTCACGCGCGTAGCAATCAACATTTACAAATACGTTCTTAGAATTTTTTAAAGCTTGTTGTCGTTTTATCTGTTGAAACGTTTTCTGGAGATCATCATGACCGTCCTCCTCACCACGCAACGTGCATTGCTGACTGCCGCGCTGATGGGCAGTGCACTGCCTCTGTCGGCCTGGGCACAGGACCGAAGCACGGAAATCTACGGCCGCATCGACCTGAGCGTCGACAGCGTTGACGCCGGCAAAAATTCCAACGTGGGCTACGGCAGTGCCGGCAACCGCGTGACACGGATGACCGACAATACGTCACGCTTGGGCTTTCGTGGCGCCGAGGCGTTGCCCGGTGGCATGCAGGCGCTGTGGGGACTTGAGTATGGCTTCAATGCGGACGACGGCAGCTTCGTCTCGCCACCCATGCGATATGCCTTTGTCGGTCTGAAAGGTGGTTGGGGGGTATTCAATCTTGGCCGACTGGATTCCAGCGTCCCCACCGGATCCCCCATCTATTCGCAAGCCGCACGCGCGGTTCGCTGGATCGTGCATGATGCGGGTGCAACGGCCATCGGTACGCGCGTGCTCAACGGCAGTAATCGCGTCTCGAATGCCATGACGTATCGCTCGCCGAGCATTGCGAACTTCGAATTCTCTTCCCGATTGGTGTTCGCCGGGCCCGACGCGCCGTCGACCACCAATCCGTCGTTGCGCGGTGAAGGCGACCTCCGTCAGTACCAGTTTGCCGTCGACTATGTTGCGGCCGCGCTCCGCCTGGGTATCGGCCATGGTTTTGACGACAAGCGCGGCGGCTTCGTGAATAACGACTTCAAGAACAAGTGGCAAGCTGTCGCGAGCTACGATTTTGGCGTCATCCGCCCCTATGCACTTTACGGTCGGGACAAATACCAAAACACCGCGACCACGCGTGCCGCAGTCAACTACTGGCTGGTCGGAGCCACCGCGCCGCTGGGCGGCAATTTCCGGACCACGCTGAACTACATGGCCCGCGACGTGCAGACTGACCGTGCTGGCGTGCTGAAAAAAATTCAGGGCGACATCAGCTATTCGCTCAGCAAGCGCTCCACGATTTATCTCTACGCCGACCGGGACACCACCAACAGCAATCGCGCCGATAGCCGAGCCACGGCCATCGGTCTCGGAATGCTGCATCAGTTTTGATGAGTTCAGCCAGCTACCAGTTTGGCGAAGCCCTCCGCGTGCTGCCGGTGCGCACTGGCCGGCCATTGCCGATTGTTGTCGATTCGCCTCACAGTTGGCGCGACTGGCCGGCGATGGTGCGCACCGTCGCAAGCACGGCAGCGCTGGGTTCCGCGTGGGATGCCTACGTTGACGAGCTATGGGCGTATGCACTCGATCACCGTGCGCCGCTGCTGTGTGCGGGCTTCCACCGCGCTCTGGTGGACGCCAATCGTGCGCGCGACGACATCGATCCGTTGTTGCTTGCGGGAGTGTGGCCGACACCACTGCACCCGAGCGAGAAATCGCGGCGCGGGTTTGGGTTGATCCGTCGTCTCGCCTTGCCCGACGTTCCGATGTACGACGGTCGGCTGTCTGTTGCGGAGGTCGAAGCGCGCATACGCGATCTATACGACCCTTACCATCAGAAGCTGACGACGTTGATTGACGACTGCGAGGCCCGCTTTGGGTATTGTCTGCATCTGGACTGTCACTCGATGAAGTCCGTCGGCAACGCCATGAACGACGATGAGGGCACAAAGCGCCCCGACATCGTCGTCAGCGACCTCGACGGACTAACGGCGCCTCCTTTGCTGACCGCTGCAATCGCCGATCGGCTGGCGGCCTTGGGCTACCGCGTGCAGGTCAACGATCCATACAAGGGCGCAGAGCTGATTCGGCGACATAGCGACGTTGCCAGCCGTCGATTCAGTGTGCAAATTGAGATCAATCGCGCCCTTTACATGAACGAAGCGGATCTTTCGCGCAACGCGTCGTTCCAGCGGTTGGCCGCCGATTTGCGCGTCTTTGTTTCATCGCTCCCCGACGTCCTGTCGCCCTACATCGACGACAGGGCCGACCCCAAAAATTTGTTTGCTACAGGCACATCATGCAATCCAACCCGATCCTTCTGACCATGCGCGCGGCCGTCATTGGCACCGTGCTCTCGGCCGCTACGGCGAGCGGTATCGCGCAAGCCGCGTTCCCGGACAAATCGGTACACATTGTGATTCCGTTTCCGGCCGGCGCGGCGGCAGACAACGCGATGCGCGTTATCGGGCGACGTCTCGGTGATCTCTGGGGCAAACCGGTTGTCATTGAGAACAAACCTGCGGTGCCAGGCGTGCTCGCGGTCATCAATGCACCGGCCGACGGATACACCCTGTTGATGGGGGCGGGTTCGAACATCGTGACGGCGCCACTGATCAATAGCAAACTGCCCTACAACCCTGGCAAGCAACTGGTTTCCGTCGCCCGAATCGCAACGACGACGCCGGTTCTCATCGTCGGGCCCCATGTCAAAGCCAGCTCCGTCGCGTCACTGATCGCGGATGCCCGTAAGCATCCAGGCAAACTTAACTACAGTTCGAGTGGCATCGGCAGCCCCAATCATCTGGCGATGGAAATGTTCCAGCACGTCTCGGGCACATCGCTCGTCCACATCCCCTACAAAGGGGGCGCGCCATCGGTGAACGAACTGCTCGGCGGGAGTGTCGATGTTGCGATCAACGCGGTACCCAGCGTCATCCAGCACATCCGCAGCGGTCGGGTCACCGCTCTTGCCGTCATCAGCCAGGCGCGAGACCCTTCGCTCCCCAATGTGCCCACCATTTCCGAGGCGGGCCTTCGCGGGTTCGAGTACGACATCTGGTACGGCCTGTTTGCTCCCCAAGGCACACCGGGTGCCGTGGTCAGCAAGCTGAGCGACGATGTCCAGCGGGTACTGAACGAGCCGGACGTGGTGCGAAGCCTCGCGGCGCAAGGCACTTATGCGAAACCCCAGGATCACGTTACCTTCGGGCGATTCCTGCAAGCCGACACAGCACTTTGGTCAAAGATCATCAAGGATCGTAATATCAAGGCTGAGTAGACTGGCGACGTTCCCTGGTTTTGTCACGCCAGCCTTGGGTTGCCATCCCGTTTCAGATTTCGGCGCGAATGCGTTGCATGCCCTCAAGTCGGCGCCGCGAATACTTCCGAACGCGTGTGGAAACCGGCAAAGCGCTTGTCGCCGGAACCTGTCCGGTTCGGTCAAAAATACTGGAAGCCTATACACTATTTAGCCGCAACGCAGCCCGCGTTGCGGCTTATTGTCGTGTGCTTCCATGCCCGTTCCGCCTCGCACTGTTCCGCTCTCCCGTCGCAAGAAAAGTGCCGTTCCACCGGCGCCGCTCACGTCGCAAAACACCGACATCCGCATCCGCGGGGCGCGGCAGAACAATCTCAAGAATCTCGATCTCGACATTCATACCGGCGAGCTGACCGTTGTCACCGGGGTCTCCGGTTCGGGCAAGTCATCGCTGGTGTTCGATACGCTCTACGCCGAGGGACAGCGGCGCTATGTCGAGACGTTTTCGCCTTATGCGCGGCAGTTCCTCGACCGCATGGACAAGCCGCAGGTGGATCGCATCGAGGGCATCCCGCCGGCGATCGCGATCGACCAGACCAACCCGGTGCGCACCTCGCGCTCCACCGTCGGCACCATGACCGAGGTGAACGATCACCTGAAGCTGATGTTCGCGCGCTTCGCTGCGTTGCACTGTCAGGGCTGCGGCCAGCGCGTGCAGCGCGACACGCCGGATTCGATCTACGTCGACCTCAAGCTGCGTGCCGCAAAAGCGGACGATCCGCGGGTGGCGATCACCTTCCCGGTGACGGTGCCGGAGAACTTCAAGGAAGCCGAGGTCGAACAGTTTCTGTCGGCGCAGGGCTACACGCGCGTGCACCAGCACCATGGCGCCACGCTGCATGTGGTGCAAGATCGCATGCGCATCGGCACGGCCGAGAAGGCGCGCGTGATGGAGGCGCTGGAGGCCGCGCTGCTGCATGGCAAAGGAAGGGTGAATGTGTTCGTGCTCGACCCTCCCCCAGCGGTGGCGGAAGATGTTGGATTAAACCCTCCCCCAGCGGGGGAGGGCAGGGTGGGGGAAGGTAGTCAGGCGCGCCACCATCCCCCACCCCAGCCCTCCCCCGCTGGGGGAGGGAGCGGTTTGGTGTGGCGCTACTCCGCCGACCTGCACTGCGCTGCCTGCGACATCACTTACAGCGACCCGCATCCGTCGTCGTTTTCGTTCAACAACCCGCTCGGCGCCTGCGAGACCTGCCGTGGCTTCGGGCGCGTCATCGGTGTCGATCTAGGTCTGGTCATTCCCGACGAGGGCAAGACGCTCGGCGAGGGCGCCATCAAGCCGTGGCAAACGGCGAGCTTCAAGGAATGTCAGGACGACTTGAAGAAGTACATGACGGCGCGCAACATCCCGATGGATGTGCCGTTCCGCGATCTTGGCCCGAACGACCGCCGCTATGTGATCGAGGGCGACGATACCTGGCGCTCGTGGGAGAAGGACGCCAACAAGAAGTGGTACGGCGTGATGCGCTTCTTCGACTGGCTGGAGTCGAAGGCGTACAAGATGCACATCCGCGTGCTGCTGTCGAAGTACCGCGCCTACACGCCGTGCAGCGCCTGCGAAGGCGCGCGGTTGAAACCGACCTCGATCAACTTCCGGCTTGGCTCGAAGGCGAATGCGGACGCCGTGCTGCCAGCTACGATGCGCTTTTCGCCGCGCCATTTCAAATTCACGCGCAACACGCTGGAAGCGCTGCCCGGTCTCACCATTCATGATCTGATGCTGCTGCCGATCGAGCGGCTACGGCAGTTCTTCACAACACTGGATTTCGCCGCGTCGGGCACGGTGATGGACGAGGCCGGGGAACTGGTACTTGGCGAAGTGCGCTCGCGGCTCGGCTATCTGTGCGACGTGGGCCTGGGCTATCTGACGCTGGATCGACAGAGCCGCTCGCTGTCGGGCGGTGAGGTGCAACGCATCAACCTGACCACGGCGCTCGGCACCTCGCTGACCAACACGCTGTTCGTGCTCGACGAACCCTCGATCGGGCTGCATCCGCGCGACATGACGCGCATCATCGGCGTGATGCAGCGGCTGAAGGGTGCGGGCAATACGCTGGTCGTGGTGGAGCACGATCCGCAGATCATGTTCGCCGCCGACCGCTTGCTCGACGTCGGCCCCGGCCCCGGCGAGCGTGGCGGCAACATCATCTTCGACGGTGCGCCGCGCGAACTGGCAAGCACCAGGGACTCGCGGACGGCGGCTTACCTGCTGGGGCGGGAGCGGCTCCATCGGAAGCGGCGGCCTGTCTGGCCCTCCCCCCTCGTGGGGGAGGGTGCCCGAAGGGCGGGAGAGGGGGATGTTGCAACACGCAGTGGCCGTCCCCCTCTCCCCCAACCCCTCCCCCACGAGGGGGGAGGGGAGTATTGCATCACCCTCACCGGCGCCCGCGAGAACAACCTCAAGGGCATCGACGTACAGTTTCCATTGCGCGGGCTGGTCACGGTCACCGGCGTCTCCGGCTCCGGCAAATCGACGCTGGTGCAGGACATTCTGGTGCCGGCGCTATACAAGGCCAAGGGCAAGACGACCGATGCGCCGGGCACTTACGACCTGCTGCTCGGCCATCAGAGTATCGACGACGTGGTGTTCGTCGACCAGTCGCCGATCGGCAAGTCCTCGCGCTCGAATCCGGCGAGCTTCGTCGGCGCCTTCGATGCGATCCGTGCGATCTACGCAAAAGCGGCGCTGGCCGTTGAACGTGGCTACACGCAGGGCACCTTCAGTTTCAATGCGGGCAATGGTCGCTGCCCAACCTGCTCCGGCTCCGGCTTCGAGCATGTCGAAATGCAGTTCCTGTCGGACGTCTACCTGCGCTGCCCCGATTGCGATGGTACGCGCTTCCGCGCCGAAGTGCGCGAGGTCAAGGTCAACGACAACAGCATCAGCGATGTGCTAACGCTGACCGTCAGCGAAGCCATCGCCTTCTTCGCCGACATCAAGGGCGGCGCCGAAGTGCTGCGCACCTTGCAACCGCTTGCAGACGTGGGGCTTGATTACGTGCGTCTGGGGCAGCCGGTGCCCACGCTGTCGGGCGGCGAAGCGCAGCGCCTGAAGCTCGCCGGGCATCTTGCCGAGAGCGCGGGGCCGGATGGCGGCCGGCCGATCGCCATGCTGCCGCGGCGCATCAAACCGGAAGACCCGGCCACGCCGCGCGGCAAACTGTTCGTGTTCGACGAGCCAACCACCGGCCTGCATTTCGACGATATCGCCAAGCTGCTCGGTGCTTTCGACAAACTGCTCGACGCCGGTCATTCGATCGTGGTGATCGAGCACAACCTCGACGTGATCAACGCCAGCGACTGGCTGATCGATCTCGGCCCCGAAGGCGGCGACGCCGGCGGCGAGGTGCTGTTCACCGGCACGCCCGATGCCATCCGCCGCGACCCGAAGTCGCACACCGGCAAGGCACTCAACGATTACGACCGCGATCTGGCGGCGCTCGCGGAATCAACCAAGGTGCTGAAAGCCGCCGAGCCGCGCGGGGTCTATCTGCATCGCGCGACAGCACGCAACATCAGTGTGCTGCACGCGCGCGAGCACAATCTGAGGAACGTGAGTGTGGAGATCCCGGCCAGGGGCTTCACGGTCATCACCGGGCCGTCGGGCTCGGGCAAATCGACACTCGCCTTCGACATCATTTTCAACGAAGGCCAGCGCCGTTACCTTGAATCGCTCAACGCCTACGCGCGGCAATTCGTGCAGCCGTCCGCACGGCCCGATGTCGATGCGATACACGGTATTCCGCCGACGGTGGCGATCGAGCAGCGCGTCTCGCGCGGCGGCCGCAAGTCCACGGTGGCAACGCTGACCGAGATCTATCATTTCCTGCGCCTGCTGTGGATGAAGCTCGGCACCCAATATTGCCCGAACTGCGACGTGCCGATCGAGCCGCAATCGCTCGATGCCATCGCGGCGCGGGTGATGAAGGACTGCAAAGGCAAACACGCGACCATCCTCGCGCCGCTGGTGGTCAACCGCAAAGGGCTTTACACCGATCTGGCGAAATGGGCGAAGGGCAAGGGCTTCGCACATCTGCGCGTGGATGGCGAGCTGATCCCGGTCGCGCCGTGGCCGCGGCTGGACCGCTTTGCCGAACACAATATCGAATTGCCGATCGGCACGGTTGAAGTAAGCGCCAAACGCGAGAAGGAACTGCGCGCGGCGCTGGTCTCGGGCCTCGACTACGGCAAGGGCGTGGTGCAGGTGCTGTCGTGGCGGAAGGGCAGTGCGGAGGCCGAGTTGACGGTGTTCTCTACCAAGCGTGCCTGTCCGAGCTGCGGCACCAGCTTTGCCGAACTTGATCCGCGGCTGTTTTCGTTCAACAGCAAACATGGCTGGTGCCCGAGCTGCCAGGGCACCGGCGAGAGCGTGAAGGGCTTCAAGCGCGACGACCGCGTCAGCGAGGAATTTGCCGATCGCGAGCTTGATGCCTTCCTCGATGCCAAAGAAGCCTTCGAGCTTTGCACGTCGTGCGAGGGTGCGCGGCTGAACCCGGTGGCGCGTAATGTGCGCTTCCGCGAGCAGGGCATTCATGCCGTCGTTGCGCAGTCGGTGATCGACGTTGAGCGCTTCGTGAACGCGTTGAAGCTCTCGCCGCGCGAGGAAGAAATCGCGCGCGACATTCTGGTTGAGGTGAAGTCGCGGCTTGCCTTCCTGCAGGAAGTAGGTCTGGGTTATCTCACGCTGGATCGCTCGGCACCCACATTGTCGGGCGGCGAAGCGCAACGCATTCGCCTTGCGGCGCAGCTTGGCTCGAACTTGCAAGGCGTCGCCTATGTGCTCGACGAGCCGACCATCGGGCTGCATGCGCGCGACAATCGCATCCTGCTCGACACACTGGAGAAGCTGCAGGCCAAGGGCAACACGCTGGTGGTCGTCGAGCACGACGAAGACACCATCAAGCGCGCCCATCACATCATCGACCTCGGGCCGGGTGCCGGCGTGCGCGGCGGCGAGATCGTCGCCGAGGGCACGGCCAGCGAATTGAAGGCGAATCCGAAATCGATTACGGGCAAGTTTCTCAAGCAGCCGATCAGGCATCCGCTGCATGCACGGCCGCCCCTTCCTCCGCGTGGCGGAGGGGCGCGGGAGAAAGCGAAGGCGCTGAAGGGTGGGCGACGGGTTCGTGCTGGCGTGCTTCGCCCACCCCAACCCTCCCCCGCTGCGGGAGGGAGTCTATGGCTGGACGTTGAGGGGGCCAATCTGCACAACCTGAAGAACGTCTCGACCTCCGTGCCGCTGTCGCGCCTGTCGGTCGTCACTGGCGTCTCGGGTTCAGGCAAGTCGACGCTGGCGCGCGAGGTACTGCACGAGAACCTGCAGGCGCTAGTCAGTGCACGCAACACGCGCAAGAAGGCACCTGCGCTGGTGGGCTGCAAATCGCTGACTGGTTGGCAAGACGTGGACCGCGTGCTGGAGGTGGATCAGACGCCGATCGGCAAGACGCCGCGCTCCTGCCCGGCCACTTACATCGGCTTCTGGGACAACATCCGCAAGCTCTACGCCGAGACCTCGGAGGCGAAGATGCGCGGCTACGGTCCCGGCCGTTTCTCGTTCAATGCGGCCGGCGGTCGTTGCGATGCCTGTGCCGGCGCCGGCGTGGTCACCGTGGAGATGAATTTCCTGCCCGACGTGAAGTTGCCCTGCGACGTCTGCAACGGCTCGCGCTTCAACAGCGAAACGCTGGCCGTCCTCTGGCGCGACAAATCGATCGGCGATGTGCTGGCGATGGAGGTAGACGATGCGGTGCCGTTCTTTGCCTCGATGCCGTCGATCCATCATCCGTTGAAGCTGATGCAGGATGTGGGCCTGGGTTACCTCACGCTCGGCCAGCCGAGCCCGACGCTCTCGGGCGGCGAGGCGCAACGCATCAAGCTGGTGACCGAACTGGCGAAGGTGCGCACCGGCGCGCTTCCCGTCCGCGGCGCCCGCGCCAGCAAAGCGTCACACACGCTCTACGTGCTCGACGAGCCCACGGTTGGCCTGCACATGGCCGACGTGGAAAAACTGATCCATGTGCTGCACCGCCTGGTGGATGCCGGCAATACGGTGATCCTGATCGAGCACAACCTCGACCTGATCGCCGAGGCCGACTGGATCATCGACATGGGGCCGGAAGGCGGCACCGGCGGCGGCACCGTGGTCGTCGCCGGCGACGTGCCAACACTACTCAAGGCAAAGGCGAAATCGCATACGGGGCGGGTGCTGGCGGAGTTCCTGCCTTCGTAGTTCGCGCACCTGAGCAATCGTCGCTACGCCAGTGCTTGCCATTTTGGCGCCATAATGGATTTATAATGTCACCCGGCGCCAATACGGCTCCATTTTTGCTCCATCCGCCAATGCCCAATCTTTCCATCAAGGACGTTCCCGAATCCCTCGCCGAGGCGCTTCGCCAGCGTGCCGCCCGCAACCACCGGTCGCTGCAGGGTGAGCTGATGTCGATCATTGAGTCGGCAGCAGAAGAAACGAAGCACCCTGTCGGCTCGCTTGATGATCCAGCTGCGCTCGCGCGGGGCGAGAGCATCATGGGCTTCGGCGACGCAGGACGACCAATCATTCGACGTGGCTGGAAGTCAGTCGAGGAAGTCGCGGCTTCGCTGCGGGCGCGTTTTCCTGACGGCGCGCCCGACGCGACTAACGCGCCGCTCGGCGTCGATATCATTCGCGCCGAACGGGACAGTCGATGAGCGCGCCGCCCAGACAACTCTATGTAGCGGAGCCACCTGCCAAGTACCTCGTGCGCCTGCCCGTTGTAGTTGATTGCAGCGTCATCGCCGGTCTGGTCTTTCAGGAGCACTGGCAAACCGAAGCACAAGCCCGCATCGCTGGCCGGACATTGCACGCCCCCCATCTACTGGACGCCGAAGTTGCGCAAGTTGCCGTCAAGAAGCACCGCGGCGGCGCCAGCGAGCTCGCGGCGGCGGGTCTCGATGAATATTCGGCAATGATCATCCTGACGCACCCGGTCAAAGCCGCGGATGCGTTCGAGCTTGCCGTCCGCTACAACCTGTCCGCCTACGACGCCGCCTACCTTTGGCTGGCGGCCATGCTGAAAGCCCCGCTCGCAACGTTCGACGCAAAGCTCGGCGAGGCCGCGCGGCTGCATCTTTCCTCGCTTTCCTGAGGCCGCTAGATGGTGCTTTGTTTGCGCATAATGTGTATAATGAATTTACTTTATACACATTTAGTACTTTCATGCGAACCAACATCGATATCGACGACGGCTTGATGGACGCGGCCATGCGTGCCGGCCCTTATTCCACCAAGCGCGAAGCGGTCGAGGCGGGCTTGCAGTTGCTCGCCCGCAAGGCGGCCTACCGCGACATCCTTGCCCTTCGCGGCAAGTTGCAATGGGATGACGGGCCTGCGCCGACCGGCATCGCGCGGACAACGGCCGCCCTGACGGCGCACAGCCCCGCGCCGCCGCCCTACGACAAACCAGCGTCGGGTGCGGCAAAAGCAGCGGCCAAAAAGGCTTCGTCGAAGTGATCCTCGTCGATTCGAGCGTCTGGATCGACTTCTTTCGCGGTCGTGAGACGGCGGTGGTCGAGCAGCTTTCTGCGCTGCTGGACGAAGCGGCGGCGCCGATCGCCGTCGCCGACCTTGCGCTGTTCGAAGTGCTGCGCGGCTTCCGGCACGAGCATGACTACGTGGCTGCCGACCGCGTCATGCGCGCACTGGATATCGTTGCGATCGGTGGCGATGCGATGTGCCGCGCCGCCGCGCAGCACTACCGCGAACTGCGCGCGCATGGCGTCACTATCGCCAGCCCGATCGACGTGCTGCAGGCCACCTACTGCATCGAACACAACCACGCCCTGCTGCACAACGATCGCGACTTTGACGCGATGGAGACGCTACGCGGACTGAAAGTCTGGCGGCACTGACGCGTCTGCGCCGCGCCGATGGTTTGACGCGCAATGTCAGGGCGTTTTTTTGTTTGGTAGTGGCGCCGGCGGTGCCTGCCAGTCGAACCAGTCGTCGCCGAAAAACTCCACCGGATGCTGCGTGCGCGAGGTGCCGTTGCCGCAGGCCATCGCGTCGGCAGCGCAATATTTGTCGCAGCCCCAGCAATTGCGTTCGGGGTGGGCAGGATGGATCGGGAATTTTTTTGCCATCGTCGCCGCAGTCGGGCACGGCCACGCTGCGTTCGCGCATTGTGTCGGGCCGCGCGGAGCCATCATTGATCGTGGTCAAACGCGGTCGCGAACGAACGGCGAAACGGCCCACGCCACAATCGGCCGGCAGTATCGGCTTTTTGTCGAAAGCGGCATTCGCTATGGGCTAACAGGCATGTTTTGCCGATAGTCGACTTCGGTACTTTTGTCGCGCCATGCCCTATTCAGTAGCCGTTTTTGTGCAAAAGCCGCTGACCGTCGCCGTGTTTTCATTTTCACATCGGCGCCAGCGCTTTGCGGCAAGGCATGACGCCAGCCACCGCGTCGCAACCACCGCCGGGCAGCGACCGGCTCAGGACTCGGAATACAGCCGCCGGATTTCGTCGGCGCCGTGTGCGCGCTCCAGCCGGCGCACGATGAAATGGCCGCGCGCCATATCCTGAAAGTGATCGATGAACAGCGTGTTGATCAGCGCGCCGCCGATGGCGCCCACCACCGGCACCGCCTGCGCCGCCGCTTTCTCGGACACGACGATCGAGAAGCGCGCGGTGACCTGGGCAATCAGCCGCACGATGGCCGGCGCCCCGTGCTGGCTGAGGCCCTGGGTGGCGAGATGTTTCGCCGCCTCCGACACTGCGCTGGCCATCGCGGCGCGCGCCGCGAAGTAGCCCACTTCGGCGGCATCGTCGCTCGCCGCCTTGCCGCCGAGTGCCAGCACCTGCACGCATTGCAGACGCGCCTCGGCATCCTTCAGGTTCTCGCCCTCGGCGCGGGCGATGTCGGCGATCGAGCGCAGCATGATGGTGGTCGACACCGGCAGTTCCACCGCCAGCGCGGCCAGGCCGAAGGCACCGCCTGCCGCCCCCGAAGCGCCCGCGGCCAGCTTGTGCCACCAGTTGGCCGGGCTCGACTTCGACAGGCTCGCCTCGCCCTGATCCATCGTCCACAGCGCGACGTGCAGTGCCGTGTCGATGGCCTTATGGGTGGCATCGTTGACCACCGCGTGCCACTGCTTCGGCAGCAGGGCGAACCCCTTTTCGACCGGGGTGCCGACGAAACTGCTGATCTTGGCGGCGAGGCCGGGATTTTCGAGAAGCTGCTTCGCCGTCCTCAAATCGGCGACATCGGCATTGCTGAGCGGCATCGATGGGTCTCCGCAAACATGGCGTGACCGCGACGTTACTCCATGTCGTCCGCAACTGCCGTTTCATCCGCGGCGCCGATCAATGCCTTCCAGCCCAGCGTCACCCCAATGTCACACGCCTGCAATATGCTTGGCGGATTCCAGCTTAGGGTGACGCCGTGACATTACGAAGACAGCCGGGTGCGCCGCTGGCCGCCGTGGATCTGGGTTCCAACAGTTTTCGCCTGCTGATCGCCCGCGACGAGGGCGGGCAGATCGTGCCGATCAGCACGCATCGCGAGGGCGTGCGCCTCGCTGGCGGACTCGACGACCAGCAGCAGCTCGCCGACGACAAGATCGCCGAGGCCTGTGCGGCGCTGGCCCGCTTCCGCGAGCGGCTCGGCGCCATCCCGCCGGATCGCGTGCGCGCCGTCGCCACCAGCACCTATCGCGTCGCGCGTAACGGCGAGGCGCTGCTGCGACAGTCGGAGCACGCGCTTGGCCTGCCGATCGACATCATTTCCGGGCCCGAGGAGGCGCGTCTGATCTACCTCGGCTGCGCGCACACGCTGCCGTGGAGCGAGCAGGAGCGGCTGATCGTCGACATCGGCGGCGGCTCGACCGAGTTCATCGTCGGCCGCCGCTACGACCCGGAACTGACCGAGTCGTTCCCGCTCGGCGCCGTCACCCTGTCGCAGCATTTCTTCCCCGGTGCCACGGTCACTGCGGCCGCGTTCCGCAAGGCCGACGTCTATGTCCGCTCCCGCCTGGAAGTGCTGCAGAAGCGCTACAAGCAGGGCTGGGCGATTGCGTATGGCTCGTCCGGCACCATTCGCGCGATCTACGAAATCATCACCGAAAACAGCTTCGGCGACAGCATCACGGTCGACGCCATGATGCGGCTGAAAAGTGCCCTGATCGACGCCGGACAGATGAGCCGCATCGAGCTGGCTGCGCTCAAGCCCAGCCGCGCGCCGGTGCTGCCCGGCGGGCTCGCCATCCTGCTCGGACTGATGCAGGAGCTGAACGTCGAACGAATGGAGCCCGCCGAAGGTGCGCTGCGGCTGGGCGTCATCTACGACATGCTGCACCGGAGCGAGGCGCCGGCCGACGACGACCCGCGCACGATCACCGTGTCGCGCATGCAGCGCCGCTACGGCGTCGACCTCGAGCAGGCGCGCCGCGTCGAAGCGCTGGCACAGTCGTTCTGGCAGCGTCTCGATCCGTCGGGCCCCGACGCGCTGCTGTCGTGGGCCGCCGCCGTGCACGAAATCGGCATGGCGATCGCGCACGAGGACTATCACCAGCATTCGGCCTATATCGTCGAGCATTCCGACATCTACGGCTTCTCCGAACAGGAACGGGCCGCACTCGCGCTGCTGGTGCTCGGCCACACCGGATCGATCAAGAAGATAGACCGCGATTCGCTGCCGCCGAAACTGCTGACGCGGCTCGTCTGCCTGCGTCTGGCCGCGCTGTTCTGTCACGGCCGCGTCGACGAATCCCCCGCCGCCGCGCTGGCCGTGAATGGCGAAAGCTTTGCGCTGGCCGTGGATGCGCGCTGGCTGGCCGAGCGGCCCCTGACCGCCTATCTGCTCGACGTCGAGGCGACGCGCTGGAGCAAGTACGGCGTGGCGTTCGCGGTGCGGACGAAGTAGAAACACACTTACCTGCCAGAAAGAAAGATGGCCCACGAGGGGCCAAAAAGGGAGGTATCGAGACGTGGTGACGGCGCACCACTTGCGCGCGGTTCGGATCACATCGGGGAACGATGCCGACGTGCCGGCACCGAGTGTGAACGGGTTGCGACGATAGTGCGCAACCCGTTCACGCGCTGGCAGCCGGGCCACGAGATGAATTCTGCTGCGCGATCGTGACACTGCCGTGACAGGTGCGCCGTGCCGTGCGTCACGTTTCTGTCGCCTGCACGTCACGCCAATGTAACCTCGCATTCCTACATTGCGGTCGTCCAATTACCGGAGCAAGCCGCATGTCGTTGCAACCGATTACCTCCGTTCTCTCCACCGTCAACGGCACCGGCGAGTCGCAGCTCAGCGTGCGGCTCGCCACCAGCGCCTGCGAAGTCATCGCCGCCCAGCGCCTGCGTTACAAGGTGTTCTGCGAGGAGATGGGTGCCGACCTGCACCGCCATGACGGCCGCGACGTCGACGACTTCGACGCCGTATGCGACCACCTGATCGTCATCGACGAACACCTCGACAAAGTCGTCGGCACCTACCGCATCATGGCGCCGTGGGCGGCGCGCTCGGTCAAGCGCATGTATTCGGAAGGCGAATTCCGCATCGACAGTCTGCGCCCGATTGCGCACGAGATTTTCGAGGTGGGCCGCGCCTGCATTCATCCAGCCTACCGTAGCAGCGGGGCGCTGGCACGGCTGTGGTCGGGGCTCGGCATGTATGTGCGCAGCCACGGCGTGAAGTACCTCGCCGGTTGCGCCAGCGTGCCGCTCGACAGCGGCGCCCTGAACGTCGGCGCGTTGCGCAGCGAGCTGCTCGCGAGGCATCTGGCGCCGGAAGACTTTCGCGTGGAACCGATGCGCGGACTGCAATCGCTCGGCGATCCGATGGGTGCGCGGCCGGCAGTGCCGCCTCTGCTCAAGGGTTATCTGCGACTCGGCGCCTGGGTTTGCGGCGAGCCGGCGTGGGATCCGGATTTCGACAGCGCGGACTTCTTTGTGCTGCTGCCGATCGAGCGCATGGCCCCACGCTATGCGCAGCACTTTCTGGGTGCGCGGACGGCGCAGTAACGGGGCCGCCATCAGCCAGCCCAATGCGGGCGCGAGCCCCATTCGCGGTTGCGGTGCGCCGTTTGCGGGCGCTGTTCACAGCAGCACTTGCGTCCCCAGTTCAACCACCCGGTTGGGTGGCAGGCGGAAATACGCGGCCGCCCCTTCGGCCTGGCGCGTCATCCACGCATACAGCGCGCAGCGCCACGCCGAAAGTTCTCCCGGTCCATCCTGCACGACGGAACGCGCGATGAAGTAGGTCGTCGTCATCGGATCGATGTCGATGCCTTGCGCTGCGGCGCCGGTCAGCGCGGCGGGAAGATCGGGTTCTTCACGGAAGCCAAAGCGCACGTCGATCCGCAGCAGGCCGGGCTCACTGCGGTCGATCTGCAACCGGTTGCCAGTGTCGACGTACGGTATTTCCTCGGTTCGCACATGGACCAGAATCAGCCGCTCGTGCAGCACGTGATAGTGCTTCAGATTGTGGAACAGCGCACTGGGCACCAGATCGCGATCGGACGCCAGATAGACCGCCGTGCCCGGTACCCGCGGTATGCCTTGCAGCACGCTGTCGGCAATGCCGCGAACGGGCAGGTCGAGGGCGCTGCGTTGCCGCGCGACCAGCGCGGAGCCTTTCTTCCATGTCATCAGCAGCAAAAAGACCGCGCTGCCGAACAACAGCGGAAACCAGCCACCGTCGGCCACTTTCGACAGATTGGAGGCGAGGAAGCCGCTCTCCAGCACAACGAACGTGGCGAGCAGCGCCAGCAATGGCCAGCGGCGGCGGCCGGCCGCCATGAAGAGCACGACCGCGACCAGCATTGAGGTGATGATCATGGTGCCCGACACTGCGATGCCATAGGCTGCGGCAAGCGCGCTCGACGAACGAAACTCCAGCACCAGCAGCACGACGCCGAGCAGCATGATCCAGTTGACGCTGCCAACGTAGATTTGCCCGCGCTCGCGATCCGAGGTGTGCTGCACATCGATACGCGGCAGGTAGCCGAGGCGCGACGCCTGCTGGGTGATGGAAAACGCGCCGGCGATCGTCGCCTGCGATGCAATCACGGTCGCCGCGGTCGCCAGCACTACCAATGCCAGCAACAGCGATTCCGGTGCCAGCAGATAGAACGGATTCTTGATCGCCGTTGCGTCGCGCAGCACCAGTGCCCCCTGCCCGAAGTAGTTGAGCATCAGCGCCGGACACACCAGACCGAACCAGGCGATGCGCACGGCGCGGGCGCCGAAATGACCCATGTCCGCATACAGAGCTTCGCCGCCGGTCAATGCCAGGAACACCGCCGCCAGCAGCACGAACATCTTGCCCGGCTGCTCGATCGCAAAGTTGAGCGCGTACAACGGATTCAACGCCTGCAACACGACCGGAGTCTCGACAATGCTCTGCAAGCCAAGCGCCCCGATGACAAGAAACCAGAGACAGGTGACCGGTCCGAACAGGGCGCCAACCCGCCCGGTGCCGAAGCGCTGGATGCTGAACAGCGCAATCAGGATGCCGATCGTGATCGGCACAATGAATTTTTCGAAGCGCGGCGTTGCAACACCCAGCCCCTCGACCGCCGATAGAACGGAAATCGCCGGCGTGATCAGCGCGTCGCCATAGAACAGGGCGGCGGCGAACACACCGAGCGTCGCGATGATCGCCAGCTTGCGGCTGCTCAACCGTTGACGCTCGGCCAGACGATGGGTAAGCGCGGTCAACGCCAGCACGCCGCCTTCGCCATCGTTGTCGAAACGAAGCACCAGCCAGACATATTTGATCGAGATGATGCAGGTGACGGCCCAGAACAATGCGGATAGCGCCGCCAATACGTTCTGCTGGCTGAGCGCCAGGGCATGCGGGCCGCTGAACGCTTCCTTGAAGGCGTAGAGCGGACTGGTGCCGATGTCGCCGTAGACGACCCCGAGCGCCGCAAGCGTGAGCGCGGCCGTGCCTGAACGAACAGGCGTTTGCTGGTTCATGAAAAATCTCCTGGGATGAAGCCGGTACGCACGCAGGATGCGACGGCGATGGCTGCGCCGACGGTCAGTCAGGTGCGTTTGCTGGCGGCATGAAGCGGTAACCGACACCGGTTTCGGTAAGGATGAAACGGGGGCGCGCCGAATCCTGCTCGAGCTTCTGGCGCAAATGCGAGATGTGAATACGCAGGTAGTGGCCGCGTTCGAGATAGGCGTGCCCCCAGACTTCGGTCAGCAGATGACGCTGGGTGACGACGCGGTCGGCGTTGGCCAGCAGACAAAGCAGGATGCGGTACTCAATGCCGGTCAAATGCAGCGGCTGGCCGCCACGCGTCACCAGACGGCGGGAGCGGTCAACCACGACGTCGCCAAAGCGAACCGTCGCGGCCTCTCCCTCGCGGGTGACGGCCGCACGACGCAGCAATGCACGCACGCGGGCAAGCAGCTCGCCGGTGGAAAACGGTTTGGTCAGATAGTCGTCGGCACCCGCCTCCAGCGCCGCAATCTTTTCGGACTCGGCGCTACGCGCCGACAGCACAAGCACCGGCGTCTGCGTCCACGAGCGCAGCTCCTGCACGAACTGCTTGCCATCGCCGTCCGGCAACGAAAGATCGAGCACCACCAGGTCGGGCCGCGCCGTGCCGGCGTCGATCAGACCGGCCGTCAGCGTGGTCGCTTCGCGCACGACGAAACCCTCATGCGCCATCGACTGCTGCAGAAAGCGGCGGATCTGCGCGTCGTCTTCCACCAGCAACACCGTCTGCGCGGCCTGCGAACCGGGGCTAGTCATAACCGCTCCTCGCCGTCCGGCTCCACCACCGGCGGCGTACCGCGCGGCAAACGGATGACGACTCGCGCGCCGCGCAGGGCGGCGTCGCCCGCGCTGCCATCCGCTGTCGCCCGCATGGCCTGGATGGTGCCGCCATGTGCCTCCACAATCGCCTTGCAGATGGCGAGCCCGACACCCATGCCGGTAGTCGTACCTTCCGAGACGCCCCGCTCGAACAGCTCGAACAAGCCCTGCTCGCGTCCGTCGGGAAAGCCGGGACCATCGTCGTCGACGGCAATCTCGACGTACTCGCCGTCCTCCCGCGCCGAGAGCCGGATGCAGCTTGCCGCCGGCGAATACTTCGCCGCGTTCTCCAGCAGGTTGCTCAACACCCGTTCCATCAGCACTGCATCGATGCAGAGCAGTGGCAAATCGGCCGCCAGGTGCAGTGCGATCCGGTGCCGACCGAGCGCTGCCTCGCTATGCCGCAGACTGGCGCCCACGACTTCTTCCAGCGGCTGCCATTCGCGGCGCAGACGCACGGCACCGGACTGCAGGCGGGCCATGTCGAGCAAATTGCTGACCATGGCGTTCAGACGCAGCGCCTGATCCTGCAGCGCCTCGGCGGTTTGCCTTAGCCCGCCGTCGCCAAGTTGCGGGTCGCGTGCGATCGATTCGGCCAGACCATAGATGCTGGTCAGCGGCGTTCGCACGTCGTGCGACAACGCGGCGAGAATGCGCGCCCGCAGACGTTCGTCGCGCGCGGCCAGGTCGTTCTGCGCCGCCACCTCGACGTAGTGAATCCGCTCCAGCGCCGTGGCCAGCAAATCGGCAATGGCGTGCAGCAATTCGACGCGCCCGGCCAACGGTGCCGCCGCCTCGCCGGCAGCAACGATCAGCACGCCGCGCCGACGCGTGGCGCCGCGCAGGCTCAGCAGCACGCGCTCGCCATCGTCGTTGCCAAGCTCGCGCGTATCGAACCCGGTGGCCTGTTCATAGGCGGCCTGCGCGGCCGCCTGCTCAGCCTGGCTCAAGGTGTATTCGCCGCTGCCGGACAGCGGTTGCAGACGGCCACCATCGTCGGGAACCAGAACCGCGCAACGGGCCTGAATCTGGTCACGCAGAAATTTGCCGACAGCGTCCACGCACATCTCGCGCGTCATCGAACCGGTCAGACTGGCCGCCAGGCCGAACAGCGCGGTACGCTCCACCGCCCGCAGCTCGGCATCGTCGACCCGCTGGCGCAGCGCATTGGTCAGATGACCGATGGTCAACGCGACTGCAAGCATCACCACGAAGGTAAGCAGATACTGGATATCGTTCACCGCGAACGAAAACCGCGGTGGCACGTACAGGAAGTCGAACAGCGCCACACTGAGCACGGCGGCGATCACGCCGGCGCGACGGTTGCAGTAGTAGGCAATCACCAGCACGCCGAGCAGGAACAGCATCACGATGTTGGCCGCCGCCAGCCAGCCGGACAGCGGCCAGATCGCAAGCGCGATGACCGATGGCAGCAACAGCGCGCGCAACTCGCCCCGGCGTCCGCGACCGGTGGTCACGGGAAGGGACGTATCAACATCGTGAAGCCGCACCGCAAACGCTCCGTGCATTGAACACGCCACGAAGCATAGGCAGTGACGCGCAAAAAGTCCGTCTATTTGCGGCGGCTGCGCGTAAAGAACGCGTAAATTCCGTCGCCGGACGCGACCAGCATGCCGCGGCTTACAGCAATTCCGGCGTAGTCACCGCGCGCAGAACGATGTCGCGCTCGCCATTGCGCTCGCGCGACTGCAGCCACCAGACCGCGCCTTTTTTGACGTTGAGCGGCGCCACCGTGTCGAACAGCAGCCAGTGCAGGCAATCGCCGATCCAGGGTTGATGGCCGACAACCACAATCGGCTCCGTCTGCGTTCCCCAACCGACGGCGGCCAGCACGGCCTCGGGCGTCGCATCCGGGTTCAGCTCTTTCAGGGTCTTGTGCTTGCGGGCAAGGCAGCGCGCGGTCTGCTGCGCGCGTCTGGCCTGACTGACGAAGACCTTGCACTGCTGCGGCAGGTTGCGGTCGAGCCAGAAGGCAACCCGCTCCGCCTGCCGCTGCCCCTTGACGGTGAGCTTGCGATCGAGATCGTCCTGACCCGGTTCGGCGTCGTGCGCCTCGGCGTGGCGCCAGAAGATGATTTCGCTCATGATTGATCGGCCTCTTGTTGTTCGAATGCTGCCGCCGGGTGCCCCAGCCGCGCGGCAAGCACCTGCTGCGCGCTGACCGGCTTCTGCCTTGCCGCCGGACGCAGCAGGCGATAAGCGCCCGTCTGCTCCAGTTGCCACGCCTGACAATTGTCACTGAGCCCGACGGCGAGACCTTCGTCGATCACCCGCGCCCGCAGCGCCGGATCGAGGATCGGCGCCGCCACCTCGACGCGGCGATCGAGATTGCGGCTCATCCAGTCGGCGCTGGAGATGTAGACCTTCGGCTCGCCGCCATTCTCGAAGTAATACACGCGGCTGTGTTCGAGAAAGCGACCGACGATCGAGCGCACGCGCAGGCGTGTCGTCTGCCCGGCAACATCGGGTCGCAGGCAACAGGCGCCGCGAACGATGAGGTCGATGTCGACGCCCGCCTCCGACGCGGCGCACAGCGCGGCCATCACCGCTTCATCGGTCAACGCATTGACGCGCGCCATGATGCGCGCGGGTTTGCCGGCCTTCGCCGCCCGCACTTCGGCGGCGATCGCGGCCAGCAGATGCTGTTTCATGGTGTGCGGCGCCCACCACAGGTGTTTCAGGCGCGGCGGCTGCGACAGGCTGGTGAGATGATGAAAGATGGCGGCAACATCGCGCACAATTTCCCGGTGCGCCGTCAGCAGGCCGAAGTCGGTGTAGAAGCGCGCCGTGTTCGGGTTGTAGTTGCCGCTGCCGATGTGGGCATAGTGGCGAATCGCGTTGCCCTCGCGGCGCAGCACCAGCGCCATCTTGGCGTGCGTCTTGAGGCCGACCAGGCCGTACACCACGTGGGCGCCGGCCTGTTCCAGTTTGTCCGCCCAGTTGATGTTGGTTTCTTCGTCGAATCGCGCCTTCAGCTCGAGGACGACGGTGACTTCCTTGCCGCGCCGCACCGCCTCCAGCAGCAGATCCATCAGCACCGACTTCGAGCCGGTGCGGTAAATCGTCTGCCGGATGGCGATGACGTCCGGATCTTCCACCGCGCAGCGGACGAACTGCACCACCGGTGCGAACGACTGATAGGGATGGTGCAGCAGCACGTCGCGCTGGCGCAGTTCGGCGAACACGCGTTCGTCGGGCAGCTCCGGCTGCGGCGGCCCCGGCGTGAACGGCGGGAAGCGCAATGCGGGATGTTCCACCGCCTCGGCGAGCGCCTGTAGCCGGACCAGATTGACCGGGCCGTCGACGCGATACACCTCGTGCGCGTCAAGCCGGAAATGCCGGGTGAGCAATGCGGTGATCGACGGGCTGCAATCGGCGTTGATTTCCAGCCGCACGGCGCGGCCGTAGGGGCGCCGGCGCAGCTCACCGGCGAGCGCCGCGCGAAGATTGGTCATCTCCTGTTCGTCGACCCAGAGGTCGCTGTCGCGGGTCACGCGAAACTGCGAATCGCTGACCACGTCGCGGCCGGGAAACAGGCTCGCCAGCTCGGTTTCGATCAGCGTCGAGAGCAGGATGAAGCTGCGGCGAGCATTGCTGCCGGCGCTGCCGATCTCGAACAGCCGCGGCAGCGTGCGCGGCACCTTGACGATCGCCACGCTGGCCTTGCCGGCGCCGCGCCGGGCGCGCAACTCGACGATGAAATGCAGCCCCTTGTTGGCGACCGCCGGGAACGGATGCGCCGGGTCGAGCCCGATCGGCGTCAGTACCGGCGCGATTTCGCCGGCGAAGGTTGCCTTCGCCCAGCGGCGCTGGGCAGTGCTGAGGTCATGCCCGCCGACCAGATCGATGCCGGCGTCGCGCAGCGTCGGCAGGATCTGCTGGTCGAGCAGACAGTACTGCCGCGCCACCAGCAGGCGCACGCGGTCGCCGACGTCATGCAGCGTCTGCCGCAGCGCCGCCGCGTCCGGCGAGCGCTGTGCCGCGAGCGCTTTCAACCGCTCCTTCTGCTCGGCAATGCGCACCTCGAAGAATTCGTCGAGATTGCTGCTGACGATGGTCAGATAGCGCAGGCGTTCGAGGGCGGGGACCCACGGCAGCTCGCACTGCGCAAGCACGCGTTCGTTGAAGGCGAGCATCGACAGCTCGCGGTTGATGAGTGGAATCATGCGGGCGCCCGTTGCCGTGCCGGCCCGCATGCAGATCATGTGCTGCTACCGCGCCGTCGACGAACGGCAGAGTGTCGTCGCCATTCGTTACAGCCTGATGACATGCCGGGCAATGGCCAGCGCGGCCGCCCCCAGGGCGTTACTTTTTGCCGTCGCTGACGCTGTAGCCGCCCGGCACGCGAAACAGCGCGGCGTCCGGCTCGCTGCGCTTGATGTCCGTCATGCGGTAGATCGATTCGCCATTGCGAGGATCGCTGCGGCGGGAGAAGACGGTCATCTTCAGTTCCGGCGAGTAATAGCGCTCGACCATGCTCTCGATCGGCTTGCTGTTGCCGATGGCGCCAGCGGCGATGGTTTCCACCGTGCGGTCGATGTCCACCTGCAGGCCCTCGTAGGATTGCTGCGTCTTCTTCTCGCGGGTGACCTGAGCGTTGCCGCTGTCACCGCTGCGCAGCCCCGCCAGCGGCGGCAGCGGGGGCATTGGCGGCGTCGGTGGCACCGGCGCCTCGACCGTCTTGCCGTCGCGATGCACGTAGGCCTTGCGGGTGAGATCGATGATCTGCGCACGCGGACTGACTTCCACCGAAATGTCGTCGCGGGCGCTCATCATGCCGAGCCCGCTGCGGCTGTTGGCGTTGAGCATGAAGCCGAGCGGCTTCCAGTCGCCCTTGATCTGCGCATAGCAATCGTTGATGGCGCGCTCGTTGAATTCGGCGCGGCAGGCTGTTTTTTTCTGCGGGTCGACGATGTAGGCAAGCTTGTCGACCGGATCGTTGATGAACACGCGGGCGCTGCCATCGGCCTGCCGCAGTTCCTGCCGCAAGCGGCCCTCGCGGTCGCGCGCCAAGAGGCGGGTGCTCTGGCGCTGGATCACGGTGCCATCGGCGAGCGACTGCTTGAACTCGCGCACTTCGCGCGCCGAGTAGGGGTTGTTCTTTTCCACCGCATCAGCGGCCGAGCGGCGATTGATCACCACGCCATGGGCATTGGCCTCGTCGATGGCCTTGCGGATCGACTCGCGGATTTCTTCGGCATTGACGGTGGCCAGCTCTTTCGATGCCAGCGCCGAGTCGAGCGCGGCCATCGCCTTGTCGATGGCGTGGCTGGCGGCCTCGGGAATGCTCATCTCCTTGCCGTCGATCTTGATGACGATGCTGCGCTTTTCTTCCCTTTTTTCTTCGGCGTGCGCCGGCAGAGCCAGCGCGGCAGCCAGCGTGCTCAAGGCTCCCAGCGTGAACAGGGCGGTGGTTTTCATGGCGTTATCTCCAGGTCTGGTCGCTATCGGTGATCAATAAAAGAACAGGCGCTTGCGTTCGGGCTTTTCGATGAAGCGCACGGCGAGCAGTTCGCCGCGCTGACCGAGCAGCATTTCGGCGCCCACCGGCTCCTGCAGTTTTTGCGGTGGCACCGGGATGCCGAAGTCGAGCATCGCCTCGCGCGAAACGCTGACGCGCACCATCTGGGCAACGTCGAGGCGGCCGCCGACCGGTTCCGCCACCAGCATGAACGGCGTGGTCTGTTCCGTCGGGGCAGTAAGCAGCGGCAACCACCACGGCGCCGCAAAGGCG
>JAPUER010000075.1:109154-145556 GCA_027492485.1 Betaproteobacteria bacterium
GCCACACGCGTTGCCCGATCCAGCCGCCAAGACGGCCGGCGACAGCGCGCCAGCCGCGGCGCGACGCGGCGGGCGCCGCTTCGGTGGCCGCTGCGCTCGCCAGTGCACCGTTCGCCCGCAACTCGCCGAAGCGCGCCAGCAGGGTGGCCTCCAGCGCGTCCGGCGGCGCCAGGCTGCGGTAGCGCTGCGCGGCATCCGCCCACGCCGCATCCGGCGGTGAGTGGACGCGATCGTCGGCGTTGTCGTTGTGATTGAGCTCGCTCATGCGGATATTCGGGTGTCGGCGGGGAAAAGTTCCACGACGCGCTGGCGCAGCGCCTCTTTGGCGCGGCTCAGCCGGGAACGGACGGTGCCGACCGGGCAGCCAATGATGGTGGCGGCGTCGGCATAGGAGAACTCTTCGAATTCGATCAGCGCGACGACCTCGCGATGCTCCGGCGCCAGCGTCGCCAGCGCCGCCAGCAGCGCGTCACCGCGCTCGCGGGCGAGCAGGTGCGCGAGCGCGTCGCTCACCGCGTCGCCGGTCTCCTGCGGCGGCGCGGCCGGCGCGTCGTCGGGCAATTCGTCGAAGCGGGCGGCGGCGGCGCGGATGCGCAGCGCATGGTTGCGCGCGACGCCGCAGAGAAAGGCGGCCAGCGTGCTGCGCGTGGCATCGAAACCGGTGGCGCCCTGCGTCGCCAGCCACAGGAAGGTTTCCTGCGTGGCATCGGCCGCCGCGTCGCGCGACGGCGCGTGCAGGCAGGCGAAGCGATGCACCGCCGCGCCGTGACGCCGGTACACCGTGGCCAGTGCCACGGCGTCGCCGGCCCGGACGCGCGCAAGCAGGGCGTCGTCGGTTGTGCTGTCGACGGGTTGGCGAGATCTCACGCTGCTTATTCCGTCAACGCGGCACAAAAGTTCCCCCTGGCGGGCAAAGACCGTCGTCGGGAGCAACGGCTTTTCCGGAAAATGGCGTCCATATTGGGCTCACCGGGCAAAAAGCGCAAAAGTCGACTTTTGGCATAAATGGCCTGTTTGCCCAATTGTGATGGGGATTTTTATCAAAAGCCATACCTGCCCCGACACAGTGCAAGGCGCACCAGCGCGCAGCCAAACGTGCAATTTTCCGATGCCGGCCGGCGGCGGTTGCGGCAAGTTTGCGACACCTTGCGCCGGCTTTGCCGCTTTGTCACCCGCCTGTCATCGCAACGCACAAAAGCTGTGGAATATTTGAACGCTGTCAGTCAAAAAAAACCGGGTGCATCCATGTTCTTCCCCAACACATCCAATCACAAACTGTCCGCCATTGCGCGCGCAGTTGCCCTCGCGCTCGCCAGCGCCGCCATCGGTACCGCCATGGCGCAAACCAAGCCGGCCAGCGACGACGACTCGCCGCGCGCCAAAGAAGACACGGTGCGCCTCGGCACCGTCACCATCGTCGGCCAGGGCGACAAGCTCGGCGCCGGCCAGATCCTGAAGGAAGACACGGTCAAGGCCCGCTCGACGGTGACCAAGGACGCCACCGAAAAGGATCGCGCCACCGGCAACTCTTATCAGGCGCTGGCGTTGCTGCCGGGCATCAACACCTTCAACTACGACGGCACCGGCCTGTTCGGCGGCGGCCTCAACGTGCGCGGCTTCGACGTCACCCAGCTCGGCTTCACCATTAACGGCGTGCCGGTCAACGATTCCGGCAGCTATTCGATCTTCCCGCAGGAATACGTCGACATGGAGAACATCTGCACGCAGCAGATTTCCCAGGGCAATCCCGACGTCGAATCGCCGCACGTCGGCGCCACCGGCGGCTCCATCAACATCGTGAGCTGCGACCCGGAAGAAAAGCGTCGCCTGCGCGTCGCGCAAACCGTCGGCCAGCTGAATCTGTCGCGCACCTTCGTTCGCTTCGATAGCGGCCGCTTCGCCAACAACATGCTGAAGACTTTCATCAGCGCCTCGCACACCCAGGCCGACAAATGGAAGGGCGAGGGCGGTGCCAAGCGCGATCACTTCGATGCTGCGTTCTCGCTCGACCTGTCGCCGGACAACCGCATTCTCGGCTCGGTCCTGTACAACAAGGCGGTCAACAACAACTTCCAGTCGTTCAGCCTGGCGCAGCTCAACACGCTTGGCTACTATGCCGACTACTCGCCCACCTTCACGCCCGGCCATCTGACGCCGGTCGCCGGCACCGCACAGGTCGAAACCGGCCCGCGCTCGCCGCAGCAGTTCTACAAGCTGGCGTTAAATCCGTTCGAGAACGCGATCGTGTCGCTGTCCGGTTCGTTCCGCCTCGCCGAAAACACCTACCTCAAAGTCCAGCCCTATATGTGGTACGGCTTCGGCACCGGCGGCGTGCAACAGCGCGCGCAGTCGGAAACCGGCTTCCTGAACACCACCACCGGACGCATGGGTGCCGCAAGGGATTTGAACGGCGACGGCGACACGCTCGATACCGTCATCGTGGCCAACAGCAGCGTCACCAAGACCAACCGCCCCGGCGTCACCGCCGAGGTTAACCACACGTTCGGCAGCCATCAGCTCAAGCTCGGCTTCTGGTACGAGCGCGCACAGCACAAGCAAACCGGCCCGATGGTTGCCGTCGACGCCAACGGCAATCCGGTCGACCAGTGGCTGCGCGATGGCCGCATCCTGCGCCCGGACGGCAGCGAATTCAATTCGCGCAACTGGCTCACGGTCAGCCCGGCCTATCAGGCTTACTTCAGCGACCAGTTCAGCTTCATGAACGACCGCGGCCTGCTGCAGTTCGGCGCCCGCGCGCTGAACATCACGCGCACGTTCACCAATTACCCGAACGAAGGCGGCAGCACGGTCAACTTCAACTCGCAATACACCGTCGAGAAGAAATTCAACGATGTCCTGCCGCAGCTCGGTGTGCGCTTCAACCTCGATCGCGAGCAGCAGGTGTTCGCCAACGTCGGCAAGAACTTCCGCGCGCCGCCCAACTTCGCCTACGCGCCGACCAACGGCAACGTCACCATCACCAATGGCGTGGCAGTGCTGACCGGCGACATCAAGCCGGAAACCTCGATCACCATCGACGCCGGTTATCGCTATCAGGGCAAGGCGCTCACCTTCTCGGCCACCGCCTTCAACGTCGACTTCAAGGATCGTCAGGCCAACGCCTTCGACCCGGCCACGCTGAAGACCATCTACACCAACGCCGGCAAGGCCCGCACGCGTGGACTCGAACTCGAAGCCGGCACCACGCCGGTCAACGGCTGGTCGCTCTACGGTTCGCTGACTCTGCAGCAAAGCAAGGTGTTGAACGACCTGCGCACCAGCGCCACGGTAGTGCTGCAGACCAACGGCAAGATGTTCGCGCTGACGCCGCGCACGCTGGCCGGTCTCGCGCTGCAATACTCGCAAGGCCCGTTGTACGCCCGCCTGAAGGCGAAGCACACCGGCAACCAGTTCGCCACGCTGATGAACGACGAGGAAGTGCCGAGCTACATGACGGCCGACTTTGATGCCGGCTACAAGTTTGCCGACATGGCATTCATGAAGAACCCGATGCTGCGCCTGAACGTCAGCAACATCGGCAACACCAAGTACCGCAACCCGAGCTCGGGCACGGTTCTCAGCTCTAACGGCACCAACGTGTTTTATTATCTCGGCGCGCCACGTTTCTTCTCGGTCACTCTGAGCGCCGACTTCTAGTCGCCTCCGCTTGACCGGCGCCGCACGGCCGTGCGGCACCACGGAAACTTTTCGAAGCCGCGCCACAAGCGCGGCTTTGTTTTTTTGCAGGTCTGTACACAGGTCGATCAACATGCAACTGTTCTCCCGCTCACGCCCGTCGCCCGCATGCTCCGTTCGCGCCACCGCGCTGACGGCACTCGCCGCCGCAACCACGCTTGCGCTGCTCGCCGGTTGCGCCACACCCGGTGGATCCGGCACGGCACCTGCCACGGTCCGGCTCGCCGACGGCACCCGTGCCCAGCTCGCATTGCTGGAAACTACCGACCTGCACACCAACATCCTCTCCTACGACTACTACCGGCTCGGCGAGGACCGCAGCATTGGCTTCGAGCGCACGGCGGCGCTGATCGCGGCGGCGCGCAGGGAATTCGCCAACACGCTGCTGTTCGACAACGGCGACACCATTCAGGGCACCGCGCTGTCGGACTATCAGGCGCAGGTCAAACGCCTCGGCTGCGGCGACGTGCTGGCGATGTACAAGGTGATGAACGCCCTCGGCTACGATGCCGGCGGCATCGGCAATCACGAGTTCAACTACGGCCTGTCGTTTCTGTCGCAGGTGACGGGCAACCGCTTCAACGTCGATCTCAAGGCGGGCGAGCAGGCGATCCCGGCGCAACCCTGCGCCGGGCCGAACTTTCCGCTGGTGCTGGCCAACGTGCTCTCGGTCAAGGACCGCAAGCCGCTGTTCAAACCCTATGTCGTGCTCGACCGCAAGCTAAAGGTCACCACTGCGGACGGCAAGA
Organism: Betaproteobacteria bacterium; assembly: GCA_027492485.1. Lineage (GTDB taxonomy): Bacteria > Pseudomonadota > Gammaproteobacteria > Burkholderiales > Casimicrobiaceae > Casimicrobium. The sequence continues at coordinate 113,600 of JAPUER010000075.1, forward strand.
GCGCCGAAGCGCCGATCAGGGTCGGCGTGATCGCGTTCACGCCGCCGAAAATTCTCGACTGGGACAAGCGCTGGCTGAACGGCGTCGTTTACACCGACGGCATCAGGGAGCTTGCCGAGCAATACATCCCGGAGATGAAGGCGCAGGGTGCCGACCTGATCGTCGCCATCTCGCACGGCGGGCTCGACGCCAACCCCTACACGCCGTCGATGGAGAACGCGAACTGGCATCTGGCGCAGGTGAAGGACGTGGACGCGATGCTGATCGGCCACTCGCACCAGACCTTCCCGAACGCCGCCAGTACGCTGCCGCAGTTCAACCTGCCCAACGTCGACAAGGCAAAAGGTTTTGTGCACAACGTGCCGACGGTGATGGCGAATTTCTGGGGCAAGACGCTCGGCGTGATCCAGTTGCAGCTCACTGCCAAAGACGGCCGCTGGTCGGTCGAGCGGACGAAAACCGTCGTCGAGGCGCGCAACATCCAGAACGCCGACCGCAGCTTCGTCGCGCCGCTGCCCGCCGTCGCCGAAACCGTGCGTGCCGAGCATCAGGCCACCATCGACTATGTGAAAACGCCGATCGGCAGCAGCGATTTCGCGATGACCTCCTACTTCGCCGACGTGGGCGACGTGTCGGCAATGCAGATCGTCAACATGGCGCAGACCGATTACGTGGCGAACTACGTGAAGCAGACCATGCCGCAGTACGCTGGCCTGCCAGTGCTGTCCACCGCATCGCCGTTCAAGACCGGTTTTGCCGGCGGTGCCGATTTCACCGACGTCGCCGCCGGGCCGGTCGCCATCAACAATGCGGCGGACCTCTATCTGTTCCCGAACACCTTGTACGCAGTCAAGGTCGACGGCGCCAGCCTGAAAGCCTGGCTGGAAGCCGCGGCACGCCGCTTCAACCGCATCGACCCCGCGCTCGCCGGCGAACAGTCGCTGACCAGCACCGCGCCGGGCTACACCTTCGACATGATCACCCATCCCGACGTGCGCTACGAAATCGATGTCACGAAAGGCAACGGCGAGCGCATCGTGAACCTGTCCCACAAGGGCTTGCCGGTATCGCCCGCCGCCGAGTTCATCGTCGCCACCAACAACTACCGCGCCAGTGGCGGCGGCAATTTCCCCGGTCTCGATGGCAGCAAAACCATCTTCGCCTCGCCCGATACCAATCGCGAGGTGCTGATCAACTACGTGAAAGCGGAGAAGACCATCACGCGCGCCCGCCACGGCAGCGAGCGTAGCTGGCATTTCGTCAAGCTCAACACGGCCGGGCCGATCGTCTTCAGATCCGCGCCCGGCAAACTCGCGGTCGCAAAGGCGGCAGGGATCAACAACGTGAGCGAACTGCGCGCCGACGATGGTTCCGGCAAAGGCCTGGCGGTGTACCGCATCGATCTGTCGAAGTAGGCAACCCACATGCGTTGCCGTCCTCGCAAGTGCACGAGCACACTGGCTGCGGCGCTGGTCGCGTGGTGCGTCTGTCCGCCTGTCGCCTCGATGGAAGGTGGCGCGATCGAGGAAACCGCGGTTGTGAAGCGCCCCGCCCTCGATTCCGCCACGCTCCATCGAGGCTACGACGCGAACGACCCGGCGCGCATTGACCGCCTGCGCATGGCCGCCGATGCGGGGCGCGACAACGATGCGTTGCAGGCACTTGTCGCGCTGGCGCAGGCAGGCAGCATGCTTGCCCAGCGGGCCGCCGGCGAGGCGCTGCTGCGCCGTGGCGATGCGACTTCTGCCGATGAAGGTCTGCGCTGGCTGCAGCGCGCGGCCGGGCAGGGCGATGCACTCGCCGCATTGAGTCTGGGCCGCGCCGCCTTGTCCGGGTCAGCGATCGCGGCGCGCAACGACGCGCGTGCGCGCGACTGGTTTCGCAAGGCTTATGCAGCAGGCGCGACGCGGGCGCAGGCGGCCTATTACCTCGGTCTGCTCGCGCGCCCCGATGACGCGGTAGAGGCCGTTGCCTACTATCGCGAAGCGGCGGAGCAGGGCATCGCGGAAGCCATGTACCAGCTCGGCAACGCCTGCGCAGCGGGCGACGGCACCGATCAGGATTCGCGTGAAGCCATGCGCTGGTACCTGCGCGCCGCCGCGCTCGACCATCCGGCCGCGATTCAGGAGCTCGCGTTCGCCTTCCAGCGCGGCGACACCTTGTTGCCGCAAAGCGACCTGCAGGCCGCGAACATGCGGTTGGCGATGGAGCATGCGTTGCGCCATCCAAAAGCGGCGCCGTAGCGTTTCGACCAGTACCGTTTATCCGCCCCGCCGCGCGCTGCCACGCTGCAATACTGCTGTCACATATCCCGGTCAAACTCGCCGAACTAGAAAAGGGAAGGGTTCACCTTCCTCTCCTCCGAGAAGACCACAGAAGGATTTTGACCATGCGTTTCTCGCAAACATTGATTGCTGCTGCCGCGCTGCCTCTCGCCGTTAGCGCCCAGACCGCCATCACCGGCGCTGGCGCGACGTTCCCGTTCCCGATCTACGCCAAGTGGGCCGATGAGTACAAGAAGGCCACCAACGTGGCAATGAACTATCAGTCCATCGGCTCCGGCGGCGGCATCAAGCAGATCCAGTCGAAGACGGTTGACTTCGGCGCCTCCGACATGCCGCTGAAAGCAGAGGACCTGGCCAAAGACGGTCTGGTGCAGTTTCCCGCCATCATCGGCGGCGTGGTGCCGGTGACCAATCTCGATGCCGTGAAACCGGGCGAGCTGAAGCTCACCGGCGCCGTGCTGGCCGACATCTTCCTCGGCAAGATCAAGAGCTGGAACGACAAGGCGATCACCGACCTGAACCCCGGCATCAAGCTGGAGGCAACGCCGATCACCGTGGTGCGCCGCTCCGACGGTTCGGGGACTACGTTCGTCTTTGTTGACTATCTATCGAAGGTGTCGCCGGAGTGGAAGAACAAGGTCGGCGTCGGCACTGCCGTGGCCTGGCCGGAAGGCGTGGGTGGCAAGGGCAACGAGGGCGTGGCGCAGTACGTGCAGCGCATCAAGGGCGCGATCGGCTACGTCGAGTACGCCTATGCCAAAAAGAACAAGCTCGACCACATTCAGTTGAAGAATCGCGACGGCCAGTTCGTGCAACCGGAAGAAGCGAGCTTCGCAGCGGCGTCTGCCGGCGCCGACTGGAAGGGCACGCCGGGCATGGGCGTGATCCTGACCGACCAGCCGGGTGCAAAGAGCTGGCCGATGACCAGCGCGTCGTTCATCCTGATGCACGCCAAACCCGCCAAGCCGGAAGCTGCAAAAGAAGTGCTCAAGTTCTTCGACTGGGCAATGAAGCAGGGCCAGAAGTCCGCCATCGAGCTGGACTACGTGCCGCTACCGGCTGCGACGGTGTCCTTGATCGGCGCCGAATGGAAGAAGATCACCGACGCCGGCGGCAAAGCGGTGTTCTAGCCAGCACGCCGGGCGGCAAGCAAGGCCGCGGTCTGCCGCGGTCTTGTCACGCCGCGCTGAAAACAGTGCAGCGTGAAAAGACAAAGGAATCGAAAAGATGTCGACCGACGACAGCATCGGCCCGCGAACTAATTCGTTCGCGCTGCAAGACCGGTTATTCGCAGGAATCACCCTGTTTTTTGCGCTGCTGGTACTGATCACCCTGCTGGCCATTCTCGCCTCGCTGGTGGCGGGTGCGTGGCAGACGCTGGCGCAGACCGGGCCGTCGTTCTTCGTGTCCAGCGCGTGGGATCCGGTGCGCAAACTGTTCGGCGGCGTGGCGCCGCTGTGGGGCACGATCATCACCGCCAGCATCGCGTTGCTGGTTGGCGTGCCGGTGAGTTTCGGCATTGCGGTCTTCCTCACCGAAATGTGCCCGCCGGCGCTGAAGCGCCCGCTCGGCACCGCGGTGGAGTTGCTGGCCGCGATTCCCTCCATCATCTACGGCATGTGGGGTCTGTTCGTATTCGCACCGCTGTTTGCGGAAACGCTGCAACCGCTGCTGATCGACACGCTCGGCAGGCTACCGCTGGTCGGCGTGCTGTTTCAGGGTACGCCGATGGGCTTCGGCGTGTTTACCGCCGGCCTGATCCTCGCGGTAATGGTGATCCCCTTCATCGCGTCGGTGATGCGTGATGTGTTCGAAACCACGCCCCCGATCCTGAAGGAATCGGCCTACGGCCTCGGCGCCACGACCTGGGAAGTGGTGTGGAACGTGGTGCTGCCCTACACCAGGGCAGGCGTCATCGGCGGCGTGATGCTGGGCCTCGGCCGGGCGCTGGGCGAGACGATGGCGGTGACCTTTGTCATCGGCAATGCCTACAACATTTCGGCCAAGCTCTTCGAGCCGGGCAACTCGATTGCCTCCGCGCTGGCCAATGAATTCAACGAGGCGTCGGACCCAACGCATCTGTCGGCCCTGATCACGCTCGGTCTAACGCTGTTTGTGCTGTCGTTCATCGTCCTCGCGCTGTCGCGACTGATGCTGGCCAAGCTGGCAACGCGCGAAGGCAAACGCACATGAGCGACGTCACCACCGGCGAAGCCCCGCCGATCACCCGCGATACGCGCGGCCTGGTCACGCCGGACAACCCGGTCTACCGCCGTCGTCGCTGGATCAACCGCTTCAACCTTGCGATGTCGCTGGCGACGATGGCGTTCGGCATGGTCTTTCTATTGTGGATACTGGCGATCCTGTTCAGCAAGGGGATGGCCGCGCTGGGGCCAGCGCTGTTCACCCAGATGACGCCGCCGCCCGGCGCCGACGGCGGGCTCGCCAACGCCATCGTCGGCAGCCTGATCATCGTCGCTGCGGCCATCTTCATCGCCACGCCGGTCGGCATTCTGGCCGGCATTTATCTGGCCGAGATCGGGCGCAATAGCACGGTGGCAAAAGTCACCCGCTTCATCAACGACATCCTGCTGTCGGCGCCATCGATCGTGATCGGCTTGTTCGTCTACACGCTGATCGTCGCCAATGCGAAACACTACTCTGCCTGGGCGGGTGCCGTCGCACTCGCCATCATCGCGGTGCCGGTGATCGTGCGGCAGACCGAGAACATGCTGCAACTGGTGCCGAATAGTCTGCGCGAGGCGGCTGTAGCGCTGGGCGCACCGCAATGGCGGGTGGTGCTGATCGTGACGCTGCGCGCGGTGAAGGGTGGCGTGGTGACCGGCGTGCTGCTGGCGCTGGCGCGCATCTCCGGCGAAACCGCGCCGCTGCTGTTCACCGCGCTGAACAACCAGTTCTGGAGCACCGATCTCAACGCGCCGATGGCCAACCTGCCGGTGGTGATCTTCCAGTTCGCGATGAGCCCTTATGAAGAGTGGCAGCGCCTGGCCTGGGCCGGCGCGCTGCTGATCACGCTGGCCGTGCTGCTGCTCAACATCGTGGCGCGCACGCTGTTCCGCCAGAAATCGCAATGAACTGCAGGAGCGGCTTGCCGCGACCAGTCCTGACGTTGATTGAGCGATGGTCGCGGCAAGCCGCTCCTACAGAAAAATAGAGAAAAAAATGGCATTTCAAGTCAGTCTGGGCGATACCCATGTGGCCGCGGTGGCGCCCACCAAGATCGGCATTCGCAATCTGAACTTTTTCTATGGCAACTTTCAGGGCTTGCGCGACATTTCGCTCAACATCCCCGAGAAGCAGGTGACGGCCTTCATCGGCCCGTCCGGCTGCGGCAAGTCGACGCTGTTGCGCACGCTGAACCGCATGTATTCGCTCTATCCCGGTCAACGCGCCGAGGGCGAGATCAACATCAACGGCGTCAACGTGCTTGGCGCCAGACAGGATCTGAACGCCCTGCGCGGCCAGGTGGGCATGGTCTTCCAGAAGCCGACGCCGTTCCCGATGTCGATCTACGACAACATTGCCTTCGGCGTGAAGCTCTACGAGAAGCTCAACAAGAGCGACATGGACGACCGCGTCGAGTGGGCGCTGAAGAAAGCGGCGCTTTGGAATGAGGCGAAAGACAAGCTGGGCCAGAGCGGGCTGTCGCTCTCCGGTGGCCAGCAGCAACGCTTGTGTATTGCGCGCGGCATCGCCGTGAAGCCGGAGGTGCTGCTGCTCGACGAGCCGACCTCGGCGCTGGACCCGATCTCGACGGCGCGAATCGAGGAGCTGGTCAGCGAGCTGCGCAGCGACTACACCATTGTGATGGTGACTCACAACATGCAGCAGGCCGCGCGGGTGTCGCAGCACACTGCCTACATGTATCTCGGTGAGCTGATCGAATTCACGCCGACGGCACAGATTTTCGTGAAGCCGAAAGACAAGCGCACCGAGGACTACATCACGGGCCGCTTTGGTTAGCTTTTTATCCCCTCTCCCCTTGTGGGAGAGGGCCAGGGAGAGGGGTTTGTTTGCCCGGCAGCGCAATACGTCGAACCCTCAGCCACGACCCCTCTCCCCACCCTCTCCCACGAGGGGAGAGGGAGAAAACGAAGCGACGAATATGGAACACACCTCAAAACAATTCGAACTCGAACTGGAAGACCTGCGCAGCGGCCTGCTGGCGATGGGCGGTCTGGTCGAAGCGCAGCTGGAGCGCGCGCTGGAGGCCATCGCCTCGGGTGACGACGGGCTGGTGGAAGTCGTGGTGCGCGAGGAAAAGCGCGTCAACGACGCCCAGATCGAGCTTGACCGCAAGAGCATGGAGGTGATCGCCAAGCGGCAGCCGGCGGCCGTCGATCTGCGCCAGATCGTCTGCACCATGCAGTCGGTGAACGACCTCGAGCGCATCGGCGACGAGGTGAAGAAGATCGCGCTACGGGCGCAGCAGTTCCAGGCGTCGGAGCGCTTTCAGCACCTGCGGCTGAACGAAGCGCGGCACATCGGTGCACTGGCGCAGGAGATGCTGAAGGAAGCGCTCAACGCCTTTGCCCGGCTCGACGTCATCGCCGCCGGCGAAGTGATCGGGCGCGACACCGCGGTGGATGAAGAATTTGAGCGCATCATGCGGCTGCTGGTCTCCTACATGATGGAAGACCCGCGCACCATCAGCGCCGGGCTGGAAGTGGCCTTCCTGGCCAAGGCGATCGAGCGCGTGGCCGATCACGCCAAGAACATCAGCGAATACGTGATCCACATCGTGCAGGGGCAGGACCCGCGGCACGCGGGGTAGCAAACGAAGGCGGTGAGCGGCGGCAACCGATGTGACGGGCTAGCCACTGTCGGAGTAACAACTTTGTCATAAAAACGACGTTTGAATGTGGGTTGTACGCTTATTTTTGTAAAAGTCGACATTACAGTGAGTTTCGCGCCAAGCCCTTATTCCTCCTCGTTTTCCGTAAAAAGCTGATCCTCTCAGCTACACTGCCCCCATCCCGGATTCGGCACACTGGTGCCCATACCTTGCGCGATGACCGCCGCCGCCACCCCTGTCGCCGCTGATCCTGGCCGAGTCGCTGGCGCCGCGCGCGGTGCGGCCATCGGCCTGGCCGTGGTCCAGCGCCGTGCCGCAGAGGCGGTGCTGGCGGTGCTCGACGGGCGCAATGCCGATGCCGCGATTGCCGGTGTCGATACCGTCGGATTCGACGGCGCAACGCGAGCGGCGCTGACCGATCTCACCTACGGCTCGCTGCGCTTTCTCGGCGAACTGCGCGGCATCGTGCGCCAGTTCGTGCATCAGAAGCCGGCGCCATTGATCGAGGCCATCCTGTGGGTGGCGGTGTATCAACTCTCGCACGGCAAGACGGCGTCGCACGTGATCGTGTCGCAGGCCGTCGCCGCGGTGGAAGCCGTCAACCGCGGCGCCAAGGGCTTTGCCAACGCGGTGCTGCGCAACTACCTGCGCTCACCCGAGGCAGCGCTGGCCAAGGCGATCGAGCGCGACGAAGCGCTGTGGAATCATCCGCCGTGGTGGGTCGAGCGCGTCCGCGCCGAGCAGCCGGACTGGTGGGAGGCCATTCTGCGCGGCGGCAACGGTCACGGCCCGCTGACGCTGCGGGTGAACCGCCGGCGTGCCACCGCCGCGCAACTGCTGGACGCGTTCGCGGCGCGCAAGATCGACGCCGAAGCCTTGTCCGACAGCACCCTCGTGCTCAAGCGGCCGCGCCCGGTGGAACGGCTGCCGGGCTTTCGCGATGGCAGCTTCTCGGTGCAGGACGCCGGCGCGCAGCTGGCGGCGCCGCTGCTGGGGGTCAAGGACGGCATGCGCGTACTCGACGCCTGTGCCGCGCCCGGCGGCAAGACGGCGCACATTCTGGAGCTGGCGGACTGCCGACTGCTCGCACTCGACATCGACGGCGAGCGCTGCCGCCGCATTGGCGAAAACCTGGCGCGGCTCGGGCTCGGCGCGGACGTGCGCACCGCCGATGCCGCCGATCCGGGCACACGCGACTCGTGGTGGGACGGCGTGCCGTTCGACCGCATTCTGCTCGACGCGCCCTGCACCGGCTCCGGCGTGGTGCGCCGGCACCCCGACGGCAAGTGGCTCAAGCGCGAGACCGACATCGCACAACTGGCGGCGCAACAGGCGCGGCTGATCGACGCGCTGTGGCCGCTGGTCAAACCGGGCGGACGCATGCTTTACGTCACCTGTTCGGTGTTCAAAGCAGAGAATGGCGAACAGATCGACGCCGCGCTCGCCCGCCATGCCGATATGCGTCGCATCCGCATCACTTTGCCCGGCGATCCGGCGAGCAGCGGCGGCCAGCTGTTGCCAGGCGGCAACCGCAAGACCCACAATCACGATGGGTACTTTTACGCCCTGCTGGAAAAACTCGCTCCGTGATTGCCCCGTCCATTGCCGCCCTGCGGCCGGATCGCCCGGTCTGGCAACGCCTGTTGTCCGGCGTGCTGGTGCTCGCGCTGGCGCTGGCAGTCGCCGCCGAGACCATCGCGGTGCGCAGCGCCGTGGTCCGCCCGCAGGACGACGTCTACGTGATCGACGCCGAGTTCGACTTCGCGCTGACGGCACCGCTCGAGGAAGCCTTGTTGCGCGGCACGCCGCTTTACTTCGTGCTCGAAACCGAAGTCACCCGTACGCGTTCCTACTGGTTCGACGAACGGGTCAATTCGCCGCAATCGGTGCGGCGGCTGACTTTTGCGGCGCTGACCAATTCCTATCGTGTCGATACCGGCCGCTCGGTCGCCGGCACCAACAGCTATGCGACGCTCGACGAAGCCCTGCGCCAGATCCGGCTGGTGCGCGGCCGCACGCTGCTCGACAAGCGCGAGTTGCGCAGCGGCGAGCGCTACGAGGTATCGCTGCGGCTGCGGCTCGATACGACGCAGTTGCCGAAGCCACTGCAGGTGAATACCCTGGTGTCGCGTGAGTGGACATTGGCCTCCGACTGGTATCGCGTGGTGCTGACGCCGTGAGCGATGGCGCCGAGCTGACGCCGTCCGCAGCGGAGCCGCGCAGCACCGTGATGGCGCTGTCGCCGCCGCGCTGGATGCGGCTGGCGTGGCTCATTCTGGCCATTGCCGGCGGCGTGTTCATTACCGTGCTGGCCACCGCATCGGCCAACTCGGCACTGTTCACCCGCTACTACACCGAATTGCTGGTTGCCAATGCGCTGATCGTCGCCGGCCTCGCGGCGCTGGTGATCTATCAGGTGCTGCTGCTGCTGCGCGCCCGGCGCGATGCGGTGTTCGGCGCCAAGCTGACGACGCGGATGATGATGTTCTTCGCGGTCGTTGCGGTGCTGCCGGGCGCACTGGTCTATGGCATCTCGGTACAGTTTCTTGCGTCCTCGATCGAGAGTTACTTCGATACCCGCATCGACAAAGCGCTGGAAACCGGCCTACAACTGGGCCGTACCGCGCTCAACCAGCCGCTGAAGGACTTGCTGCGCAAGGCGGAAACCATCGCCGACGGTTTGTCCGCGCGCAGCCCGGCCGACGCCCGCGCCGCGCTGCTTGCTTTGCGCGAGCAGACGGGTGTAGCCAATGCCGCCTTGCTGACCACCGGCGGCGCCAGCATCGCACAGGCCACCGAGAGCGTGCTGGCATTGCCGCCGGTCGCGCCAACGGCCCCGGAACTGCGGCAGGTCCGGGCAATGCAGGCGGTCACGGCGGTGGAGCCCGCCGGCGATACCGGTTTGCAACTCAAGGTCATCGCACCGGTGACCTCCGGCGAAGCGGCGCCGCTCAGGGTATTGGTCGTCACCCAGCCGGTGCCGCCGGCATTGCGCGAACAGACCGAACGCGTCGAGGCGGGTTTTCGCGATTATCAGGAACTGTCGTACCAGCGCACCGCGCTGAAGCGACTGTTCGCCTTCACGCTGACGCTGGCATTGATGCTCGCGTTGCTGACGGCGCTGGCGCTGGCGGCGGTGTTTTCCGAGCGTCTGGCGCAGCCGCTGGCCCGTCTGGCCGACGGTACGCGGGCGGTGGCGGAGGGCGATTTTTCGCGCCGCCAGCCGGTCGAGGGCCGCGACGAACTCTCGGTGCTCACGCAGTCGTTCAACACCATGACCGAGCAGCTTGCCGATGCCCGCGAGCGCGATCAGGCCAACCGCCGCGAGATCGAAACCAGCAATCTTTATCTGGAGAACATTCTCAAGAACCTCAATACCGGCGTGCTCGTGTTAACCGACGACTTCGTGCTGCGCGTCGCCAATGCTGCCGCCGCGGTGATCCTGCAGGCGCGCATCGACGAGCGGGTGGGCGAACCGTTGGCCTACTGGTCGGTCGCCGAGCCGAGTCTGACCAACTTTGCGGACATCGTCGCGCGCAACTTTGCGCAGGCCGGCGCCGACGACTGGCAGCGCGAACAGGAGCTGATGGTCGGCGGCAACGCGCGCACCTTCATCCTGCGTGGCGCCCGTCGCGTGGTGGCCGACGTCGCGGCGCGCATCGTCGTCTTCGACGACATCACCGAAGTGCTGCAGGCGCAGCGCGACACCGCCTGGGCGGAAGTGGCGCGCCGGCTGGCGCACGAGATCAAGAACCCGTTGACGCCAATCCAGTTGTCGGCGGAACGGCTGGAGATGAAGCTGGTGCCGCGTCTGGGCGACGCCGACGCCGACGTGCTGAGACGCGGCACGCAGACGATCGTCAATCAGGTCACCGCCATGAAAAACATGGTCAACGACTTCGCGATCTATGCGCGGCGACCGCGTCCCGGCAGTCTGCAACCGGTCGACGTGGCGGCGCTGCTGCGCGAGACGCTGGAGCTTTACGCGTCCTATCCGGTGAAGTTAACGCTCAACTGGCACGCGGAGGGGCGCATGATCCGCGGCGAAACGACGCGCTTGCGACAGGTGGTGCACAACCTGATGCAGAACGCGGTGGACGCCTGCATCGACCGTAGCGACGGCCAGGTCAGCGTCGACGTCGACCAGCGCGACAGCGCGGGACACCCCGGCGAACGCGAACTGGTGCTGCGGTTCTGCGACAATGGCGGCGGATTCACCGATGCCGTGAAGCAGCGCGCTTTCGAGCCCTATGTCACCACCAAGCCGAAAGGCACCGGTCTCGGCCTCGCGATCGTCAAAAAGATCATTGACGAACACAAGGGTCGTATCAACCTCGACAACGGCAGCCGGGGCGGGGCGGTCGTCACGGTAGTATTCCCCTTACTGGTTGAAGAAAAGACAGAGACGTGATCGCTCCCACTGAAATTCTCGTCGTCGATGACGAGGTTGGCATTCGCGAGTTGCTGCAGGAGATCCTCGAAGACGAAGGGTTTGTGGTCAGGCTCGCCGAAAACGCCGGTGCGGCACGCGAACTGCGCCGCAAACACAATCCGTCGCTGGTGCTGCTCGACATCTGGATGCCCGATGCCGACGGCGTCACGTTGCTCAAGGAATGGAAGGCGGCCGGTCTGCTGACCATGCCGGTCGTGATGCTGTCCGGTCACGCCACGATCGAAACGGCGGTCGAGGCCACCCGTATCGGTGCCTTTGATTTCCTCGAGAAACCGATCGGACTGCAGAAGCTGCTGGCGACCGTGCAGCGCGCGCTCAAGGTAGGCCACGCCAAGCGTGCCAACAGCATCAGTCTCGCCGATCTCGGCGAAAGCCAGGCCATCAACGATTTGCGCACGCGACTGGAGTCGTTGCTCAACGAGCGCCGCGTCGTGCTGCTGACCGGCGAAGTGGGCGTCGGCTTCATCGAGTGCGCCCGTGCACTGCACGAGGCCAATACACCCTGGCTGGTACTGGAAGGTGGCCAGCGCCTGATCAGCAGTCCGCTGGAAATTCTCGAGAGCGCACGCGGCGGCACCCTCTATTGCCCGGAAGTCGCCCATCTGTCGCGTAGCGAACAGCGCTCGCTGGCTTTCATGCTGAGCAAGACAGCGCTGTATGGCGTGCGCATTGTCTGCGCCAGCAGCGAACCGCTCGGGCAGTTGTCGGGCGAGGGCCGCTTCGATCCCAACCTATTTGCCCTGCTGTCGTCGGCGACGGTGGTGATCCCGCCGCTGCGGTCGCGACGCACTGACCTCGCCGGCCTGATCGAGCGTTGCGCGCTGGCGTTTTCGCCGGACGCGCCAGCACGGTTGTCGGCCGAAGTGCGGCAACTTCTGGAAGCGGCGCCCTGGCCCGGCAATCTCATCCAGTTGCAAAGCGTATTGTCGAGCCTGCTGCTGTCGAACAACGACGACATCACTGTCGACCACTTGCAGGCCATCCTCGGCGATTTGCGCGATACCGCCGCGCCCGAGCGTCCGGCCTTGCCACCGGAGTTTTTCGAACTGCCGCTGCGCGAAGCGCGGGAAGCGTTCGAACGCATCTATTTCGAAAACCTGCTCGGCCGCGAGTCGAGCAACATGAGTCGGGTCGCCGACAAAGCCGGTCTGGAACGCACCCACCTTTACCGCAAGCTCAAGCAACTCAACATCCGCTTTCCGCGCCGCGTGCCGGTCGAATAGCGCGTCTGTCGCCCCCAACGATCAAGGAGATGGCGCTGTCAGCAAGCGCCTGGCCGTGTTATGTCGTCGCGAAGCTGGATTCTGTTTCTGGTTCCGGTTCTTGTCTGGTCCACCACGTACTACGCCATCACGCTGCAACTCGGTAGCGTGACCACGCCAACCTACGCGGTGGCGATGCGCTTTGCCTTCGCCTCGCTGCTGCTGTTCGCGTGGCTCATCATGCGTCGCGAGCAGGTGCGCCTTGACGCCCGCATACATCGCTGGGTGCTGACATCGGGCGTGACATCCTATGGCATCAGCTATGTGTTGACTTATGTTGCCGAGGAGTCGATTCCGTCCGGTCTGGTCGCCGTCGCCTATACGCTGATGGTATTTCTGACGCCGGCGATAGCGCTCCTCGCCTATGGCACACCATTGACGCGTCGCACCTGGCTCGGCGGCAGTCTGGGCGTGATCGGGGTCGCGCTCTGCTTCCTGCCTGATTTGTTGGGCACGGCGAGGCCTGGCAGCCCGCTTTTGTGGGGCATGGCAACGATGATCGTCGCCGCGTTTGCCTCCAGCGTCGGCGCCGTCTGCTCGATGCAACTGAACAGGATGCAGGTTCCCGTGGTGACCTATACGGCTTGGGCGATGGCTTATGGTGCCGCAGCAACTGCGCTGTTCGGCGCCTTGTCGGGACAACCGTTGCGCCTCGACGGACACCTCGGCTTCTGGCTCGCGTTTGTCTACCTTGCAGTGGCCGGCACCGTCGTCGCCTTTCTCTGCTATCTCACCGTGCTCAAGCAGGAAGGCTCCGCGCGGGCAATGTACATATCGGTGCTGTCACCGGTCGGCGCGGTGCTGGTTTCGGTGCTGGGCGAGGGTTTACGTCCGCAAACACTCACTTGGGCTGGAATCCTTGTTTCATTGACCGGTGCGTGGGTCACCCTGGTCAACAAGAAGGCCTGAAAACGTATTGCTCTGAATCTCGCGGAGCCTGTGGATAAGTGCCTCGGCCGAGGGCGGTTTGGCGGTAAAATTCAAGGTTAACGGCTTTCGCCCGCGCCCGATTTTCGGGTGCTGTTTTCCCCAATCCAGATCAACCCTGACACAGGCGTTTACCTCCTCATTCATGTCGTCGCCTATGTCTGGCTCTGTTTCCGGTTTCTGGTCGCACTGCCTCAACCATTTTGAACGCGAGTTGTCGGCGCAACAGTTCGCAACCTGGTTTCGCGTGCTGAGCGCCGAAGAAACCGATTCGTCGATCACCGTCGTTGCACCCAACGCATTCATCAGCAAATGGGTGCGCGACCGCTACCTGAGCACGATCGATTCACTGGCGACACAGTACTTCCCGGAACCGCGCGCGATCCGCGTGACCGTAGCCGGCAGTACCGCCAGCGGCCCGCAAAAAGTTGCGGATCGCGCTGCCCCGGTGGCGGTGGCGCCGTCAGTAACGGCATTGTCGACGACCGATTCGACGCCCAACGCAGCGCCGGTGGCATCTACAGTCGAGACCGGGGTCGGCTCAATTCCTGCATCTGCCGCGCGCGAATCGACGCTGAACCCGAGTTTCACCTTCGACAGCTTCGTGACCGGCAAAGCAAACCAACTCGCGCGCGCAGCCGCAATGCAAGTTGCCAGCAATCCGGGCGACGCGTACAACCCGCTGTTTATCTACGGCGGTGTCGGCCTTGGCAAGACGCATCTGCTGCAGGCGATCGGCAACCAGTTGTTGCGCGAGCATCCCACCGCACGGGTTCGCTATATCCATGCCGAACGTTATGTCTCCGATGTGGTGAAGGCCTACCAGCACAAGGCTTGGGACGCGTTCAAACAGAGTTACGCCTCGCTCGACCTGCTGCTGATCGACGACATCCAGTTCTTCAATAACAAGAGCAGCACACAGGAACAGTTCTTCTATCTGTTCAATGCGCTAACCGAGGCGAAAAAGCAGGTGATCATCACCTGCGATACCTACCCGAAAGAAATCGAGGGCATCGAAGACCGGCTGAAGAGCCGCTTTAGCTGGGGTCTGACAGTCCAGATCGAACCGCCGGAAACCGAAATGCGGGTGGCGATCCTGCTGGCCAAGGCGAAGCAGGTCGGTGTGGAGCTTGACGAGCAAGTCGCCTTCTTCATCGCCAAGCACATCCGCTCGAACGTGCGCGAACTGGAAGGCGGTCTGAAACGCGTGATCGCCTATGCCGGCTTTCACAATGTTGCAATTACACCGCAAGTGGCCAAGGAGGCGCTGCGCGATCTGCTGGCCGTGCAGTCGCGGCAGATTTCCATCGAGAACATCCAGAAGACGGTTGCCGACTACTACAAGATCAAGGTCAGCGACATGCATTCCAAGAAGCGTTCGCGCATCGTGGCGCGACCGCGTCAGATGGCGATGGCGTTGGCCAAGGAGTTGACGCCGATGTCATTGCCGGAAATCGGCCAGAACTTCGGTGGGCGCGACCACACCACCGTGCTGCACGCCTGCCGGCAGATCGCCAGCCTGCGCGAAAGCACCCCGCAAATCCAGCATGATTTCGCGTTCCTGTTGCAAGTGTTGCGGAGCTGACGAGCACAAACATGAACCCTCAAAAGTGAATGAAAGCTCATCGGTAAACCGTGTTGATGAAAGGGAATCGTTTGTGGATAAGCATGGAAAACATCGCCCGCAAAAATCTCATCCACAAATTGTCCGCATCACTCACCGCACTCGCCCGCAGCCAATTTTGTTTCATAACTAATTGATTTTTTTGTATTTTTTGAGTTACCCACAGCAGCCTTGGCCTTCTATTAAATAGGGTTACGTATATATGCAATTTAAAAACATACCCCGCGATCTGGTGTTGAAACCCTTGCAGGCCGTGTCGGGGATCGTGGAACGTCGGCAGACGTTGCCAATCCTGGCCAACGTGCTGTTCGAGCACAAGGGCAATACCCTCAACACGATCGCCACCGATCTCGAATTGCAGATTTCGGCAAAAGTGGAAGTGCCGGAGGCTGGCGATCAGGCGACCACAGTGGCGGCACGCAAGCTGCAGGATCTGCTGCGCGCGCTGCCCGAGAGCAGCGAGGTCTCGATTGATGCCAAGGACAGCAAGATGGCGGTGAAGGCAGGTAAGAGCCGCTTCAGTCTGCAGACGCTGCCCGCCGCGGACTATCCACGCCTGACCATGAGTCAGGAGCAGTTGCAGAGCTTCAAGCTGCCGCAGAAGCTGCTCAAGGCAACGTTGCGACTGGTCGAATTCGCGATGGCGCAACAGGACATCCGCTTCTATCTGAACGGCATGCTGTTTGTGCTCGACAAGGATCAGCTGGTCTGCGTTGCTACCGATGGCCATCGCCTGAGCTATGCCACGATGCCGGTCGAAGGCAACTTCAGCCGGCAGGAAATCATCGTACCGCGCAAGACAGTGATCGAGTTGTCCAAGCTGCTGGCCGAGACCGATGATCCGATCACTATCGACATCCTGGCCAATCAGGTCCGCTTCAGCTTTGGCAACATCGAACTCACCAGCAAGGTGATCGATGGCAAGTTCCCGGATTACAACCGCGTGATTCCGACGGCGCATAGCAAGATCATCACGCTTGATCGTTTGCTGCTGTTGCACACGTTGCAACGGGCGGCAATCCTCTCCAACGAGCGCTTCCGTGGTGTGCGTGTGGGATTGCATCCGGGCGCATTGAAGATTGCCTGTACCAACAACGAGCAGGAAGAAGCCGAGGAGGAAATCGAAGTCGCTTACGACGGCCCGGCGATCGATATCGGCTTCAACATCAACTATCTGCTCGATGCGTTGGCCACGCTGTCGTCGAACGAGATCACGCTGGCACTTCAGGATTCGTCGGCGAGTGCGCTGTTCACGGTGCCTGGCCGCACCGATTTCAAATACGTCGTGATGCCGATGCGGATTTAGTAACCGCGTTCATCCACGTTGCGCTGTAGGAGCGGCTTGCCGCGACGCGTCGTTTATTCATCGTGTGAGGTCGCGGCAAGCCGCTCCTACATGCGATACCAAAAAAGTAGAAATCCATTTCATGTCCGATACCGATAAAAAGCCCGCCGAATACAACGAAGATTCGATCCGCATCTTGAAGGGACTGGAGGCCGTCCGCAAGCGTCCCGGCATGTACATCGGCGACACCGGCGATGGCACCGGCCTGCATCACATGGTGTTCGAGGTGCTCGACAATGCCATTGACGAAGCGCTCGGTGGCTACTGCGACGACATTAAGGTGATCATTCACGCCGACAACTCGATATCGGTCACCGATAACGGCCGTGGCATTCCGACCGCGATCAAGCAGGACGACGAGATGAAGCGCTCGGCGGCCGAGATTGTGATGACCGAGCTGCATGCCGGAGGCAAGTTCGACCAGAACTCGTACAAGGTATCTGGTGGTCTGCACGGTGTTGGCGTGTCGGTGGTCAATGCGTTGTCCGACTGGCTCAAGCTCAAGATCTGGCGCGAGGGCAAGGTGCATGAGATGGAGTTTCGTCAGGGTGTGCCGGTGGCGCCGCTCAAGATCACCGGCGAAACCCGCAATCGTCGCGGTACCGAGGTGCATTTCTTGGCATCGGTTGAAACCTTCCAGCACGTCGAATATCACTTCGAGATTCTCGCCAAGCGCATTCGTGAACTGTCGTTCCTGAATCACGGCGTCAAGATTGAGCTGATCGACCAGCGCACCGGCAAGAGTGAAAATTTCGCGCACTCGGGCGGCATCAAGGGCTTCGTCGAGTATATGAACAAGGCGAAGACCGTTCTGCACAAGAACATCTTCTACTGTAGCGCCGAGAAGAACGGCATCACAGTCGAAGCGTCGATGCAGTGGAACGACAGCTACGGCGAAAACGTGCAGTGCTTTACCAACAACATTCCGCAGCGTGACGGTGGCACCCATCTGACCGGTCTGC
Source organism: Betaproteobacteria bacterium (assembly GCA_027492485.1). Lineage (GTDB taxonomy): Bacteria > Pseudomonadota > Gammaproteobacteria > Burkholderiales > Casimicrobiaceae > Casimicrobium. The sequence continues at coordinate 131,274 of JAPUER010000075.1, forward strand.
GCGCGGCGATGACGCGAACGATCACCAAGTACATCACCTCGAACGAGTTGGACAAAAAGGCCAAGGTCGAAGTGTCCGGCGACGATTTGCGAGAGGGCCTGACCTGCATCCTCTCGGTCAAGGTGCCGGATCCGAAGTTCAGTTCGCAGACCAAGGACAAACTGGTATCGAGCGAAGTGCGCCCGGTGGTGGAAGAAATCTGCGCCGACAAGCTCGCTGACTTCCTGCTTGAGTATCCGAATGATGCCAAGGTCATCTGCGGCAAGATCGTCGAGGCCGCGCGGGCGCGTGAGGCTGCGCGCAAGGCGCGCGAGATGACGCGGCGCAAGGGCGTCCTTGATGGCATGGGCTTGCCGGGCAAGCTGGCCGATTGTCAAGAGAAAGACCCGGCGTTGAGCGAACTCTATCTGGTGGAAGGTGACTCCGCCGGCGGCACCGCCAAGCAGGGCCGCGACCGCAAGTTCCAGGCGATCCTGCCGCTGCGCGGCAAGGTGCTGAACGTCGAGAAGGCGCGTTATGACAAGGTGATCTCCAGCGAACAGATCGTGACATTGATCACTGCGATGGGCACCGGCTTCGGCAAGGACGATTACAACCCGGACAAGTTGCGCTATCACCGCATCATCATCATGACCGATGCCGACGTCGACGGCGCTCACATCCGCACACTGCTGCTCACCTTCTTCTACCGTCAGATGACCGATCTGGTCGAGCGCGGCAACATCTACATCGCGCAGCCGCCGCTGTACAAGGCCAAGGTGGGCAAGGAAGAGCAGTACCTGAAGGATGAGCTGGAACTCAAGCAGTTCCTGCTCAAAATTTCGCTGAAAGGTGCCGAGTTCAAGCCCTCTGCCGATGCCGAGATGCTGTCGGAAAAAGCGCTCGCCGATCTGGCACGGCAATATCTGCTGGCTGACGCGGTGATCGACCGCAATGCCCGCACCATTGATCGTCGCGCGCTCGACGCGTTGCTGCTAGGCGCGGAAGTCTCGCTGACGGATGAAGCGTCCGCCAAAGCCGGCGCCGAGGCGCTTGCTGCACGCATCGACGACGCCGAGCTGATGGTCGAGCCGTTCTACGACGAGAAGAACGAGGAATGGGTGCTATTGCTCAAGCGCACGCACAACAATCGCACGACGCAAACGGTGCTCGACGATCACTTCCTCGCCAGTGGCGACTACAAGCAGATACAGAAAGCGGCTGAACTGCAATCGATGGTGAGTGATGGTGCCGTCGTCGCCCGTACCGACAGCAAGGGCAACCGCGAAGAAGCAAAGATGGCGGGCTTCAAGCAAGCCCTCGACTGGTTGCTCGACAAGGCGCGCACCAATCTCTCGATCCAGCGCTACAAGGGCCTGGGTGAAATGAATGCCGAGCAGCTATGGGAAACCACGATGGACCCGAAGGTCCGCCGCCTGCTCAAGGTGCAGATCGAAGACGCCATCGCCGCCGACGAAATCTTCACCACGCTGATGGGCGAAGAAGTCGAGCCGCGGCGGGCGTTTATTGAGGGGAATGCGCTGGGGGTGCGGAATTTGGATGTGTAGCCAAATCGGCACACGAAAATGACTGAGCCACTTCGCGAGCACGATGCAGAAGTTGTTTTTTCATTGGCCGTAAATCGAGCAGATGGAACAGCGAAGACGGTACTGTCAGGTTATCGACCCGAATGTGAAATTCGTCCCGACTATTGGACGTGCACCCATCATGAATTCGACAAGGGCAAGGACGCCCTTACCGGGCAATCATCGACGGCACGGATTTGGTTTATCACGCCAGAGATATATCCGCACACATTGTGGGTTGGACGTGTATTGATCGTCCGTGAAGGGCCTCGCGTAGTTGGTACCGCAACCGTCACGCGAATCGTCAATCCGCTGATGTTGTCGTTGGATGTGGGGTCTGTAGACTTTTCCTGATGTGTAGATTGGTTGCTTGAAGAGTAAGGTGGATGACATTTCGAGTATCCGCTTTGCGGTTAAGCTAGCCAGGTAGGGTGGGCAACTTGTTGCCCACGTGTCACTTGAACGGATTTACTACGTTTACTGTTCCAATCACCTGTCCATGCTGTAGGTCCTCGCTGTAGAGCGTCTCGCACTGCGCGAGTGTTGCTGCGGCGACGATCAATCCATCCCAATGTGAAAGCTGGTAGCGCGTAGCGAGCGCTTGCGCCAGACGATAGGTCGCGAGCGTGATGTCGTGCACAGTGCTCGCATTGGCGATGGCGTCTGCGAGGGCGTAGGCGGTTTCGCGATCCTTGCCGACTTTGCGACATACGGCAACAAACTCGTTGAGCACCTGCACGCTGATGTGCGGCCGCTTGCCAGCGAGGCGTCGAGCGATCTTTTCCTTCTTGCCGCTATCTAGCAGATAGCCGAGGATGTTGGTGTCAAGGAAGACTGACATCAGCGTCGGCTGTTCAATTCATCGCGATCGAACTTGAATCCTTTCGGCAAGGTGCCGCGATGTGCATCAAAGATCGAAAGATCGGCCACCGGCTCCTCGTAAGGCACAATCTTCGCCACCGGCTTGCCGTGGCGCGTGATGACGGCAGGCTTGCCGGCCAGCGCGGCATCAATCACAGCGCTCAGGTGGGCTTTGGCTTGGGCGAGAGAGTAGGCAGACATGATTAGTATGACCAGAAGTTATAGTCATATTTTATCGCAAGTGCCTACTGCGTTCGGCGGGACCGCGAGCGTCCCGCCCTACTTCCCGCGTCTGAGCCCCAACCAGATCACCGCGCTCACCACAATCAACGCGCCGACCACCTGAATCGGCGCAATCGCCTGCCCGAGGAACAGCCAGGCGAGGATCAGCGCGAACACCGGCTCCACGTTCATGATCGCGGAGTTGCCGGCGACGCCGAGTTTGGGCAGCACGGTGAACATCAGCGTGAAGCCGGAGCCGTAGAGCAGCGTTAGCAGCGCGAGGCCGATCCAGCCGAGATGCGGTGTGGCGCCGCTGGGGAACTGCAGGCCGCCTTGCACGGTGGCGCTGACGATGGCGACGAGGCCCGCCATGCCGAGTGTGGTGAACGAGCGCACACGGCCGTCGAGCGCGGTGATCTCATGCTGCGTGAAGATCATGGCGAGCCCGAACAGCAGCGCCGCGGCCAGCGCAAAGGCGACGCCGACGCCGATCTTGGCCCAGTGCGCGCCGGCGCCGAGGCCCGAGGCCGCACCGGCAACGTCCAGCGCCAGCGCGAGGCCAAACAGGATGACCGGCATCGCCAGCAGCATCGAGCGGTCAGGTCGCTTACCGTAAATCGCGCGATCCCAGAACGCGGCGCAGAGAGGGTAGGTGTTGAACGCGAGCAGCGCCAGCGCGACCGGCAGCCGCGCGACCGAGGAATAGATGGTCAGGCTCTGCAAACCGATCAGCACGCCAATGACCGGCACGAAGCGTCGCTGGCGCGGTGTCAATGTGTCGAAGCGGAACGGCACGCCCTGCAGCCGGATGACGGCGAACAGGATGGTGGCCGAGAGCGCGCTGCGAAACACCACCGCGGTGGCGACATCGACGCCGTTGTTGAACGCCAGCCGCGCGGCGACATGGTTGGCGCCCATCACCAGCGCGATCAGCAACAGGGTGAAAAAGGCGGTGGAGGAGAGCGCGTTGCCCGGATTGGTATTGACCATTGGTGAAGCTTAACCAGCGACGCAACCTACACTTGCCGCATGGTCCGCAACATGACACCGTCACCTGAATTTGCCGTGCTCTTCGTGTGCATGGGCAATATCTGCCGCAGCCCGACGGCCGAGGGCGTGTTCCGTTACAAGGCGCGCGGCGCGGGGCTGCTGGATCGTCTGCTGATCGATTCGGCGGGCACCCACAACTATCACCCCGGTGAGCCGCCGGATGCACGCTCTCAGGCGTATGCGCGTAAGCGTGGCTACGATCTATCGATGCTGCGGGCGCGGCATCTGCGTGGCGATGACTTTGACCGCTTCGATCTGATCGTTGTGATGGACGATCTGAATTACTCAACCGTGATCGCCCGCGCGGAGGCCGCGCAGCGCGCCACGGTGTGTCGCATGCTTGAGTTTTCGGCGGGTGCGCCGGCGCAGGGCTTGCGCGAGGTGCCGGACCCGTACTACGGTGACGCGGCGGACTTCGAGCGCGTGCTGGATTTGGTGGAAGAGGCGAGCGATGGCCTGCTCGCGCACATCAGGGCCCGACTGCCGGAGTGACGCCCGAGGCGACATCAACGGCTTCCGCATCGGCCGAAAGAAAACCCCGCTGTGTCCGGGAAGGAACCACAGCGGGGCGGTGAGGGGGTTAACGTCAGGCGGCCAGCGGCAATGCCTCCGGGTTCACGAAGCGGTCGGCGGCGTGCTGGTAGTACGCCGAGAAATCGTTGAATGCGGCGAGCGCCTTTTCGACGTTCTGGTCGTCGCGCAGCGCGAAAGTGGTGAAACCGGCGCGTGACAGCAGGAAGATCTGGTCGCGCAGCACGTCGCCCACCGCGCGCAGCTCGCCGATGTAGCGATAGCGCTCGCGCAGCAGTGTGGCCGTCGAATAGCCACGACCGTCGGCGAAGGCCGGGAACTCGATGGCGATCAGTGCCAGTTTGTCGAGATCGCCAGCGATGCTCGCCGGGTCGTCGGTTGCGGTGAGCTTGACGCCGAGCGCACCGTGGTCGCCAACGTGTTTTTGCCAGGTGCCGGCAAACTCGCGGAACTCGGTGAGCGGCAGCAGCACTTTGGCGCCGACCGGAATGGCGCTGGCGTCGCCGGTGTATTCGATCCAGCCGTCGTTGCCGTTTTTGTCAACCACGCCATAACGGTTAATCAGCTTCGGCATAGACGCGCTCCTTGAAAGGTTCGATGCCCACACGGGCGACGACGTCGACGAAGCGTTCGTCGTCGCGTTCGCGCAGGCCAAGATAGGTTTTGATCAGGGTTTCGACGACGTCGGCCACCTCGGCGCGGGCGAACGAGGGGCCGATGATGCGGCCGATCCGTGCGTTGTTGCCCTGGCTGCCGCCGATGGTGATCTGGTACCACTCCTCGTCATGCTTGTCGACGCCGAGGATGCCGATGTGACCGACGTGGTGGTGGCCGCAGGCGTTGATGCAGCCCGAGATGTTGAGGTCAAGCTCGCCGATGTCGAACTGGTAGTCGAGCGATTCGAAACGTTCGTGGATGGCGGCGGCGACCGGGATCGACACCGCATTGGCCAGGTCGCAGAAATCGCCGCCGGGGCAGGCGATGATGTTGCCGATCAGGCCGATGTTGGGCACTGCCATGCCCAGCGCCTTCAACTCGCGCCAGAGGCCTGGCAGCTCGCTCTTTTCGACGTCCGGGAAGACGAGGTTCTGCTCGTGGGTGACGCGCAGTTCACCTTGTGTGTAGCGGTCGGCCAGCGCGGCGACGGCGTCCAGCTCATCGGCGGTGATGTCGCCCGGCGGGATGCCCACGCGCTTGAGCGAGACGGTCACGGCGGCGTAGCCGGGCACGCGGTGCGTATGTACGTTGCGGCGCTGCCAGCGCGCGTAGTCGTCATGGCTGGCGGCGAAGGTAACGGTGGCGGCGTCGTCCTGCGGCAGATCCTTGTACGTGGGCCAGGTGAAGCGGGCGGCGATGGCATCGAGTTCGGCTTGCGACAGGAGCGTCGGTCCGTTCCTGGTGGACTCGAACTCGGCTTCGACCCAATCGGTGAACTGCGTCGGCGTCGATTCCTTGACCAGAATCTTGATCCGCGCCTTGTATTTGTTGTCGCGGCGACCGAGACGGTTGTAGACGCGCAGGATCGCTTCGAGATAGGTGATCAGGTGCTGCCAGGGCAGGAAGTCGCGGATCACAGTGCCGACGATGGGCGTGCGGCCGAGACCGCCGCCGACGGCAACGCGGAAGCCGACACGACCGGCGTCGTCGGTGAGCGCGACCAGGCCGATGTCGTGCACCAGCGTCGCCGCGCGGTCCTCGGCCGAGCCGCTGATGCCGATTTTGAACTTGCGCGGCAGGAAGGCGAACTCAGGGTGGATGGTGCTCCACTGGCGGATGATTTCGGCCCAGACGAGCGGATTGACGACTTCGTCGGGCGCGATGCCCGCGAACTGATCGGTGGTGGTGTTGCGGATGCAGTTGCCGCTGGTCTGGATCGCGTGCATTTGCACGGTTGCCAGATCGGCGAGGATGTCGGGCACGCGGCCAAGCTCGGGCCAGTTGTACTGGATGTTCTGGCGCGTGGTGAAGTGGGTGTAACCGCGGTCGTATTTGCGGGCGACGTGCGCGAACATGCGCAGGTGGCGCGACGCCAGCAGACCGTAGGGGATCGCCACGCGCAGCATCGGCGCGTGCTTCTGCACATAGAGGCCGTTTTGCAGGCGCAGCGGGCGGAACTCGTCTTCCGACAGTTCGCCGGCCAGCCGGCGCTCGGTCTGGTCGCGGAACTGCGCGACGCGCTCGTCGACGAGCTTCTGGTCGAATGCGGTGTACTGATACATGCAGGGATTGTGCGGGCCGCCATCCGTGGTTTACCGTTGTACAGCGGAATAAGTAAATGCTTGTCTTGACTTTCCCGGTGGCTCGACGCAACGCCCTGGATTGCTGACAAGGGCGGTACGTTGCGAAAAGATCCATGTGCAGGGCGGACGTGACGCATCGCGTAACATCGGCCGCATCGGTTGTATTGCCCGACAGAGGTTCTGTTGACCCATTCCACCCTACGTTATCTGCGCCGCTGGTATGGCTGGATACCCTTTGTTGCCGTGGCGGTGCTGGCCCTGTCGTGGGGAAAGGCGCTGGCGACGGTGGGCGTGCTGCTGGTTGCCGTGTCGCTGGTGGGGGCGGTGCTGACTGCGGTGCACCATGCCGAGGTGGTGGCGCATCGGGTGGGGGAACCGTTCGGCACGCTGATCCTGGCGCTGGCGGTGACGGTGATCGAAGCCGCGCTGGTGGTGTCGATGATTCTTTCCGGCGGCGCCGGCGCCGCCGCGATTGCGCGCGACACGGTGTACGCGGCGGTGATGATCGTATGCAACGGCGTGGTCGGGCTCTGCCTGCTGCTCGGCGGCCTGCGCCATCATGTGCTGATTTTCCGCGTCGATGGCACCAGCCCGGCGCTGTCGGTGTTGACGGCGATGTCGGTGCTGGTGCTGCTGTTGCCCGGCTTTACGACCTCCACGCCGGGGCCGACGTACTCGCCGTCGCAGCTCGCCTTTGCCGGGCTGATGTCGCTGGTGCTCTATGCCGCGTTCGTGTTTGTGCAGACGGTGCGGCACCGCGACTATTTCCTGCCGGTGGATACCGGCGATCGCGGCAGCCGTGACGAGCACGCGCCGCCGCCGAGTAACGGCGAAACGGTGTTGAGCCTTGGTTTGTTGTTGCTCTGTCTGGTCGCGGTGGTCGGGCTGGCCAAGCTGCTGGCGCCGGTGATCCAGTCCGGCGTGCAGGCGATCGGTGCGCCGGCGGCCGTGGTCGGCGTGGCGATCGCAATGCTGGTGCTGTTGCCGGAGACGCTGGCGGCGGCGCGTGCAGCGCGTGCCAATCGCATGCAGACCAGCCTCAACCTCGCGCTCGGCTCGGCGCTGGCCACCATCGGACTGACCATTCCGGTGGTGGCGGCGTTGTCAGTGCTGCTGGGATTTCCGCTGGAGCTGGGCTTGCCGGCGAAGGAAATGGTGCTGCTGAGCGTGACGCTCGTGGTCAGCGTGTTGACGCTGGGCAGCGGGCGGGCAACCGTGTTGCAGGGCACGGTGCATCTGGTGCTGTTCGCGGTGTTCCTGTTTCTGGCGGTCTTTCCGTAGCGATTGCCGGCGGCGCTCGCTACGGCGTTCAGTCGTGGGGGCGCGCCATGCGCTCGCGAATGCGATGCGCCATGCCGGCGGCGAGCTCATGCTCGGCGACGAACACGCGGCCGGCGGATTCGCCGCGCAGCAGATCCGCTTCTTCTTCGGATTCGGCACGCACCACGGTATCGATCGCGGGCTTCAGTGTGCGGGCGATCTCGATCATCTTGCGGGCCCGAAAGCTGTCCGGGATGGTAATCACCAGCATGCGGGCGCGTGCGATGTGCGCCTGGATCAGCACGACCGGCTCGGCAGCGTCGCCGCTGACTGCGTGTATGCCGCGGTCGCGCAACTGTTCGACCAGTTCGCGGTTTTGCTCGGCGACCACGAAGGGGATGCGCTGCTCGCGCAGCGACTCGCCGATGCGGGCACCCACCCGGCCATAGCCGACCAGGACGACGTGCTCGTGCAACAGCGCCTGATCGACCGTCATCGGCAACGCAGCGAGCGGATCGTCCGACATGTCGAGGCGGCGCGCGAAGGCGGAACGCGCCCGAATCCATTTCTGCAAGGGCTCGACGGCGGCAAACACCAGCGGATTGAGCGCCATCGAGATCAGCGCGCCCATCAGAATGAGATGCTGGCCTTCCGGCGGCAGGAGCTTTAGCGAGAGGCCCATGCCGGCCAGAATGAAGGAGAACTCGCCGATCTGGGCCAGGCTCGCCGAGACCGTCAGCGCGGTGTTCAGCGGGTAGCGGAAGGCGAGCACGATGAAGAAGGCGGCGACCGATTTGCCCAGCACGATGATCAGCACAACAACCAGCACGTGAAGCGGCTCGCGGACCAGCGTCAGCGGGTCGAATAGCATGCCGACCGAGACAAAGAACAGCACTGCAAACGCGTCGCGCAGCGGCAGCGATTCGTCGGCCGCGCGATGGCTCAGCTCCGACTCGCGCATGACCATGCCGGCGAAAAACGCGCCGAGCGCAAACGACACACCGAACAGGTGCGCGGAACCATAGGCCACTCCGATTGCGGCGGCGATGACGCAGAGGGTGAACAGTTCGCGCGAGCCGGTGCGTGCCACCTGCCACAACAGCCATGGGAATACGCGACGACCAACGATCAGCATCAGCGCCACGAAGACGCCGACCTGCCCGAGCGTCATCAGCAACGTTTTAACCAGCGCCGCAGTGTCGGTGGCCGCGCCGCCGGTCAGCACCCCGGCCAGCGAGGGCAGCAGCACGAGCACCAGCACCATGGCCAGGTCTTCGACGATCAGCCAGCCGACGGCGATCCGGCCGTTCATGGAGTCGAGCAGGCCGCGAGCCTCCAGCGCTTTCAGCAGCACCACCGTACTGGCGACCGACAGTGCGAGGCCGAAGACGAGGCCTTCGCCGAAGCTCCAACCCCACAGCATCGCCACGCCCAGCCCCAGCGCGGTGGCCGCCGCAATCTGCACGATGGCGCCGGGCACTGCGATCTTCCACACGGCCATGAGATCGTCGAGCGAGAAATGCAGCCCGACGCCGAACATGAGCAGCATGACGCCGATCTCGGCCAACTGTTGCGAGAGATGGACATCGGCAACAAAACCGGGTGTCGCTGGGCTGACGATGATGCCGGCGACCAGATAGCCGACCAGCGCCGGCAGCTTGAGGCGTACCGCGACGAACCCAAGCAGCAGCGCCAGTCCGAACGCCGCGGCAATGGTGGTAATCAGCGGGATGTTGTGGGCCACTACGTTAAACCTCTTGAGTCCACACACTGCACGGAAGCGTTACGGCAACACTCTCTGCGCGATCCGTTTGCTGCCGAAGTAAATGTGCTCAACCTGTTGATTGGTCGTCGGCGTGTACTCGAACAACAAATTGCCGCCAGGCCCGTAGAGTTCGTAGACTTTCACGCCCGATTTCGCGACACGGACGCGCTGATTGCTTCCGTCATAGGCGTATTCGATCTTGTTGGTCGGACTGGCGCAGTTCACGCACCGCAAATTGGATGCATCATCGAAACCGTATGTGTTCAGTGAATTGTCGACGATATTGCCATACACGTCATAGCTGTTACTGGTATTTCTGCGGCCCGATGTTGCCGACAAGCGATTGCTCGCGTCGTACGTGTAGCCGAGCGCCGGTCCGCCTATCGTGTGGCTCGTGATGTTGCCCACCAGGTCATACGCTATCGTGCCACTGCCCCACGGCCCACTTACGTCGGTGATGCGATCAACCTTGTCGTAAATCATGGCGCGGTTGTACACGGCGTCCACCGCATCGTGTACGCCAGTCAAATTTCCGACGCTATCGTACAGATAGTTGCTATCGAGGTAATTGGCTGACGATTTTCGAGTGCTGAAGCCGCTTGCCCAGAGTCGGGAATTCTGCGGATACTCGGATGTCGTTCGGTTGGCGTAGTCAATTTGTCTGGGCATACCGGACGGCCAATACGCTACCGAATTGATGTAGCCGGACACTTTGGTCGGTCGCCCGAACACGTCCGGAGAATAGTTCACGATTGACGCGGAGATCGGGTAGGTCAGCGTGCTGAGTTGATCGTTACCGTCGTAATCGAATTGCGCACGCAAGGGCCAGTCATCAACGATGCGGCTGAGCGCGACCAGATTGTCATTGGCATCATATTCGTAGAGCGTGGATGCATCACTGGAGGATACGGTCGCCAGTTTGTCGTTTTTCGTATAGGTCTTGGTGACGCTTGGCGTACCCGCGGGGTAAGTGGTTGACGTCTGGCGATTGCGCTCGTCATAACCAAACAGGGTGACGGCTGACGCGCCCACCTGAGCCGATGTCATGTTGCCCGCAATGTCGCGTCCGTATTGAGTAATGCCAGTTTCCGGGTTGGTGACGGACGACAAGTAGTAGTTGCTGTTGTAAGCGTAGACGCGACTGAAGCCGCCCTGGGTCATCGTGGTCACCTGGCCACGCACGTTGCGGTTCATGGCGATGTCCGCCAAACCATCGGGGGTCAATTGAGCTACCAACTCTGCGGAGCCCGGTTCGCCGAACGCACGGTACACGTGCTGCGTGGTGTAGTTGCGCTCATTGACAACAACGTGCGTGGGGCGACTCGCGTTGTCGCCATAGGTGTGAACCGTCGTGTTGCCATCAGGCCACGTCACTTGGGTCAGACGATCCAGCTCGTCGTAATCAAAGTTACGGCCGGGCGGATTGAGTTCGGTGGTGTAACGATTCGACTCGAAGGTCTTGCGCCATAACGTGTCGTACTCGAACGAAGTCTTGAGGCCGTTGGAATTCTTGGTTTTGAGTTGCCCGAATTCGTCGTATGTGTGGACTTCGGTAAAGCTGCCTCGCTTGAGGGTCGCCTTTTCCGGATTGCCGGACGAGTACGCCGCGTAGACAATGGTGGTCGGATTGCTACCCGAACGCGGGTAGGAAACACTGGTCACGCGCCCCAGTGCATCCACCCCGAAAATCGTTTTGAAGTTTTCGCCATTCGTGATCGAGGTCACGTGCCCCAGGTCATTGACTTCGCGCAGGACGACAACACCCTCGGGCTGATCCTCGCGCTGAGCAATACCGCGCTTGTAGTTTGAATACGTGGTAACACGCGCTCCGGGCTGCGTCATCATATTCAAGTCCCCGGATGGGTAGTAGGTGTAGCTCGTCGTAACGCCGTCCTGCGTCACGCTTTCCAGCAGGCCATTCGCATAAAAGGTGCGCACGGTCGACGTGGTGGTCTGCGCAAACGCTGTCGAAACGGCCAATGCCGAGACTACAAGCATGGCGCTGGTGACTGGAAAGCGCGTGTCAGCGGTAAAGACTCGCTTCGATGCGTTCATGGCGTCACCACCGTAGTCGTCTCGTTTTTCAGCTGGTGCAAGATGTTGTTTGCGGCGTCGATGTAGTAGGTGCGGTCAATTGTCCGCTTGGAGCCGCTTGGCCCGGTCGCGGTCACGGTGCCCACATTGCCGTAGGTGTCGTACCCCGTGTACACGGACAGATAGGTCAGACCATCTTGAATGATGGTTTTTTGGGTCAACTTTGGCGCATACGTTCTATCGTCTCGCAGCCCAATCTTCCCGGAGGTGGCGGCAAAAAATATGTCCGAGTGCAGGCGCGCCGACCACTGGTAGGACTCGGTCAGTTTGTTGCCCTTCGTCATCTGCACAAGCAAGCCCAATTTCCATTGATCAGCGATGAAGTTCCATCGGCTGTTAACAATGGTGCCGTAGTCGTAGGTCAAGAGGTTTGTAGCCCAGTTAAACCGTGGGTTCGCGGCCACCGTGAAGTACCCCTCGCCGATGTAGGAATACGTGTCCGTGCCTGCTGGTCCGACAATTGTCGTGACATCGTACTGGCCGCTGGTTTTGGAGCGCGCGTAGCTGTAGGCCCAACTCTGCCCATTGGATAGCACTTTGCTCGTTACTTGATTGGTCCAGTTCGCTCCGACGTAGAGCGCCTCGCAATCAAACACAAACGCGTTGTTGCAAGCGTATTCGGAGTAGGCGCCCGAGTCGCCCTCCCACCACCACAATCCACGCCCCCAGATTTCACTGGGCGCGTAGTCCACCGAAATGACGCCGCCGCTCGGTATCGTTATCTTTTTCAAGAGATTGGATTTCGCCCAATTCGGTTGCGTGTGTGTGGCCGTGCCGCTGATGAGGGGTGTGGCGGGCTCGAAATTGGTGAACGGGAAGTATTCAAATCGCCATACTTTTCCGCCCGGCCCGCTGGCTGTTGCGAGCAGTCCCCGTGTGTCGTATCCGTATTGCCATGTAGCCCCGCTACCCGCGTCGATTTGCTGCAGGCGCACGTAGCCGTTGTTTGAGGTACTGCCGGCAACGGGTTCGTATGTGAACGACACTTGTCGTCCATCCCCCGCACTGATGGACGAGAGCTGGGGGCGGGTGAAGCCCTTTTCGTTCATGTCGGTGTAGGTGTACGTGAGAGTGTTGCCGCGCAAATCCTCTTGCCGCGTGGTCATGAACTGGAACTCATCTATCCAGACATTCGAGGGACGGAGCCGGCCACCGGGTGCGGCTGCGGTGGCACTGTTCGGCTGCCTGGCGACTTGACCATCCGGGAAATCGGCCCGGTTGTTGACGAATTTCCGGCCCAGCGTGTATTTCATCCCTGCAGGACTGCGCAAGGTGTGTACGCCACCCGTGCCGCCGCTGCATGTCAGTTTCCAGCCGCTGCGGCTTTGTACGACTCCGGTTTGCATGGGCACCAGTGCCTCGCGTTCACCGGTCGGCAGGGTTACTGTGTAGGAGATGTAGTCGCCATACGATCCGTAATCACCATTGGCGTCAGGTGTCACGCGCTCGCGAAACTGCGCCCCGGTGCATATCTTGTTGGCGCTATCGGTCATTGTCGCCGCCGGATACAGGGCGCTGCCGCTCTTGACCATGCGGATGGATATGACGGGAGCCGCGATCAGGGACCAACCCTGCGTGGCGGTGCCAAATGGTGCGTACTCCGCTTCCTTCAGGTTCAGTGCGCTCATGCCCACAAACTGGCCGGACTTTGACCAAAGCTCCTGACGTTGCACCGTGGCGTCGTAACGGCGATGAATTTCGATATTGAGGCCGCCATTGCCAGGCACGAACACTTCACGCAGACTGGAGGTGAGATTGCCCGAGAACGGATCAACGTGAGCAATATCGCCGCTGCGCAGCTCTGCATTCTCCTTGCGCGCTTCCTCGGTCGACAGGATGTCTGAGAAGTTGGCGGCTTGGCTTGCGTTGAGCGCGCATAGGAGAGCGGACAGAATACTTGACCGTGTGATAGTTGACAAATTTAGAGATCTCATATCCTCAACGCAGACCGTCAGAAATGCCCTCGCTCACGATTCGAATCACGATGATGTCCGGTTCACTAGGATCATTGAGCCCAATTGCTAGGCGTGTAGCGCGTGTTCCACTTGAAACTGTGAGTAGCGCATCGTTATGCGACGTCACGACAGATACGATGCCGCCCGGAGTGGCGATTTTTATGTCGTGAAACCAAATTAATTCTGGATCAAACCTGCCGCCTTGGTACGAATTCAGCTCTACCGTGGTTTCACCATCAAATTCGGAACGAGTACCAATAGAGACACAGTTGTTATTTGAGGAAACAACTCTTGATGCGTTGTATTCGGGCGGCACAACCGCTTTGTTTGTTTGATCGAACAGAAAAATTATTGAATTTGGGGGGCTGAGCGTCGTCTTCACTGTGAATCGATCTTTCTTAACGTTTCTTGTAGAACTTGACCGCCCTGAACTCTGGAACAATGAATGCAATGCGGCAATAGGCGTTGAGGCTCGACACCACTGACCAATGCAGAGACAGGCTGATGGTCTGGTATGAAATTCCCCGATTTTGTGCCTGGATTGGTTGACCCACACGTGCGGCAACCAGACTTACGACCGATTTCATTTATCGTCGCACGTTCGGCGAATGTGAAATCCCGAGCAGTGGACCTGGCCGCAATGGATTCTGCTGCGAACAGTCCCGGTTTTAGCGTTGTCACGGATTTCACCACCACACCCGCCGGAGCCAGAGAGCCGGGAGCCGCCCCGGGCACAAATC
>JAPUER010000076.1 GCA_027492485.1 Betaproteobacteria bacterium
CTTAACGCGCCCAGGCGTTGAAAGACATAGCTGCATTCAGTTATACCTTGGTGGGGTCGGTATAACAACGTACACAATCCGCCGGTTGTGACGTCCTACGCCCCATACGGCACACTGGTAGCAAAGATCAATCGTCGTTCCACCGCCACCCTCTCCCCAACCCTCTCCCCTCAAGGGAGAGGGAACGAGCCGTCACGCCTGTCGCCACCGGCGAAAGCCCGCAAGCCCCGGTGAAAGCCCCAAGGCCCCATAAAATCAGCCCATCGTCGCTACTCACGCAGTTCCATGTCCCTCCCCATGACTCCGAAAGAAATCGCCCTCGAGCTGGACCGGCATATCGTTGGCCAGGCGGCGGCGAAGAAGGCGGTGGCGATTGCGTTGCGCAACCGCTGGCGGCGGCAGCAGGTGCCGGAGCCGCTGCGGCACGAAATTACGCCGAAGAACATCCTGATGATCGGGCCGACCGGCGTCGGCAAGACCGAAATCGCGCGCCGGCTGGCGCGGCTGGCCAACGCGCCGTTCGTGAAGGTGGAGGCGACCAAGTTCACCGAGGTCGGTTACGTCGGTCGCGACGTCGACACCATCATCCGCGATCTCGCCGAAGTGGCGATCAAGCAGACCCGCGAACAGGCGATGAAGGCTGTGCGGGACCGCGCACTGGACGCCGCCGAGGAGCGCGTGCTCGATGCGTTGCTGCCACCGCCGAGTGCGGTCAATTTCGACGATCTGAAGCCGACCGATAACGCGACACGGCAGAAATTCCGCAAGATGCTGCGCGAAGGCCAGTTCGATGACAAGGAAATCGACATCGAGATCGCCGTCGCCGCACCGCAGATGGAAGTGATGGCGCCGCCCGGCATGGAGGAGATCACGCAGCAGATTCAGGGCATGTTCTCCAACATGCAGCAGGGCCGCCGCAAGATGCGCAAGATGCGCGTCGACGAAGCGATGAAGGTGATTCAGGACGAGGAAGCCGCCAAACTCGTCAACGACGAAGAGCTGAAGCAGAGTGCGCTGCAGAACGCCGAGCAGAACGGCATCGTCTTTCTCGACGAGATCGACAAGATCGCGGCAAGGCAGGACACGCACGGCGCCGACGTGTCGCGCCAGGGCGTGCAGCGCGACCTGTTGCCGCTGGTCGAAGGCACCACAGTGAACACCAAGTACGGCGCGATCAAAACCGATCACATCCTGTTCATCGCCAGCGGTGCGTTTCACCTGAGCAAGCCGAGCGATCTGATCCCCGAGCTGCAAGGGCGCTTTCCGATCCGCGTGGAGCTGAGCGCGCTGACGGTGCAGGACTTCGAGCGCATCCTGACCAGCACCGACGCCAGTCTGACGCAGCAATACGCGGGCCTGCTCGCGACCGAGCAGGTGACGCTCGATTTCCGGCCGGATGCGATCCGCCGTCTCGCCGAGATCGCATTCACCGTCAACGAACGGCAGGAAAACATCGGTGCCCGACGCCTGCACACCGTCATGGAGCGCCTGCTGGAGGACGTGAGCTACACGGCCGATGCCCTGACGGGTGAAACGATCACGGTCGACGCCGCCTTCGTCGATGACAAACTTGCCGGCATCGTCCGCGACGAAAACCTTTCGCAGTTCATCCTTTGACCAACGCCGTACCCTCCCGCACCGCCGCCGTCGAGGCGGCGCCACCGTTCGCCGCCGTCGAGGCGGCGCCTCCGTTTGCCACTGGCGCCTTCCTGCTGCGTGTCAGTCTGCCGCTGGCCATTGCCTATCTGATCAGCTACGGTCTGCGCACGGTCAATGCGGCGATCGCGCCGACGTTGACGCGCGAGTTTGGCCTCGATGCCGCCGACCTTGGCCTGCTGACCGCGGCCTACTTTCTGGCATTCGCGTTAACCCAGTTGCCGCTTGGCGGCATGCTCGACCGCTTCCGGCCGCGTCGCGTGGAGGCGGCCCTGCTGATCTCCTGTGCCGCCGGCTGCATTGTGTTCGCGACCGCAGAGGCAACCTGGGGGCTGATCCTCGGGCGGGCGCTGATCGGCATCGGGGTGGCCGCCTGTCTGATGGCGGCGCTGCGCACGTTCGGGCTGTGGCTGCCGGCGAGCCGGTTGCCGACCACCAATGGCCTGATGCTGGCCGTCGGCAACGCGGGCGCCATCCTGTCCACGGCGCCGGTGCTGTGGCTGCTGGGCATGATCACCTGGCGTCAGTTGTTTCTGTCGGTTGCCGTGCTGACCGTCGTGGTGGCGCTCTGGCTTGCCTTTGCCGTGCCCGATCCGCCGGTCGCGGACAAAAGTCCAGCCGGCAGCAATGCCACCGCGCAACCGGCGGGCTGGTCGACCGTACTGCGCTCGCCGCTGTTCTGGGCGATCGTGCCGCTGCCCTGCCTGACCAATGCCATCGGTCTCGCCGTACAGGGCTTGTGGGCGGGGCCGTGGCTGGTCGACGTGGCGAAGCTGCCGGCCAACGCCATCGGCGGCGATCTGCTGTTGATTTCCGCTGGCATGCTGGTGGCCAACATCGCGCTGGGCAATGCGATGGGGCGACTGATGCAGCGTGGCATTTCGCCGGTGATTTTCTGCTTTATCGCTTGCCTGTTTGCAGGCCTTGGCCAGCTCGCCTTTCTGCGCTCCTGGGGCGGCTCGCCAGCATTGGCGATGGCCTTCTTCGGCCTCACCCACGTCTCCGGCAACCTGCTGTTCGCGGCGCTGTTCACCCGCTTCGGCAGGGCGGTGCATGGGCGGCTATCGACGCTGATCAACTTCCTGATGTTCGCCCTTGGTTTCGCACTGCAATGGGGTATCGGTCTGGTCGTCAATCGCTATCCTGCTGCCACGCCGGGCCGCTACGAAGCCATCGGCTACGAGCATGCCTTCATGTGGCTGTGGGCCTTGCAGGCGCTTTGCGTGGCATGGACACTGGTCCGGCTGCGCAGCGCCGCCGTGCGTAACGAAGGGGTGGTGCAGGCATGAACATCGCACTCAGGATCGTCGAGATCGTCCTGCCGGTGCTGGTCATCATCGTCATGGGCTATGCCATCGGACGCCTCTGGAACAAGCCCGACATGCGGGTGGTGAACCGTCTCAATCTCGATGTCTTCGGCCCGTTTCTGGTGCTCGCCAATCTCTCCGACAAGAGCGTCGACCTGCTCTCGCTGTGGCCGCTGGTGGTGGCGTCGATCGTCATCGTGCTGGGCTCCGGACTGCTCGCCTGGCCGTTCGCGAAAATTTCGCACCAGAGCGCGCGCACCTTCGTGCCGCCGATGATGTTCAACAACTGCGGCAACATGGGACTGCCGCTGGCGCTGTTCGCGTTCGGGCCGGTTGGCGTCGCCGGCATGGTGGCGCTGTTCACCACGTCGAACCTGCTGCATTTCACGGTGGGCGCCTTCATCGTGCACAAACATGCCGAGCTGAAACTGCTGGCAAAGAGTCCGATGGTCTGGGCGACGATCATCGGCGCGGCGCTGGGCCTCTCCGGAACGCACCTGCCGGACAGCGTGCACGCACCGATGAAGATGATCGGCGACTGCACGATCCCGGTGATGCTGCTCTCGCTCGGCGTGCGCATGCTGGACGTCAAGCGCGAGGACTTCTCGCGCTCGCTGCTCGGCGCCGCCGTCTGCCCGCTGACCGGCCTGCTGATGGCCGGCATCGTCGTGCAATGGCTGCCGATGAACAAGGAGCAGATCGGACTCGTCTATCTGTTCGGCGCGCTGCCGCCGGCGGTGCTCAATTTTTTGGTGGCCGACTATTACAAGCAGGAGCCGGAAAAGGTCGCCAGCATCGTGCTCGTCGGCAACATCGCGAGCATTGTGTTCATACCGTTGGGACTATTGTTCGCGTTGCGCTAGCTTGTGGGAGCGGGTTTGCCCGCGAACTGCCGGCGGCATCGCTTCGCGGGCAAGCCCGCTCCCGCATTGCATGAAGGTGAACGCCAACATGGATAAGGATTCGCAATGAACCTGCACGCCTTGCTCCGGCAACGCCAGTCGGCCGGCAAACCCATTCGCGTCGGATTGATCGGCGCCGGCAAATTCGGTTCGATGTATCTGTCGCAGGCGAAGCACACGCCGGGCATTCACCTGCTGGCGGTGGCCGATCTCGACGTCAACCGCGCCAAGCTGGCGTTGCTGAATGTCGGCTGGGATGCCGCGAAGCTCGGCGCCACGTCGTTCCGCGCTGCCCGCGACAGCGGCAACACCTACGTCGGCAGCGATGCCTTCGCGATGATCGCTGCGCCCGAGCTTGACCTCATCATCGACGCCACCGGCTCGCCCGCGCACGGCATTGCGCACGTGCTCGCCTGCTGCGACGCCAAGAAACACATCGTGATGGTCAACGTCGAAGCCGATGCGCTGGCCGGGCCGATGCTCGCCCGCAAGGCGCGCGAGGCCGGCATCGTCTATTCGCTCGCTTACGGCGACCAGCCGGCGCTGGTTTGCGAGATGGTGGACTGGTGCCGTGCGGCGGGTTTCGAGGTGGTCGCGGCAGGCAAGGGCACCAAGTATCTGCCGCAGTACCACGAGAGCACGCCGGCTACCGTGTGGCCGCACTACGGCATCGCGCCGGAGGATGCCGCGAAAGGTGGCATGAACCCGCAGATGTTCAACAGTTTTCTCGACGGCACCAAGAGCGCGATCGAGATGACGGCCATTGCCAATGCCTGCGGGCTGACGCCGCCGCGCGGCTTGCTGTTCCCGCCCTGCGGGGTGGACGACCTCGCCCACGTGCTGCGACCGCGCAGCGCCGGCGGACTGCTCGACGGCCACGGCATGGTGGAAGTGATTTCCAGCGTGGAGCGCGACGGCCGCCCGGTGTTTCGCGACCTGCGCTGGGGCGTCTACGTGGTGTTCCGCGCCGGCAGCGACGCCGGCCGCGAATACGTGCGCCGCTGCTTCAAGGAATACGGTCTGGTCACCGACAAAAGCGGCGAATACACGGCGATGTACAAGCCCTATCACCTGATCGGGCTGGAGCTGGGCATCAGCGTCGCCAGCGCCGGGCTACGCGGCGAGCCGACCGGTGCGCCGCTGGCGTGGTGGCAGGACGGCGCGCTCGACTGGCGCGCCGACGTGGTGGCCACCGCCAAGCGCGACCTCAAACACGGCGAGGCGCTCGACGGCGAGGGCGGCTTCACCGTCTACGGCAAGATTCTGCCGGCGCGGGAGTCGGTCGACACCGGTGCGCTGCCGCTCGGCCTCGCGCATGGCTGCAAACTGCGGCGCAACGTGCGCGCTCACGACAGCGTGCGCTGGGACGACGTCGAATTCGACAGCGCCAACGCGCTGCAGCAGCGTGCCATCGACTTTCGTCGCGCGCTGGAAGCGAAAGCCCAGGCGGAATAGGCGTTGCGTTGACCCGGGCCGCGCCGGCAGCAGCCGACGACGCATCCTGACCGGCGTCGCCGTTACCCGCCCATAATTCTTCAACAGCTTTTTTGTTGCAACGAAGGCCAGATGCGGGCTAAGCCACCGAGCAAACACAAGTTGACTTTGTTGTTTTCGGTCTTTCAGCCCCTATAGAATAAGGCTTTCTCGAAAAAGCTGATCGCGGCGGGATGCAGTTGAAGCCGACGCTTTCGCATCGTGGCCGATGACTACAGCCCACCTCCTGCGCGCCGCCGCCATCGCGGTCGCCGCCTTCGTCTTGACCGCGGTGCCTGCCGCCGCGCAACCCGCCAGCGCCGGCGCGGCAACCCCTGTCTACCGCAGCGCGGCAGACATCCCGGTGAGCGAGTTCTTCCGCCTGCCGCGCTACTCGCAGATGGCGATGTCGCCCAACGGCAGAAAGCTCGCCGCCGTGGCGCCGGTCAACGACCGCGAAAACCTGGTCGTGATCGATCTCGACAGCAAGCGAACCACTGCCGTCACCGACTTCAAGACGGTCGACGTCAACTGGTTCACCTGGGTCGACGACAGCCGGCTGATCCTCAGCGCCTCGAACCGCGAACTGGAGACCGGCGTCTGGCGGCGCGGCGCGACGGTCGCCATCGACGTCGATGGCAAGAACCACCGCAACATCGCGCAGGACATGCGCGGCGGCTTCGACATCCTCGCCCGGACCCGCGACGGCAGCGGCGAATTGATCATCACCACGCGCCTGCGCGACATCCAGTCGGAAGACGTTTACCGCTACGACACGCGGACCGGCCGCAAACAATTGCTCAGCTTCGACTCGCCGGGCCGCGTGGCCGACTGGGTGCTCGACCACACGCTCGCCCCGCGCATCGCCATGCGGCTGGAACCGCGCGAAGCGGCGGACAAGGCGCGGCGGCGCACGCTGTGGCATCGCCCGTCGGCAACCGCTGCCTGGCAGCAGATCGGCGAGCTGAACGGCGACCTCGACCGCCTGCGCCCGCTCGCATTCGACGACGACGGCCAGACACTGTTCGTCGCCAGCCGCCACGGGGGCGACCGCAGCGCGATCTATCGCTACGACATCGCCAGGAAGCAGCTGGGCGAGGTGGTCGCGCAACACCCCTGGCTCGACCTCGACGACGGTCTGCTGATCCATCCGGCCAGCGGCAAAGTGCTCGGCATCCGCCATAGCGCCGAACTGCCCGGCACCAGCTGGTTCGACGAGCGCTACGCCGCCATTCAGGCCGGCATCGACCGCGCGCTGCCCGACACCGTGAACCGCATTACGCCGGGCGACGATGCGGCGCGTTACATGTTGGTGTTTGCCCGCTCGGCGACCGATGCCGGTGCCTACTACATTTTCGATACGCAACAGCGTGCGTTGAGCCGCGTCGCGGCGACGCGCGACTGGCTGCCCGCAGCCCTGATGCCGGAACGGCGCTTCGTCATGTACAAGGCGCGCGACGGCCTCGACATTCCGGCCTGGCTCACGGTGCCGCGCGGCGTCGAGGCGAAGAATCTGCCGCTGGTGGTGCACATCCACGGTGGCCCCTGGGTGCGCGGCTATCACGGCATCCAGTGGGGGCGCTGGCCGACGGCGCAATTCTTCGCCTCGCGCGGCTATGCCGTGCTGGAGCCCGAACCGCGCGGCTCGATCGGCTTCGGCGCCAAACACTATCAGCGGAGCTTCAAGCAATGGGGCCTCACGATGCAGGACGACATCACCGACGGCGCGCTGCATCTGGCGAAGGAAGGCATCGTCGACAAAAACCGCATGTGCCTGTTCGGCGGCAGTTACGGCGGCTATGCCGCGCTGCAGGGGCTGGTGCGCGACCCCGATCTGTGGAAGTGCAGCCACGCCTACGTCGCCGTGACCGACATCGAACTCAAGCAGAACGTCACCTGGTCCGACACCGCACGCTACAGCGACTATTACCAGACCGATTTCAAACGCTGGATCGGCGACATCAGCACCGACCGCGCCCGCTTCGACGCCACCTCACCGGCAAAGAACGCCGACAAGATCAAGGCCGCCGTCATGCTGACGATGGGCGGTCAGGACATCCGCGTGCCGCTGATCCACGGCACCACCTTCCGCGACGCGATGGAGAAAGCCGGCAAGCCGCTCGACTACAAGGTTTACGTCGACGAAGCGCACGGCTTCAACGCGCCGGAGAACGTGATCGACTTCTATACGCGCACCGAGCAATTTTTCGCCAAACACCTGAAGTGACCTCTACGACGCTGCCGGTTGCGGCAAATGCCGCCGTTGCCGCGCCGGGGTGGCGTTGCGTGCGCTCTGGCGGGCGTCGTCGGCCACCGTCAATCCGCGCGTCATGAACGACAGCCTGCCCTTGCTGCCGCTTTTCACGTAGTCGGCGAGAACGGCCTGCTGTGCAGCGTCCGCAGCGATGCCGCCATCCGTGTGCAACCAGCGATAAACGAGGTCGAACAGCCGCTCCAGCGCGATCTGGTGCGTGGCACCGGTCTCGGCGTACAGCCAGTCGGCCAGCGCCATGAAGCGATCAAAGGCACTGGCCGGGGCCTGCAGCAAGACGAACGGCAGCGTGCTGGCGAAGCGCCCGGAATTGCCGATCAGATCCCAGAATCGCGCGAAGCGGGTGATGCGTTGCAGCTCGGCAAACGTGAGCGCGTTGTTGGACAGGATGTTGTATGGCGGTTCGGGGTTGTAGCGCATCGCGAACGCCTCGGTGTGACGGATGATCGGCGTACCGCGCAGGCGTTTGAGCACACCGACCTGAATTTCGTGCGGGCCGAGACGCGCCAGCGTGTCGAAACCTGCGCCGAAACTCGCCAGCGTCTCGCCCGGCAGGCCGGCGATCAGGTCGACATGCATGTGCGCATGCGAGTTCGCGTGCAGCCAGCGCAGGTTGTCCTTCGCGCGGTCGTTGTTCTGCTTGCGCGAGATGTGGCCCTGCACGGTCGGGTTCCAGGTCTGAATGCCGATCTCGAATTGCAGCGTGCCGGCCGGGAATTTCGCGATGGTGGTCTTCAGCTTGTCGGGCAGGTGATCGGGCACCAGCTCGAAATGCGCGAAGCAGGGGTCGTCCGGTTTCGCTTCGATGCGTTCGAGAAAGAATTCGAGGATTGCCTGCGAAGTCTTGACGTTCAGGTTGAAGGTGCGATCGACGAACTTGAAGGTGCGCGCGCCACGGTCGTAGAGCTTCGCCATCTCGACGAGAAAACGCTCGGTATCGAACGGCAATGCGGTTTTGTCGAGCGCGGAGAGGCAAAACTCGCACTTGAACGGGCAGCCACGCGAAGCCTCGACGTACAGATGCCGGCGCGCGATGTCTTCGTCGCTGTAATACTCATACGGCAGTTTCAGATCGTCGAGCTCGAATTCTTCGCCAACGTGCACCTTCATCAGCGGCCGCGGGCCATGCAGCAGCGCGCGGGCGAGCTTGTTGAAGGTCACGTCGCCCTGCCCGGTCACCACATAGTCCGCCAGCGCAAAGATGCGCTGCCCGGTCGTCTCGAAGCTCACCTCCGGCCCGCCGATCACCACCTTGATCTCCGGCGCCACGGCCTTGAGCATCGCGATCAGCCGGGTCGTTTCTTCGACGTTCCAGATGTAGACGCCGAAGCCGATCACCTTCGGCGACAGCGCAAGCAACTGCTCGACCAGCGTCTCGGTCTTGCTGCCGATGACGAACTCCGCCAGCTTCGTTTCGGCACGCAGATCGTCGTCGAGATTGGCGAACAGATAGCGCAAGCCCAGCGAGGCGTGGGCGTAACGGGCGTTCAGCGTGGACAAAATGAGCGCGGACATGGGGCAATTATCGGCGACGCAAGATAATCGATCCATTGTTGTTACCGCAGCCGCCATGACCTTCAACTTCACCCGCCCCTACCCCGGTGGCCGCTCGCCGCTGATGACCCGCAATGCCGTGGCCACCACGCACCCGCTCGCAGCGCAGGCCGGTCTGCAGATGATGCAGGCCGGCGGTAACGCAATCGACGCCATCATCGCCACCGCCGCCGTGCTCACCGTCGTGGAGCCGTGCAGCAACGGCCTCGGCAGTGATCTCTTTGCGCTGATCTGGGGCCCGCAGGACAAGGCGCTGCACGGCCTCAACTCCTCCGGGCGTTCGCCGCAGGCGTGGACGGCGGACACGTTCAAGGGCATGGACAGCGTGCCGATGCGCGGCTGGATGAGCGTGTCGGTGCCCGGTGCGATTGCCGGCTGGGTGGCGCTGTCGAAGCGTTACGGCAAGCTGCCGTTCGCCGACCTGCTGGCGCCCGCGATCGACATCGCCGAGCGTGGCTATATGGTCACGCCAATCATCGCCAATCAGTGGGCGCGGGCGGTGCCGATCCTGCAACACCAGCCGGGCTATGCCGAGCACTTCATGCCGCACGGTCGCGCGCCATTGGCGGGCGAGCTGTTCCGCAACCCCGCGCAGGCGGAATCGCTGCGACTGATCGCGGAGAGCGAAGGCGAATCTTTCTATCGCGGCCAGCTCGCGGCGCGCATCGTGGCGCACGCCAAGGCGCATGGCGGCCTGATGACCGGCATCGACCTCGCGGCCCACGCTGCCGACTGGGTGGAGCCGATCCGCATGGGCTATCGCGGTTACGAAGTCGCCGAAATCCCGCCGAACGGGCAGGGCATCGCCGCGCTGATGGCACTTGGCATACTGGAGGACTTCGATCTCAAGTCGCTCGGGCCGAATCATCCCGACTACTGGCATCTGTCGATTGAGGCGATGAAGCTCGCCTTCCGCGATGTCCATGCGCAGGTGGCGGACCCGGAATACATGAACGTCTCGGCCAGCGCGATGCTTGACCGCGATTTTCTGCGCAGCCGGGCAAAACTGATCGACATGCAGCGCGCGCAGGACTTCTCGCCGAGCGCCGAACTGCGCGGCGGCACCGTCTATCTAAACGCCGCCGACGAGAACGGTCTCATGGTGTCGCTGATCCAGTCGAACTACTACGGCTTCGGCTCCGGCATCGTGGTCGACGGCATCTCGCTGCAGAACCGCGCCTACGGCTTCGTGCTCGATCCGGCGCATCCCAATTGTGTCGCCGGCGGCAAGCGGCCGTTCCACACCATCATTCCGGGCTTCATCCTGAAGAACGGCGAGCCGCAGAGCGCCTTCGGCGTGATGGGTGGACACATGCAGGCGCAAGGCCATCTGCAGACCGCGATCCGCATGATCGACTTCGGCGAGAACCCGCAGGCGGCGCTCGACGGCCCGCGCTTCCGCGCCGAGCAGGGTCTCGAAATCGATCTCGAAGCGTGGACACCCGCCGCTGTGCGCGATGCGCTCGCCGCGCGCGGCCACAAGCTGAAAGAGAACAAGGACAGCTATATGGATTTCGGCGCCGGCCAGATCATCTGGAAAACGGCCGACGGCTACATCAGCGGCAGCGATCCGCGGCGCGATGGCTGCGCGGTGGGGTTTTGAGCAGGCCTCACGCGGCCCAGTTCTCCACCGCCAGGCCCTCCACCCGCTGAAATTCGCGTTCGTTGTTGGTCACCAAGATCCAGCCTTCGGCGCGAGCATGGGCCGCGATCCACAGATCGTTGTTGCCGATCGGCTGCCCGGCCCGCTCCAGTGCGCCGCGAATCGCGCCGTAATGCTGGCCCGCCGCCTCGGTGAGCGGCATCACCTGAATCAACGTCACCAGTTGCTGTAGTGCCTCCAATGACCGTGTGCGCGCCTGGCTCTTTTCTGCACCGTGCTGAAGCTCACCCAAGGTAATCACCGACATCGCCAGCGCATCCGCAGCATGCGCTGCAAACCGCGCGCGAACATTCGGCGGGTTGTGCTTCGCGATGTAGATGCAAATGTTGGTGTCGAGCAGATAGCGGACGGCCATCTACAGCCCCTCGCGGCCCTGTGGTGGTGTATCCGCACGACCAGCGGCCATGAAGTCGTCTGGCAGCTCTGCCAACGCATCAAAAATCACAGCACCGGTGGCCGGTCGCTCGCGCAGGACGATGTCGTCGCCATTACGGAAAATTTCGACGCGATCCGATTTGAAGCGAAATTCTTTCGGCAAGCGCACAGCCTGACTGTTTCCGGACTGGAAGATTCGGGCGATCGTCATGGTTGCCTCCGATCAAGGATATACGTAAAGTATATACGTCGCTTCAGGTGCGGTATGTGCTTGCAATCGTCCTGCTTCGCTGCGTGATCGTTACGATTGTGGCTCGCCGGCAGTTCGCCGTGCATTTGTGACGACGTGCACATTCAAATCACATGAGTCAATCTCAAGTCACCACCCGCATCGCCGACCCCACCAGCGTCGACGCCGCCATCGAGAGCCGTTTTTCGGCGCGCGCCTTTCTGCCGACACCGGTGTCGCGCGACACCATCGCCGACATCCTGCGCGTCGCCGCCCGCGCCCCGAGCGGCACCAACACCCAGCCGTGGCATGTCTACGTCGTCGAAGGCAAGCCACGCCAGCGTATCGAGCGCGAGGTGTGCGCCGCGCACGACGCGATCCGCGCCAACCCCGCGCTCGCCAGCGAGTACCGCGAAAGCTATGACTACTACCCCGAACAATGGGTGTCGCCCTACATCGAACGCCGCCGCGAAAACGGCTGGGGCCTTTATGGCCTGCTCGGCATCACCAAGGGCGACAAGGACGCGATGCACGCGCAGCACCAGCGCAACTTCAAGTTCTTCGATGCGCCGGTCGGGCTCTTTTTCAGCATCGACCGCGTGATGGGCCGTGGCAGTCTGGTCGACTGCGGGATGTTCATCCAGAACGTGATGGTCGCCGCCCGTGCCCGCGGTCTGCACACCTGCCCGCAGGCAGCATGGAATGGCTTCGCGAAGATCATTGCGCCAATCATCGGCATGGGCGACGGTGAGCTGATGGTGTGCGGCATGTCGCTCGGCTACGCCGACGAATCCACCACCGTAAACACCTTCCAGACACCACGGGTGGCCGTCGAGGACTTTACGCGCTGGGTGGGTTGACGACAAGCGCCTTGCGTAGGGGCGGTCGGGACCTGGCGTCGTAGGGTGGGCAAGTTGTTGCCCACGCGTCTGGCAACGCAACGACGACGCACGCGTGGGCACGGGGTGCCCACCCTACGTGGCTAGAACTCCACCTCCTCCGCAGCGGCGATTCGGTTGCGGCGACCGGGGTATTGCAGCCACTTCATGGTGACGTTGAGATCGCGCACGATGGTGGCGGCATCAATCCTGGTGCCGTTGCCGAGGTCAAGGTCGGACGTGGTGTGCGCGTCCTTCACCAGCGTGAGGTCATAGCCGCGTTCGAGTGCGCCGTACGCACTGGCGCGAATGCACCAGTTGCTCCGCGCGCCGGCGAGCACAATGTGCGTAGCGCCCAGTCGTGCAAGTACGTCCCCGGCATCGGTCTGCTCGAAGGCGGAATTGAACTGCTTGTAGATGCGCACTTCGCCAGCGGCAGGCACCAGCTCTGGCACCCATTGCCAGGCATCGCTATCTCGCTTGAGCTCATCGCTCTCATGCTGCACCCAGATCACCGGTACCTGTGCCGCGCGAGCGCGCTCCACGGTGCGCGCTACGTTCGCAACCGTCTTTGCAGCGTCGTGACACTCGGGCATCACGCCCACCTGCACATCGACGATCATCAGGACGGTTTGCATGCCGGGTCTTATGGTTGCCATGTGATGCCTTTTTTCTTGCGACTCCCTGCAATGCGACTCCGGCCGCGAATCGCCGTGACGACTCAGCCTTCGCGCAGGCCAATCCATGTGTCTTACGCTGCCTGTGCGTGCAGGCGGACACCAAGCGCTCGCGCGACCTTGAGCACCGTAGCAAAACTGGGGTTGCCATCCTTACTGAGCGCCCGGTAAAGGCTTTCGCGACTCAAACCGGCATCCCGGGCAACCTGACTCATCCCCTTGGCTCGGGCGATGTCGCCAAGCGCGCGGGCGATGCCCGCCGTGTCGTCCGGCGCTTCTTCCAGCCACGCGTCAAGATAGGCGGCCATCTCTTCGGGTGTACGCAGGTGCTCCGCTACATCATATGAAGATGTTTGCGGCTGCGCGGTCCGTTTGCGGGAAGACACGGTCACGCGCCAATCCCTTTCATCCCTAGAATGTCGCCATGACAACCCCTCCCCCGCCCCGGCTGGCTTTGATCGCAGCGGTGGCGCGCAATGGCGTGATCGGCCGTGATGGCGGCATGCCCTGGCATCTTTCCGCCGACCTCAAGCACTTCAAGGCGCTGACCACCGGCAAGCGCATTGTGATGGGGCGGCGCACCTGGGAGGCATTCCCGAAGCCGCTACCGAACCGCGAGCATGTGGTGGTGTCGTCACGCGCACTCTCGCTGCCGGCGGGCGTACTGCGGGTGCGCTCGCTGGCGGAGGCGCTGGCCTTGCCAGCGCCCGCGGAGCAGCCGGTGTTCGTGATCGGCGGCAACGCGATGTATGCCGAGGCGATGCCGCTGGCGGACGATCTCTTCCTCACCGAGATCGATGCCGATGTGCCCGGCGACGCGTACTTTCCGGCGTGGGAGCGCGCGGCG
Source organism: Betaproteobacteria bacterium (assembly GCA_027492485.1). Taxonomy (GTDB): domain Bacteria; phylum Pseudomonadota; class Gammaproteobacteria; order Burkholderiales; family Casimicrobiaceae; genus Casimicrobium. The sequence goes on from JAPUER010000076.1 coordinate 13,834, forward strand.
TTTCATGAAGTGAGGCGTGAAACGCAAACGGGTGCGCTGGCGCCCGATGCCGCGCCGGTGCCGTTTGCCTTTGTGCATTACGAGCGTGTGGCGTGAGCGGCGTGGCTGACCAGCACGCGGACGACATCGCCGCACGTCGCGCCGCCTTCCGTGCCGGTGCCATCGAGTGCGCGCAGTTGCTGCCCTCGTACATGCCGTTCGGCCTGGTGTGCGGCGTGGCGGCTGTGCAGGCGGGGCTCGGTGAATGGGGCGCGGTGGCGCTGGCGGCGTTCGCGTTCGCCGGCTCGTCGCAGGCGGTGTTGACGCAGTTTCTCGGCAGCGGCGCGCCGTTGTTGGTCGCCGTGGCTTCGGGGCTGGTGGTGAACCTGCGCATGGCCGTCTACAGCGCCGCGATTGCACCGCGCATCGCCGGCGCGACACCGAAGCAGCGGCTGCTGTGGGCGGCGTTTCTGGTGGACCAGACCTTCCTCTCGAACGAGGCGCGGCATCAGCGCGGCGAGCACGTGGGACATGAGCTGGCGTTCTATCTTGGTTGCGCGATGGTGCTGTGGCCATGGTGGATTTTGATGAACGCGATCGGCGCCTTCGCCGGGGCGAAGCTGCCGGCGTCGTGGCAACTGGACTTCACCATCCCGCTGTCGTTCGTGGCGCTGGTGGTGCCGTTGCTGAAGTCGAAGCCGCAGATCATTGCCGCCATCACCGGCGGCGCCGCCGGTGTGGTGCTTTACGCCTTGCCGCTCAAGCTTGGCCTGATTGCGGCCTGCGTGATCGGCACCGGCGTCGGCCTGCTGGTGGATGCGCTGCTGGCGCGCAGCGCGCAGGCGAAAGCGGGCGGAGGCGCGGCATGAACTGGGGCAGCTTCGGCACACCGTCCGGCTGGCTGGCGATTGCACTGCTGGCGCTGGGCACCTTTGCCATCCGCTATTCGTTCCTTGGCTTGCTGGCGGGCCGGAAGCTGCCGCCGCGCTTCGAGCGGGCGCTGCAGCTCGCCGTGCCGGCGATCTTCGCGGCGCTGGTGCTGCCGCTGATTCTGCTCAACGGCGGTCAATTCGATCTCGCCGCCCGCTGGCCGCATGTGCTGGCGGCGGTGCTCGCCGGCATCTACGCCCGGTGGCGCGGTGGCATGCTGATCACCTTGCTGGTGGGAATGGGATCGCTGCACGCGATCTTGTGGTTGGTAGGTTAGCAGCTTTTCGCTGTAACCCGCTTATGAATTGGGCTCAGAGCCTGATTTGGCTATTTGTCGACTTTCGGTCAAACAGTGGCTTTCGCCCAGTGCCGACGCCATTACAACCGTCAAGCTGATGCTGCCGCAGTCACCTGTTTGCCGAGAAACGCCAGCACTTTCTGCGTGATCTGCGGCAGCGGACCGAAGTCATGGCCCATGCCGTTGATGATGGCGAGCTCGCTGCCGGCGATGCGGCGGGCGGTCTCCTCGCCGTTTTTCAGCGGCACCAGCGGGTCGTCGCGACCGTGGATGACCAGCGTCGGCGTCTTGATCCTGCGTACTTCGTCGGTGCGGTCGCCGGAGGCAACGATGGCGGCGAGCTGCTTGATCATGCCGGCCGGATAGTAGGCGCGGTCATAGGCGGCACCGATGCGCTCGCGCAGCTCGGGCAGCGGCGTCGGAAACTTCGGGCTGCCGATCACCCGCATCACGCGGGCGAGATGCTCGACGACGACATCGCGCTCGCGGCTGCGCGGGCGGGCGATGAAGGCGAGCGAGGCTTTCGGCGTGGCGCGCGGCAGATTGCGGGCGCCGGTGGTGCTCATGATGCTGGTCAGCGATTGCACGCGCTCGGGATAGTGGCTGGCGAGGCCCTGCGCAATCATGCCGCCCATCGAGACGCCGACCACATGGCAACGCGCAATGCCGAGCGCATCGAGCACGCCCGCCGTGTCGTCCACCATGTCGCGCAGCGTATACGGCGCGCGGATGGCGACGCCGAGGCGGTACTTGATGGTCATCAGCGCAAGATTCGGTGCCTTGCCAGCCGTGTGCGTGGCGAGGCCGATGTCGCGGTTGTCGAAGCGGATGACGCGGTAGCCCGCCGTGCTGAGTGCGTTCACCAGCTCCGGCGGCCAGGCGACGAGCTGCATGCCCAGGCCCATGATGAGCAGCACGGTGGCCGGTGGCACGCCCTCGCGCACAGCCGCCGGCGAGGGCTCATCGATCTCGACCTCGAATTCGAGGCCGTTGGCAGCGACGCGCATGGCGGACTATCCGTAGAGAAAACGCGCCCCGAGCGGCGGCACGAAGGGTGCCCAGGTGTCGTGCGGCTGCGCGAGGCGATCGGCAATGGCATACCAGGCGGCGGGGTTGGCGCCGATGCCGAGATGGCTGGCAAAGACTTCGATGTTTTCCACGCCGTGCGGGTGCTCGTGCGAATGCTTCTGGATACTGGCCTGCCACGCCACCACGCCGTCGGTCTTCGAATAGATGCTGGTAAACGGCGCCGGCGGCGGCACGGTGAGCTTGTGCAGCATCAGCTCATCGGGCAGCGTTTCGCCCGACAGCATCGAATAGACGCGCCAGGCATTGGTCGAGCGCGGGCTCTGCGCGAACGGGGTGCCAAGCGTGATGACGCTGCGCACGGCATCGGGCACTTCCTTGGCAATCTCGCGGGCGTAGACGCCGCCGAGGCTCCAGCCGATCAGCGAGACCGGCTCGCCATAGTCGCGGTGCACGGCGATCAACTGCTCGCGCATGCGTTCGAGCACGCCCTTGCGCGGGCCACGGTTGACGCCCTGATACCAGCCGTGGACTTCGTAGCCGAGATCCTTCAGAAAGCCGCGCAATGGCCCGGTCGAGCCGTCGCCCGCGGCGAGGCCGGGATAGACGATCACGTGATGCGGCGTGTCGTGCGTCGGCCGCGGCCACATGCCGGCCATGCGCAGCATCGGCCACGCGGCCAGCGCAGCGCCCCATTCCCACGGGGCGCGCGCCTCCATCGCCATCAGGAACGGGTTGGGGGCTTTCTCGCGACCGTGATCGCCGGTGTGCTGTGTCAAAGGGTTCCTCCTGCCTTGCCGTCCCGGAACGAGGCGGCAAGCGCAAAGCGCGGATCAGTTTAGCTGCGGGTGCTGGAGCGTTTGCTCGACGGGCGTTTGGCTGCGGGCCTGGCGACTGGTTTCTTCGCAGCAGGTTGCTTTGCGGCGACTTTTTTGGTGGCCGCTTTTTTCGCCGCGGGTTTGGCAGTGGCGGGTTTTTTCGTTGCCCGTTTCTTCACGGCGCGCACGGCGGCAGCCTGCTCGGCGGCCTCGCTGCGCGCGGCCTCTGCGGCGCGTTCGCCGTCGATTTCAGCACGCACGGTCGCCAGCGCGACCAGTTCGTCGAAGCCACCCTCGATGGCAGTGCCGAGGTCGTTGAGGTCGGGCATCGCCTCGCGGCACGCGACCAGGCCGAAGTCGATGCGCCCGCAATAGGTCTGCACCGTGATGTTGAGCGCCATGCCGTGCACCACGATGGAGACCGGGAAGAACGTCTTCATCTGCGCGCCCGCCAGATACAGCGGCACCTGCGGGCCTGGCACGTTGCTGATCACCACGTTGGCCACTGGCGGCATGCGCTCCATCAACTTCGTGCTGGCTACCGCGGCGTTCAGGCGCGATACCAGCAGCGGCGCCAGCAGGCCCGGGTAATCGGTCGGCAACACACTCTTGAGGCTCTTCAGCGACTCCTTGATCTTGCCGGTGGAGGTGAGGATGGCCTGCCAGCGCACCGCCGCGTCGCCGTGATTGGTGCCGAGCTCGGCCAGCACCATCGACGCCTGATTGTTCATGTCCTTGTTGCTCTCCTCGCGCAGGCTCACCGGCATCGCCGCCACCAGCGTGCGCTTCGGCAACGCGTTGTGCTGTTTGAGATAAGTGCGCAGCGCCGAGGCGCAGATGAACAGCACACCGTCGTTGACCGAGCCGCCCAGCACCCGCGCTGCGCTGCGCACCTCGGCAAACGACAGCGTGGCGGTGGCGAAGTTGCGCCTGGTCGAGATGTTGACGTTGAACGGCGTGCGCGGTGCAAAGTGAAACGGCGCCTCGCGCTCGGCGACGGACTTCTTGAGCACCGGCGCCGCCGCCTCGATCACCGCGCCGGCCACGCTCGGGATCGACTTCACGATCTTGGCGTACTGCGCGAGCGAATTGGAGAACACGGCGCCGATCATGTCACCGATTTTGGTGTCGGCCTTCGCCGGTTTGTCGGCGGGTGCCTTGTGCGGCGGCGGCGGCACGTCGCGCGGCGTAGCGCTGAGATCGAGGATGGAATTGGCCAGTACGGTGCCGCCCTTGCCGTCGAGCGCGGCGTGGTGCACCTTGCCGTAAAGCCCCACTTCACCGCTCTTGAGCCCGGTAAATAGCGTGAACTGCCACAGCGGACGCGTGCGGTCCATCAGTTCGGCATGCGCCTTCGCCACCGCAGCCTCCAGTTGGCGCAGCGTGCCCGGTTTCGGCAACTCGACGATACGGACGTGATAGTCGAAATCCAGCTCGCCGGCATGCTCCCAGTGCGGGTGCCCGAGGCCGTAAGGCGCGTAGGCAAGCACATTGGTGAAGATCGGCGCCAGATGCAGCCGCTTCTTCAGGTGCTCGACGACCGCCTTTGGAAAGCGGGGCTTGAGCGCGTCCGGGATTTCGTAGATGCACAGGCTGGAGACGTGCATCGGTTGTTCCGGCGTCTCCAGATAGAGAAACGATGCGTCGAGCCCGGATAGTCCGGCGCTGCCTTTGCCCTCGCCCTTGTTGCGCGTCGCCATGTTGCAATCCTCCTGCGGGAAAGGATAGATGAAAACGCTTTCGCCTGGGCGTGCCGGCTACACGCAGCGGCCGCCGTCGACTTCCAGGCAGGCGCCGGTGATGAACTCGGCCTCGTCGCTGGCGAGAAACAGCGCCGCATTGGCGATGTCTTTCGGCGTCGACAGCCGGCCGAGCGGGATCGAGGCGCGGAACAACGCGCGCTTCTCCGGCGTGTCCTCGCCCATGAAGGTGGCGAGCAGCGGCGTTTCGCCGGCCACCGGGTTGATGCAGTTGACGCGGATGTTGTCCTTCGCCAGCTCTACCGCCATCGACTTGCTGGTGAGGATCACCGCGCCCTTCGAGCCGTTGTACCAGGTGAGACCCGGGCGCGGCCGCACACCCGCAGTGGACGCGATCTGCACGAAGCAGCCCGCACCCTGCTGGCGGAACACCGGCACACAATGCTTGGCCGAGAGATAGATCGATTTCACGTTGACCGCGTAGACGCGATCGAACTCGGCTTCATCGACCTCCAGCAGTGGCTGGTTTCGGTGCGAAACGCCGGCGTTGTTGACCACGACGTCGATACGGCCGAACGCATCGAGCGTGGAATGCACAATGTCCGCCCAGTCGGCGGCCTTGGCAACGTCGGCCCGCATGCCGTGCGCGTCCGGGCACTTCGCGGCGGCGGCAATCGCCGCATCGCCCTGCACGTCGACGATCATCAGCTTCGCGCCTTCGGCGGCGAAACGCTCGACGATGCCGAGCCCGAACCCCTGCGCGCCGCCGGTGACGATAGCTACCTTGTCTTTCAGTCTCATACCGCGCTCCTTTGTTGCCTTCATGCTAGCGGGCAGACCGGCGGCGGAGGGCTTCGAGTCTCGTACTGAGGTATCTGCATGTTCAGGACGAGACTCGGCACGTCATCAGGCATCCATCGCCTTGCGCACTTCGCCCAGCCATGCGCCGGCCGTGGCGGCGACCCGATCCGCTGGCGCGTCGAACATCGTCTGCACCAGCGCCGAGCCAATCACCACGGCATCGGCGAACACGCCGATGCGTTTGGCGGTGGCGCCATCGCGAATGCCGAAACCAACACCGACCGGCACCGGCACCGCGGCCTTGATCGCGGCCACCTTGCTGCCGACCTCGTCGACATCGAGATGACCGGCCCCCGTCACGCCGCGCAGGCTCACGTAGTACACGTAACCACGCGCGAGGCGCGCCACGTGGGCGATGCGCTCGGGTGTGGAGGTGGGTGCAAGCAGAAAGATCGGTGCCAGCCCCTTGCCTTGCAGCATCGCCGAGAAGTCGTCGGCCTCTTCCGGCGGATAGTCCACGACCAGCACGCCATCGACGCCCGCGGCCGCGGCCGCGTCGACGAACTTCGCCTGACCGATCGCCTCGATCGGATTGGCGTAGCCCATCAGCACCACCGGCGTCTTGTCGTTCGTCTTGCGGAATTCGCTGACGATGGCAAGCACCTTGCGCAGCGACATGCCTTTCGCGAGCGCCCGTTCGGATGAGCGCTGAATCACCGGACCGTCGGCCATCGGGTCGGAGAACGGCACGCCCAGCTCGATCACATCGGCGCCGGCATTGGCCAGCGCATGCATGGTCGGCAGCGTACTGTCGAGCGCAGGGTCGCCCGCCGTGATGAACGGGATCAGCGCGGATTTCCTGGCAGCTTTCAGCGCGGCAAATGTCACATCGATGCGGTTTTGCTGGACCGCAAGCGTGCTGTTTTTCATTATTTCCACTCCAGTCCGGAGCGTTGCGCCACGGTATGCATGTCCTTGTCGCCGCGGCCGGAGAGGTTGACGAGCAGTATCTGGTCTTTCGCCATCGTGGGCGCGATGCGCGTCGCGTGCGCGATCGCGTGGCTCGATTCGAGCGCCGGGATGATGCCTTCGATGCGGCAACAGTCGTGGAACGCCTTGAGTGCCTCGTCGTCGGTGATGCTCACGTACTCGGCGCGATGGCTGTCCTTGAGGTACGCGTGCTCGGGGCCAACGCCCGGGTAGTCGAGGCCGGCGCTGACCGAATGCGTCTCGATGATCTGGCCGTCGGCGTCCTGCAGCAGATAGGTGCGATTGCCGTGCAGCACGCCGGGCACGCCTTGCGTCAGCGATGCCGAATGCCTGCCAGTCGCGATGCCCTCTCCCGCCGCCTCGACACCGATCAGCCGCGTCTTCTCGTACGGGATGTACGGATAGAAGATGCCCATCGCGTTCGAGCCACCGCCGACGCAGGCGATCACGGCGTCGGGCTGGCGGCCCGCGACCTCGGGCATCTGCTCGATGCATTCGTTACCGATCACCGACTGGAAATCGCGCACCATCATCGGATACGGATGCGGACCCGCCACGGTGCCGATGATGTAGAAGGTGTTGTCGACATTGGTGACCCAGTCGCGCAGCGCTTCGTTCAATGCGTCCTTGAGCGTCTTCGAGCCGCTCTCGACGGGCACCACGCTGGCGCCGAGCAGCTTCATGCGATAGACGTTCTGCGCCTGCCGCTTGACGTCTTCGCTGCCCATGTAGACGACGCACTCCAAGCCGTAGCGCGCGGCGATTGTCGCGGTGGCGACACCGTGCTGGCCGGCGCCGGTCTCGGCGATCACGCGCGGCTTGCCGAGACGCTTGGCGAGCAGCGCCTGGCCGATGCAGTTGTTGATCTTGTGCGCACCGGTGTGATTGAGGTCTTCGCGCTTCAAATAAATCTGCGCGCCGCCGAGCAACTCGCTCCAGCGTTTGGCGTGATAGACCGGGCTCGGGCGGCCCACGAAGTATTTGAGCTCGTGCTCGAACTCGGCCTTGAAGTCCGCGTCGTGCTGATACTTTGCGTACTGCGCCTTGAGTTCTTCAAGCGCAGCGATCAGGGTCTCGGCGACAAAGGTGCCGCCGTAGGGGCCGAAGTGGCCGTGACTATCGGGCAGGTCATAGGGTTTCATGTGACGATCCTTTTTGACGCAGATTTCCGCAGATTTAACGCGGATGGCCGCAGATTAAATGCAGAAAAATCTGCGCGAATCTGCGTCAAATCTGCGGAAATCTGCGTCAAGAAAATGTGTTGTCAGCTGCGCGCACTGCGCGACAAAACTGGACGATGAGATCGGTGGACTTTTGGCCGCGCGAGACTTCGACGCCGCTCGAGACATCCACCGCGAAGGGCCGGACGGCTTTAAGCGCGCCGGCCACATTTGCAGCAGTCAAGCCACCAGACAAAACGACCCGAGGCACGGGCGCGTTTGCGGTGTTTGGAGTGTTGACTAGCTGCCAATCGAAGGTCTTTCCACTGCCGCCGTGACCGGCGCTCGGCGTGTCCAGCAAAAGGGCCGAGGCGGAGGCGTACTGATGTGCGGATTGTAGTAAATCGAAGCCCTCGGCGACCGCGAATGCCTTGAGATAGGGGCGCCCGAAGCTCGCGCAGAAGTCCTCGGGTTCGCTGCCGTGGAATTGCAGCAGGTCGATGCGGGCCGTCGCCAGTGCCGTCTCGACCTCGTCGCGCGTCGGGTCGACGAACAGCGCGACGGTGCTCACGAACGCCGGCACGCGGCGCGTGAGCGTGGCGCAGTGGTCGAGTGCGATCGCACGCGCGCTCGGCGGATACAGCACAAAGCCGATCGCGTCGGCGCCCGCCGCGACCGCGGCGTCGACGTGTTCCTCCTCACGCAGGCCGCAGATTTTGATGCGGGTGCGTGCTTGCGCGTTGGGCGAAGTCAGAGGCATGGATCGACAAAACTCTCGGGCAGCTGATGTCCGCGATCGTACTCAATTCCGGCGAGATACAGCCCGTCGGGCGCGAAGGTCGGCGCCGCGAGCTTGCGGTCGCGCGCCGAGATCAGCTCGCGCAGCCAACTGCTCGGCTGGCGTCCGCTGCCGATGTAGACGAGCGCGCCCACGATGTTGCGGATCATGTGGTGCAGGAAGGCGTCGGCGTGGAAGTCAAAGCGCAGCACGCCGCCGCGCTGCTGCACGACGGCCGAATGGATCGTCTTGACTGGCGACTTGGCCTGGCACTCGGCGGCGCGGAAACTCGTGAAGTCGTGCGTGCCCCAGAGCGCGGGCAGCGCCGCCTCGATGCGCGCGAGGTCAAGCGGCCAGTGTGTCCAGCCGATGCGGCCCGCGTGCAGTCCCGGCCGCTGCGACGCGCTCGCGAGCAGGTAGACGTAGCGCCGCGATCGTGCCGCGAAGCGTGCATGAAACTGCGCGTCGACCGGGACGGCCCAGCGGATCGCGACGTCGTCGGGCAGGAATTGATTGCCGCCGCGCACCCAGGCGGTCGCCTCGCGCTCGACGGCAGTGTCGAAGTGAACGACCTGCAGCGACGCATGGACCCCGGTGTCGGTGCGGCCTGCGGCGATGACCGTGATTTCAGTCTGCGCGATTTGCGACAGCGCGCCCTCGAGCGCCTGCTGCACGGAGGGCTGTGCGGACTGGCGCTGCCAGCCGCAAAACGCGGTGCCCCGATATTCGAGTCCCAGCGCCCAGCGCTGAGTGTCGCGCTGGGGAGATTCCATTGGACTCAGTCTATCGCCGGCTCGGCGAAGTCAACCGCCCAGCTTGGCCAGCATCGCCTTGGCTTCGGCTTGTTGCGTCTCGTCGCCGTCGTGAATTACTTCACGCAGGATTTCGCGCGCGCCTTCGCGGTCGCCCATCTCTTCGTAGGCGCGGGCCAAATCGAGCTTGGTCGAGGCGTCATGCCATTGACCATCGAGAATCGACGGCGTCGGGTCGACAAATCCGCCTCGACCGGCATCGAAGCTCAGATCGAGCATCTCCGGCCGCATCGACGGGCCGACGGTACCGAGGTTGGTCGGCGTCGCGGTCGAGAAGTCGGTGAAGTCCATCGCCGATTCCGGCAACTGGCCAGCCGAAGTGGCTTTCTTCAGTGAGGCTTCGAGTTCGGCCAAATCCTGTTCCAGCGATTTTTTGCCGCCAACGGCCAGATCGCCCGCCACGACCGGTGGCGCCACCGGAACGACTGCGACCGGCACCGGCGCCGGAACTGGCGTACTGCTCGGCTTGGCGATCGTCATGCCATCGAGGACGAAGTCCAGCGAACTGGCACTGGGTGGTGCCGACGCCACGTCGAGGCTGCCGGGTCGCAAGCCGGGAGCGGTCGGTGTGTCGAACGTGGCAACGCTGGCAACCGCTGCCGTCGCTGCCACGGCCGCCGCGACCGGTGCTGCCGATAGCGCCGCGCTTGGCGTCGGCGGCGCTGCGGTGGAGCCGCTGCCGGCGAGCGGATGGCCAGGGAAGTGGGCGGTAGCGATGTCGGACAGCTTGGCGCGGTAGTCGTCGCTCGCGTCCATCGCGCTGATGTCGTTCGCCAGCTTGTCGAACGCATCGCGCTTGCCCTGCGCGGCGCAAATCTCGGCCAGTTTGGTCGCGACGTCGGCGCGCTGCGGATCTCGCAATAGCGCTTCGCGCAGGATTTCTTCGGCCTGAGCTTCGCGACCGTAGGCGATGTAAACCTCGGCCTCGGCCACTGGATCGACTTCACCGGAGTCGATGGTGCCCATGCCGGAACGGCTGAACTGGCTCTGCACCGGAACGTCGTTGGTCTTGACCACGCCGAGCCCGGAGGTGCCGAACACGGTATCCGGATTCATCGTGTTCACCACCGGGTCGGCGACCTTCGAGGTGACGGTCGGCACGTCGTCCTTGCGCCGGCGACCGAACAGGAAAAAGCCGGCCAGCCCGAGCACGCCGAGTCCTGCCGCGGCGATGGGGATCGGGTTCTCGCCGATGAAGCCCATGATGCCGTCGTCGGAAGCCGGAGCTGGCGGCGGTGGCGTCTTCGGCGCCGCCTTGGCAACCGGCGGCGTTTCCGCAGCAGGCGGTGGCACGACAGCCGCTGGCGCCGGTGCGGGTTCCGGTGCGGGCGTCGGCGCCGCGGCTGGGGGCGGTGGCGGTGGCGATGTCACGACCGGGGCCGGCGCGGGCGCTGGTGGTGGCGGCGGAGACGCCACCGGAGCCGGCGGCGCAACGACCGCTGCCGGGGCGGGCGCGGGTTTCGGCGGCTCCACCGTCGCCGCTGCGACGGGCGCCGGTGCTGGCGGCGATGCGTTGGCTTCCTTGGCCTTCGCCTGCGCGTCGGCCATGGCGTTGCTCTTGAGCGTCAGCGCCTTTTCAAGATCCTGCTTCGTTTTTTCCAATTGTGCTGCGCGCGACTGCTCTTCCTTGAGCGCCTTGGTGGCGGCGACCTTGGATTCGGTGTTGGCCTGTTTGCCGCGCTCGCCCTGCGAGAGCTTCAGCTTGTCGGCGCCGCCGCCGGCGGTGCCGGTGTCGGCAACGGCGCCGGACACGCGACCGCTGGCGCGCGCAGTGGGTCGGTCCGCCGCGACGCTGGGCACCGCGTCGGCAACGCGGGCAACATAGCCACGCCAGCTGGTGGCCTGGGCGCGCACTTCGCTGACAGCGCTGTTTTGCGTAATACCTTGCGCGTCGGACGCCGAGGGCAGGCTGAGCGTGGCGCCGGCACGCAAGCGGTTGATGTTGCTTCCGACGAAAGCATCGGGATTGGCGCGCTGGATGGCGATCATCAATTGTTCGATGGATACGCCCGGCAGGCTGTTGCGACCGGCGATGCCGGACAACGTGTCACCGGATTTCACGGTGTAGCTGCCGCCTTCGGTGCCGCGCGCCGCACTGGTGGAGGGCGCGACCGGCGTCGGCGCTGCCACCGGTGCCGGACGACCGGCCGGTGCCGGTGTCGGGGATGGGGTCGGCGCCGACAACGGTGCCATCGGCGGTCGCGCGGGTTGTGCCGGCTCAATGATTTGTGCCGCGGCCGCCCCCGGAGGATCGAGCAAGAACACGTATTCGCGCACCAGGCGACCGGTGCTCGAATTCACTTCGAGCAGGATGTCGAGATAGGGGTCGTTGATGGCCTGGCCGCTGGCGAGGCGGATGTACGGCGTGCCGTTGGGACGCCTCAGCACCTGGGCACGCACGGTCTGCAGGATGCCCTGATATTCGACATTGGCAGCGCGGTAAACCGCCGGCGAGGCGACATTGACGCGAATCGAATCGACGTCGTCACCCGGCGCGACCGACAGATCAACCTCTGCGACCAGCGGCTGGCCAAGCGCGGTCGTCACATTGAGACGCCCGAGCCCGAGCGCGGAAACATCCGATGCCGCGATGAGACCAGCGAGGACGAGTGATACGACGAGTGGTTTTTGGCGCAGCATGCCGCCCTCTGATTTCTGAAACTAGAAGAAAAATAACATCATGGAGTTGCCGCCGCAAGCTCAGAATTAGCTTTAAGTAGCAGCACCAGTGAGTATGTACTTACTTATAGGCGGTTAAACCGTTCCATGTCCCCAAGATGTTGTGTCGGGCGTTGGCGGGAGCCACCACATATTGTGCATGGCGACATTGTGAGCGCCATGTCAGCGTCATGCAACAGAAATGTTGAAATTTCGCTACACGGCAGCGACGAGGGCGTCGCCCATCGCTCGGGTGCCGCACACCGCTTCGCCGGGCAGCGCGATGTCACCGGTGCGGGCGCCGCCGGCCAGCACCTTGCGGACGCCGGCTTCGATGCGCTGCGCCAGATCCTCGCGATTGAACGAGTAGCGCATCATCATCGCGAGCGAGAGCACCGTCGCGATCGGGTTGGCCTTGTTCTGGCCGGCGATGTCCGGCGCCGAGCCGTGGATCGGTTCGTACAGGCCCTTGTTGCTGGCGTCGAGCGAGGCCGACGGCAGCATGCCGATGGAGCCGGCCAGCATCGAGGCTTCGTCGGACAGGATGTCGCCGAAGATGTTGCCGGTGACGATCACGTCGAACTGCTTCGGTGCACGCACCAGCTGCATCGCGGCGTTGTCGACGTACATGTGCGAGAGCTGCACGTCCGGGTACTGCTTGCCGATTTCGGTGACCACTTCGCGCCACAGGATCGAGGTGTCGAGCACGTTGGCCTTGTCGACGCTGCAGAGCTTTTGGTTGCGCTTCATCGCCGTGCGGAAGCCGACGTGCGCGATGCGCTCGACCTCGCTCCGGGCGTAGTGCATGGTGTCGTAGCCCTCGTCCTCGCCGGCCGCGTTGGTGCGGCGACCGCGCGGCTGGCCGAAGTAGATGTCGCCGGTCAGTTCGCGGATGATCATGATGTCGAGCCCGGCGACGACCTCCGGCTTCAGCGACGAGGACGCCGCGAGTTCCGGGTACAGCATGGCCGGGCGCAGATTGGCGAACAGTTGCAGATCCTTGCGGATGCCGAGCAGCCCCTGCTCCGGACGCACCGCGCGCGGCAACGTGTCGTATTGCGGGCCGCCGACGCAACCGAGCAGGATGGCGTCGGCCGCGCGGGCCTGCCGCTGCGTCGCCTCCGGGTAAGGGTGGCCGTGTGCGGCGTGCGCGGCGCCGCCGAGCAGACCGTGCGACAGTTCGATCGGCACCCCTTCGGCCTTGAATTTTTCGAGCACGCGGACGGCCTGGCCGACGATTTCCGGGCCGATGCCGTCGCCGGGGAGGATGAGGATTTTCATGGTGTCTTGGATGTTGCTTTGGGTGATTGGGATCGCAATGAACGCGGGCGGGCGCTGGCGTCGGGTGGTGAGTGGGTATCGGCCGGACGCATCAGCTTGACGGCAATGTACGCATGCGCAAAGGGCTCAGCAGACGAAATCGTCAAATATCGACTTTTATGTTTTTATCGCCGCTAGCCCCATTCGAAAGCCGTTTCCGCCAAAAAGTTATTAATATATGTCGGCCGGTCGGCAATTTACGCCAGCCACGGCTGCGCCGCGTAGTGCTTCGCCTCGAAGGCGCGGATGGCGTCGCCGTGCTTGAGCGTGAGACCGATGTCGTCCCAGCCGTTCAGCAGGCGCTCGCGACGCGAAGGATCGATGTCGAACTTTGCGATCCAGCGTTCATCGGTGGTGCGCACTTCCTGCCCATCAAGATCGACGGTCAGACGGAAGCCCACAAACGCCGCGCAGTCGTGAAACAACTGATCCACGGCGGCCTCGGGCAGGCGGATCACCAGCAGCCCGTTATTGAGCGAGTTGTTGTAGAAGATGTCGCCGAACGACGGCGCGATCACCACGCGATAGCCGTTCTGCGCCAGCGCCCACGGCGCGTGCTCGCGCGACGAACCGCAGCCGAAGTTCTGCCGCGCCAGCAGGATCGAGGCGCCCTGAAAGCGCGCTTCGTTCAATACGAACTGCGGGTTCAGCGGCCGTTTGCTGTTGTCCATGCCCGGCTGGCCGACGTCGAGATAACGCCATTCGTCGAAGCAGTTCGGCCCGTAGCCGGTGCGCTTGATCGACTTCAGGAACTGCTTGGGAATGATGGCATCGGTGTCGACGTTGGCGCGATCCATCGGCGCCACCAGACCGGTGTGAACGGTGAACTTTTCCATGCGTTGCGCTCCGATTAGCCGAGACGACGAACGTCAACAAAATGCCCCGCAATCCCGGCCGCCGCGGCCATCGCCGGGCTGACCAGATGGGTGCGGCCACCGGCGCCCTGACGGCCCTCGAAATTGCGGTTCGAGGTGGAGGCGCAGCGCTCGCCCGGCTCCAGCCGGTCGTCGTTCATCGCCAGACACATCGAGCAGCCCGGTTCCCGCCATTCGAAGCCGGCGGCGAGGAAAATCTTGTCGAGGCCTTCCTGCTCGGCCTGCGCCTTCACCAGCCCCGAGCCCGGCACCACCATCGCCAGCTTCACGTTGTCGGCGCGGCGACGGCCCCTGACCACGGCCGCCGCGGCGCGCAGATCCTCGATGCGCGAATTGGTGCAGGAACCGATGAATACCTTGTCGATCTTGATTTCGTTGACCGGCGTATTTGGCGTCAAGCCCATGTAGGCCAGCGCGCGGGCGATGCCTTCGCGCTTGACCGAATCCTTCTCACGGTCGGGGTCCGGCACCCGGTCGTCCACGGTGATCACCATCTCCGGCGAGGTGCCCCAGGTGACATGGGGGATCAGCGAGCTGGCGTCGATCACCACCGTACGATCAAAGGTGGCATCGTCGTCGCTCTTGAGCGTGCGCCAGTATTTGGTGGCGGCGTCCCACTGTTCGCTGGTCTTCGGGGCGAACGGGCGCCCCTTGACGTAAGCCTCGGTCACCTCGTCGTAAGCCACCATGCCGGCGCGGGCACCGGCCTCGATCGCCATGTTGCACAGCGTCATGCGGCCTTCCATCGACAGCGTGCGCACCGCCTCACCGCCGAACTCCATCGCATAGCCGGTGCCGCCCGCAGTGCCAATCTTCCCGATGACGGCGAGCACCAGATCCTTCGCGGTCACCCCCGTCGGCAAACGGCCGTCGCAGCGCACCAGCAGCGATTTCGAGCGCTTCTGCGGCAGGCATTGCGTCGCCATCACGTGCTCGACTTCGCTGGTGCCAATACCGAACGCCAGCGCCGCAAACGCGCCATGCGTGGACGTATGCGAGTCACCGCAGACCACGGTCATGCCGGGCAGCGTGGCGCCCTGCTCGGGGCCGATCACGTGCACGATGCCGCGGCGCACGTCGCCCACCGGGAAATACACCAGGCCCTGCTCGCGCGCATTGGCGTCGAGCGTGTCCACCTGGGTGCGCGACACCGGATCGAGAATGGTCTTGAAGCCCGGTGTGGTCGGCGTGTTGTGGTCGGGCACCGCGATCATGCTCGCCTTGCGCCACGGCTGGCGGCCGGCCAGCTTCAGGCCCTCGAACGCCTGCGGGCTGGTGACTTCGTGCACCAGATGGCGGTCGATGTAGAGCAGCGCGGTGCCATCGCTTTCGGTGCGGACGACGTGGGCGTCAAAGAGTTTGTCGTAGAGCGTGCGACCAGCCATGAGAAACCTGCAGCGAAATCTGAAAACGACGCGCCAGATGCGCGAATCCCGATTTTATGCGGTTGCAGCAATTTGCCCGACCCGCCGTTGCGCGGCCCGCAGCACGGCGGCGCGGGTGTCGGGCGGCAGCAGGAAAGCCGCCTCGTCGGCACGGGCCTTGAGTTCCGGGCCGTAGTGGACAGCATCGGCGGAATCGAGCCGCAGCAAGCCCACCCGCAGCAGCGCGTCGAACGCCGAGCGGAACTGGCTGCGATCGGAGAACTCGGGTGCGTTGAACACGTGGGTCATCGCCAGGTGCTGCGCCGCCTGCTGGCACAGCGATTCCACCGCCTCGCGGCTCTGCTCGCCGCTGGCCACGCGCCCGGCCAGCGCCAGCATCAGGGCATGGCGGGTCAGCGCCGGACGAATGGTGGCGGCCAGCAGTTCCAGATGCATCGCCGCATCGGTGCCGGCGGGCGCCGCGCTCAGCACATCGGCATCGGCTTCGACGCCGATCCAGCCGTCGCTCGCCATCGTCGCCAGCGTCCGCTCGAACGGCGGGAACAGCACCGCATCGGGATTGCCGCCAGCACCTGTTGCCAAATCGCGGTCGTCATGCTCGATGGGCGCCGGGGTCACCGCCTCGGCCCGCCACGGCGGCAGATACAGCTCGGATTCGAGCAGCACGTAGAGCTCGCGTGCCAGCCGCGCCAGCTTGGTCTTGCCGATCACACCGTGCTGCACGATCAGGCAGGCAATCAGCCCCGGCAGCGCGAAGCAATGCAGCACGTTGTTGCGGAAATAGGTGAGCGCGACAGCCGATTCGTCGCTCGCCATCACCACGTCGCCCAGCGGATGGCTCTGCCGGCGCAGATAGCCAAGTCGCGCCGTGTGGGCAATCGCCTCGGCGCCGGTCAACGTGGTGGCTACCGCCTCGGGCGCGGTGCGCGCCTGGGCCACCAGTCGCAGCAGCCGCTCGACGATGTCGGCGAGCTGTGCGGCATCGGCCGCGTGCTTCGGGGTTGCCAGCAGCGCGGTCGCCACCACCGCCACCGGATTGAGATGCACGGCCCCGTTGATGCGCTCGGCGATCTGCCGCGACAGCTCGGTCAGCGTGCGCCGGCGCAGGTTCTTGTCGGCCAGCCAGCCGTCCATGTCGCGGGCGCCTTCGGCATCGAGCAGTTCGCCCAGCGCAATCGGCCGCGCAAAGCTCACCCCCACCTCGCCATACTGCTCGTGGCGAAGATCGCGGATGGCGCCGAGCAGCCCCCACACCGATTCCTTGCGTTTGGCCGCGCCGGCCAGCTCCTGCGTGTAGCTGCCGCCCTCGATCAGTTTCTCGTAGCCGATGTAGACCGGCACAAACAGCAATGGCCGCGAATGTTCGCGCAGGTAGCTCTGCACCGTCATCGAGATCAGCCCGGCCTTCGGCGGCAGCATGCGGCCGGTGCGCGAGCGCCCGCCTTCGACGAAATACTCCATCGGAAAGCCGCGCCGCAGCACTTCATGAACGTAGGCCGCGAACACTTCGCCGTACAGCTCGTCGCCCCTGATCGACCGGCGCAGAAAGAAGGCGCCGCCGCGCCGCAGGATGCTGCCGACGATCGGCAGGTTCAGGTTGGCGCCGGCGGCGATGTGCGGCACGGTCAGCCCGACGCGATAGACCACATAGGACAGCAGCAGATAGTCGATATGGCTGCGGTGACAGGGCACGTAGACCAGCGTGTTGTCCTTCGCCAGCGCCTGCAACCGCTCCGTGCCGCGCACGTCGACGCCCTGATAGATGCGGGTCCACAGCCGGCCGAGCAACTGCTCGCCAAGGCGCACCACCAGATACGAGTAGTCGGCCGCAATCTCGCGCCCGATGGTCTCGGCGCGGCGCTCCACCTTCGGCACCGGCAGTTTTTTCTCGATGGCTTCCTGCGCAATCGCCGCCTGCACGCGCGGTTCGCGCATCATGGCGTCGATCAGCGTGCGCCGGTGCGAGAGATCGGGGCCGATGGCCGCTTCGCGTTCGTTGCGAAACTCGGTGCGCAGCACCCGCGCCACCCGACGCACGATGCGCTCGCGGTCGAGGCCTTGCACCTGCGCGATGCGGATGATTTCCTGCAGCGAAACGGCGGCGCCGAACTTGGCCACCACCGCGCGGCGGTAGAAGAGGATCGACAGCAGCTTGCGCAACCGCGAGCGCCCGCCCCAGCCCTCGGCCGCCCACACGCGCAGGATGCGCATGCCATAGAGCGGCGAGCTCTCCCGCTCCTCGCGCTCCGGCGCGCGCCCCCAGAAGATGCTGACCGGGATCAGCCGCACCTCGGTGGCACGCTGCTCGAGCACGGCATCCACCAGCCGCGTCAGCCGGCTGGACGCGACGCGACTGCGATCGTCGTGCAACGCAAACAGCGAATGGCGCTCAGCCACCAGCGGCATCGGCCGGTGCGACGCCGGCACCGGGTGCGCGCGGGTCAGTACATCGAGCATCGCGGCATCGACCACCGACGGCCGCGGCATGACGTAGCAAACCGGCGAATCGCCGCCGATCGCTAGCGTCTCCGGGAACACCTGTACCTGCACCCACAGTGACAGCGCGCGCCGCAGCGCCGCGCGCAACGCGCGTGCCGGCAGATTGAGCAGGTCGGCCCCGGTCATCGCTCCGGCCCGCCGCCGGCACCACCACGCGAGCCAAGCCAGTCGGCAATCAGCCCGGCAGCGCGGGCGACGGCGTCCGGCGCGTCGCAGGCGACCTCGTCCCCTGGGAAGCTGCGCAACCAGGTCGTCTGCCGCTTCGCCAGCTGGCGCGTCGCGAACAGCGTGCGGTCGAACAGCTCCTCGCGCGGCGCGCGGTGTTCAAGCACGTCGAGCACCTGCCGGTAGCCGACGCAACGCATCGACGGCAGATCGGGATGCAGCGCATAACGGTGACGCAACTGCTCCACCTCGGCCACCAGGCCGTGCGCAAACATCGTATTCAGGCGTTCCTCGCAACGCAGATGCAGCCAGGCGCGGGTGCGCGGCAACCAGCGGATGATGAATAGATCGAGATCGGCCAGCACCGAGCGCCGCTGCCCCTGCAGGCTGGATAACGGCGTGCCGGTCAGCAGCCAGACCTCGATCGCGCGTTCGATGCGCTGGGTGTCGGTCGCCGGCAGCCGCGCGGCCATCACCGGGTCGACGCGGGCGAGTTCCGCGTGCAACGCCGCAATGCCTTCGGCCGCGCAGCGCGCCTGCACCTGCGCCCGCACCGCCGGGTCGGTCGGTGGCAGCTCGCTCATGCCATGCAGCAGCACGTTGGCGTACATCATGGTGCCGCCCACCAGCAGCGGCAGATGCCCACGGTGGTGGATGCCGTTGACTGCGGCGCGGCAGTCGGCGGCGAAGCGCGCGACCGAATAGCTTTCGGTCGGGGCGATGACATCGATCAAATGATGCGGCACGCTGGTCCGCTCGGCCGCGGTCGGCTTCGCGGTGCCCACATCCATGTCGCGATAAACCAGCGCCGAGTCGATGCTGACGATTTCACCGGCAAACTGCTTCGCCAGCGCAATCGCCGCCGCACTCTTGCCCGACGCCGTCGGGCCGACCAGCATCACGACGGAGGAACGATTCGAGTGGACGAAGGAGGCAGCCGACATGGGGCGATTATGCCGATGCCGGCGACGGCCAACGGTGTACCGGCGACTCGGAAGCGGTGGCGACGCACTCATGAAAATCGCCGCGCCGTCGCTTCAGGACAAAATTTGCAGCGTAAAGACCCACCGCGCGTGTCGTCGCAGACGATGGCACAAGATAATTTGCACGCTAAGAACGCTCTGAAAGTCGTTACTCAACTGAGCTTTTGTCATCCGCAAGGAGTAACGTTTTGCACCAACGAACAAACCTCGTTTTGTTCGTCGCAATACAAGAAAACTCTTCTGTGTGGGAAACTCAAATGAACAAGCGCTGGCTTCTCAAAGCCACCGTAGAAGGCATGCTTCTCGGTGGGTGTATCGCGTTGGCCGCTCCGGCCTCGGCGGGCATGATCAAGGATCGACATGGCAACGTAGGCTACGACACGGCTACGGAGTGCGATGCGGCCGTCGCCGCGGGCACCGCGAAGTATTACCAACCGTTCACCGAACACCCGCCGCTCAAGCGTGACGGCGAGGCCTCGACCAAAGTCTTGCAACTGCGTGAGCTGTCCGCCGCACACGGCGGCGGCGCCTGCGACCTCGGTGTCGGCCGCGCCGGCGAGCGCGACGGCGTGAGTCGCGAACTGATCGGCAAGTGGGTGCCCTACGCACCGAACATGGCGGTCAACGCCTACTTCGACGGCGCCGGCAAGCTCGTTCGCGCCACCATGAAGCAGTGCGACAATCATTTCGGCGACGCTATCCCCCGCCCGGTCGGCATTGGCGGTACCGCAGGTACCGAGTGCTTTGTCAATGTGGCGATTGCCCCGCGCTTCGAAACGAAAACCGAACAGGTAGTGAAAGTCGCGGCGACCAAGCGCTTTGAAACGGTTCCGGCCACCTACAAGACCGTGTCCGAGCAGGTGCTCGTGCAGCCTGAGATGAAGCGGCAGATTCCGGTCGCACCGACCTACAAGACCGTCTCGGAGCAGGTGCTCGTGCAGCCGGAAACCAAAAAGTTCATCCCGGTGCCGGCAACCTACAAAACGGTGTCGGAGCAGGTGCTGGTGCAGCCGGAAACCAAAAAGTTCATCCCGGTGCCGGCAACCTACAAAACGGTGTCGGAGCAGGTATTGGTGACCCCGGAAACGAAACGGCAAATCCCGATTCCGGCCACCTTCAAGACAGTGACGGAAACGGTCGTGGTACGCCCGGAATCGGTTCGTGAAGAGCCGATCCCAGCCGCGTTCAAGACGGTCAGCGAGCAGGTGCTGGTACGCCCGGAAAGCAAGCGCATCGAAGTGCTTCCGGCGACTTACAAGACCGTAAGCGAGCAAGTCGTTGCCACGCCGGAGCGCAAGGAAATCAAGGTGGTGCCGGCGGCCTACGAAGATCGTACCGAGCAGGTGCTGGATCGCCCCGCCACAACGCGCACCGAAACCATTCCGCCGACGTTCAAGACCGTTGCCGAACAAGTGCTCGTGACCCCGGAAACGATCCGCTACGAGCCGATCGAAATCCCGACCCGTCAGGTCAGCGAACAGGTGCTGC
The DNA here is from genome assembly GCA_027492485.1 of Betaproteobacteria bacterium. Lineage (GTDB taxonomy): Bacteria > Pseudomonadota > Gammaproteobacteria > Burkholderiales > Casimicrobiaceae > Casimicrobium. Next base: position 34,499 of record JAPUER010000076.1, read on the forward strand.
TCAACGCGGCCAGCTCGCGGCTTGAAGTGGTACCGGGTACGACCAGGACAGTCAGCGAACGCGTCCTGGTGCGCGAGGCCAGCAAGCGTCTGGAGACCGTGCCTGCGGTGTTCGAAACCGTCAGCGAGCGCGTCAAAGTCGCCGACGGCGCGCTGGAGTGGAAAAAGGGCCGTGCCTGGATCAGTCAGGCGTTAAACGTCCGCCCGGCCAAAGGCTTTGCGGTGGGTACCGACGGCAAAGTGGAAGGCGCACGCGTGGACGCATCGGGCGCCGCACCGGTTGCTGGCGGTGTGGTGACGACAGCTTCGCCCGCCAGTGCCGCTGCGGCAGCCGCTGCCGGCATCAAGCTCACGCCGGGGGCGATCATCGGCAACAACGACGACGTGTGGTGCCTGGTGGAAATTCCCGCGCAGTATCAGACGATCACGCGTCAGGTGCTGAAGTCGCCGGCGTCGGTGCGCGAAGTTGAAGTCGCGCCCGAATACGCCACGGTTGAACGCCAAGTGGTTGATCGCGCGGCGGCAACGCGCACCATCGAGATCCCGGCGACCTATCAAACGCTCACCCACACCGTGATTGACGTCGAGCGCATGAAGTCGATGGGCTACAAGTTCGACGACAAGGGCGACATCGTGGCCATGCCGAACGGCGAGCGCGTGCTGCGTGCCGCCTCGGTACCGGGCTGGACCGGCACGGTCAGTGGCGGCGTTGCGGGCGCCGCTGGCGTGGGTGCCAAGGCGGCGGGAGCGGGCAAATCGAACGCCATCACCGACAAGACTGCCGGCGCGGCCTCCGGGATTGAAGGCTACGTTCGCGAAGTCAAGGTCGCTGCGGTGTACAAGTCGGAAAGCCGTCAAGTGGTGGATCGTTCGGCCAGCGTGCGTACCATCGAAGTGCCCGCGACGTACAAAACCGTCAAGACGCGCGTGATGGTACGCCCCGCAGCGACGGAAGAAGTGGTCATTCCGGCCACCTTCAAAACGGTCAGTCGTCAGGTCGTCGACAAACCCGCGAGCAGCCGCGAAATCGCAATCCCGGCCGAGTACAAGACAGTCGAACGTCGCGTAGTCGATACGGCGGCCTCGACGAAGAAGATCCCGGTACCCGCTGAAACGCAACAAGTCTCGCGTCAGGTCGTCGACAAGCCGGCCTCGTTCCGTGAGGAGCTGATTCCGGCGGTGTACAAGACCGAGTCGCGTCAGATCGTCGACAAACCCGCCTCGTTCCGCGAAGAGGTCGTCGCGGCGGTCTACAAGACCGAGTCGCGTCAGGTCGTCGACAAACCCGCCTCGTTCCGCGAAGAAGTCGTCGCCGCGGTCTACAAGACCGAGTCACGCCAGGTCGTCGACAAGGCCGCTTCGTTCCGCGAAGAATCAATCCCGGCGGTGTACAAAACCGAAGCCCGTCAAGTCGTAGATCGTGCCGCCGCAGTACGCGAAATCGATGTGCCTGCGGTGTACGAAACCATCTCCACGCAAGTTAAGGTGGCGGATGCCAGCGTCGAGCGCCGCTCGGTGTTGTGCGAGTCGAACGCCACGCCGGCAAAGATCCGCGAAATTCAGGCCGCACTGAAGGAAGCCGGCTTCAATCCCGGCCGGGTTGATGGCGTCATCAAGCCTGCAATGATGCAGGCGGTCACGCGCTTCCAGGAGTCCATGCGTCTGCCGGTGGATGATGGTCGCGCCATCAACCTCGACACGTTGCGCGCCCTCAAGGTAACACCGAACTAAGGCAACGCTGAACAAGTCCACGATCAGATGGTGAGAAGCGTTGTAGGTAG
>JAPUER010000077.1:0-12594 GCA_027492485.1 Betaproteobacteria bacterium
CGCGCCCCGCGTTACCCACGAGGGCGCACGAAACGTGCTCAATACAGCGAGCTTTCGTGCGCCCTGTGGATAACGCTACGCCTTCAACCATCCCTGCCGAGTGCCACTTATCTTTCGGGGTTTGTTGTCTTGACGAGTGGGGCCACTTCTTAGCCCCCACAAGATGCCGTGGCAACTCCCTTCGATCGGAAACGATACGATAGCTCTAGCCGATAGCTCTAGCGCCATCCGCGTCTAACTACCATTCGGCTCGGCGTATTCCCGCAGTCCGCAGCTACGCGCGAGCTGCATAGCTCGTTGAAGCGCAACTACATCAACTCCTGCAGTTTCATATGTTTTCGTTTTTAAATGGAAGGCGAGCCTCCACGCCCCACCACCACGATAGCCGACAAGAGATCGTCGATAGGTTACGTCATCATGGGCAAGCGTAACAATGCTGGTCGGAAAAGTTAATGAAACTGTCTTCGAGTTCGCGCTACATTTGAACGAATTAGCGACGGTCAAGTAGTTGGCATAGCCATACAACGTACCTAACGACGCGCCGAATAGCGTTCCCACAACAATCGTTCCACTCCGCTCCGGAGGGAATTTCGCCGCCTTTTCTAATGCCCCAGTGAACTGCGCAGCGAATACCAGTCCGAAACCCGCGCCGAACAAGACGCACATCCAGAAACTAAACCACTGATCGCTCGACGTTGAGAAAACGAACAATGAGTCTTGCCCCATACCTAACAACGCCCTTCAGTTGTCCCTCGAATCGCCCCGTCACCAAAGAAACCGATGAACCATGCAATGAATACCCCAACAAAACCCGTCGCTTTAATGCCAAAACTTAGCGCAACGACCTCAACTGCCGCGTACAGCTCAACGTTACCTTTGCATTTACCGTCAAGCGTATCGAGATAAACGATAAGCCCGGCTGCAACGACCGCGAGCGCGATCGTCAACGCCAAGAACCAAGCGAGGGAAAGCGGGGCAGTAACCGCTCCTAGAAGAGCTGCACCAAGCGAAATCAATCCTGCGTTGTCATCTAGAAACTTAATAAATCCGCCTCTGGCTCCCCCCTCGATTAGGTATCCACCTGCGCCGGTCTCGGGGGCAATCACTGCGTAACCCGCGCCGCTCCATGAATCCGTGGAAACCGCGCTCTGATGAATTGTCACCTCTTTACCTGCGTTCACCGAATTCCACACCTCATCAATCACGCTTGACCGATGTTGTAGCTGCGGAATCGCAATGCCAGCGTTACTCTGACGAATGGTAAATACCTTTTGCCCTTGCTCAGTCGCGAGTCCGAGCAAGCGGGAGGCTGACACCCCAATCGGGCACGCGGGTTGGTTTGGATTAACGTTCGGGCTACCAAGGGCATTACATTTCGAGGTATCTGTTAGCAACCTTTCAGGAATTGTGTGTTCGAGTGCGGACGCATACTGTCCGCGCATTCGGTTGTAAGCCACCCAACGTTGTTTTGCGTAGGCGGCGCCATCCGTGATCGGCCTCGAGCCAGGATCGCTCGGGTTCTGCGGCAGCGGCACCCCGTAGATCGTGACGGGGACGCCCGTATCCTTCACCCAGCGGTTGTGCCGCACATGCCCGATGTCCATCATCACCCCCTTGAAGCTCACCCCCGTGGTGACCAGACCATAGAGCTTGTTCGGCTGCGCATTGGCGTGAAACAACCCGTAGCCGAGCCCCGCTCGCTCATACATCCCGGTTGTCGCAAAACTGTTGTTGTCTCCGCTACGGGTGGTGATCGTTGCCTGACTGCCCGCAATCCGGCCATGGCTTTGCAGCTCGGCAAACCAACTCCATACGTTGGCCGTGAGAATGTCTCCGGTGAGCGTGTCGCCCGTCGATTCGAGGCCTGTTTCACGATCTCACGGCGCCCTTCGATTTCACTTCGCTGCATGGCTACGCAAGCCGATCTCGGTAGCGGCGCACACCGACTATGCGTCACCGAGCATGTGAATTAAACGTGTGCGAACATGCGATTGAAGTGGCACAAGCAAGCGTAGCCACGTCACAATGTCGCAATCTTCCGCTACTGATTGCACTCCCTGGCTACGCATAAGCCAGCCGATCTCAAGATCATTGTCCCCTAGAAAGTCCGTTTCTGCGATGGTCGACATGGAGTCCTCAGCTCGAAATTTTTCGACGTCGATACCAAACGATCTTGATAGTAACTTTAGGCACAAAGTGGCGTCGCTCCAGTCAGCGGACCGCAGTGTGGTTTTCAACCAAGGTTCGCAGTCAATTTTCTTTCGTTGAAGAAAAACCAATCGGCGTCTTGCCGAATTCGAACCGACGGCCGCAAATATTTGGGTAACGAATAAATTCCCCATGCATACTCCAACTCGGTGTCTCTTGCGCTTGCATAAAAGAAACCCGACAGCAAAATCGTGACGTTATAGAACCCAATAAAAATGGCTAATGGAAAGATACCAGCGCGACCAAGAGCACGTAGCCCAAATTCTGCAATTCCGAGTTGCGCCAGAATGTACTGAATTGCACTTAGCAGAGTTGTTGCCGGGCTGTAGGCGCCCAGAAGGTAAGGCGACCAACCAAACCATTCCTTGTACAGAGGAAGTAGCAGTAGCAGCAAATAATTTAGTTGCGTGTCGTCGAACTGGATCAAATTGCCGCTAACCCATGCGAGGTAGCGAGTCTTGTAGTCATCGTCATAGATTCCCCCCCTCGCGCCCCCCTCAATCAAATAAGCCCCACTACCGGTTTGCGGATCAACCACAACATAGCCCACCCCCGTCCAACCATTGGCCGTGATCGGCGACTGGTGAATCGTCACCTCCTTGCCCGCATTCACCGCGTTGGTGATCTCGTCGATCACGCTGCTTCGCTGCTGTAGCTGCGGTATGGCAATCGCAGCGTTCGCGCTGGTGATGGTGAATACCTTCTGCCCCTGACTCTGCGCAATCGCAATCGCTTTCACCGCGCTGATGCCCTCCGCACAGGCCGGCTTGTTCGGATCAGGATTCGCCGCTCCCGGCGCATTGCAGGTGCTCGTGTCGTTGAAGAAGCGCTCCGGTATCGCGTGCTCCAGTGCACTGGCGTATTGACCCCTCAGCTTGTTGTACGCAACCCATCTCTGCTTCGCCTAGGCGGCGCCATCCGTGATCGGGCGGAGTTCGGGTCGTTTTGAGGGTGTCGAGCCAGCACCACGTTGCTGCACACGAGTGTTTGTTGTGAGACGTTCACCATCACGACGAACCTCATTGCGTCCGCTGGAACGCAGTTTGCTGTTTTGTTGCCTCGCCTATTGCGATTGCCTCGTATGACCGCATCGATCTCGAATCGCATGCTCAATTTCTGCTAGTGGTGTGTCAAATACATTTGGAACGTCGAAGTTGCTACGGATCTCGGTTTTTTTTGTCCACTTGTGCGTGACAACGACTGACTTTGAGCGAATAGATAGAGCGCCGTGGGTTCTGAATCCCCACTTACGCTTGACTCTGTCCACGTCGGCGACGGCCGTACGCAACGTTACCCACCGATTGGTCAGTTGGATTTCGCTAGCGTTCAAAGTCAAGCGCCATGTCTGCCGAGTCGTCCACCCACTCAACGCCAAGATTGACGCCGCCGCACAAGCTGCGGTAAGAATAATTCCCTCTTTCCAAAAACCGATGCAGAGAAGCAGTAGTACGGCAGAAGTTTCTAAGAGATTCGGACGATGGAAATGGTGCGCGACATATTCGATTTCCTGTTGTTCAGTACGCACGCTCATGGTCCGCCTTTCGTAAATATCTGCCTTAGCAAAAATATTGCAAGTGCCAACGCTATTAAATTACCGCTCAGCCCCGCTGACAACAGCACCATAGCTACCGCCCCAGCAGCAATTTTGACGATCGCATCAAAGGGGTCGATCGCATCAAAGGGGTCAGCGTCAAATATTTTTTAGTCCGGTGGGCAGCCTGTGCCCACAACAACAGTGAATTGACGTAGCAGCTTTCCATCAAGAGCCGCATTGGCAATGGGCAAGGGAGTTGATTCGCTAGAAACTCGACAATCGCAAAAAATGCCTCGCAAGCCCGATGCAATAGGGCATAGCGGCTAAAGCTGATAGTAATCCCGATGGCCTCTCCGTGCTCATCCGAACGTTGGGCTGAGCTCGCACTCGGCGCCCCGGCACTCGCTCTTTAACAACTCACCGACACCGAAACGCTGAGCTTGTCAGTTGAGGTTGGTGAACGCCTCGCTCGCAAGCTCGCTCTGCACTGTGGTGTTCACTGCGTTCACGGCCGATACGACGCCAGCGGCAACATCACGCAGTACACACGGCCGAACAACCCGAGTATCCCTGGCGCCGACGGCGCCCTAATCACCCTCTCGGGCTACACCGCCTTCAATCTGCCGACCACCATCAGCAAGACTGGCACCGTCAGCGGCACCGGGACGGTGACCAAGCTGCTGCTGAAAGACAATATTTGTGCTGCCCGCCGCTGCGATCGTCAGCGAGAAAAGTCATTGCAAATCAATAACTTATTTGACGGATGAACGGGAACCACCAGGCGAAGGTGGTGCCGGAGATAGGAGTCGAACCTACGACCTTCGCATTACGAATGCGCTGCTCTACCAACTGAGCTACACCGGCACTGTCGATGCGCGCGGGGAACCCGCTGCATTTGACGGCACGCTACGATGCTGTTGCCTCGGACGAAGCAATGAACGCTGCGTAGCCCATAATTATGCCATGCCTCAAAATATCTTTCACCCACGATGAAGCTCTCGCGCATCATGGGTTTTCACGCGGTGACGGCGCGGCTGGAGCGGCGGCCCGATTCGGTGGTGGAGCTGTTCGCCTCCAGCGCGCGGCGTGACGACCGCCTGACCCGATTGCTCGCACTGGCCGAGCAGCAAAACCTCGAGGTGCAGTTGGTCGACGCCGGGCGCCTCAACGCGCTGGCGCAGTCGGACGAACATCAGGGCGTGGTCGCGCTGGTGGAGAGCAGCGGCGAGGGCGTGGGCGAGGCGGATTTCGACACCGTGCTCGCCGCCAGCCTGAAGCGCGGTGTGCCACCGCTGTTCCTGCTGCTCGACCAGATTCAGGATCCGCACAATCTCGGCGCCTGCATCCGCAGCGCCGACGCCTTCGGTGCCGACGCGGTGGTGCTGCCACGGCACGGGTCGGCGCCGCTTTCCGCGGTAACGCTCAAGGCCGCCAGCGGCGCGACCGAGACCACGCCGGTCTGCTACGTCAACAATCTGGTGCAGTGCATCGAGAGCCTGCAGAAGGCGGGCATCTGGGTGCTGGGGGCCGAGATGGAGACCGACGCCACGCTGTTCAACACGTCGTTGTCGGGGCCGATTGCGTGGGTGATGGGCAACGAGGGCAAGGGCCTGCGCCGGCTGACGCGCGAGCGTTGCGACGCGCTGGTGGCGATCCCGATGATGGGCGCGGTCGAGAGCCTCAACGTCTCGGTGGCGACCGCGGTGTGCCTGTACGCGACACAGGCGGCAAGAGCGAAAAGCCGGTCGTAAGCTTCGAGTCAACCGGGGTACTATTCGTGCTTCGGTCTTGGTCCTTGTCACATGCTCGCATTCGTTCTCCGAAGACTCTTTCAGGCGGCGCTGGTCATGCTCGCCGTCGCCTTCGTCGCGTTCTCGCTGTTCAATTACGTGGGCGACCCGGTCAACCTGATGCTGGGGCAGGATGCAACGCCCGAGCAAAAGAAGGAGCTGCGCGAAAGTCTCGGCCTCGACCAGCCCGACTACGTGCAGTTCGCCGTCTTCGTCAAGAACGCCGTCAAGGGTGAGTTCGGGCTCTCGCTCAAGCAGGGGCGGCTGGTTTCCACGCTGATCAAGGAACGCCTGCCCGCCACGCTGGAGCTGGCGCTGGTGGCGGGCGCGCTGGCGCTGATCGGTGGCCTGCTGATGGGGGTGTACACGGCGCTGCGGCGGGATAGCTGGCTGTCGCAGTTCCTGCTGACGGTATCTCTCATTGGCGTCTCGCTGCCGAACTTCCTGATCGGTATCCTGCTCATTCTCATTTTTGCGGTCACCCTGCAGTGGTTGCCTTCGTATGGTCGCGGCGATGTCACGGCCATCGGCTGGTGGACCACCGGCTTCCTGACCACGGGTGGGCTGCGTGCGCTGATCCTGCCGGCGGTGACCTTGTCGCTGTATCCGATGACGCTGATCATGCGGCTGGTGCGCAGCGAAATGCTCGAAGTGCTGCGTACAGACTACGTCAAGTTCGCGCGTGCCCGTGGCCTCACCAACCGCGCGGTGCATTTCGGCCATGCGCTCAAAAACACCCTGGTGCCGGTGATGACCATTACCGGCCTGCAGCTTGGCTCGATCATCGCGTTTGCCATCGTCACCGAGACGGTGTTCCAGTGGCCGGGCATGGGCTTCTTGTTCATCCAGTCGGTGCAGTTTGCCGACATTCCGGTGATGGCGGCCTATCTGGTGCTGATTTCGTTCGTGTTCGTCAGCATCAATCTGATCGTCGATCTGCTGTACTACGTGGTCGATCCGCGTCTGCGCTTCGAACGCGCGGCCGGTGCCCATTGAGTGCCCATTGATTGCCCATTGATTCACTGCGAGCGTTGCCAGGAGTAGCGATGTACAACCCGAGCAAAGTGGCCGATGCCATCCGTGCCTATCACGCCGATCTGACCGAGATCCGGCGCGACATTCATTCCAATCCCGAGCATGCCTACAAGGAGACGCGCACCGCGGCCCTGGTCGCCGAGCGGCTCAAGGCCTACGGCGTCGACGAGGTGCATACCGGCATCGGCGGCACCGGCGTGGTCGGCGTCATTCGCGGCAACCGGCCCGGCCAGCGTTCGGTCGGGCTGCGCGCCGACATGGATTGCCTGGCAATGAACGAGGAGACGCGGCTGCCGTATGCCTCGAAAAATCAGGGCTACATGCACGCCTGCGGCCACGACGGCCACACCACGATGGGGCTCGGTGCGGCGCGCTATCTGGCGAAAACGCGCAATTTCGCCGGCACCGTGTACTCCGTGTTCCAGCCGGCCGAGGAGGGCATGGCCGGCGCCAAGGCGATGATCGACGACGGGCTGTTTACGCGCTTTCCGATCAGCGCTTTCTATGCACTGCACAACGCGCCCTGGGTGCCGTATGGCAAGATGGCCGTGCGCAACGGCGCCATGATGGCGGCGGCCGATCGCATCGAAATCACCATCGAAGGCAAGGGCGGCCATGGCGGCATGCCGCAGTTCGTCTGCGACCCGGTGCTGGCCGCCGGGCACGTGATCACCGCCATCCAGTCGATCGCCTCGCGTAACGTCGATCCCGCCGATTCGGTGGTGATCTCGGTCTGCGCGATGGAGGCCGGCAAGATGAACACCTACAACGTGATCCCGCGCCTGGTGAAGATGGTCGGCACCGTGCGTACCTACCGCAAGGAAACGCAGGCCCTGGTGATCGAACGGCTGCGCGCCGTGGTAGCCAATACCGCCGCCGCGTTCGGTTCCACCGGCGAGGTCAATTTCATCTACGGCTATCCGGCCACGGTCAATCACCCGCGCGAGGCGGCGCTTTCCGCGGAAGTGGGGCGCAGCGTGTTCGGCGCCGACAACGTGATCACCGAAATCTTTCCGAACACCGGCGGCGAGGACTTTTCCTTCTTCCTCGAAGCGGTGCCCGGGGCCTACATCTGGATCGGTCAGGGCACCGACAAGAGCTGTCCGCTGCACCATCCGGGTTACGACTTCGACGACCGCGTGATTCCGAATGGTGCCGGCTTGCTCGCGGCCATTGCCGAACGCGAATTGAGCGAATAGTTCACAAGAGAACGCAAATGGTTGCTCTGCAGATCATGCTTGCCGTTTACGGCCTCATCATCGTCGTCGCCGTGGTGTTCGCGCTCGCCGCGCAGCCGTGGCAGCGGTGGCTGATTCGCAAAGGCGCCCGCGACGGCCAATGGTTCTATCTCGGCGATGAGCCGCCCGGCTTCAAACAGTTTCGCGACGAGTTGCGACAGGACAAAACACGGCCATGAAACTCAACGATCTTCCGTCCGCTTTCGTCGACGATCTGGTTGCGATCCGTCGCGACATCCACGCCAACCCCGAGCTGGGGTTTCAGGAGCTGCGCACGTCGGCGCTGGTCGCCGAGCGGCTGAAAGCGTTCGGCGTCGATGAGGTGCATACCGGCATCGGCAAGACCGGCATCGTCGGCGTCATTCGCGGCAAGCGCGGCGGTGGCAGCATCGGGTTGCGGGCCGACATGGACGCGCTGCCGATGCCGGAGAAAAACACCTTTCTTCACGCATCGAAGGCCAACAAGGTGATGCACGCCTGCGGTCACGACGGGCACACGACGATGGTACTGGGCGCGGCACGCTATCTGGCAGAGACGCGCAACTTCGCCGGCACTGTGCACGTGATCTTCCAGCCGGCCGAGGAGGTCGGCGGCGGTGGCCGCGTGATGTGCGAGGAGGGGCTGTTCAGGCGCTTCGACTGCGACCGCATCTTTGCCGTGCACAACCGTCCCGATCTGCAACTGGGCAAGTGGGGCACGCGTGTCGGGCCGTTCATGGCGGCGGCGGACAGTTTCACCATCGAAATCACCGGCCGTGGCGGCCACGCGGCACGGCCGCATCTGCTGTGCGACCCGATGGTGGTCGCGGCGAACCTGATTCTGGCGGCGCAAACCATCGTGTCGCGCAACGTGAGCCCGCTGGAGACGGCGGTCATGGGCATCAGCGCGGTGGAAGGCGGCAATCTGCCGGCGTCGAACGTGGTGCCGGACAAAGTGATCCTGACCGGCACCGTGCGCACCTACGACAAAGCGGTGCAGGATCTGATCGAGGCACGCCTCGGCGAGATGGTGGCGGGCGTCTGCGCGGCGCATCGCGCGCAGGGCGAGTTGCGCTACGAGCGCGGCTATCCGCCGGTGGTCAACACCGCGGCCGAGGTCGAGTTCGCGCGCACGGTGGCGGCGGAGGTGTGGGGCGAGGACAACGCCGATGCCAACTACACGCCCTCGATGGGCGGCGAAGACTTCTCCTACATGCTGCTGGAACGGCCGGGCTGCTACTCGGTGATCGGGCAAGGCCCGGTCGGGCAGCCGATCGTGCCGCTGCACAACTCGCGCTATGACTTCTGCGACGCCATCATTCCGAACGGCGTGCGCTATTTCTCGCTACTGGTGGAGCGCGGACTGCCGCTGTAGGCCAGGTTCGCCACGACGACGCACAACAAGAAGCAACAACAAGCAACACGACATCCCGGGGACAGAGCACTTTGGACGCAGTCAAACGTTTTTTCGACAGCGATATCTGGTGGAGCTTCAAGCGCTCGCCAGTGACGGTGATCGCCGCCATTCTGGCCGCGATCTGCATTCTCGGCGCGGTGTCGGCGCCGGTGCTGGCGCCGCACAATCCTTACGATCTGGCGCAGATTTCGCTGCTCGATTCCAATCTGCCGCCGGCGTGGAACGTCAACGGCAATCCGTCGTTCAAGCTCGGCACCGACCAGCAGGGGCGCGACATCCTGTCCACCATCATGTACGGCAGCCGCATTTCGCTGCTGGTGGCCGTCTGCGCGGTGGCGATGTCGATCGTGATGGGCGTGGCGCTGGGCCTGTCGGCCGGCTACGTGGGCGGCCGCGTCGACAGCGTGATCATGCGCATCGCCGACATCCAGCTCACCTTCCCGGCGATTCTGGTGGCATTGCTGATCAGCGGCATCGGCCGCCAGTTCGTGCCGCGCGAAATGCAGGACGCGCTGGCGCTCTACGTCATCATTTTCTCGATCGGCCTCACCGGCTGGCCGCAGTACGCCCGGACGGTGCGCGGCGCCACGCTGGTCGAGAAAAACAAGGAATACGTGCAGGCTGCCCGGGTGATTGGTGTCGCCAACACGGCCATCATGTTCCGCCACGTGCTGCCGAATGTGCTGGGCCCGGTGCTGGTGATCGCCACACTCAACATCGCCAACGCGATCATCGCCGAGGCAACGCTGTCCTTCCTCGGCGTCGGCATGCCGCCAACGCAACCCTCGCTCGGCACGTTAATCAGCGAGGGACAGAATTTCCTGTTCTCGGGCGAATGGTGGATCACTGTGTTTCCGGGGATCGCACTGATCGTCATGGTCATTTCCGTCAACCTGGTCGGAGACTGGCTGCGCGATGCGCTGAATCCGAAGCTCCGATAAGAGGAGGTTCACATGGTCCGATCTTCCGCTATATGGCCGAAATCGCTGCGCTTTGCGGGCGCGGCGGGTGCGCTGCTCGTGCTCGCCGGCTGTGCCCACCAATGGGAGAGCGTGCTCGACGGCCGGCTCTATACCCGTACCAACCTGCATCGTTACCCGGTCAGCATCTCCGCGGTGGATGGCGTGTCGACGACGTTCGTGCCGGTGCGCGTCGATGCCGGCGTGCATCGACTGAGCATCGACGCGCCGCCGGTCGCCGGTTTCCATCTGCCTGACCGCCGTGAGTTCACGTTCAAGGCGGAAAAATGCGTGCGTTACTGGCTGGCGGCGCAGCGGCCTAATGCCCTGTCGCACGACTTCGCGCTGGTGATCGATCATGCCGAGGTCGTGCCCGGCTGCAACCCGACCAGCGGCGCACCGGCGCAGGCCGTCGTGGTGCCGTCTGACTTGAGCCAGATCGAAGCGCCGCAACCGATCCCGATGCCGAAGCGGCCCTAGCCCGCGCCACGACCATCCCCGTCAAGTAATCGCCACCGGAAAGCCCCGATGCCGTCACCCGTACTCGAAGTCAAAAATCTGCATATCGAATTCCCGACGCGGCGCGGCGTGCTGAAGGCGGTGGACGATGTCTCGTTCAGCATCGCGCCGGGCGAGGTGCTCGGTGTGGTCGGCGAGTCCGGCGCCGGCAAATCGTTGACCGGCGCCGCCATCATCGGCCTGCTGGAGCCGCCGGGGCGGGTCGCCAGCGGGCAGATCCTGCTCAACGGCCAGCGCATCGACAACCTGCCTTACGAGCAGATGCGCAAGATTCGCGGGCGCCAGATCGGAGCCATCTTCCAGGACCCGTTGACCTCGCTGAACCCGCTCTACACGGTCGGGCGGCAACTGGTGGAGACGATCCAGACGCATCTCGACCTGGGCGATTCCGCGGCGCGCGACCGCGCCATCAAGCTGCTGGAGGAGGTGGGCATTCCGGCGGCGCGGGAACGCATCGATCATTATCCGCACCAGTTCTCCGGCGGCATGCGGCAGCGCGTGGTGATCGCGCTGGCGCTGGCAGCGGAGCCGAAAGTCATCATCGCCGACGAGCCGACCACCGCGCTCGACGTGTCGATCCAGGCGCAGATCATCACGCTGCTCAAACGCCTTTGCCGCGAGCACGGCACGGCGGTGATGCTGGTGACGCACGACATGGGCGTGATCGCCGAGACGGCCGACCGCGTCGCCGTGATGTACGCCGGCCGGGTCGCCGAGATTGGCCCGGTGGCCGACGTGATCCACAAGCCGCAACACCCCTACACGGTGGGCCTGATGGGTTCGATCCCCGAATTCGACAGCGACCGCGAGCGTCTGATCCAGATCGATGGTGCCATGCCGCGGCTGGATGCCATCCCGGCCGGCTGTGCCTTCAACCCGCGCTGCACCAGGGTGTTCGACAAATGCAGGACGCTTCGCCCCGACCTGATGCCGGCGTCGTCGTCGCTGGCTGCCTGCTGGCTGCATGAAGGGAAGGCCCGAGCATGAGCGCGTTTGTCCAACTGAAAAACGTCAGCAAGACGTTCGACGTCTCGGCGCCGTGGCTCAACCGGGTGATCGAGCGCAAGCCGCAGAGCTTTCTGCATGCGGTGAGCGACGTCAGCTTCGACATCCGCAAGGGCGAAACGCTGGCGCTGGTGGGCGAGTCCGGCTGCGGCAAGTCCACCGTCGCGCGGCTGATCGTCGGCCTCTACGCGCCCACGACTGGCAATGTGCTGGTCGACGGCCAGGACATGAAGATCGCGCTGGCGTCCAACAACGAGGCGGCGCGCGCCCTGCGGCGCAAGGTGCAGATGATTTTTCAGGATCCCTACGCGAGCCTGAACCCGCGCTGGCGCGTGGCCGACATCGTGGCCGAGCCGATCCGCACGCACCAGCTGATCACCGACAACGCGGCGCTCGACAAGCGCGTCGCCGAGTTGCTCGGCTTCGTCAAGCTCACCGCCAAGGACGGCGAGAAGTACCCGCACCAGTTCTCCGGCGGCCAGCGGCAGCGCATCTCGATCGCGCGCGCGCTGGCGAGCAACCCCGAATTTTTGATCTGCGACGAACCGACCTCGGCGCTCGACGTTTCGGTGCAGGCGCAGGTGCTCAACCTGATGAAGGATTTGCAGCGCGAGATGGGGCTCACCTATCTGTTCATCTCGCACAATCTGCAGGTGGTGCATCACATTGCCGATCGCGTCGGCGTGATGTATCTCGGTCGCGTGGTGGAGATCGGCGACAAGCGCGAGGTGTTCGGCGCGCCGCAGCACCCCTACACCCGCATGCTGCTGGACGCGATTCCCGACCTGCAGATGACCGGCAAGGCGCGCACTCCGGTGGCTGGCGAAGTGCCGAATCCGCTCAATCCGCCGCCCGGCTGCGCCTTCAACCCGCGCTGCCCGAAACGCTTTGCGCCCTGCGACCAGTCGCG
>JAPUER010000077.1:12694-16884 GCA_027492485.1 Betaproteobacteria bacterium
CTGACGGTTTCGCCGCAGTAACGGCTTTCTCACGGTACGCGCGTCTATATTGGGCTCAGAACGCGAAAATTGCCAATGTCGACTTTACACATTTTATGCGTCTCGGCCCAGTTTGAATGCGCGTTTCGCTAAAAAGCTGAACGGCTGTCGCCGCACCGGACGGCGAACCGCCGTCAGCCCGAGAACGACACCAGTTCCACGTCCGCCGCGGCCATGCGCAACGGAATCAGGCGCTGGTAGGCCGGCGAGTCGAACCAGCCGTGCGCTGCGTCGAGGCTCGGAAAGCGGATCACAACCGTGAGGCCGGCCGTGTGGGCGCCGCCCAGCACGCGCGCCCTGCGACCGCGAAACAGCACCTCGCCGCCGAACGGTGCCAGGGTGGCCGCCACCTGCTCACGGTATTCGGCCCACTTCTGCTCGTCGCGCACGCCGATGTGCCCGATCACGCAGGCCGGAGCGGGGGTGCCGGTCAATGCAATACCACCTGGCCGGCGTTGGCCGGTAGCCCGGTTTGTAGCGGCGAGGCGTGATGCACCAAAAGCCGCCAGCCCTGCGGCGCGCGCAGGAAGACGTTGGTCATGAACACCGGGCCGCGCGGCTGCGCCTCCTCGCCGACGTAAATCCACTCGATGGCGTGCTGGGTGACCATGCCGATGGTCGAATGCCAGGATTCGTCGCGCAGCTCGATGCGCATCTTCGCCGAGTTGCGGAAGATCGCCTCCCATGCCGAACGCACCGCCGCGAAGCCATACAGCGGCGCCGCAGCCGGGTGCACGCAGCAGATGTCTTCGTCCTCGGCCCAGACCGCCATCAGGGCGTCGAGATCGGCCTGCGCAAAGGCCTCGTAGAAGGCGCGCGCACAGTCTTCGGGCGAGGAGAAAAAGGCCTGGGATTTCATGTGCCGATTGTAGTGAAGCCTGTCACTGCCGGGATCGTGGCGCGCCGTCAGCCTGAAGGCAGGGTGGCCTCATAGAATGGCTGGCTATGACCGCGTTCGCGCAGCACTTCCCACGGCAATGACCGCCCGCTTTCTGTTGCGCAGCGATTTTTTCCAGCGCGTGCATCCGGTGCTGGCGCAATGGTGCGCGTTCTGGGTGGTGGCGGTCGCGGCCTCGGTCCCGCTCGGCAGCGCCACCTCCAATGTGCTCGGCGGCTGCCTGCTGGTGACGCTGCTCGCCGCCGGCGGTTACGCGGCGCACTGGCGCCGCTGGCGGGCGCATCCCTTCGCGCTGGCGACGCTGGTGCTGGTGACGGTGATTTTTCTCGGCATCAGCTACAGCAACGCGCCGTTCGACGAGATTCGGCGCTCGCTGACCAAGTATTCGCGCCTGCTCTACGCGCCGATTGCCATCGCCTTCCTGACCGATGAAAAGTGGCGCCGCCGTGCGCTGCTGGCCTGGATCGCCGCCATGCTGCTGACGCTGGCGCTGTCCTATCTGCATTCGCTGTGGGCGTTCCCGCTGGCGCGCGCCACGCGCGAGCACGAGCTCGGCGATCACTTCATCTTCAAGCACCACATCACGCAGAACGTGATGATGTCGGTGTTCGCCGTGGCCGCCTTCGCCGAGGCGTGGCGGCTGCGCATCGCCGCACTGGCCGCCGGCAGCACGGTCGCGCAGAACGGCGGGCTGCGCCGGTTCTGGTTCTGGATTGCCGTGGCCGTTGCCGCGGCGATCAACGTGCTGTTCTTCGTGCTCGGGCGTGCCGGGTATCTGACGCTGCTGGTCAATCTGGTGGTGGTGGCGCTGGTCGCCTTCATCGCGGCGCGCGACCGGCGGTTGATGCTGGTGGCAGCGTCGTTCGTGGCGGTGGCGGTGTTTGCCGCCGCCGAGAGCGACTCGGTGCAGCAGCGTCTGCATGCCGCGATCAGCGAGGTGGAGTCGTCGCAGGAGCGCGGCATCGCCACCTCGATCGGGCAGCGCCTGGAATACGCCCGCAAGTCGATCGAACTGATCCGCGCGCGGCCCATCCTCGGCTGGGGCACCGGCAGCTACGCGATGGAGTATTGCCGCATCGCCAAGTCGCCCGAGTGGTGCAAGCTCGGCGCCTACAACCCGCACAACCAGTTTCTATTCTTTGCGGCGCAATTCGGCCTGTTGGGGCTGGTCGCACTGCTCGCCTGGCTGGTCACCGCCGGACTCGCCATCCGGCGCCTGCCGCTGCCGGAGAAGATGCTTGGCTTTGCGTTGCTGGCCACGCTGGTGGTGCACTCGCTGCTCGATTCGCCGCTCTACATCGTCACCGAAGGCACCTGGTATCCGCTGTTGCTCGGCATCCTCGCCGCCGGTGCCTACGGCGAACGTGGCGCTCAGGCGGACAGCAATTCCAGCGCACGTGCCGCCACTGCGTCGACCGACGGCCACTCGGGATAGCGCTGCACGATCGAGACATTCGGCCCGCGCGGTCCCCACTGTTCGACTTTGGTGGGCCCAAGCACGCTGAGCAAATTGCCGCCGACCGACGCCGCCATGTGACCCGGGCCGGTGTCGTTGGCGATGGTCAGCGCGGCGTCGCGCAACAAGGCGCAATAGGGGCCGAGATCAAGCTTTGCGAGCAGTATTGCCTGCGGGCATACGGCGCGGGCGGCGTCCATTTCGTCCGGGCCGGGCGCCATCACGATGTCGCGACCGGCAAAACGTGAATCCGCGAGCAGCGTTTGCGCCAGTTCCGCGAAGCGCGGCCACTTCTTGTCGAGTTTTTCAAACGTACCGCCGGCAAACGGCACTAGCACCACGTAGCCGGGCCGCACGCCCGCCTGCGCCAAGGCGTCGCGTGCGACAGCATCTGCCGCCGTGCTCACCCGCAGATGCACGCGATCCGGCGGCGGTGTGGCGTCGCCCCGAAACGCCCCGGCCAGCCGCCAGTACGAATCGAGCGCGTGTTCGCCATAGACGATGCGGGTGGAGCCCTTGAGGAAAAGGCTGCGGCCCTCGACCGCGTAGCCGAACGGCCGCAGACCGGCCAGACGCATGTCCATCGCGCTCGAAAACGAAGTGGCGAAGGTGATCGCGTTGATGCGCCGGTCGAAACCGGCATCGGCCGCCCGCAGCGGCACCGCAACGGTCTTGAGCAACGCACGCCGTTCGGCAAACGATTTCGGATAGCGGTGCACAGGCCAGCCGTAGGCTTCCAGCAGCGATTTCGCCCACGGCTTGCCGACCAGATGCAGTGCGTAACCCGCAGCCTGCAGCCGTTCCAGCGCTGGAATCAGCAGCACCACGTCGCCAATGAAATTGCGGATGCGCACGACGAGGGGGCGGGCGGGCGAAGGCATGGCGGCGGGCACGGCGGATGGGTCGCAGGGTGGATTGGTCGATAATGCAGCCCCGATGCTAGCAACTGACCGAGACCCAACCGTATGAGCGCCGTGCCGATCCAGCAACAGTTCACTCAGCAAGCCGTCAACGCGGCAACGGTGAAGGCCTTTCACGACGCCTGCCTTGCCTGGTCCGGCTGGCCGAAGACGACGCTTGATTTCGCCGAAGCCGACGTCTGGCGCTGGGTGGCGACCAATCACCGCAACAACTGCCTGCTGTGGGACGAAGAGGATCTCGCCCGACGCACCCGCGCGTCGGACGCCGACATCACCGCCAACAAGCGCGCCATCGACGGCTACAACCAGGCGCGCAACGACGCCACCGAGCGGGTCGACGAATTCCTGCTGTTGTCGCTCGGCCTGATCGACCCGGCGACCGCGGGCAGCGATCAGCCCGCAACCCGCGTCGGCGCTGGCGCACGGCTCAACAGCGAAACCGCGGGCAGCATGATGGACCGGATGTCGATCATCGCGTTGAAGATCAAGGCGATGACCGCACAGACGCTGCGCAGCGACGTCGACGAGGCCCATCGCGCATCGTCGAAATTGAAGCTCGCCCGCCTCAACGAGCAGCGCGACGACCTCGGCGCCTGCCTCGATCAACTGCTCGCCGACAGCAAGGCGGGCCGCGCCTACTTCAAGGTCTACCGCCAGTTCAAGATGTACAACGACCCACGCTTCAATCCGGTGCTGGTGGCAGAGGCCGCCGCCGCGCGCAAGCAGGCGCAATCGGCGCAGCAGTAGGGTGGGCCACCGCCCTTGAAGGTGATTACCCCCCGTGGGGGGGGGGGGGGGGGCCCGCCCCGCCGGGGGGGGGGCGGGGGCGGGGGCCCCGCCCCCCCCCCCCCCCCGCGGGCCGGCCGGCGCGTCAGAA
>JAPUER010000077.1:16894-35480 GCA_027492485.1 Betaproteobacteria bacterium
GGTCGGCGGTGCGTGGCCGCCTACCCCCCTGCCGCCCGGTACTACGGCGGCAACCCCCGCTCCCACAACGGCTTGCCGCACGGCATGAAAATCCTCATCGTCAAGACCTCGTCGATGGGCGACGTGGTGCACAGCATGCCGACGATCACCGACATCGCGGCGAATGTGCCCGGCGCGGTGATCGACTGGGTGGTCGAAAAACCGTTCGCCTCGTTGCCGGCCATGCATCCCGCCGTGCGCCGGGTGATCCCGATCGCCTGGCGCAAATGGCGCAAATCGCTGTGGAAGGCCGAGACGCGCGCCGCCATCGCCGAGGCGCGACGCGCGCTGAAGGCCGAGCGCTACGATCTGGTGCTCGATCTGCAGGGTTTGCTGAAAAGTGCGCTGTGGGCCGTGCAGGCGAACGGCCCGCGCGGCGGCTACGACCGCGCCAGCGCACGCGAACCGCTTGCCGCGCTGTTCTACCAGCGCAGCGCTGCGGTGTCGACCGACCTGCATGCCGTTGAACGCTCGCGCCGGCTCGCGGCGCGGCTCCTGGGCTATGACCCCGGCGCCACGCCACCGCGCTTTGCGTTGCGGGCGCCGGCGGGCTCCTGGCGGCCGGCGTCGGACCGTTATGCTGTGCTCATCACCGGCGCCAGCCGCCCGGAAAAATTGTGGCCGGAATCGTCGTGGCTCGCCATCGCGGCGATGTTGCGCGACGCCGGCTATGGCCTCGTCTGGCTGTGGGGCAGCGCCAGCGAGCAAGAACGCTGCATCCGTCTGGCCAACGCGGCAGGCGGCGAGGTGCCGCCGTTTCTCAGCGTCGCCGATGCCGCCGCCGTACTGGCCGGCGCCTCGCGCTGCGTCGGCCTCGACACCGGCTTCAGCCACATCGCCGCCGCGTTTGGCGTCGCCACCGTCGGCATTTACTGCGACCACGAACCGGGGCTGGTCGGCATTACCGGCGAGGGCTATGTGGCCAGCGTCGGCGGTCGCGGCCAGGTACCGGCGGTCGCTGCCGTCGCGCAACTGCTGGCCGCCGCGCCGTGACACCCGATCGCGCCATGATTGCGGTGCCGCGATTGCAAAAGACACCGTTTGACCGCATATTGCGAACAAACCAACCCGCCGTGGCTTGACCGCGCGGCCCAGCCTGATTGCCCGCATGGAGTTCAAAGACTATTACAAGATCCTCGGCGTCGACAAAAGCGCCAGCCAGGACGACATCAAGACCGCGTTTCGCAAGCTCGCGCGCAAGTACCACCCGGATGTCAGCAAGGAGCCGGACGCTGCGCAGCGCATGTCGGACGTGAACGAAGCCAACACCGTGCTCTCCGACCCGGAGAAACGTGCCGCCTACGATACCGTCGGCGCCCAGGCCTGGGCGCAGGGAGCGCGCAGCGGCGACGACGTGCGGCCGCCGCCGGGCTGGAACACCGGCTACGAATGGGCCGATTCCGGCCAATCGGCGGGTGGTGCGCAATTCCGTTCGCGCGGCGGCAACGAACGCGATTTCAGCGAATTCTTCGAACAAATGTTCGGTCAGGGCGGGGCGCGCGGGGCGCACGCCGGTGGCAATGCCGGGGCCGGCGGCGGTCCGCAGCGCGGCGAGGATCATCATGCCCGCATCGAGCTTGGGCTGCTGGATGCCTATCGCGGCGCCGAACGCGGCATCGGTCTGCGCGGTGCGCGGCTCGACGAGCAGGGCCGCGTGGTGCCGGAAGAACGCACCCTGCAGGTCAACATCCCGAAAGGCGTGACCGAGGGCCAGTTGATCCGGCTGGCCGGGCAGGGTAGCCCCGGTTTCAACGGCGGCGCGGCAGGCGACCTGTTTCTGGAGGTGCATTTCCGTCCCGACGCCCGCTGGACGGTCGATGGCCGCGACGTCACCCAACGGCTGCACGTGACGCCGTGGGAAGCCGCGCTCGGCGGCAGCGTCAACGTCGAAACGCCCGACGGCAGTACGCTCGCCGTCAATGTGCCGGCTGGCTCCGGCGCCGGCACCAAGCTGCGTCTGAAGGGCCGTGGCATCCCGTCCGGCGCCACGGCGGGCGATCTTTACCTCGAATTGCAGATCGCCATGCCGGGCGCGGTCACCCCCGAACAAAAAGCGGCCTGGGCCGCGCTGGCGGCGGCCTATCCGGGCTTCGACCCGCGTCGCGCCTGAACCGCGGAGATTCTCGCCATGACTTTCGTCACCGTTCCCGACCATCTGATCGAATTGCTCGACGAGGCGGCGCTCAGCGCGCACGAGCTGGCCCGCGGCTGCGGCATGACGCCCGACTGGGTGCTCGCGCACGTCGAAGCCGGCGTGCTGCAGCCGGCCGCCGGCAGCGGCATCGCCGAATGGCGTTTCGCCAGCGCTACGCTGCACCGCGCACGCCACATCGTGCACTTCGAGCAGACCTTCGATGCCGACCCGCAACTGGCGGCCCTGACCACCGATCTGTTGGAAGAAGTCGCCCGCCTGCGGCGCCAGTTGGCGCGGTTCGGCGTGTAGTTCGCGCCGGGCCCGTGTGAGCGCCCGGTAGGAGCGGCTTGCCGCGACCTAGGTTGCGCCAGCGACCCGTCGGTCGCGGCGAGCCGCTCCTACAAACGGGCATCCGGTCACGCCGTCGCGCCGTTCCGGTCCATCCATGATGGAATAGCGGTTGTTCAAGCGACGACCACCATGAGCCTGCCTTACAACTTCTCCCCCGGCCCGGCGATGCTGCCGCCGGAAGTCCTCGACCAGATACGCGCCGATTTGCCGGAGTGGCACTGGCGCGGCGTTGGGCAGGGCGCCAGCGTGATGGAGGTGTCGCACCGCAGCCGCGCCTTCGAGGAGCTGATCGCCGGAGCCGAGCAGGATCTGCGCGATCTGCTGGCGATTCCGGCGAACTACCGCGTGCTGTTCATGCAGGGCGGCGCCTGGGGGCAATTTGCCTGTGTGCCGATGAATCTGCTGCGGCCGGGCGACACGGGGGACTATCTGGTCAGCGGCGGCTGGTCGAACAGTGCCGTCGGCGAAGCGTCGAAGTTCGGCGCCGTGAATGTATTGGCTTCTAGCGAAAACGTAGGCTACACAAGAATTCCGGGTCGAAATGAATGGAAGTCGACTTGGACAGAAAATAGCGCTCCAACCGTTATGGAATCTGCGTTCAAGCCGCCAAGCTATATCTACGCATGCAGCAACGAAACGGTCTACGGCAACGAGATGCACACGCTGCCGCGCGAGCTGCCGGCGCCGCTGGTGATCGACGCCTCGTCGCACTTCCTGTCAAGGCCGATGGACGTCTCGGCCTGCGGGCTGATCTACGCCGGCGCGCAGAAGAACGTCGGCCCCGCGGGCGTCACCATCGTCATCGTGCGCGACGATCTGCTCGACCGCGCGTCGCCCGACATTCCGTCGGTCTGGCACTACGCCCACATGGCGAAG
This sequence comes from Betaproteobacteria bacterium, assembly GCA_027492485.1. GTDB lineage: Bacteria > Pseudomonadota > Gammaproteobacteria > Burkholderiales > Casimicrobiaceae > Casimicrobium. Next base: position 20,295 of record JAPUER010000077.1, read on the forward strand.
CACAAATCGCTGTTCAACACGCCGCCGGTGTTCGCCATCTACGTCACCGCGCTGACGCTGAAATGGATCAAGGCGCAGGGCGGTCTGCCCGAGATGGAGCGCCGCGCCATCGCGCGCTCGCGCCTGCTCTACGGCGCGCTGGACGCAAGCACGCTGTTCACGGCGCCGGTGGTGGCCGCGGACCGTTCGCGCATGAATGTGGTGTTCGATTCCGGTAACGCCGACACCGACGCCGCCTTCGTCGAATTCTGCGCGGCGCGCGGCCTGCAAGCGCTGAAAGGTCATCGCGTGCGCGGCGGCATGCGGGCCTCGATCTACAACGCGATGCCGCTCGCCGGCGTCGAAGCGCTGGTGGCCGCCGTGCGAGAATTTGAGGCGACGCGGTAGCGCGTCACAGGACGAAGGAAGGTAGGGCTTCGCAGGACGAATGACGAAGGACGAATGACGAAATGCTGTTCGATTTCTCGATCCCGTCACCCCCGGTTCGCCGATCAAGGAGACCCGCCATAACCTGGATATTCCTGCGCTGATTGCACCCGGTTTCGTCACTCGTCATTCGTCTTTCGTCCTTGTTTCCCCCCATGCCCGACCTCTCCGAACTCCGAAAAAAAATCGACAGCATCGACGATCAGGTGCTGCAACTGGTCAGCGAGCGCGCCGCCATTGCGCGCGAGGTCGGGCACGTCAAGGAGCCCGGCTCGCCGTTGTATCGTCCCGAGCGCGAGGCGATGATCCTGCGCCGCATGCAGGCGGCCAACGCCGGCCCGCTGTCGAGCGACGCCGTGGCGCGCATCTTCCGCGAAGTCATCAGCAACTGCATGGCGCTGGAGCAGCCGCTGGTGATCGCGTTTCTGGGGCCGGAAGGCACCTTCAGCCATGCCGCCGCCGCCAAGCATTTCGGTACTGCGCCGACCTTCGAGCCGTGCCCGACCATCGACGAGGTGTTCCGCCAGGTCGAAGCCGGCACCGCGAACTACGCCGTGGTGCCGGTGGTGAATTCGACCGAGGGCTTTGTCGCGCGCACGCTGGATCTCTCCATCTCGTCGCCGCTCAAGGTCTGCGCCGAGATCGACTTCCGCGTCCAGCAGAACCTGATGTCGGTGGAAACCGACCTCAACGCCATTAAGCGGGTGTTTTCGCATGCGCAGTCGCTGGCACAGACGGCCGGCTGGCTTGGCCGTCATCTGCCGAATGCCGAGCGCGTCGCCGTCGCCAGCAATGGCGAGGCGGCGCGGCTAGCCTCGGTCACGCCGGGCACCGCGGCAATCGCCGGCGAAATGGCGGCCACCCGCTACAGCGTGCCGATCCTGTTCCGCAACATCGAGGATTCGCCGAACAACACCACGCGCTTCTGGGTGCTCGGCAAACAGGACGTTGCCGCGTCCGGCCGCGACAAGACCAGCCTGATCCTGTCGGCGCCGAACCGGCCGGGCGCGGTGGTCGATCTGATCGAGCCGCTCAAGCGCCACGGCGTGTCGATGACGCATCTGGAGTCGCGCCCGTCGCCGGACCGGCTGTGGGAGTATTTCTTCTTCCTCGACATCGAAGGCCACACCAGCGACGCCAAGGTCGCCGCCGCGCTGGCCGACGTCAAAGCGCAGTCCAGCTACTTCAAGGTCGTCGGCAGCTATCCGGCGGCGGTGGTTTAGTCGGTCGACGGCGCATCGCATGGAACGCATCGAAACGCTCGCCGTCATCGGCGTCGGCCTCATCGGCGGCTCGCTGGCGCTGGCGCTCAAGGCGAAGCGGGCGGTCGGCCGGGTGATCGGCGTCGGCCGCTCGCAGGCCAATCTCGACGAAGCGCTGCGCCTGGGCGTGATCGATGCCACCGCGACGGTGGAGCAGGCGGCGAAGGCGGACGTCATTTTTGTGGCGACGCCGGTGGCGCAGATGCCGGTGATCTTTGCGCTGCTGTCGTCGCGCCTGGGGCCACATGCCGTGGTGACCGATGGCGGCAGCACCAAACAGGACGTGATCGCGGCGGCGCGCGCGGCACTCGGCTCACGCTTCAACCAGTTTGTGCCGGCGCACCCGATTGCCGGCACCGAGCACACCGGCGCGGCGGCCGCGTTCCCGACGCTTTACGAGTCGCGCAAGGTGGTCATCTGTGCCGGCGCCGAAACCCACGCCGATGCCGTGCAACGGGTGGCCAGCATGTGGCAGACGACTGGCGCGATCATCCATCGCATGAGCGCCGCCGAGCATGACGACGTGTTCGCCGCGGTGAGCCACCTGCCGCATCTGCTGGCCTTTGCGCTGGTCGACATGCTGGCTGGCATGCCGCACGCCGATCAATACTTCAACTACGCCGCCAGCGGCTTCCGCGATTTCACCCGCATCGCCGCCGGCTCGCCCGAGATGTGGCGCGACATCAGTGTCGCCAATCGCGGTGCGCTGCGCGAGCAACTCAGCGCCTATCGCCGGCGCCTGGACGATTTCGATCGCTGGCTGGCAAAGGCCAGCGGCGAGGACATCCTCGCCATCGAGCGCGTCTACGCCCGTGCGGCGAGCGCGCGCCGCGCCTGGCAGCGCCATATCGAGCATGGCGAGCCGATGCCGCGGCTCGGCAGCGGCGGGCAGGAGGAGTAGCGCCGCCGCGTAACCCTCTGTAACTTCCCTAAGCCACTACGCTGCGGATCATACTGTCGCGTCGGCCGTGACGGTCGCGTCTACTGCGATAAGACATCAGCACATACCGGAGATTCACCATGCAATCCATCCACAGCATCCCCAGGCAGGTTGGCCGCGGCCCGCTGCACGGACGTTCGCTCAACGACTATGTGCGCGCCACCGGCGGCAAGGTGCAGATCACGCCCGCCCTGGCGCGAATCGCACGCGTGCTGAGCGGCGAAATGCTTGGTTCGGCCGCGCAATTTGCCTCGGCCAGGAATGCAGCGGGGCGCGGCAAGGCGGTCAAACAGGCGTTCGCCGGCATCGCCAAATCCGACAAGGCCAAAAACGCCATGCGGCAACTAAAGCCGGCCGACATGCGTTCGGCGCTGGCCGTGGCCGGTGTCAAGGGTCGGGCGTCGCGGGTCAATGCGGCGGTCTGGGCCTCGTTGCTGGCGGCGGCGGTCGCGGCCATGAACGATCCCGCCTGGCTGCCGCTGGCCGGCGCCGGCGGTCTGCTCGGGATCATCGAAGACGGCGTCGTACTGTCGGAGGAAGCGCTGGCCGAGCTGGGGGCGACGGCGGTCGAAGCGGAGGAGATCGTGCCCGCCGCCGAGGCCAGCGCTGGTCTGCTGGCCGCGGTCGCGGAAGCATTCGGTGCGCTGGCGGCGGCCTCGCCGGCGATGGCGATCGGTGTCGTGGTGGTGGTGCTGCTGATCGCCGTTGCGGGAGTGAATGCCGTCACTGGCTGGTTCTGGTAGCCATTGCGTCGCCGACCGCTGCCTACAATGGCGGCATGCAGTCGCTCAATCTCGACCACCATTCGCTTGCCTGCGGCACCGTCCAGTTGCCAGGCTCCAAGAGCATCTCCAACCGTGCGCTGCTGCTGGCGGCGCTGGCGCAGGGCAGGACGCGGCTGAGCGGCTTGCTCGATTCCGACGACACCCGCGTGATGCGCGACGCGCTGGCGCGGCTGGGTGTCGCTTGCGGCGCGTTGTCGGCGAGCGGTGAGATCGACGTCGACGGCTGCAGCGGCGCGTTTGCGACCGCCGATGCCGATCTCTTTGTCGGCAACGCCGGCACCGCGACGCGCAGCCTGGTCGCCACGCTGGCGCTGGCGGCGCGACCCGGCGCCAGCTATCGCGTCGATGGCGTGCCGCGCATGCGCGAGCGACCGATTGGCGATTTGGTCGATGCGCTGCGCGAAATCGGCGCCGCGATCGATTACACCGGCAATCCCGGCTTTCCGCCGCTGACCATTCACGGCGGCGCCATTGCCATTGGGCGGCCGATTCCGATTCGCGGCGATGCCTCGTCGCAGTTCCTGACCGGGCTGCTGCTGGCGTTGCCGCTGGTCACAGCGCGCAGCGGTCAGGCGGCGAGCATCGAAGTCGTCGGCGAACTGATCTCGAAGCCCTACATCGAAATCACGCTGGCGATGATGCGCCGCTTCGGCGTCGCGGTGACGCGCGACGGCTGGCAGCGCTTCACGGTGCCGGGCGGCGACGCGGCGCGTTACGTTTCGCCGGGCAGTTATGCGGTCGAGGGCGATGCATCGTCGGCGTCGTACTTTCTCGCCGCCGGTGCCATCGCCGGTGGCCCGGTGCGCGTCGAGGGCGTCGGTCGCAATGCGTTGCAGGGGGACGTTCAGTTTGCCGCTGCGCTGGCGAAGTTCGGCGCGCAAATCGGGTTCGAGGATCACGCCATCGTCGCCGCGGCCCCGCCAGATGGCCGTCTGCGTGCGATCGACGCCGACATGAACCACATCCCCGATGCCGCCATGACGCTGGCGGTCGTCGCGCTGTTCGCCGAGGGCACGACACGACTCACCAATATCGGCAGCTGGCGGGTGAAAGAGACCGATCGCATCGCGGCGATGGCGACCGAGTTGCGCAAACTCGGCGCCGGCGTCGATGAGGGGCCGGACTGGATTGCCGTCACGCCGCCGCCGGCGTTGACCGCCGGCGCCGCGATCGACACCTACGACGATCACCGCATGGCGATGTGTTTCTCGCTGGCGAGCCTCGGGCCGCGCGGCGTTGCGTTGCGCATCAACGATCCGGCCTGCGTGAATAAGACGTTTCCGGGGTATTTCGAGGCGCTGGCGCGGGTGTTGCCGGGCGCCTGACGCGCCCGCCCGCAAGTTCTTACAATCGGCACGTCAGTTCAGTGGACGAGCCGTCATGTCAACGCCAACGCCAATCAAGCAACCTGTAGCTGCACCCGAGTCCGACGTGTCGGCGCCGGTCGATCGTCGCCGGCGCCACGTGCTGAAGGCAGCCGCCGGCGGTCTGCTTGCAGGCGGCGGCGTGGCGCAGGCGCAGGCGCCGGCAACGGCGACGGCAGCGGCGGCAACCTACCGCGCGAAGGGGGCCGCGTCGTTCGCCAAGACGCTGCGCCACGACGCCACCGGGGCGGTGCCGGCGGCGGCGCTGGACGCTTTCGAGGCGGCCACCGTCAGCGGCCGCGTGGCCGACTGGGAGCGGCTGCCGGTCGACAACGAAATCCGTCTGGTCAATCCGCTGGCGGCCTACGTGTGGGACAAGGAGCCGGTGGCCGCCGCGGTCGTCAAGCTGCCGCCGTTCCCCGAGCTCGGCTCCGAGCGGCTGGCCGAGGAGGCGCTGGAGCTGTACTGGATGGCGCTGCTGCGCGACGTGCCGTTGTGGGATTACGACCGCAGCAGTCTGGTGCGCGATGCCGTGGCCGAACTGCGCAAGACGAAGCTCTACGCCAGCGTCACGCCGCAGACCTTGTTCCGTCTCGGCTTGCCGGGCGAGGCCGACGGCTACTGGATTTCGCAGTTCCTGTGGATGCCGATCCCTTATGGCGCACAGAATCAGTGGCAGCAGTATCGCGTGGCGTTCCGTGGTGCGGATTTCATGACCCGCTGGGACGAATACCTGAAAGTGGCCAGTGGCGAATGGCCTCCGGGCATCCAGAACCACTATGCCGATCTCTACTATCTGCGCTCCGGGCGCGATGTCTCGGAATACGTGCACTGGGACTTCTGCAATCAGGCGGCGATCAATACCGTCGCCATCCTGCTGGCCAATCCGCATCGCCCGCGCGAGGCGTGGCCGCCGAGCAACCCGTACAAGACGTCGCGGGCGATGAACGGCTTCGTGCAGTTCGGCTCCGGCTATGCGCAGAACGCGATGGGCGTGCTTTGCGATCTGGCGTTCAAGGCCTGCTGGCAGGAGAAATGGCTGCGCCATCGTGCGTTGCGACCGGAGGAGTACGGTGCGCTGGTGGATCGCGCGGCGCGCGGCGAGAACAGCGGCGTGCACCCGCTGATCGTCAAGTCCGACGCGGTGCAGCGGGTGCGCGCGAAGCACGGCTCCGCCTTGCTGCCGCAGGCTTATCCCGAGGGCTGCCCGCCGCATCCGGCGTATCCGTCGGGGCATGCGACGGTGGCCGGCGCCTGCGTGACGGCGCTGAAAGCGCTGTTCGACGAACGGCGCAAACTGCGCTTTCCGCTGCAGCCGACGCGCGACGGCAAGGACTGGCAGGGCTTCGACGCCAATCTGCCGGCGCCGACCGTTGGCGCCGAGCTGAACAAGCTGGCGACCGCGGTGGCAATGGGCCGCAACTTCGCCGGTATCCATTGGCGCAGCGACGCCTGGCAGGGCTTGCTGCTGGGCGAAAGCGTGGCCGTCGAATGGCTGCGGGCAGAGAAGGCGAAATCGCTCGAGGGGCAACAAGGCTGGCTGAAGAGCTTCGAGTTCACCGGTTTCGAGGGACAACGGATCGTCGTCTAGCGCTGCGTCGCACGCTATGGCTTTTTGGTCAAAGCGTTGATTGCATTGAGCTTGGTGGCCAATTAATGCAAAAGTCGACTTTCGGAAAAACCACGCTTGTAGCCCAGTAGCAATGGGCTTTCAGCACAAAAGATGTCAGCCGATGCGCTGCGGATTGCTGGCGACCAGCTCGCAAAACACGCGGAACACCGCCGGGTCATGCTTGGCGCCGCTTTCTTCCTCGAGAATGGCCATGATCTCGCTGTGCGACCGCGCGTGCTGGTAGCTTCGCGCCGCGCCCATCGCGTCATAGCTGTCGGCGATGCTGATGATGCGCGAGCAGATCGGGATGCTTTCGCCGGCGATGCCATCCGGATAGCCGCCGCCATCAAAGCGCTCATGATGGTGGCGGATGATCTGTGCAGCGATGTCGGCGCCGGGCAGCCCGGTCGCAGCGACGATCTTTTCGCCGATCTCCGAGTGCTGCCGCATGTGATCGCGCTCGCCGGCATCGAGTCGACCGGGTTTGTGCAGGATGTGATCGGGGATGCCGATCTTGCCGACATCGTGAAACGTCGCCGCCACCCGCAGCGCACCCAGCTCTGCCAGCGTCAGCCCGCAGCGAAGTCCGATCGCGTGCGCGATCCCAAGCACGCGTTCGGAATGCAACATCGTCGGCCGATCGCGATAGCCAAGCGCAACCGACAGCGCTCGGGTGTGGCTGTGCAGCGTGTCGAAAACGGAATGATGATGCGACATCCGGTGGTGCTGCGAAAGGCGTAAGACTAGGCGAAGCGGTGCCGGCGTGGCTGTCGTGGTTTCACCAATTGCATTGCCGACGGCACCACGCATCGCCGCGTCATGCCGAGCAGCAACGCGATGCAGGTTGAACGACGGTGCGGATTCGCGGTTTTGACCACGGCGTCGAGTGTATTGCCGCGCGCTATCCGACGCAAAAATGGAGCGAACCCTGAACATGCCGACGCGATTTGGCCGACGCCTTGGCTACACTCCGCAAGATTCGCGCAAGTCTGAGGGCCTACAGGCGCCTACGCGATGCAGCATGCGCTGGTGCCACTGGCAGCTGCGCACTGGCTGGTCGGGATCACGGGAGAGGGGAACGCATTCAATGACGGGTTACCGCATCATCGCCTTGCTGCTGGTCGCTGCCGGGCTCACGCTCGTGCCGTGGTACGCGCTGCAGGACAGTTTCTTTGCCTTCAAATGGCTGCGTCATTTCGACGGCAAGGACCAGGCGCCGGCACTGTGGCAAATCGCCAGTCACGGCAAGGTCTGGCTGATTGCGCTGCCCGCGCTGCTGCTCGCCACGGTGGGGCTGTATGCCCGCCCGGTCAACGCTGCCACCGCAGCGGAGGGGGCGCTGCATTCGTGGGCACGCGCCGTGATGCTGGTCGGCGCGGCGGGCGGCCTTTACGTCATCGCGCAAGGCTTCGCGATCGGACCGCGTGGCTACGGGTTCGAGTGGCTGGCGGCGCTGCTGCCGCCGCTGCCGGGCGGACAGTACGGTATGGGCGCCGGCGCGCTGCTGGTGGCGTTCGGGTTCGTGCTGATCTGCGCCGACGGCATCGCGTCGATGGGCTACTTCCGCGGCGACCGCTTCGTCGCCTCGGCGCTGCTGTGTATCGTGGTGATGGTGGTGATGTTCGTCTTCTTCCCGGTGGCGCGGGTGCTCTACGAAGGTTTCGTCGATCAGGACCGCGCGCTGTCGATCGCGGCCCTCTGGGAGCGTTTTGCGCAACGCAAGCTGTGGAACCTGACCCCCGCCTGCCTGTGGGGCGGCAGCGGTTGCGGCGTGGCATGGAACACGCTCTGGCTGGCCTTGCTTTGTGCAACCGGAACCACCTTCCTTGGCTTGATGCTGGCGCTGATCGTGACCCGTTCGAGCTTCCGCGGCAAGCGCGTGCTGCGCCTGCTGACGGTGCTGCCCATCATCACGCCGCCGTTCGTGGTCGGGCTGTCGCTGATCATGCTGTTCGGGCGTTCCGGCGTGATCAACCAGTTCCTCGAATGGGCATTCAACATCCCGCAAACGCGCTGGATCTACGGCCTGCCCGGCGTGCTGCTGGCGCAGTTGTTCGCCTTTACGCCAGTCGCATTCTTGGTGCTGATCGGTGTCGTCGAAGGCGTCAGCCCGACGCTGGAAGAGGCCAGCCAGACGCTGCACGCCACGCGCTGGCAGACCTTCCGCACGGTGACGCTGCCGCTGATGGCGCCGGGGCTGGCCAATGCCTTCCTGGTGGGGTTCATCGAATCGATTGCCGACTTCGGCAACCCGGTGGTGCTGGGTGGCAATTTCGGCGTGATGGCGACCGAAATCTACTTCGCCATCGTCGGCGCCCAGCTCGATCAGGGCAAGGCGGCGGTGTATTCGATGATTCTGCTGGCCTTCGCGCTGTTCGCCTTCTGGCTGCAACGCAAGGCCACCGCGAAGAAGAGCTTCGTCACCGTCTCCGGCAAAGGCGATACCGGCTTGCCGAGCCCGCTGCCCGATGGCGTGCGCCGCACCGCCATTGGTGTCGGGGTGCCGTGGCTGCTGCTCACCGTGGTGCTGTATGGCATGAGCATCTTCGGCGCTTTCGTCAAGGTGTGGGGACGCGACCATACGTTCACGCTCGATCACTTCATCAAAGCGTTTTCGGTCGATCAGGGGCCGAACGGCTGGCTGTTCACCGGCGCCGCCTGGCATTCGCTGCTCAACACCCTGCAGTTCGCGCTTGCCGCTGCGCCGATCACCGCGATCATCGGTATCCTGTCGGCTTACCTGATCGCGCGCACCACATTCAAGGGGCAGCGCGCGTTCGAGTTCCTGACCCTCCTGTCGTTCGCGATTCCTGGCACCGTGATCGGCGTCGCCTACATCTTCGCCTTCAACGTGCCGCCGATCGAGATCACCGGCACCGGCCTCATCATCGTGCTCTGCTTCGTGTTCCGCAATCTGCCGGTGGGCGTGCGCGGTGGCATCGCGGCGCTGTCGCAGCTCGACAAATCGCTCGACGAGGCGAGCACCACGCTGGGCGCCAACGGCGCCACCACCTTCAAGCGGGTGCTGCTGCCGCTGCTGAAGCCTGCCGTGGTCGGCGCGCTGATCTACGGCTTCGTGCGTTCGATGACCACGGTCAGCGCCATCGTGTTCCTGGTGTCGGGCGACACCGAGGTGGCAACCACCTACATCATCGGTCGCGTGGTCAATGGCGACTACGGTGTGGCGATCGCCTATTGCGCGGTGCTGATCCTGATCATGGTCGCCGCCATCGTGCTTGTGCAGTGGGCCGTTGGCTCGCGAAAACTCGGGCGTCGCACCGCCGCGCACCACGGTGCGCCGATGTCGCCGGTGGCGGTGGGCGGCTAGTGCCCGCCGCAATCAGAACCTGTCGAATTTCGGAATAGATCATGACTGCAAACAACGAAAAAAACGCATTGCCGGCGGCCACCAAGGGCACCCTTGAGTTCATCAACGTCGTCAAGGATTACGGCACCGGCGAGCCCGCCGTCAAGGGCGTATCGTTCCGCGTCGACGACGGCGAGCTGGTCACCATGCTGGGGCCGTCCGGCTGCGGCAAGACGACCATTCTGCGCATGATCGCCGGCCTCGAATTGCCGACCGCCGGCCAGATTCTGCTGGGCGGCAAGGACGTCACCTCGCAATCCGCCGCGCAGCGCAACGTGTCGCTGGTGTTCCAGAGCTACGCACTGTTCCCGCACATGAGCGTGATGGAGAACGTTTGCTACGGCCTCACCGTGCAGGGCATGAAAAAACCCGATGCCGAGGCGCGGGCGAATGACGCCATCAAGCTGCTGGGACTCACCGGCTTCGAGCGCCGGCTGCCATCGGAGCTTTCCGGCGGGCAGCAGCAGCGGGTGGCAATCGCCCGTGCGTTGGTGCTGGAGCCGGCGGTGCTGCTGTTCGACGAGCCGCTGTCGAACCTCGACACCAAGCTGCGCCGGCACGTGCGCGAGGAAATTCGCGAACTGCAGCAACGCCTGAAACTCACTTGCGTGTATGTGACGCACGACCGCGAAGAAGCCATGGCCGTGTCCGACCAGATCATCGTGATGGGCAGGGGCATCATCACCGAGATGGGCACGCCGAATCAGCTTTTCTTTGCGCCGCGCACCTCGTTTGTGGCTGATTTCCTGTCGGAGGCGAATGTGCTGCCGGCGACGGTGACCGCCGTCGAGAACGGACGCGCCACCGTCGAGCTGGGTGACGCCCGTTTCGAAATGGCGGCGGATGCCGGCGCGTCGGCGTCCGTTGGCGCTGCGACCGTCGCGTTGCGACCCGACGTGTTCACCGTCACGAAGGACGCCGCTGGGCAACCGTCGCTGTCGGCGGTGATCCGTAAATCCTCGTTTATCGGCAAAGGGGTCGAGGTGGTCGCCGATACCTCGGCCGGCGAGCTTTTCGTGTTTTTGCCGCATGAAAAACTGGCGCTGCCCGTCGGCGAGTCGGTTCATCTCGCCTTCCCGCCCGGTGAAGCGCGGCTGACGGTGTAACCGGCGGCGAGTTGCCGTCAACGCCGTTCGCGGTCGTCGCGCGTCTTGTCGCGCTTTGCGCCGCGGTGTACGCAAGCCGATCGGGTCCGCGCGAGCAACCGGCACCGCTACGGAGGCGAGGTGGCGTCAGTATTGCATGCAAAAACAAACACGTTGTCATGCCTTGCAAGCAATCCCTGCTATCTTTGGGGTTATACCAAGCCCACATCGACCGGGCATACCCAGCAAGTACAGGAGATAGCGTGATGCGTCGCAGAATGATTGCCTTGATGGCGGTTTCGTTTGCCGTGACCGTCGCTGCATTTCCGGCGTTCGCGCAGGAGATCGTGCTCGGGCAATCGGCTGCGCTAACCGGGCCGGCGCAGGAACTGGGCAAAGAAATGCAGCTTGGCGCCAGGGTGTATTTTGACGCCGTCAACGCAGCGGGCGGCGTCCGCGGCAAGAAAATTGTGCTGAAGACGCTCGACGATGGCTATGAGCCGCCGCGCGCCGAGGCGAATACCCGCCAATTCGTGGAAGACGGTGAGGTGCTGGCGCTGTTTGGCTACGTCGGTACGCCGACCAGCGCCGCATCGATTCCGCTTGCGATCAAGGCAAAAGTGCCGTTCTTCGGCGCCTTTACCGGCGCCGAACTGTTGCGCAACCCGCTCAGCCGCTACGTGTTCAACGTGCGTGCCAGCTATTTCGACGAAACCGAGGCGATTGTCCGCCAGATGGTGCAGGGCGGTATCACCAAAGTAGCCGTTTTCTACCAGAACGATTCCTATGGGCTGGCCGGACTGGCCGGTGTCGAACGCGCACTGGCAAAGCGCAATCTGCAGGTAGCTGCGAAGGCGACCGTCGAACGCAACTCGTCGGACGTTACGGCGGCGGTCGCCACCATGTTGGCGGCCAGGCCGGAGGTGGTGGTCATGATCGGTGCCTATGCGTCCTGCGCAGAGTTCATCAAGCAGGCCAAGGCAAAGCATCTGGTCGCGCAGTTCGTCAATGTGAGTTTCGTCGGAACCCGCGCGCTGGCCAAGGCGCTGGGGCCGGCGGCCGACGGCGTCATGATTTCGCAGGTCGTGCCGCCACCGACCGCGAACAAGTTCCCGATCGTCGCCGAATACCAGAAAGCGATGAAGGCGGCGGGTGCCAACGATTGGTCGTACACCAGCTTGGAAGGCTACATTGCGGCGAAAGTGTTGGTCGAGGCATTGCGCCGGGGCGGCGATGCGTCGCGCGAGGCGCTGATCAAGGCGCTTGAGAATCTGCGCATCGATCTTGGCGGGTTCACCGCGGCCTTTGCGGCCGACAACCACAACGCGTCGAAGTTCGTCGAAATGACCGTGTTGAGCAAGAGTGGCGAGGTTCGCTACTGATATTCGGCTGTTCGCTACCGAGGTGAGCGCCGGGCCAGAATAAACAGATACGGTCGAGCGCTATGGTAATGTCGGCGTCAGTGGCTACTGCCGAGATTTGAACCGTTGCACGGGCTTTCGATGCACGATTACCTCAAGCCGGTGGTGGTTGAGGTCGGTCGTCAAAAAAAGTAGCTGTGCAAATGCGTGATTCCTCCCTGCTGCGATTGCATCCGGCGTCGACGCGCGTCGGCCGCTCGTCCCCACCGGTTGCAACCGTCAGTGCGCGTGCTGCGCGCTGGCGAACCTTGGCCGCCATTGTCTTTGCGGTGGCGGGTTTGTCGGGGCCGCCTTCCGGCGCCTTCGCGCAGGACATCGTGCTGGGTCAATCGGTCGCGTTGAGCGGGCCGGCGGCCGAACTTGGGCGTGAGATGCAACTCGGCGCCCAGATGTACTTCGAATCGGTCAATGCGACGGGCGGCATCCGGGGGCGCAAGATCGTGCTGAGAACCCTCGACGACGGCTATGAGCCAAGTCGCGCCGAGGCGAATACCCGGCGCTTCATCAACGATGACGTCCACGCGCTGTTCGGCTACGTCGGCACGCCTACCAGCGCGGCGTCGGTACCGCTGGCGAGCAGCGCCAAGGTACCGTTTTTCGGGGCATTCACCGGTGCCGAGTTGCTGCGCGTGCCGTTCAACCGCTATGTGTTCAACGTCCGTGCCAGCTATTTCGACGAAACCGAATTGATCGTCAAGCAACTGGTCGCCGAAGGGCTGACCAAAATTGCCGTGTTTCACCAGAACGACGCGTACGGACAGGCCGGTCTGGCCGGTGTGGAAAAGGCGCTCGCGGCGCGCAAGATGACGGTGTTTGCCAAAGCCACGGTTGAGCGCAACAGCAACGATGTGAGTACCGCCGTCGAGCGGATGCTGGCGGCGAAGCCCGAGGCGATCGTGATGGTCAGCACCTACGGCTCCTGCGCCGAGTTCATCAAGCAGACCAAGGCAAAGGGGCTGATGGCGCGCTACGCCAATGTGTCGTTCGTGGGCACCAAGGCATTGGCAAAAGCGCTTGGCGCGACCGGCAGCGGCGTGATGATCTCGCAGGTGGTGCCGTCGCCCTGGGGCGAGAAGTACCCTTGGGTTATCGAGTACCAGCGCATGATCAAGGCGAGGGGGGCCGAACTTTCATACACCAGCCTTGAGGGATTCATCGCCGCCCGCATAATGGTAGAAGCGCTGAAGCGAGGCGGCGACGTCTCGCGCGAAGCGCTGGTGCGCGCGATCGAGGGCATGCGGGACGTGAATCTGGGTGGCTTTCCGGTGTTTTTTGCGCCGGACAATCACAGCGCATCGAAATTTGTCGAACTGACCGTTCTCGATCGCAACGGTCAGGTGCGTTACTGACTTGAGGTAAAGTCGGCAACGGCCAATTGCGCTGATTGTCGGGTCTTTTCATATCGTGATCGTCTACAACCTCGCCTGCGAACATCGGCATCCGTTTGAAGGATGGTTCGCCTCGCCCGCCGATTTCGAAAATCAGCGTGACCGTGACCTCGTTGAGTGCCCGGTTTGCGGATCGAAGCGCGTGGAGCGCAAGTTGCACGCGCCGCGCATCAACGTCGGCGCAGCGCCGAAGACGAAATCGGAGGCGGTGGACGCGCCGGCCAAGTCCGACGGCGAGATCGACTACGCGAAGCTGAAGGAGGCCATGCTCGGCTTCGCGCGGCATATACGCGACAACACTGAATACGTCGGCGATCGCTTTGCCGATGAGGCGCGTGCGATGCACTATGGCGACAAGGAGCGTCGCGGCATTCGCGGTCGCACCGATCGTGAGACTGCGGACGCGCTACGCGACGAGGGGATCGAATTTGCCAGCCTGCCATTCCCGGTCGATTTTCCAAACGCGCATTGACCGGTGTGCTGGCACTGACGGGGTAGCGAATTTCGCGCTATAATTCAAAGCTTACAGAGACATAGCTCAGTTGGTTAGAGCACCACCTTGACATGGTGGGGGTCGTTGGTTCGAATCCAATTGTCTCTACCAGATTCACCAGCACGTCACACTTGTTCACATATAAGGGATGCCGAAGAATGCCGCGAACTAGCACTTTTGGAAGGTTCAACCACCGCCGAAGCTAGGGCTTTCTGCGACACATTGACGTGTCCAAATGACAAGAAAAGCAGCTTCGGCTGCTTTTTTTATGTCTGCCGCCAGAGCCCGTTCGCCCTGAGCGCAGCGTAGCGGAGTCGAAGGGTTTGATCGTCAGCATCGAACCCTTCACCCAAGGCGGACGGAGAGGAAGATACTCGTCATGATTCAAGTGCAACTCCCCGATGGCTCGAAGCGACCGTTCGACAAACCGGTCAGCGTCGCCGAGGTTGCGGCCAGCATCGGCGCCGGCCTCGCCAAGGCGGCGATTGCCGGCAAGGTCGACGGCAAGCTCGTCGATACGTCCTACGTCATCGACAAGGACGCCCAACTCGCGATCGTCACCGAGAAGGATGCCGACGGCGTCGAGGTGATCCGCCACTCGACGGCCCACCTGCTGGCGTATGCCGTCAAAGAGCTCTACCCGGACGCCCAGGTCACGATCGGGCCGGTGATCGAGGACGGCTTCTATTACGACTTCTCGTACAAACGTCCGTTCACGCTCGAAGACCTCCAGAAGATCGAGGCCAAGATGAGCGAACTCGCCAGGAAGGACGAGAAGGTCGAACGCAAGGTGCTGCCGCGCGACGAAGCCGTTGCCTACTTCAAGGGCATCGGCGAGGCGTACAAGGCCGAGATCATCGCCAGCATCCCGGCCAATGAGGATGTGTCGCTCTACGCCGAGGGCGCGTTCACCGACCTCTGCCGCGGGCCGCACGTGCCGGCGACTGGGCGCCTGAAACACTTCAAGCTCATGAAGGTGGCCGGCGCCTACTGGCGCGGCGACCATCGCAACGAGATGCTGACGCGCGTCTACGGCACGGCCT